>DAIOGH010000004.1:0-158442 GCA_036745335.1 Paracoccaceae bacterium
CCCTCGCTGCCACCGTCATCTTCTGGCTATGAAACGAGAACGAGTCCTGAGCCTACACAACACTTCACCTTGTGAAAATACCCCGGAGAGGTCCGGAGGGGCTGGCCCCTCCGGCGTTCCCGGCAAGAGATCACTTCGGAATGTCGCCGACGATGCCTTCGACAAAGAAATCCATGCCCAGCAGGTCGCCATCCGGCGCGGTCACGCCATCGGCCAGCCAGTCCGACCCGTCCTGCTTCTTGATCGGGCCGGTGAAGGCATGCAGCGTGCCCGCGGCAATGTCGTCGCGCACCTTCTCGGCGGCGGCCTTCACTTCGGCCGGAACCGCATCGGTGATCTCGCCGATCTCCACTTCACCGTCAACGATGCCGGCCCAGGTATCGGTCTGGGCATAGGTGCCGTCCAGCAGTTCGCCCACACGCTTGACGTAATAGGGCGCCCAGTTGTCGATGATCGACGACACCCGCGGGCTGGGCTTGTAGGCTTCCATGTCGGAGGCCTGGCCAAAGCCGATCACCCCCGGCGTCTTGGCCGCTTCGGCCAAGGGCGCGGTCGAATCGGTATGGGCGGCGATCACGTCGACGCCCTGGTCGATCAGCGCCTTGGCGGCATCGGCCTCTTTCGCCGGGTCGAACCAGGTGAAGGCCCAGACGACCGAGACCTGAACGTCCGGGTTCACCTTCTTGGCGGCAAGGTAATAGGCATTGATGCCATTCATCACCTCGGGGATCGGGAAGGACCCGATATAGCCGATCTTGTTCGACTTCGTCATCATGCCGGCGATGGTGCCCTGCACGGCGCGGCCTTCGTAGAAGCGCGCATTGTAGGTGGAGACGTTGGCATGGTCGCGCTTGAAGCCGGTGGCATGTTCGAACTTCACATCCGGGAACTTGGCGGCGACGGCATTGGTCGCATCCATGTAGCCGAACGAGGTGGTGAAGATGATGTTGCAACCGCCAAGCGCCATCTGGGTCAGCACCCGCTCGGCATCCGCGCCTTCGGGCACGCTTTCCTGATACTGGATCTCGACCTTGTCGCCAAAGGCTTCCTGCACGGCCAGCGCGCCCTGATGGTGCTGGAAGGTCCAGCCGCCATCCCCGATCGGGCCGACATAGACGAAGCAGGCCTTCACCTTGTCCATGCCCTGCGCAAAGGCACCGCCGCCCATGGCCAGACCAAGGGCCAGCGACACGCCTGCAAGCAGATGTCTGCGTTTCATAAGGTAGTCTCCCCGTTGTGGCGGCACCTTTGCGGCGCCGCGATTTGATGCCTCAGCGCGAGGCGTGAAAGTTCTGTCCCAGTGCGGCAGGTGCCCCCATCGCAGCCTTGCCCTTGCCCGAAGACATGATGACCAGCACGACGATGGTTAGCAGATAGGGGGCCATGGACAAGTATTCGACCGGAACCTTGATCGAGGAAAGCCCCATGGCCATGCCGATCGCCCAGACAATCGGCGGCAGGACCAGCGCCACCAGCACCGCCGGATGCAGACGCTGCGCTTCCCCGCGCGAGGATTGCAGCGCCAGCATCGCCGCCAGCGCGAGGACACAGCCCAGCGCGATCAGCCCCAGGATGCCCAGCGGCAACCCGCCGGAAACCTGCACGTTCAGTTGCAGCGCCCCGATACCGCCGAAGAACCAGGCCCCGGCCAGCACCCGCCACGGACGCCAGCTGGCAAAGACCACGATGGCAAGCGCGATCCAGCCCGCGCCCGCGGTGATCCCGTCCACCCATTGCGGCACCCGTACAAGGCTGACATAGGCCCCCCCGACCCCGGCCATCGCGCCGCCGAACATGATGCACAGAAGACGGATGCGGTTGACCTTGTAGCCAAGGGCATGCGCTGCCTCGTGGCTTTCACCCACCGCCCGGATGATCAGGCCGACGCGGGTGAACTTCAGCACATACCAGACCAGCGCCGTCATCCCGATGCTGAAATAGACCACCCAGTCATGACCGAACAGGATCGGCCCCACCACCGGAAGATCGGCCAGCGCATCGGGCAACAGCCTGCCGGTCGCGGGCGGCTTGATGCCATTGTAACCCTGCCCGCCCAGAGAGCTGAGCCCCAGCCCGAACAGCGTCAGCGCCAGCCCCGTCGCCACCTGATTGGCCAGGAAGACCTGGGTCAGCGCCGCGAAGATCAGGCTCAGCGCCGCCCCCGCCACGGCCCCGCCGACAAAGCCCAGCACCGGGCTGCCCGAATGCACCGCCACGACGAAACCGCCCAGCGCGCCGATGATCATCATCCCCTCGACGCCCAGGTTCAGCACGCCCGCGCGCTCCACCACCGCCTCGCCCAGCGCGGCCAGCAGGATCGGCACCGCCGTCGCCATCAGCCCCGCAATCAGGATGACCGGATTGATACCACCGAAATCCATCATTTCGCTCCTGCGGTTGCGCCGCCAGCCGTCAGGCGGAAGCGGTAGTTGGTCAGCACATCCACGGCCAGAAGGAAGAACAGCAACATGCCCTGGAATACCTGGATCGCGGCCGCCGGCAGACCAAGGCTGGTCGAGGCCATTTCGCCGCCGACATAGGTCAGCGCCATCAAGAGGCCCGCCAGCACGATCCCCAGCGGGTTCAACCGGCCCAGAAAGGCCACGATGATCGCGGTAAATCCATAGCCGGTGTTGAAGTCGATGGTGATCTGGCCCGCAGGCCCTGCCACCTCGAACAGACCCGCAAGGCCCGCCAGCGCACCGGAAATACCCATGCACATCACCACCAGCCGCACCGGGTTGACGCCGTGAAAACGCGCGGCACGCGGGGCCTGCCCGGCCAGCCGGATCTGGAACCCCGCGATGTGGCGGGTCAGCAGGACATAGGCCAGCACCGCCGTCACCAGGGCCGCCACGCCCCCCCAGTGCAGACCCAGGCCTTCGATCAGATAATCGTTCTTCGCCGCCGGATAGCTGCTGAAGTTGCGGCTTCCCGGAAAGCCCATGCCTTCGGGGTTTTTCAGGAACCCGGTCGCCGCCTTGGCCAGAATGGTCTGCGCCACATAGACCAGCATCAGGCTGACCAGAATCTCGTTGGTGTTGAAGCGGGTCTTCAGGATGGCCGGGATCATCGCCCAGAGCCAGCCGCCGAAGGCCCCCGCCAGCACCATCAGCGGAAAGATCAGCCGGTTCTCGGTCGGGAACACCGCCAGCCCCACCGCAGCACCGCAGATGGCCCCGATGATGTACTGGCCCTCGGCGCCGATGTTCCAGATTCCCGCCCGGAACCCCAGCGCCAGCCCGATGGCGATCAGGATCAGCGGACCCGCCTTCACCAGAAGCTGCCCGCGCAGGTAGAAGGCAAACTCGCCGAACAGCGGGTCCCAGAAGATCGTGCGGATCACCTCGACCGGGTTCTTGCCCATCAGGGCGAACAGGATGCCGCCCACGACCATCGTCAGCACCACCGCCACGGGCGGCGTCGCATACAACCAGAACCGGCTGGGGCTGGGGCGTTTTTCAAGCCTGATCATGGCGCGCCCCCTGATTTTTCGTCGAAAAATCGAAACCGTCATTCCACATGATGCGCAACCTCCATCCCGTGGGCGCCGCCCATCATCAAACCGATCTGGTCCATCGTCAGGCCCTGAACCGGCACGGGCCTTGTCAACCGCCCCTCGTTCAGAACCGCGAATGTGTCGGAAACCTCCAGCAACTCGTCCAGATCCTGACTGATCACCACAACCGCAGCCCCCCCGGCCGCCCGGTCAAGAATGGCCTGCCGGATCGCCGCCGCCGCTGCGGCATCGACGCCCCATGTCGGCTGGTTGATCACGATGATGCCGGGCGACTGGTTCAGCTCGCGCCCCATCAGGAACTTTTGCAGGTTGCCGCCCGACAGGGCCCGCGCCGCCACATCCGGCCCCGGCGTGCGCACGTCATATTGCACGATGATCTCTTCGGCAAAGGCACGGGTCTTGGCCCAGTCGATGAAGCCGTTTCGCGTCAGCCCGCGCCGCAGCCCGCCGGTCAGAAAGGCATTCTCGATCAGGCTCATGTCCGGGGCCGCCGCATGGCCGTAACGGTCCTCGGGGGCCGAGACCAGACCCGCGCGCCGCCGCTCCACCGGACCCAGATCGCCCGCCGCATGTCCGTCGATCCGCAGCCGGTCAGGGGCCACCTTCAACTCGCCCGACAGCGCCAGCAGCAATTCGTCCTGCCCGTTTCCGGCCACTCCGGCGATGCCCAGAACCTCGCCCTTCGCCACGGTGAAGGACACGTTCTTCAGGCTGGTGCCGAAGGGGATCGGCGAAGCGACCGACAGGTCGCTGACGCCCAGCGCGACTTCGCCCTTTTCGCCCGGATGCCGTTCGGGCGGGGTCAGCGTTGCGCCGACCATCAGCTCGGCCATCTCGCGCGCGGTGCGTTCGCGCGGGGTGCAGGTCGCCACCACCTTGCCACGCCGCAGGATCGTCGCCTCGTCGCAGAGCGCACGGATCTCCTCAAGCTTGTGGCTGATATACAGGATCGCCGTGCCTTCGGCCGACAATTGTCGCAGCGTCTTGAACAGGATCTCCACCTCCTGCGGCGTCAGCACGCTCGTCGGCTCGTCCATGATCAGCAGTTTCGGATCCTGCAACAGGCAACGGATGATCTCGACCCGCTGGCGCTCCCCCGCCGACAGATCGCCGACCATCCGGTCGGGGTCCAGCGGCAGGCCGTATTCCTCGCTGACCGCGCGGATGCGGCTGGCCAGCTCGCGCATCGGTGGCGGGCTTTCCATCCCCAGCGCCACGTTCTCGGCCACATTCAGCGCCTCGAACAGGCTGAAGTGCTGGAACACCATGGCGACACCCAGCCGCCGCGCCTCGGCCGGTTTGGCCGGGGTATAGGGCTTGCCGCGAAAGGTCATGCTGCCGGAATCCGGCTTCACCAACCCGTAGATCATCTTGACCAGCGTGGATTTCCCTGCGCCGTTCTCACCCAGAAGGGCATGAACCTCGCCCTCGCCGACCGAAAATCCGACATCGCTGTTCGCCACAACACCCGGATAGGCCTTGGTCACGCCGCTGATCTTCAACAGCTCAGGCCGTTCGGCCGTGCTGCCCCCCGTTTTCACGGTTTCCGTCTTCCCCGTTTCCGTCATCCGTGATCTCCGTCTCGGATTTGCGTTTGTTCTTCAGCAGTTGGACTGCAACACCAATTGCGATCGCTTGCGGATGCTTACCCAAGGATCGGTCCCCGATGGGACAGGTGATGCGGTCTATGGCCTGGGACGCATGCCCCAGGGCCCGCAGGCGCGCCCGGAACCGCGCCCATTTGGTAGCCGAGCCGATCAGGCCCAGCCAGTTGAACCCGCGCGCCAGAAGCCGGTGACACAGCTCCAGATCCAGCGCATGGGAATAGGTAACGATCAGATGTTCCGCCTCGGCCGGCGCATGGGCAGCCAGGGCCTCTGGCGTGGCCGACCAGACCGGGGTGACACCCGCGGCGATCACTTGCGGAAACCGTTCGCGGGCGGTGTCGATCCAGGTGATCTGCAAGTCCGGCAGATCGGCCATCACGGCCACCATGGCCCGGCCGACATGACCCGCCCCCCAGATCCAGAGCTGCCGCCTTGCCACGGCGACGGGTTCCACCAGCCAGCCGTCGACCAGCCTTGCCGTCGGCACTTGCCCCTGCCCGCGCGCATCGGTCAACAGCCGATGCACCGACAGCGGCATCTCGCCCATGCCCGTGGCGATGGCCGCCCGTCCCGCCTGCACCGCAAGCGCCGTCTCGTCCAGAACCGCCGTCACCAGCGTCACTGCGCCGCCGCAGCACTGGCCAAGTGCTGGGCCAAGCGGGATACGCTCCACCACCGGTGCCGCGCGGCGCGACAGGGCCGCGCGGGCGCGGGCCACCGCTTCGAACTCCAGCGTGCCGCCGCCGATGGTGCCGGACTGGCCGTCGGCCCAGACCAGCATCTCGGCCCCCGCCTCGCGCGGGGACGATCCGTCATGCGCGGCAACGACGACGCGCGCGACAGGACCATGCGCCGCCACCGCAGCGCGCAGGACAATGGGATCAAACATCGGCGCGCCCCCGATTTTTCGTCGAAAAATCGCGCCCCTGCCGCACCCGGTCAACGGCTGCCAGCACAGCTTCCGCCGTGGCGGGGGCCCGCAGGTCGGGATAGACCGAACCGTCGCCGCAAGCCTCGACCGCATGGGACAGCGCAAGGAAGGCCGAGATGCCGAGGTTGAACGGCGGCTCGCCCACCGCCTTGGACTTGCCGACCGAATCCTCGGGGTTCGGACGCTCCCACAGCGCCACGTTGAAGATGCGCGGCCGGTCCGAACAGGCCGGGATCTTGTAGGTGCTGGGCGCATGGGTCGCCAGCCGCCCCTTCGGGTCCCAGACCAGCTCTTCGGTCGTCAGCCAGCCCGCGCCCTGCACATAGGCACCCTCGACCTGGCCGATGTCCAGCGCGGGGTTCAGCGACGACCCCGTGTCGTGCAGGATGTCGGCACGCAGGATCCGGTTCTCGCCGGTCAGGGTGTCGATCACCACCTCGGAGACCGCCACGCCATAGGCGAAGTAGAAGAACGGCCGCCCCTGCCCTTTCACCCGGTCCCAGGTGATCTTGGGCGTGGCGTAATAGCCGGTCGAGGACAGGCTGACCCGCGCCTGATAGGCCGAGGCCGCCACCTTTTCGAACGGATAATCCTCGCCTGCCACTTTCACCATGCCGCCCTCGAACCGCACGGTATCGGCCGCGACCTGATGGCGTTCGGCCAGATGCGCCGCCATCCGGTCGCGGATCACCTCGGCCGCCTGGCGCGAGGCCATGCCGTTCAGGTCAGACCCCGAGGATGCCGCCGTGGCGCTGGTGTTCGGCACCTTGCCGGTATCGGTCGGCGTGATCCGCACCTTTTCGGCATCCAGCCCGAAAACATGCGCCACCACCTGCGCGACCTTCTGGTTCAGGCCCTGCCCCATCTCGGTGCCGCCATGGTTCAGGTGGACCGAGCCGTCCTGATAGACATGCACAAGTGCCCCCGCCTGGTTCAGCCAGGTCAGCGTGAAGGAGATGCCGAACTTGACCGGGGTAAAGCCGATCCCGCGCTTCAGCACCGGGCTTTTGGCGTTCCAGTCGGCGATCTCGGTCTTGCGCGCCCAATAGTCGCTGGACGCCAGCAGCGCATCGGTCATCGCCCGGCCGATGAAATCCTCGACCGGCATGGCATAGGGCGTGGTCTGCACCTCCGGCTCTTCGGCCTTCGGCGAATGTGCGCCTGCATAGCGCCGTCCCGTTCCCGGCCCGGCCTTCACATCGCCCATCTCGCGGTAATAATTGACCCGCCGCACCTCGACCGGGTCCTTCTTCAGCGCAAAGGCGATGTGGTCCATCACCCGTTCGGCCCCGATGATCCCCTGCGGCCCGCCAAAGCCGCGATAGGCGGTGCCGCTGGCAGTGTTGGTCTTCAGCCGGTGGCTTTCGATGCGGATGTTCGGCATCCAGTAGCAATTTTCCGCATGCAGCATGGCGCGGTCGGCCACCGCCAAGGACAGATCCTGCGACCAGCCGCAGCGGATCAGGTGGACATAGTCGATGCCCAGCACCCGGCCATCGGCGTCATGGCCGACCTTGTAGCGCACCTTGATGTCATGCCGCTTGCCGGTGACGACCATATCGTCATCGCGGTCATAGCGCATCTTGCAGGCCCGTCCCGTCATCCGCGCCGCAAGGGCGCAAGAGATGGCCAGCCAGTTGCCCTGGGATTCCTTGCCGCCGAAGCCGCCGCCCATCCGCCGGGTTTCCACCCGCACCGCCGACATCGGCAGATGCAGCGCATGAGCCACCTTGTGCTGCACCTCGGTCGGATGCTGGGTCGAGGAATAGACATGCACCCCGCCGTCATCGCCCGGAATGGCGGCGGCGATCTGGCCCTCCAGATAGAAATGCTCCTGCCCGCCGACTTCCAGCTCGCCCTCCAGCACATGCGGGGCTGCCGCAATTGCCGCGGCCGCATCGCCCTGCGCCCAGACCGAAGGCCCGGCTTCAAAGCGGGAATTGGCGGCCAGCGCCTGTTCCGGCGTCAGCAGGGCCGGGCTTTCGGTGTAGTCGATCTTCGCCTTGCGCGCCGCCTTGCGGGCGGCAAGGTGGCTTTCGGCGACCACAATAAAGATCGGCCGGGCATGGAACTCGATCCGCTTCATGGTCAGAAGCGGCTCATCCCCCAGCGAGGGCGAACAATCCGGCACCCCATGGAACTCCCGCTCCAGATCCTCCGCCGTGATCACCGCCACCACGCCGGGGGCCGAGCGCACGGCGGCAAGATCCATCGCGGTGATTTCGCCGCAGGTGATGGCCGACAGCCCGAAAGCCAGATGCAGCGTGCCTGTCGGCAGCGGGATGTCATCCAGATATCGCGCCTGCCCGGTGACATGCAGCGGGGCGGAATCGTGGGGAAGCGGTTTGCCCATGCTCATGGCTGCACCTCCAGCACCGAGACAGGGACACCGGCAAGATCATGGAAATAGCGGCGCAGCATGTTCTGCGCGGTCTGCATCCGATAGGCGGAACTTGCCCGCATATCGGTCATCGGTGCGTAATCCTGCGCCATCGCCGCGACGGCGGCGCCGATGGTCGCCTCGCTCCACTCCTGCCCCATCAGCGCGGTTTCGGCCTGCGACGCCCGTTTCGGCGTGCCCGCCATGCCACCAAAGGCGATGCGGGCCTGCGTGACGCGACCGTCCTGAACCGTCACGTTGAAACAGCCGCAGACGGCGGAAATATCCTGATCGAAGCGTTTCGACAGCTTGTAGCAGCGCAGGGCGGGGGCGACGGCGGGCAGGGTGATCCCGGCCACGAATTCGCCGGGCTGGCGATCCTGCTTGCGGTATTCAAGGAAGAAATCCTCAAGCGGGATCGTGCGCATCGCATCGCCGCGGCGCAGATGCAGCGTGGCCCCCAGCGCGATCAGCGCGGGCGGGCCATCGCCGATCGGGCTGCCATTGGCGATATTGCCGCCGATGGTGGCGGCATTGCGGACCTGTTCGCTGGCAAAGCGCCGCAGCATTTCGGCGAAGGAAGGCAGAAGCGGCGCCACCGCGCGGCGCAGTTCGGCCACGGTCACGCAGGCCCCGACATGCAGCTGGTCGCCGCGCCGTTCGATCTGGGAGAGGTCCTCCATCCCGGCAAGGAAGGCCACCTGGCCGAGATCGCGCAGCTGTTTCGTCACCCAGAGGCCGACATCCGTGGCCCCGGCCACCAGCGTCGCATCGGGGTTCTGCAGATACCAGTCCGCGAATTCATCACTGTCGCGCGGGCGGAAAGCACCGGGGAGGCTGCCTGCCTCCCCGGACCCCTCGGGGGATATTTGGTGAAGGGAAAGGGCATCAGCCGTCATCCAGTCGGGCACCGGGGCGGATTCCGCCGCCTCGGCCGCGCGGATGATCGGGGCATAGCCGGTGCAGCGGCAGAGGTTGCCGGCCAGCCGGTCGTCATGGTCCTGCGCGCCGTTCAGATGGCTGACCGCCATCGAGACCACGAAGCCGGGGGTGCAGAAGCCGCATTGGCTGCCGTGATGCGCGACCATCGCGTCCTGCACCGGATGCATCTGTCCGGCGGGGCCGCTGATCCCTTCGACCGTGCGCACCGCCTTGCCCTGCAGTTGCGGCAGCATCAGGATACAGGCGTTCAGCGCCTTCGATCCGGTGGCATCCGTCACCATCACGGTGCAGGCCCCGCAATCGCCTTCGTTGCAGCCTTCCTTGGTGCCGCAGAGGCCGCGGCTTTCGCGCAGCCAATCCAGCAGGGTCCGCGTCGGAGGTTCATCCCGCACGCAGACCGGCGCCCCGTTCAGGAGGAACGCGATCCCAGACTCTGGCCCAGTTGCTGGTCCGGTCATATGTCAGTCCGCCGCCTTCTCCCCGGTTGGGGCGATGTGCGTGGCCGCCCGATGCGGCGTAAAGCGGGCCACGCGCCCCTTGTTCTTATCCTTTCATCAGGGGGTCAGGGGCGATTCAAGGCAAGAGGTTTTTCTTGCCGCAAGGACGAAGCACCTTTCGGGTTTGCCTGAAAGTCGGGCTGAACTCCGGCGAAGTGCCGCAAGAAACGGCGGCGGTTTCCCGCGCCGCGCCTCTTGTCGGCATCAGGTGCCGCGCCTAGTCTGCCCCCATGGCCAGTCCTCCGCGTTTCATCCATCTTCGCACCCATACCGAACACAGCCTTCTGGAAGGGGCGGTTCCGGTGAAATCCCTGGTCCGGCTGGCGGCCGAGGTGCAGATGCCCGCCATCGCCGTCACCGACACAAACAACATGTTCTGTGCGCTGGAATTCTCGGCCACGGCCAAGGATGCGGGGCTGCAACCCATCGTGGGTTGCCAGATTGCCCTGGCCCATGATCCGGCCCAGCCCGGCGAAAAGCCGCGCCTGCCTGCGCCGCTGGTGCTGCTGGTGCAATCCGAACCGGGCTACATGAACCTGATGAAGCTGAATTCGTGTCTTTATCTGCGCGGAGACGGCCAGCTGCCCCATGTCACCCCCGATGATCTGGCCCGGCACAGCGAGGGGCTGATCTGCCTGACCGGCGGCCCCGATGGCCCGTTGGGCCGGTTCCTGCAACAGGGCCAGTTGCCCAAAGCGCGCGCCTTGCTGCAACGGCTGGCCGAGATCTACCCCGATCGCCTGTATGTCGAGCTTCAGCGCCATCCCGGCGAAGGCGGTCAGCCCACTGGCGCCGAGGCCGCCACAGAACGCGGCCATGTCGAGTTGGCCTATGAGATGGGGCTGCCGCTGGTGGCCACCAATGACGTCTATTTCCCGAAATCCGCGATGTTCGAGGCGCATGATGCGCTGCTGTGCATTGCCGAGGGGGCCTATGTCGACCAGAACGAGCCGCGCCGTCGGCTGACGCCGCAGCATTACCTCAAGACCGAAGCCGAGATGTGCGCGCTGTTCGCCGATCTTCCCGAGGCGCTGGAAAATACGGTGGAGATCGCCCGCCGCTGCGCCTTCATGGCCGGAAAGCGCAAGCCGATCCTGCCGGTCTTTGCCGAAAACGAGGTGGAAGAGCTGCAGCGCCAGGCCTGGGAAGGGCTGGAAAAACGGCTGGCGGTGATCGAACTGGCTGCCCCGCGCGAGGTCTACGAAGACCGGTTGCGGTTCGAGCTGGGCATCATCGAGAGGATGGGCTTTCCCGGCTATTTCCTGATCGTGTCCGATTTCATCAAATGGGCCAAGGATCATGGCATCCCCGTCGGCCCTGGCCGGGGGTCGGGTGCCGGATCGCTGGTGGCCTATGTCCTGCTGATCACCGATCTTGATCCCTTGCGCTATGCGCTGCTGTTCGAACGGTTCCTGAACCCCGAACGGGTGTCGATGCCCGACTTCGACATCGACTTCTGCATGGACCGCCGCGAAGAGGTGATCCGCTATGTGCAGGAAAAATACGGCAGCGATAAGGTGGCCCAGATCATCACCTTCGGCGCGCTTCTGTCCAAGGCCGCCGTGCGCGATGTGGGCCGGGTCCTGCAGCTCAGCTACGGGCAGGTTGACCGGCTGTCCAAGATGATCCCGGTTGAAGGGGTCAAGCCCGTCAGCATCACCAAGGCGCTTGCGGACGAGCCACGCCTGCGCGAGGCCGCGAAGGAGGAGGTGGTGAAACGCCTTCTCGATTATGCCGAGCAGATCGAGGGGCTTTACCGGTCCGCAGGCACCCATGCCGCCGGCGTGGTGATCGGCGACCGCCCGCTGGACGAACTGGTTCCGCTGTACAAGGACCCGCGATCGGACATGCCGGCCACCCAGTTCAACATGAAATGGGTCGAGGCGGCGGGGCTGGTGAAATTCGACTTCCTGGGGCTGAAGACGCTGACCGTCATTCAGGAAGCGATCCGCCTGATCCTGAAATCCGGCCGCCCGCTGCATGTCTCTGCCGATGGCCGCCCGCTCTACACGCCCAAACCGGGTGCCGAAAACGACATCGGTCATATCCCGCTGGACGACAAGGCCAGCTATGAGCTTTACGCCGCCGCGAAAACCGTGGCGGTGTTCCAGGTCGAAAGCTCGGGGATGATGGATGCGCTGCGGCGGATGAAACCGACCTGCATCGAGGATATCGTGGCCCTCGTGGCGCTGTACCGTCCCGGACCGATGGAGAATATCCCCACCTATTGCGAGGTGAAGAACGGTCTGCGCGACCTTGAATCCATCCACCCGACCATCGACCACATCCTTGCCGAGACGCAGGGCATCATCGTCTATCAGGAACAGGTGATGCAGATCGCGCAGGTCATGGCCGGATACAGCCTTGGCGGGGCCGACCTTCTGCGCCGCGCGATGGGCAAGAAGATCGCCTCGGAAATGGCCAAGGAGCGGCCCAAGTTCATCGAAGGCTGCAAGGCCACCCATGACATTCCGGCGACCAAGGCGGGCGAGGTCTTCGACCTTCTGGAAAAGTTCGCCAACTACGGCTTCAACAAGTCGCATGCCGCCGCCTATGCCGTGGTCAGCTATCAGACGGCCTGGCTGAAGGCGAACCATCCGGTCGAATTCATGGCCGGGGTGATGAACTGCGACCTTCACCTGACCGACAAGCTGGCCGTCTACAAGCGCGAGCTGGACAAGTTGGGAATCGAAGTCGTTCCACCTTGCGTCAACCGCAGTCTGGCCGCCTTCGACACCGACGGCCCCCGCGTCGTCTATGGCCTTGGCGCGCTGAAGAATGTCGGCGTCGATGCCATGGGTCTCATCGTCGAGGCGCGGGGCTTGCAGCCCTTCGCCTCGCTCTTCGACTTTGCCCGCCGGGTGGATCTGAAGCGGATCGGCAAGCGGCCGCTGGAGATGCTGGCCCGCGCCGGGGCCTTTGACCAGCTGGACGGGAACCGCGCCCGCGTGTTCGAGGCGCTGGATGCGCTGGTGGCCTGGTCGGCGGCGATCCATGAGGCGAAAGCCTCGTCCCAGGTGTCGCTGTTCGGCGACAGCGGCACCGACATCCCGGAACCCCGGCTGCCCTGGCGCGACGACTGGCTGCCGGTGGAGCGGCTGGGCAACGAACATCTGGCGGTCGGCTTCTATCTGTCGGGGCACCCGCTGGACGACTACATGTCGGCGCTGAAGCGCAAGGGGGTGAAGACGCTGGCCGAGGTGACGCAATCGGTCCTGGCCAAGGGTTCGCCCAGTGTCGAGAAGATCGCCGGTTCCGTCTCGGCCCGGCAGGAACGCAAATCCGCCAAGGGCAACAGGTTCGCCTTCGTCGCGCTGTCGGACCCGACCGGGCTTTACGAAGTCACCGTGTTTTCCGATGTGCTGGAAGCGTCACGCGACCATCTGGAGCCGGGCAGGAACGTGGTCCTGACCGTGCGCGCCGACCCGGATGGCGAGGGGGTGAAGCTTCTGGCCAATGCGGTCGCCCCTATCGACGCGGTGGCCGATCAGGCCGGTGCGCAGGCGATCCGCATCCACATGAACCGGGCCGAGGCGATCCCCTCGCTGGCGGCCCTGCTGTCAAAGGTCGAAGGCCGCAGCCGGGCACAGATCACCCTTTGCATTCCCGACGATCAGGGCCGCGAGATCGACCTCATGCTGCCCGAACCCTATCCTGTCACCCCGCAGGTGAAGGGGGCTATAAAAGCGATGCAAGGCGTGGTGATGGTCGAAGAGATCTGAGGTGCCCATGTTTCGATTGACCCGGATGGTGCTACGCTTCGTTCTGGTGCTGACCGTCATTCTGGCGGTCTTCATCCTGATCGCCCGGATGATCTGGCCCTTGCCGGAAAACCGGGCGGACCGCAGCACCCGGCATATTCCGGCCAGTGATGATACCCGGCTGGGTGCCCGGTTCCTGCCTGACGAGGCCGCCCATCCCGGATTGACCGGCACCTATCCGCTGATGGAAGGCCCCGATGCCTTTGTGGCAAGGATCGCGATGATCCGCGCCGCCGATGCAGCACTGGATTTGCGCTATTACATCTGGCACGACGACCTGACCGGTATGCTGCTGCTGGAAGAACTGCGACAGGCGGCCGCGCGCGGGGTGAAGATCCGCCTGCTGCTGGACGACAACGGCATTCCGGGGCTGGATGACATCTTCTCGGCGCTGGATGCGCTGCCGAATGTCGAGGTCCGGCTCTTCAACCCCTTCGTGCTGCGCAAGCCGCGGATGCTGAACTATGTGTTCGACTTCTTCCGCCTGAACCGCCGGATGCACAACAAGTCGATTTCCGCAGACGGGATCGCCACGCTGATCGGCGGGCGCAACATCGGCGACATCTACTTTGCCTTTGGCGAGGCGCATTACCGCGATCTTGACGTGCTGGCCGTCGGCCAGGGCGCGCGCGATGTGGCCGAGGATTTCGACCGCTACTGGAACAGCGACTCTGCCTATGATGCCGCGCAAATTCTGGCACCTGCGCCGGATGGCCTGACACAACTGGCGGACCGGCTGGCGGCCTATGCGGGATCGGACGAAGCGGCGCGCTATTTCGACCTGGTGAAAAGCTCGGCCGTGGCTGTCGGCCTGGCCACGGGCAATATCGTGCTGGACTGGACCCCGGCGCATCTGGTGTCGGACGATCCTGCCAAGGGCCTGGGCAAGGCCCGCGACGATCAGTTGCTGGTGTCGCAACTGGGCACGCTGCTGGGCGAGCCGAAATCCTCCATCGCGCTGATTTCGGCCTATTTCGTACCGGGCGATGCCGGGACAGACCTGCTGGTGAAGGCGGCGGCGAAGGGGCTGCGCGTCACCACGCTGACCAACAGCCAGGAGGCGACCGATGTGCCGCTGGTGCAGTCCGGTTACATCCGCCACCGGCGCGAGCTGGTGGAAAACGGCGTTGCGGTCTGGGAACTGGCCCGCATCGGCGAAGCACCCGAGGATGTGGATTTCGGGCTGATGGGGTCGTCGACCGCCAGCCTGCACACCAAATCCTTTGCCATCGACGGCGCGCGCGCCTTCATCGGATCGTTCAACTTCGATCCGCGTTCGGCCCGGCTGAATTGCGAGATGGGCTTTCTGATCGAAAGCCCGCGACTTGCGCGGCTGATCGAAGACAGCGTGTCGGACGAGGTTCTGCGCCGGACGGCCTATCGTGTCACGCTGGACGGGAACGACAGGCTGATGTGGAGCGGCCCGCAGGACACCAGCTATGACCACGATCCCGGCACATCGCTTCTGGGCCGGGCGCTGGTGAAGATCGCCAGCTACCTGCCAATTGCCTGGATGCTGTGATCCCGGCCCCTCAGCGGGCCGAGACCAGATGCACCAGCGCCGCGCCGGTTTCGTAATAGGCCTCGCGCGTGGCGATCAGGCTTTCTCGGTGGCCGGGCACCGGCGCGACCGGCAGACCGGTGTCATCGCCCGCCAGCAGCGCCCTTGCCGCTTCGGTGCCGAAGACCGTGCCCGGCCCGATGCCGCGCCCGGAATAGCCGAAACAGGCATAGGCATTGGGGCCGAAGCCGACGATCTTGGGGATATGGTCCGAGGTCATGGCGATGCGGCCGCACCAGCCATGATCGAACGCCACGCCCTTCAGCGCCGGGAACAGTTGCGCCAGCTTGCGCCGCGCCCAGCCGGAATGGATCGCCCCGGCAGGCCCGTCACTGTTGCCGATGCCGCCGACGATCAGCCGCCCGGCCCGGTCCAGCCGGAAGGATGACATCACCATGGCGGTATCCCAGCAGCCTTCGCCGCCCGGCAGGATGGCCTGGCGCTGCTCGGCCGACAGCGGGGCGGTGGCAAACTGGCAATAGCTGACGACGATGATCTCGGGGCGGAACGGCGTGCGGATGCCCAGGTGATAGGCATTGGTCGCCACCAGCAGGCTGCGGGCGCGCAGCTGATGGCCCCGGCTTTCCAGGACCCACAGGTCGCCGTCACGCCGCAGCGCGGTGACGGGGCTGGTTTCGTGCAGCGCGGCCCCGGTCGCCACCGCTGCCCGCGCCAGACCGCGCGCATAGGACAGCGGCTGGATCGTGCCCGCGCGCGGATCGAACAGCGCGCCGTGGAAGGCCCGCGTCCCGGTGCGACGCGCGGTTTCCGCCGCATCCAGCAATTGCAGCGGCGCACCTAGCGCCACGCCCTGCCGGTGGCGCTCGGCCAGATCGCGCAGCCCCGCAGGCGCGTGGGCCAGATGCAGTGTGCCGTTGCGTGTGGCCTCGCAGTCGATGCCTTCGCGCGCGATCAGGTCGAACACCCGCGCCGGGGCCACGGCCAGCGCGTCGATCAGGCGGCGGCCCGGCCCTTCGCCCATCGCGGCAATCACGGTTTCCGGCGGCAGCCACAGCCCGGCATTGGCCAGACCGACATTGCGCCCAGATCCGCCGTGGCCCACGGTTTCGGCCTCCAGCAGGCAGACCGAGGCCCCGGCCCGCGCGGCCTCCAGCGCCGCCGCGCAGCCGGTAAAGCCGCCGCCGATCACCGCCAGATCGACCGTGCGGTCACCGTCCAGCGGCGGGGCGGCAAAGACCTCACGGCTGCTGACGCGCCAGAGATTCGGCTCAGAGGTCAAAGCGGACCCCCTGGGCCAGCGGCAATTTCGCCGAATAGTTCACCGTCGAGGTCTGCCGCCGCATATAGCCCTTCCAGGCGTCCGACCCGCTTTCGCGCCCGCCGCCGGTTTCCTTTTCCCCGCCAAAGGCCCCGCCGATCTCGGCCCCAGACGGGCCGATGTTCACGTTGGCGATGCCGCAATCCGACCCGGCGGCCGACAGGAAGGTTTCCGCCTCGCGCAGGTTCAGGGTGAAGATGCAGGAGGACAGGCCCTGCGGCACCTCGTTCTGCAGGGCAATCGCCTGATCCAGCGTGTCATAGCCCAGAACGTAGAGGATGGGCGCGAAGGTTTCCTCGCGCACGGTTTCGGTCTGGGCGGGCATTTCCACCAGCGCCGGGGTGACATAGGCCCCACCCTTGACGCCCTCGGCCGCGGTGCCGCCGTGAACCTTGCCGCCCTCGGCTTGCGCCTTGGCGATCTGGGCCAGCATCCGGTCGCGGCTGGCCGCGTCGATCAGCGGGCCGATCAGCGTGCCCTCCTTGCGCGGATCACCGATGGGAAGGCTGGCATAGGCCGCCACCAGTTTCGCCACCAGATCGGCCTTGATCGACTGATGCACGATCAGGCGGCGCAGGCTGGTGCAGCGCTGTCCCGCCGTGCCGACCGCCGAAAAGACGATGGCCCGCACCGCCATGTCGAGATCGGCCGAAGGGGCCACGATCATCGCATTGTTGCCGCCCAGTTCCAGGATCGGCCGGCCCCAGCGTGCCGTAACCTTCGGGCCGACGATGCCGCCCATCCGGGTCGATCCGGTGGCCGACAGCACCGGCACATCCCGGGATGCGACCAGCGCCTCGCCCACCGCAGGGCCGCCGATCACCAGCTGCACCAACCCGTCCGGCGCATCGCCAAAGCGGGCCAGCGCGCGCTGCATGATCTTCATGCTGGCCATCGCGGTCAGCGGGGTCTTTTCCGACGGCTTCCAGATCACCGGATTGCCGCAGACCAGCGCCAGCGCCGCGTTCCACGACCAGACCGCAACCGGGAAGTTGAAGGCGGAGATCACCCCGACCGGCCCGATCGGATGCCAGGTTTCCGCCATCCTGTGACCGGGGCGTTCGCTGGCGATGGTCAGCCCGTAAAGCTGGCGCGACAGGCCCACGGCGAAATCGCAGATGTCGACCATCTCCTGCACTTCGCCCAGCCCTTCGGACGTGATCTTGCCCACCTCGGCCGTGACCAGCGCGCCCAGTTCGGCCTTGGACGCGCGCAGTTCCTCGCCCAGCAGGCGGACGAGTTCGCCCCGGCGCGGCGCGGGCACCTCGCGCCAGGCGCGGAAGGCGGCCTGCGACCGGGCAATGATCGCGGGCATGTCGGCGGCGGCGGTTTCCCGCACCCGCGCCAGTTCGGCCCCGTCGATGGGCGAATGAACGGCCAGCGTGCCGCCGGACAGATCGGCAGCGGTCAGGCCGGCGGCGGCCAGGATGGCGGAATGGGTCATCGGGTCTCTCCGTTGGTGACAAGACGGCGCTGCTCGGGCAGGCCCATCGAGATGAGGAAGGGGGTTTCGGATTGCAGGCGCTGGAAGTCGGCTTTCGACGCCATGCCGCGCCAGTTGGACAGGATCAGCGATTGCGCCACGGCACCGCCCATGGTGGTGCCCGGCCCGGCGACGATGAAAAGATCGGGGGCGAATTCGCGGGCGGCGGTGCGGATGGCGGCGGTGAAATCATAGGGCTCCACCACCTGATGCCCCAGCGTATAGCCGCGCAAGGCGGCGGGCGTGGCCGCTCCCGGCCACCAGACATGGCCGCGCCCGTCGATCAGCGGAAGGCGGTTCCGGCCGAACAGGGTTTCGGGCAGGACCGCGCGGCCCAGTCCGGCCACCGGGGCCTGAAGCCGGGTGTGGAAGGCGGCGTGATTGCCCAGCCGCATCGGAAAGCGCCCGTCGACGACGGGAACGGCGGCTTCGAACGCCTTCAGCCCGGCCTCGTTCCCCGCCAGCACCAGCATGCCGCCAAGGTCGATCGACAGGCCAAGCACATGGCCGGGCCGCGTGCCGATCCCGGCCACCAGATCCAGCAGCGCGGCCTTGCGGGCGTGGTCAGGTTGCCAGTCGGGGCCAAGGAAGGGATAGATCAGCTGCCCGCCGATCATATGCTGCTGCATCAGCGTGCCCATGGTGTTGACCAGCGTGAACCCCGCTTCGGGCGTCAGCGCCCCCGCGCAGGCCAGCGCGGAATACCAGCCCATCGAATTGCCGGTCACGGCGACCAGATCGACGCCGGAGAGCGACAGCGCATCGCCCAGCGAACAGGCATAGATCAGGGCGCTGGCATTGTCGCCGCGGGTATGGCGCGCAACGGAATAGGTTGGGGCCGAATCCAGATCGGTCAGGCTGTCCTGCCCCGCCGCACGCCGCATGTCATCGAAGCGGGACAGAAGGGCGCGGTCAGGGAAACCGGCCAGGCTGCCCAGTTCGGCCTTGGTATAGCTGCCCCGGCCGGGGCAGATCAGCACGGCGGTTGTCATCGGCACAGCTCCTCGGCGGCAGCGCGGATCGTGTCGGCCGAGGGCATCGTGGCGGCATAGGCCGGGCCGGTGGCGATGAAGCTGTCTTCCGCCGTGATACGGGCCATGGGCACCTGCGTCGCTTCGTGGAAATGCGCCATCAGCGCCTCGGCCACGCCGCCGGACTGGCGGGTTTCATCGACGATCAGTATGCGCTTGCAGCCCTGCACCGCCGCCGTCAGCGCCGCCTTGGGCAGGGGCGACAGCCATCGGGTATCGACCACCCGAGCTTTGACCCCTTTCGCCTCCAGCGCGGGCAGCGCCTGATGCGACAGGTAAACCCCGTTGCCGAAGGTGACGATGGCCAGATCGGTGCCGTCGCCGTCCACTCCCACCTCTCCCAGTGCGATCCGCAGCGACGGATCGGGATAGCGCCGCATCCAGCCGCCATCCTTTTCCGCCAGCAGGTCGCGCATGGGATAAAGCGCGATGGGTTCCAGAAACACCACGACACGCTGTTCTTCCCGCGCCAGCCGCACGCATTCGCGCAGCATCATCGCGGCATCGGCCCCGTTCGACGGCACCGCCAGAATGATGCCCGGAATGTCGCGCAGCACGGCAACCGAATTGTCGTTGTGGAAATGGCCGCCAAACCCCTTCTGATAGCCCAGCCCGGCAATCCGCAGCACCATCGGGTTGGCATATTGCCCGTTGGAAAAGAACGGCAAGGTCGCCGCCTCGCCGCGCAGCTGGTCTTCGGCATTGTGCAGATAGGCGAGGAACTGGATCTCCGGCATCGGGATGAAGCCGTTCTGCGCCATGCCGATGGCAAGGCCAAGAATGGTCTGTTCATCCAGCAATGTGTCGATCATCCGGGCCGGGCCGAACCGCTGGGTCAGCTTTTGCGTCACCCCATAAACACCGCCCTTGCGGCCGACATCCTCGCCCATCATCACGATTTCGGAGTGGGCAAGCATCAGATCGGTCAGCGCCCAGTTGATCAGCCGCGACATGATCTGCGGCTCGTCCATCGCCTTCATGTCGCTGCCGAACGCCTCGGCCCGCGCCTGCGGGGTAGGGCCGTTGGTGGGAGTATTCTTCCGGGCGGGCGGGATCAGGCTGGCCATCACATCGGCGGCGGTCTTCAGCCGGGGCCGGGTGATCACCTGATCGGCCACCCGCACCACGCGGGCATTGGTGTCGATATAGACTGCCAGCGCCTCGGCAGGCGTCATCACCCCGGCCTGATCCATCAGCCGGACCATGTGCAACAGCGGGTCCTGCGCCTCTTCGGCCTCCACCTCCTCGCGGCTCAGATAGGTTGTCGGCACATCGGCCCCGGCATGGCCATACAGCCGGATGGTGCGCAGGTGCAGGACGGCAGGCTTGCGGCGCGCGCGGACGTAATCCGCCGCCGCCTGCGCCACGGCATAGGCTTCGTAGAAGTCCAGCCCATCGGCCTGGAAATATTCCAGCCCCGGCCGGGCGCGGAAATTCGCCTCGATCCAGCCCTTCGGCGTCTTGGTGGAAATGCCGATGCCATTGTCTTCACAAACGAACAGCAGCGGCATCGGGATCGACTGCCAGGCGGTCCAGCCGGCCGCATTGAAGGCCCCCTGCGCGGTGGAATGGTTGGCCGAGGCATCGCCGAAGCTGCACATCACGATGCCATCATCCGGCAGTTCGGCATGTTCGGTCCGGTTGCGGCGCGCGGCACCGATGGCATAGGCCGCGCCGACCGCCTTGGGCAGGTGGCTGGCGATGGT
The DNA here is from genome assembly GCA_036745335.1 of Paracoccaceae bacterium. Classification (GTDB taxonomy): domain Bacteria; phylum Pseudomonadota; class Alphaproteobacteria; order Rhodobacterales; family Rhodobacteraceae; genus Pseudogemmobacter. Next base: position 20,699 of record DAIOGH010000004.1, read on the forward strand.
GGATGTCTGCGGCGGAATGTTCAGCGCCTTCGATCCCAACACCTTGTGCCGCCCGCCCGAGATCGGGTCTTCGGAGGACGAGGCAAAGGACAACAGCATGTCCCAGGCCGGGGTCTGCCCCGGCACCTGCCCGGCGCGGGCGATCTGGAACGCGGCATCGCGGTAATGCAGAAAGGCCATGTCGGTGGGCCGCAACGCCTGCGCCACAGCCGCCATGCCCTCATGCCCCGACGATCCGATGGTGTAGAACCCCTGCCCTACCCGCTGCATGGCGCGGGACTGGCGGTCCAGCGCCCGGCTCAGACAGGCGGCGCGGTAGATCGCCACCGCGCCGTCAGCCGTCAGCGGCCCCTGCGATGCGCGGCCCTGCGGCAGTTGCCCCGCGCCGACGCGGGACAGGAAATTCTCATGCACGATGGCGGCGCGGTCCATCAGCAGCCGCCCCCGGCCGGGATGGCTGCGCTGCCGCGAAAGCCGCGGTTTCCGGTCGGTACGGTCATGTCAGATCCTGAAACTTGCATTGCGCACCAAGCTATCTGGTCCTGCCCACGAAAATGAGCAAGTTTTGCGCAATATGGTTGGAGGAAAACTCACATGATTGCGCCAAGACGATTCCTGCCCTCGGTCAGTTCCCTGCTGGCGCTGGAGGCGGTAGAGCGGCTGGGCAGCGCCACGGCGGCGGCCGAAGACCTGTCTCTGACGCATTCGGCGATCAGCCGCCAGTTGAAGGCGCTGGAGGAACAGATCGGCGTCACCCTGTTCCGGCGGCAGGGCAAGGGGCTGGCACTGACCCCGGCGGGGCTGGCCTATGCGGCCAGCATCCGCGACTATCTTCAGGATCTGGCCCGCGCCAGCCTGAAGCTGCGCGCGGCGGGGGAACGCAGCAGCCTGAACCTTGCCGTGTTGCCCGCCTTCGGCACCCACTGGCTGTTGCCGCGCCTGCCCGGCTTTGCCCGCCTGCACCCCGAGGTGACGGTGAACCTGTCCACCCGGCTGGCCCCGTTCGATTTCAGCCGCGACACCTTCGATGCCGCCATCCATTTCGGCAACCGCGACTGGCCCGGTGTGGACTATCTGGAACTGGCGCGGGAAGAGGTGATGCCCGCCTGCGCGCCCGACCTGTTGCCCGATGGGCCGGTCGATCCGGCGCAGTTGCTGGAACTACCGCTCTTGCATCTGGCCAGCCGTCCGGGCGCATGGGAGGATTGGTTCGCCCGCCACGCCTGCCCTGCCGACCGGCTGCGCGGAATGCTGTTCGACCAGTTCGCCCATATCGTCGAGGCCGCCGTTCTGGGCTTTGGCGTCGCCCTTCTGCCCCGCTTCATCGCCGGGGCCGAGATGGCGCGGGGCCGTCTGGTGCCTGCCGCCCCGGCCTATACCGCAGTCGAGGGCGGCTATTTCTGCGTCTGGCCGCAGACCGGGCCGGAAAGTCAGCCGCTGGCCGAATTTCTGGCCTGGTTGCGGGCAGGGGCACCCGGCTGAACGGTGCCCCGCAGGATCAACCTTCGCTTTCGGTGAACACCTCGTCGCGGCTTTTGCGGACCGAAGGCAGCAGAACCACCACCAGCACCGCCACGGCCAGAAGAAGCAGCGTCAGGCTGATCGGGCGAGAGACGAAGGTGGTGGCATCGCCCCGCGACATGATCATGGCCCGGCGCAGGTTCTCTTCCAGCAGCGGGCCAAGCACGAAGCCCAGAAGCAGCGGCGCCGGTTCGCAGCGCAGCTTGGACATCAGATAGCCAAGCAGGCCGAAGAAGGCGACGGCGAACAGATCCCAGGCCTGGCTGCGCACCGAATAGACCCCGATCGAACACATCGCCATGATGATCGGGAACAGCACATAATAGGGCACCTTCAGCAGTTTCACCCACAGGCCGATCAGCGGCAGGTTCAATACCACCAGCATCAGGTTCCCGATCCACATGCTTGCGATGATGCCCCAGAACAGCGCGGGCTGTTCGCTGGCCACGTTCGGGCCGGGCACGATGCCCTGGATGATCATCGCGCCGATCATCAGCGCCATCACCGGATTGGCCGGGATGCCCAGCGTCAGCAGCGGGATGAAGCTGGTCTGCGCCCCGGCGTTGTTGGCCGATTCCGGCCCCGCCACACCCGCGATGGCCCCCTTGCCAAAGTCGCCGGGCGTTTTCGACAGTTTCTTTTCCATCGTGTACGAGGCAAAGGAGGCCAGGATCGCCCCCCCGCCCGGCAGGATGCCCAGCACCGAACCAAGGCCGGTGCCGCGCAGGACGGGGGCGGCCATGGCCCTGAATTCGTCTCTGGTGGGCCAGAGGCGGCCGACGTGTTTTGTCAGGACCTGCCGGTCATGCTCATCCTCCAGATTGCGCAGGATCTCGGCGATGCCGAAGACGCCCACGGCAAGGGCCACGAAATTCAGCCCGTCGGAAAAGGCGGTGATCCCCAGGGTGAACCGCGGCGTGCCTTCAAAGATGTCGTTGCCGACCAGACCCAGCAGCAGCCCCAGCACCACCATGGCCAGCGCCTTGATCACCGATCCATGCGCCAGCGCGACCGACATCACCAGACCCAGCACCATCAGGCTGAAATATTCTGCCGGACCGAATTTCAGCGCGACCGTGGTCAGCGGCGGGGCGAAGATCGCCACCAGAAAGGTGGCCACCGTGCCCGCGAAGAACGACCCCAGCGCCGCCGTGGCCAGCGCCACCCCGGCCTTGCCGTTGCGCGCCATCTGATAGCCGTCCAGCGCCGTGACCGCCGACGAGGATTCGCCCGGCATGTTGATCAGGATCGCCGTGGTCGACCCGCCGTATTGCGCGCCGTAATAGATGCCCGCCAGCATGATCAGCGACGATACCGGCTCCAGCTGGAAGGTGATCGGCAACAGCATGGCGATGGTCGCCGTGGCCCCGATGCCGGGCAGCACACCGATCAGCGTGCCCAGCAGCACCCCGATCAGGCAGAAGAACATGTTCTCCAGCGAGGTGGCGACCGAAAAGCCCAGAGTCAGATTGGAAAGAAGATTCATGCGCGCGCCCTCAGAACGGCAGCCAGGGACCGAACCGCCGGAACGGCAGGCCCAGGGCATAGCTGAACACCAAAGTCGAGAAGACCGTGACCAGGACCGCCAGAATCAGCGCGGGCAGCGGTTTCATCCGGGCCGAGGCCATGGCAGCGATCAGCGCGGTGCAGAAGATCGACGGCACGAAGCCAAGGCCCCGCACCGTCAGGCCGAAAAACACCGGGGCGGGCAGGATGAACAGCATCCCGCGCCAGGCGATCGCGCTCATCGGCTCTCCGGCCGGGGTTTTCAGCGCCTTGAGCAGGATGACCAGACCGAAGATCGCCAGCAGGACCGACAGGATCATCGGGAAATAGCCCGGCCCCATGCGGAAGGCAGTGCCGATGTTCAGGCTTGCGGTCTGCCAGCCGAAAAAGGCGGCGGTCAGGATCAGCAGGATGCCGGTGACGACATCCGTCGTGTCTTTGGAACCGGGGGTCATTGTGCGCTCCGCAATGGGAAAGCCCCGGCCGCAAGGGCCGGGGCGGGGCTCTCGGATCAGTCGGCGTAAACGCCGGCGGCATCGATCACCGGCTTCCAGCGGCCGATTTCGGATTCGAGCTTGGCCTTCAGCGCGGCGGGCGTCGCCTCTTCGGCGGTCGAGGGCGCGGTGCCCAGATCAGCCATGGCCTTGATCACACCCTCATCGGCAAGGGCCACCTGCAAGGATTTCGACAGACGGTCCAGCGCCTCGGGCGGGGTGCCCGCCGGGGCGTAGATGCCATGCCAGATGCCGAATTCCATCGTCGGCAGGCCGGATTCGGTGGCAGTCGGCAGATCGGGGAACAGCGCCAGCCGTTCCGCCGTGGTCACGGCATAGGCCTTCACCGTGCCGCCCTGGATCTGGCTGGTGGTGTTGGTGGTCTGGTCGCACATGAAATCGACCTGCCCGCCCAGAAGATCGGTCATCGCTGGACCGGTGCCCTTGTAGGGGACGGTCACGAACTGGGTCTCGATGGCGGACTGGAACAGCATGCCGCACAGGTGGCTGGCCGCGCCGATACCGGCATTGGCCATCGTCACCGTGTCCTTGTTCGTCTTGACGTAGTCGATGAAGGCCGGGAAATCGGCGGGTTCGAAATCCTTGCGGGCCACCATCACCATCGGCACATCCGTCACCAGACCGACATAGTCGAAGGCGGTCAGCGGATCATAGGGCAAGGTGCGGTACAGCGTGGCCGAAGTGGCCATGCCGATATGATGCAGCAGAAGCGTATAGCCGTCGGCCTCGGCCGCGGCGGCCTGACCGGCCCCCAGCGTGCCGCCCGCGCCGCCGACGTTTTCGATGATGATCTGCTGCCCCAGATCGGCCGACATCTTCTCGGCCACCAGCCGGGCCACGGTATCGGTCGGCCCGCCGGCCGAGAAGGGCACGATCATGGTGATCTGCCGTTCGGGATAGCCTTGGGCAAAGGCGGCAGATGACAGAAGCGTCACGGCGCCCAAAGCGCCGAGCAGAGTGCGGATTGCCATGGTTTCCTCCCAGAAACACTGTGCTGTGTCTTGACCCGAGGCCCTCTTCCACGGGTTGCCGGACAGCAAAGCCGGTTTGATCGGCTCACGCCAATGTCATCAGGGGCGCAGAAGGATGTTTTTGCCGTGTTCGGGCGGGAAATGGGTGGAGAGGGAAACATCCCCGCCCCGACGCGGGTGGATTTCCACCCATCGCGGCCGGATCAGCCGTCGTCATCGGGCGGTTCGACGATCAGATGGCGGTCCAGCCCGTGCTTCTGCATCTTTTCGTACAGCGTCTTGCGGCTGATCCCCAGCGTTTCATAGACCGATTTCAGCCGCCCGCCATGCGCAGCGATGGCCCCGGCGATCAGGCTGCGCTCGAACTCTGCCACCCGGTCCGCCAGCCTGGCCCCGCTGCCGTCTGCCGGATCGGGCCCCGGTTCCACCCCGTCGATCCGCAGCACGAAGCGTTCCGCCATATTGCGCAGCTCGCGCACATTGCCGGGCCAGTCGCGCGCCGCCAGCGCCGACAGATGCCCCGGCGGCACCGGCGGTTCGGCAAGGCTGTGGCGGGCGGCAGATTCGCGGGCAAGCTGCTGGAACAGCAGGGGAATATCCTCGCGCCGGGCGCTGAGCGGTGGCACGGTCAGCACCGCCACGTTCAGCCGCCAGTAAAGATCCTCGCGGAACCGCCCTGCGGCCACGGCCTCGGACAGCGGGGTTTTCGAGGTGGCGATGAAACGGACATCCAGCGCCACAGGCTCATTCGACCCCAGCCGGGTGATGATCCGCTCTTGCAGCACGCGCAGAAGTTTCGCCTGCAATTCCAGCGGCATGGAGCCGATCTCGTCCAGAAGAACCGTGCCGCCGCGCGCATGTTCGAACTTGCCATAGCGCGGGCGCAGCGCGCCGGGAAAGGCCCCCGCCTCATGGCCGAACAACTCGGATTCGATCAGCGCCTCGGGCAAGGCCGCGCAGTTGATCGCCACGAAGGGCCTGCCCGCGCGGGCCGAGATGTCGTGCAGCGCCCGCGCCACCACTTCCTTGCCCGATCCGGTCGGCCCGATGATCAGCGTATCGGCATCCGAGGCCCCGATGGCCCGCAGGCGATAGCGCAGATCGACCATCACCTGCGTCCGGCCCGGCAGCCGCGCCTCGATGTCATCGCGCTTGCCTGCCACCGCGCGCAGACGGCGGTTCTCGATCACCAGTGCGCGGTGATCGGTGGCGCGACGCAGCACGGCGGCCAGTTCCTGCACCACAAAGGGTTTCTCGATGAAATCATAGGCCCCGCCACGCATCGCCTCGACCGCCAGCGGAACCTCGGCATGGCCCGTGACCAGCACCACCGGGATTTCGGCATCCATCTCCTGCAGGCGGGACAAGAGCGTCATGCCGTCCATCCCCGGCATGCGGATGTCGCTGACCACCGCCCCGTCAAAGCCCGGCCCCGCCAGTGCCAGCGCCTGTTCGGCGCTTTCCAGCGGCTCGACGGTGAACCCGGCCAGATCCAGCGCCTGCGCCGTGGACTGGCGCATGTTTTCATCATCATCAACCAGAAGAACGCGGGCGGGCTTCACGCCGCGGCCTCGACAGCGGGCCAGGCGGGCAGGGTGACAGTGAATTCCGTCCCAGGATCGGCCGGGCGGGCGACAATCTCGCCGCCGAAATCGCGGATGATGTTGTAGCAGATCGACAGGCCCAACCCAAGGCCCGCGCCCAGACCCTTGGTGGTGAAGAACGGATCGAAGATGCGATCGGCGATGGCATCGGGAATGCCGGGGCCACGGTCGCGGATCGACAGTTTCACGTTTGCGCCCGTGGCCTGTGCCCACAGGGTGATGCGGCGATCCTCGCGCCCCTCGACGGCATCGGCGGCGTTGGAGATCAGGTTGACCAGCACCTGCTGCAACCGCGTCGCCCCCGCCTTCATCGCAGGCAGGCCGGGCGGCAGGTCGATCTCCAGCGTGGCGCGCGCGCTGGCCAGCCGACCGGCAAGGATGATCTGGGTTTCCGGCAGCAGCTGCGCCAGCGACACCGGCTCCAGCCGGTCGTTCGGCTTGCGGGCGGCATTGCGCAGATGGCGGCCGATGGCGGTCATCCGGTCGATCAGCGACAGGATCAGGCCCAGGTTTTCCCGTGCGCGGCCGGTCTCGCCCCGGTCAATCAGGATAGCGGCGCTGTCGGCATAGTTGCGGGCCGCCGCAAGCGGCTGGTTGATCTCGTGGCTCAGCGCCGCCGACATCTGGCCCAGTGCCGCCAGCTTGCCCACCCGCACCAGATTGGCCTGCGCGGCGCGCAATTCCGCCTCGGTCGCGCGACGCTCGGCCACTTCACGTTCCAGTTCCGCCGTGCGTTCCTCGACCCGGCGCTCCAGATCGGCATTGTTCTGGGCCTGAAGGCGGATCCGCTCGGCGATCCGCGCCCGGCGCTGCACCAGCATCACCCCGGCAAAACCCGCAACACACAGCAAAAGCACCGTCGCAACGGCAATCACCCGTGCCTCGGCCCGCGCGCCGCCACTGTCCAGCAGCACATTCACCGTCCAACCCGCATCGGCCATGGTCTGACGCAGGGCGATGAATTCGCGTTCGGCCCCGCCGGGTGGGGCGACATGCGCAATGGCCACCCCCGACAGCAGATCGGGGCGGAAAACCAGTTCCTGCAAGGGCCGGTCGGAATAGCGCCGGTTCACCTCGGTCCGTGCCAGCCGGTCCGGTGTCAGCGGATCGAGCGAGCCGTAAAGCAGTGCAGGATCGGACGACAGGAACACGATGCCTTCGGGATCGGTGATGAAGATGCCGTATTCGCCGCCGCGCCAGCTGTCCTCGATCCGGTCCACGCCGACCTTGACCGCGATCACCCCGCCGATCCGCCCCGCCGGATCATAGACCGGCGCCGAGAAGAAATACCCCCGCACGCCCGAGGTGGTGCCGACACCATAGAAGCGGCCCTGCCCGCCCTCGGCCGCATCCTGGAAATAGGGGCGATAGCGGAAGTTGTGGCCGATGAAACTGTCGGCCCGCCTGTGGTTCGACGAGGCGATGGTTTCGCCATCCGGCCGCATGATATAGATGTCCGATGCCCCCAGCCTGTCGCTTTTCTCCTCCAGCAGCCGGTTGATCGCGGCGCGGCGCACCGGATCATCGGGCCGGGCGACCATCAGCTGAATCTCGTCCAGATCGGCCAGAAGCTGCGGCATCGCCTCATAACGCGCCAGGTCGCCCTCGACCGCGTTGACCGTCATCCGAAGCGCGGTTTCGGCGCGGGCGTGATCCGCCTTCAGCGCGGTCTGCAAGGCGATGCGATGGGTCTGCCAGACGGCCAGCACCATCAGGGCCAGCCCGGCCACGACCAGCAATGGCGAATGACGTGATCGCATCGGTTCCCCCCTCGCCTGACTAGGCGGCGGGCCGGGGGCGGCTGTCAAGCCTTTGGCGGCTGGCGATTCGACCAGCGCGCCGCTGCCTGCGCCAGCAGCACTGCAAGGATGATCCGCAGCGCATGGTGGGCGGTGACATAGATCACGCTGATCTGAAGGCTCAGCGCGATCAGGCTCATCTCGGCCAGACCGCCGGGCGCGAAGGCAAGAAAGACCGCGGCGACCGGCTCCCCGACCGTCCAGTGCAGCGCTTCGGCAAAGGCAAGCGCCAGCAGAAGCGCCGCCGCGCCATTGGCCAGCGCCAGACGGCCCGCCCGCAAGAGGGTATCGCGCCGCACCCCGGCAAAGCGCGCGCCAAGCCCGGTGCCCAGCACCACCTGCGTGGCGGACACCATCCAGGACGGCGGCCCCGCCGTGATCCAGCCCGATCCGTGCAGCGCGGCCGAACAGACCAGCGGCCCCATCACGATCCAGCCCGGCAGCCGCAGCGCCCTTGCGCCCAACGCACCGAACATCCCCGCGGCCAGCAGCGCCAGCACATCGGCCAGCCCCAGTGCCGTATCCTGCCCGGCCAGCCGCACCCCCGCGGCCGATCCCACCGCCTGCCCGGTCATCGCCCAGAAGATCATCGGCACGCTCAGGATGGCCAGGATCAGCCGCAGGAATTGCAGCACCGTCACTTCGCGCATGTCGGCACCCGCCGCCTCGGCCAGGGTCACGCTTTCGATCAGCCCGCCCGGCACGGCACCGAACAGCGCCTCGCGCTGCCCCACGCCGCCCCGGCGATAGATCGCATAGCCCAGGCCATGCGCCATCGGCACAAACAGGCACAGCGCCAGCAGCGAGGGCATCCAGCCCGCCATCTGCCCGGCCACCTGCGGCGTGAAGGCCCCGCCGATCGCCACACCGATCACCGGCACAAAGCACATGCGGAACTTGCCCGGCAGGGTGATCGGCAGGCCAAAGGGCCGCCAGCCCGCCATCGCGGCCACCGCCGTGACCACCAGCGACCCCATCAGGAACCCCAGCGGCAATTGCGCCCAAGCCGCCAGCGCCCCGCCCGCAGCACCCAGCGCCAGCGTCACCAGCAGCGCCAGCGGGTCGGTTCCGCGGATCGTCACCAATGCGGCGGCCTTACATTCGCCTCGGGCGCATCGGTCAGCGCCTCCTGTTCCGCCGCGCGTTCCATCAGCAGGCGGACCCGGCGTTCCAGCACCTCGATCTCACGCGCCTGCCGGGCGGCCACCTCGCTCAGATCATCCATCGCGCGCATCAGATGCGCCACCCGCTCTTCCAGCGCCTCAACCCGATCCATCGCCGTCCCGCCATCCGACTAGCTTGCCCGCACTGGCCCCATCCGCTACAGGAACCCGCGACCGATGCAAGGCTTCTTCCCCAAGGTTTCCCATGTCCACAGGAAAAATCCGCCGCCCCCGCGCCGAGACGCCCAAGGGCTTTCGCGATTACTTCGGCCCCGAAGTCACGATGCGCAAGGCGATGCTGGACCGCATCGCCGAGGTCTATCATCGCTATGGCTTCGATCCGCTGGAGACCAGCGCGGTGGAAACTGTCGAGGCCCTGGGCAAGTTCCTGCCCGATGTGGATCGCCCGAACGAAGGCGTCTTCGCCTGGCAGGACGAGGATCAGGACTGGCTGGCGCTGCGCTATGACCTGACCGCCCCGCTGGCGCGGGTGGCGGCGCAATACCGCAACGACCTGCCGTCGCCCTATCGCCGCTATGCCATGGGGCCGGTCTGGCGGAATGAAAAACCGGGGCCGGGCCGGTTCCGGCAGTTCTATCAATGCGATGCCGATACCGTTGGTTCGGGATCGGTCGCGGCGGATGCCGAGATCTGCGCCATGCTGGCCGATGCGCTGGAAACCGTCGGCATCCCGCGCGGTGACTATGTAATCCGGGTGAACAACCGCAAGGTGCTGGACGGAATTCTCGATGGGCTCCGAACCGCAGCCGCGGAAGCGCGCAGCCCAATGAAGCCGGGCGGTTTCCTGGCAAACCTGGACATGCGTATAAAGGACATCGGGGATGTCTCGAAAGACGCGGTGCTTAGAACAATCGACAAATTTGACAAGGTTGGTACTGAGGGCGTCTTCAAGTTGCTGACTACGGGTCTGAAGGACCAATCCGGCGCGTTTATCGATGGTGTTGGGCTCACCGAGGAAGACGCAAATCTAGTCGTTCGTTTCATGCAGGCGCGAGGTGAAGACAATGCAGAGACATTATCCAACCTGCGCGAACTCATGGGTTCGTCTAATCTAGATTTTCACGAGGCAGAGGGTGTCTACCACGTCGGGCTAGAAGGCCTAAAAGAACTCGACGCGATCTCTGACTTGCTGGCCGCCCAAGGCTACGGCCCCGACCGCATCGTCATTGACCCCTCAGTTGTCCGCGGCCTTGGCTACTACACCGGCCCGGTGTTCGAGGCCGAGCTGACCTTTGAAATCCTTGACGAAAAGGGCCGCAAGCGGCAGTTCGGATCGGTTGCGGGCGGCGGGCGCTATGACGGCCTCGTCAAGCGGTTCACCGGGCAGGACGTGCCCGCCACCGGGGTCTCGATCGGGGTGGATCGTCTGCTGGCGGCCCTTCAGGCCAAGGGGCGCGCGGGCGGCGATACCGGTGGCCCGGTCGTCGTGACGGTGATGGACCGTGATCGCATGGCCGATTACATGGCCATGGTGGGCGAATTGCGCGCCGCCGGCATCCGGGCCGAGGTCTATCTGGGCAACCCGAAGAATTTCGGCAACCAGTTGAAATATGCTGACAAACGCGCCAGTCCGGTTGCCGTGATCCAGGGCGGGGATGAGGCGGCGAAGGCCACGGTCGTCCTGAAGGACCTGATCCTGGGCGCCAAGATCGCCGAAAACGCCACGCTTGAGGAATGGAAGGACCGCCCCGCGCAGGTCGAAGTGCCGCGCGCCGATCTGGTGGCCGCCGTGCGCAAGATGCTGGGCCAATGACCCTGACCCCCGCCATCCGCGCCGAGGCCGAGCGCCTGCATGCCGCCTTTCTGGCGGCGGGCGCTGTGGCGGTCGAGGCCGACATCCTGCAACCCGCCGAAACCCTGCTGGATCTCTATGGCGAGGATATCCGCGCCCGCGCCTATGTCACAGCCGATCCGCTGAACGGCGAGATGATGTTGCGGCCGGATTTCACCGTGCCGGTGGTGCAGGCCCATATGGCGGGCGGGGCCGATCCGGCGCGCTATGCCTATATGGGAAAGGTGTTCCGGCGGCAGGAGCATCTGGACGGCCGCGCCCGCGAATACATGCAGGTCGGATACGAGGTGTTCGACCGCAATGCCACCGGCGCGGATGCCGAGGTTTTCGCGCTGTTCACCCGGTTGCTGGACGGGCTGGACCTGCGCCCCGCCACCGGCGACATCGGCATCCTGATGGCGGCGGTGCGGGGCCTGTCGACCACGGATCGCCGCAAGGCGGCCCTTCTGCGTCACATCTGGCGGCCGCAACGCTTTCGCGCCCTGCTCGACCGCTTTGCCGGGCGCGCCCCGGTGCCCCCCGCCCGCGCGGCGCTGTTGCAACGGCTGGCCGCCGACACGCCGCAGGCCCTGATCGCCGGGGCCGGGCCGCTGGTCGGCCTGCGCAGCGCCGAGGACATCGCCGCACGGGCCGAGGCGCTGCTGGACGACGCCAAGGCCCCGCCCCTTGCAGCACCCGAAGCGGCGCTGCTTTACGACCTGCTGTCGCTGGAAGCCCCCGCCCAGTCGGCACTGGCCCATCTGCGCGGCATCACCCCGCTGCTGCCCGCCATCGGCCCGGCGGTCGATGCCTTTGCCGCCCGGCTGGAGGCGCTGGCCGCCCATGGCATCGACGTGGCCACCCTGCCCTTCGAGGCCAGCCACGGCCGCACCACGCTGGAATATTACGACGGCTTCGTCTTTTCCTTCCACGGGCCGCAGGGCCTGCCCGCCATCGCCAGCGGCGGGCGTTATGATGCGCTGACGGCTGTTCTGGGCGCGGGCCGGTCGATTCCGGCGGTGGGCGGCATCATCCGGCCGGGGCTGGTCGCCCGGCTGCGGGGGGCGCTGTGACATGCTGAAGATCGGGGTGCCGTCCAAAGGGCGGCTGATGGAAAAGACCTTTGACTGGTTCGGCGCGCGCGGCGTGGCCATGGCCCGCACCGGCAATGAGCGGGAATATTCCGGGGCCGTCGAAGGCGTGCCGGGGGTGGAGCTGGTGCTGCTGTCGGCCGGGGAGATTCCGCGCGAACTGTCGGCCGGGCGCATTCATCTGGGTGTCACCGGGTCCGATCTGGTGCGCGACAAACTGGCCGACTGGTCGGCGCAGGTTCTGGACTGGTCGGCGATGGGTTTTGGCCACGCCGATCTGATCATCGCGGTGCCGGCGGCCTGGATCGACGTCGACACCCTGGACGATCTGGACGCGGCGGCGGCGGCGTTCCGGGTGGCACATGGCCACCGTCTGCGGATCGCCACCAAATATCACCGGCTGGTGCGCGATTTCCTGACCGCGCAAGGCGTGGCCGATTATGCGCTGGTCGACAGCCAGGGCGCGACCGAGGGCACGGTGAAGAACCTGACCGCGGAAGCCATCGCCGACATCACCTCGACCGGCGAGACATTGCGCGCGAACCATCTGAAGATTCTGTCCGACGGGCTGATCCACCAGAGCCAGGCGACCTTGTTCCTGGCGCGGGCGGCCGACTGGGGCAAGGCGGAAAAGGCGGCTCTGGCAACATTGGCCGGGCGGCTGGGACTGGCGGTGCCGGGGGTCTGACAGGCTGGCGCGTCGATGCCCTTCGGGCACTCCTCGCGCCGAGGAGCCGAAGGCGAACGAGAAGCGTCTACCAGCGGCTTAGCGCAGCCTCGTCACTGTCCTTCGCGGCCACCCATTCCGCGCCATCCGGGCTGATTTCCTTTTTCCAGAACGGTGCGCGGGATTTCAGATAGTCCATCAGGAAGTCTGCTGCCGCAAAAGCCTCGGCCCGGTGAGGCGCGGCGGTAGCCACCATCATGATCGCCTCTCCGGCCGCCAGCAGCCCGAAGCGGTGTATCACCAGCGCATCCAGCAGCGACCAGCGCCTGGCGGCCTGATCGACCATGGCGGAAATCGCCTTTTCGGTCATGCCGGGGTAATGCTCGATCTCCATCGCGGCCAGCCGCCCGCCGTTGTCGCGCACCAGCCCGGTAAAGGTGACAACGGCCCCCGCGCGCTGCACTGATGTTAAGAAAGCCGTGATTTCAGCGCCCGGATCGAAGGCGGCGGCCTGCACGGTGATGCGCATCCTAGCCCCCCGTCATCGGCGGAAAGAACGCCACCTCGCGCACCCCGGCCAGCGGGGCATCAAACGAGGACAGGTCCTGATCCAGCGCCACCCGCAGGCTGGCCAGATCGGCGAAGGCCAGCGCATAACGGTCTTCCCGTGCCTTCAATTCTTCGATCAATGCGGCAACGGTCGCCGCTTCGGTCTGCACCCTTTCGCGCGGAACCCCGATCCTTTCGCGGACCCAGGCGAAATAAAGAACCTCGATCACCGCGTGTCGTCCCGCAGATGCGGCAGCGCCTTACTGAAATATTCCCAGCCCGTCAGCAGGGTCAGGCCCGCCGCCAGCCACAACAGCCCGATGCCGACCAGATTGGCATAGGACGCACAATCGCGGTTGCCGCAGGTGCGGATCGCCTCGGCCTGTCCGGCGGCGACCGCTTCGATATGCTGTTCGGGGGTCATCCCCTCAAGCGCCAGGACATTGAGATAGTCGAGCCCCGTGCCCAGGAACAGCACCGCAATGGCCACCATCTGCGCCGTGGTCTTCCATTTGGCCAGCCGGGTGACTTTCAGCAAGGACGCCTTGGCCCCCAGAAATTCGCGCAGGCCCGAGACGAAGACCTCGCGGAACAGGATGACGGTGGCGGGCAGGATCAGCCAGGGATTCATGCCGTTGTAACCGGTGATGACCATGATGGCGATGACCACCATCGCCTTGTCGGCGATCGGGTCCAGCATGGCACCGAATTTCGATTCCTGTTTCCACAGCCGGGCCAGGTAGCCGTCGAACCAGTCTGTGACGGCGGCCCCGACGAACAGCGCCAGCGCGAACCAGTCGGCCCAGGGCCGGTGGAAATACAGGAACATCACCGCCACACCGGGCGCGGCGAGAAGGCGGAGAACTGTCAGCGTGTTCGGAATGTTCCACTTCATTCCCCTGTGGTAGCCCAGCCCCGGCGGCGGGAAAAGGGGGCATCGGCTCTGCACCGCAGCGACAGGGTGCTGGCTCAGGCGGCGGCAACCCGCGTGGCTGAGGGGCGTTGCAGCATGGAAAGCTGGGCGTGGATCAGCGCGACAAGGTCGTTCAGCTCTTTCAGCTTGACCGAGATTTCGCCCTGCACCCGGTCGATCTGGTCGATGGTGGCAGACATCGACGCCTCGGCCATCAGGTCGCGGCGGCTTTCGACCCGGCCAAGAATACGGATGGTGTCCAGGCCCAGCACCATGCGCCGCACATCGTTCGCCGCATCGGTCAGATCCATCGCCACCCGTCCGGCCTGCGACAGCGCATCCTGCGCCTGCCGGACACATCCCTGCGCCACGTCGTGCAGGATGCGGTCCTCGGTCCGGCGCTCCTCCTCATCCAGGGCTTGATCCTCGTCATGGCTGCGCGCCACGACTTCGGCCTGCAACCGGGCGAAGTGGCTCAGCACAAGGCTGCGGCGCACCCCGGCGGCCATGCGGGCCGACAGGTTCGCCTCGCCCGAAACGAAACTGGACAGGCGGCCCGAGATTTCATCCGAAGCGGTCTTGTAGTTCATCGAGATCTGGCTGATCGGCCCGCCCTGCGGTTCCAGCCGCGCCGCGATCAGGCGCATGTTCACCGGCAACAGCATCAGGGCCGAGAATTGCTGCACCAGATGCGACTGCGTCTTTTGCACATCGACCAGCAGGGCAACCAGCCGGGCAAGATTTTCACCTTCGGCATCCTCCCGGCGCTGCAGGGCAAGGTTGCGGGCGCGCGTTTCCTCGGCCAGGGCCTGGGCCATGAATTCCGGGTAAGAAGCGAACCCCAGCGCCGCCAGCCGGTCGCGCAAGACCTGTGCCGAAGCCTCGGGCGTCAGCCCTTCGGTCTGCTCCCGCAGCAGAAGGGCGGCATATTCTTCGCGGATCGTGGCAAACAATGGCGAAGACGGGCGGATGCGGATCGAGAAAAAGCCGCTGTCGCACCCGATGGCGCAGGCCAGAACCCAGTAATATCCGCCATCCTTGCTGCGGTTCTTGACATAGCCGACGGCCGGTTCGCCCGCTTTCAGCAGCGACCAGAACAGATGGAAGAAGCCGCGGGGCATATCCGTGTGGCGGATCACCTTGTGCGGCGCGCCGCGCAGTTCGCCCAGCGTCATGCCCGCAAGGCTGCGGAACAGCGTATTGGCCGACAGGATGATGCCATTGGGATTGGTGCGCGAATAGATCAGCCCGTCCGGCGGAACGGGCATTTCGCGCCCGATGGCGAGAGGTCTGTCAGAGGCATTGCGGAACATGGCCGGGCCTGGGTTGGGACATGGCCGGATCAGACCTGACAGGGGTTCAGAAAGCGTTACCCACGGTCAATCCCGATGGAAAAAATTATAGACGGTTTCGGCCATCGCCTCGGAAATCCCGTCCACCGCCATCAGATCGGGCAAAGCGGCGCGGCTGACCGCCTTGGCGCTGCCGAAATGCTGAAGCAGCGCGCGCTTGCGGGTGGCACCGATGCCCGGAATTTCATCCAGCGGCGTCGCCCCGACGGCCTTGGCCCGCCTGGCCCGGTGCGCGCCATTGGCCCAGCGGTGCGCCTCATCCCGCAGGCGCTGGATGAAATAGAGAACCGGATCGTTCCTTTGCAGCGCGAAGGGGCGTTCGCCGGGGCGATGGAATTCCTCTTTGCCGGCGTCGCGGTCGATGCCCTTGGCGACGCCGACAATGGGAATGTCGTCAACGCCCAGTTCCGACAGAATCTCCACCACGGCAGAGACCTGCCCCGCCCCGCCGTCGATCAGCAGAAGATCGGGCCAGGTGTCGGATTTCCGATCCGGGTCTTCCTTCAACAGCCGGTCGAAGCGGCGTAACAGCACCTCTTTCATCATGCCGAAATCATCGCTGTTCGCCCCCGCCTCGCCACGGATGTTGAACTTGCGATACTGCGACTTGATGAACCCTTCGGGCCCCGCCACCACCATGCCGCCCACCGGGTCTGATCCCTGGATATGGGCGTTGTCATAGATTTCAATGCGTTGCGGTGGGCCGTCCAGATCGAACGCCTCGGCCAGGCCGGTCAGCAGCCTGTTCTGCGTGGCCCCTTCCGACATCCGCCGGGCCAGGCTTTCGCGGGCATTGCGGGCGGCATTCTCGACCAGTTCGGCCTTTTCGCCGCGTTGGGGGACGCTCAGCTCCACCTTGCGCCCGGCGCGATCCGACAGCGCCTGTGTCACCAGATCGGGGTTTTCGACCGGATGCGACAACAGGATCAGCCGGGGCGGCTCCTTGTCGTCGTAGAACTGGGTCAGGAAAGCCTCAAGGATTTCAGGTTCTTCCGCGCCCGATCCGGTGCGGGGATAAAAATCCCGGTTGCCCCATGACTGGTTCGCCCGGATGAAAAAGACCTGCACGCAGGCTTGCCCGTGGTCAAGGTGCAGGGCGATCACATCCGCCTCGGCCACGCCGCGCGGGTTGATGCCTTGCGCCGACTGCACCGCCGTCAGCGCGCGGATGCGGTCGCGCAGGGCCGCCGCGCGTTCGAACTCCATCGCTTCGCTGGCCTCGGCCATCGCCTTGGCCAGATCGGCCTGCACCGTGGTCGACTTGCCCGACAGAAAGCGTTCCGCATCGGCCACCAGCTCGGCATAGCCGCCTTCGTTGATCTTGCCGACACAGGGCGCTGAACAACGCTTGATCTGGAATTGCAGGCAGGGGCGGGTGCGGCTTTCGAACATCGGGTCGCTGCAATTGCGCAGCAGGAACACCTTCTGCAACTGGTTCAGCGTGCGGTTCACCGCCCCTGCGCTGGCGAAGGGCCCGAAATAGCTGCCTTTTTCCTTTTTCGCGCCCCGGTGTTTCTTCAGCTGTGGAAAGGCATGGGTCTTGCCGATCAGGATGTTCGGAAACGACTTGTCGTCGCGCATCAGCACGTTGTAGCGCGGCTTCAGCTGCTTGATCAGGTTCTGCTCCAGCAAGAGCGCCTCGACCTCGGTCCGGGTCGACAGGAACATCATGCTGGCGGTCTCGGCGATCATCCGGGCGATCCGCGCCGAATGGCCCGAGGGCCGGGCATAATTCGACACCCGCGCCCTGAGGTTGCGCGCCTTGCCGACATACAGCACCTCGGATTGCGCGTTCAGCATCCGGTAGACGCCGGGCGAGGCATCCAGCGTGCGCAGGTGATCGGCGATCACCTCATGGCCGCTGCGGGCCGGGGGCAGAGGCGGCGTCTCGGTCATACAAAAAGACCAATTCCAGATGCTGCGATTCTTGGCGCTGGCTGCAATGAACCACGGGCGGGGGCAAGAGGAAAGCTGTCCACCGTTTCTGTGGATAACCTTGCGGAGAAGATTTCAACCCCGCAGGATTTTCGTTGTTTTCGGCCCCGTTCCGTGATCTGCCTGTTTTTTAGGCGTTTTATCAAGCATATGAAATACAATGATATTTTCTTTACTGCTTGGCAAATACTTGAGAAGTCAGGCCTTTTTGTAACGGCTGCGTGAAGGCAGGGGCCAAGGTGGACAACTTTGCCGCACCCTGCCTTGCACAGACCCTGGTGCCAGTTCCCGCCAGCGTTGTGCGCGCTATTCCGGGCCAAGAACATCGGGCGTCTTCCAGCCCAGATGCTGCCCCCCGTCCACCGCGATCATCTGGCCGGTCACGGCGGGGCTGTCGAGGAAAAAGCCAAGGGCCGCGGTGATATCGGCGGGGTTCGCGCCCCGGTTCAGGATGGTGTTGGCGCGCTGGCGGGTGAAGTGGTCCGCGGATTGCCGCGCGCCCTGCATCGTGGGGCCGGGGCCGATGGCATTGACGCGGACATGCGGGGCCAGCCCCTGCGCGGCGGTCTGCGTCAGCGCCCAGAGGCCCATCTTGGCGATGGTATAGGTGGAAAACTCGGGCGTCGGCTTCCAGACCCGCTGGTCCAGCATGTTGACGACAAGACCCTTTGCCAACGGCTCCCGGCTTTCGTCCGGTACGGCGGGGGGGCATTGCCGGGCGAAGTGCTGGATCAGCACATAGGGCGCACGCAGATTGGATTCGATGTGACGGTCCCAGCCCCGGCGGGTGGCGGTGTCGATCCGGTCATATTCGAAGATCGAGGCGTTGTTGACCAGCACCGTCAGCGGGCCAAGGTCATCCATGGCGCGGGGGACAAGGGTTTCCACCTGCGCCTCGTCCAGCAGATCGGCCATCAGCGTCACCGCACGGCGGCCCATCGCACGAACCTCGGCCGCGACCTCTTCGGCCTCGTCCTGCGAGGTGGCGAAATGGATCGCCACGTCATGCCCGCGCTGCGCCAGATACAGTGCCATCGCCCGGCCAAGGCGTCGGCCCGCGCCTGTGACAAGGGCGGTCATGCCTTGTCCTTGCAATTGCAGGATTTTCCTATCATCGGGCGGCGGCAATCCGGGCAGGGTCTGGTCCTGGAAAGACGTGGCATCGTGCCGGGAAACAGCAGTTTGCCAATCATCCCGATCAGCGCCATCACCAGCAGGAAAACGACAATGATCTTGACCAGCATGCTACAGCCCGTATTGCGCCCAGAGGGCCCGATCTTCCACCGCGCCAAGGGTGCTGTCCACCACCGACAGGCCGAACCGCTGCAAAAGGCCGCGCTTCTGGCCATAGGGCACGAGCCGGACCTTTGGCCCGTAAAGCTGCATCAGCTTGGGCTTCAGATGCGCAACGCCGTCGATCAGGCCAAGGCGGGCAGCCTCATCCCCCAGCCAGATCGCGGCGTTGAAGAGATCGGCGCTGCGGTCCAGCTTGCCGCCGCGACGGGCGGTGACATGGTCGATGAAGATCTGGTGCATCGGCTCCAGCAAGGCGCGGATACGGGCCACGTCCTCTTCGGTCTGCGGACGGAAGGGATCGGCGAAGCTCTTTGATTTTCCTGCAGTTTCCACGCGGCGTTCAATGCCATGGCGGGCCATGAACTCGGGGAAACCAAAGCCCGCCGAGATCACCCCGATCGAGCCGATGATCGAGGCGCGGTCGGCCCAGATGTCATCAGCGGCGGCGGCCAGCCAGTAGCCGCCCGAGGCCGCCACATCCTCGACAAAGGCATGGACGGGGATCTTCTTCTCATCCGCCAGCCACCGGATGCGGGCGGCGATCAGGCTGGATTGCGCGGGCGAACCGCCGGGAGAGTTGATCGACAGCGCGACAGCGGCGGGCTTTGATCGAAAAGCCTTTTCGATCAAAGCGCTTAGCCCGGCATCGTTCAGCGCGCGGGCCCCCGCCCCGATGGTGCCGTGCAGGCGGATTACGGGAACGGTGGCGGGTTTGGGCAGGAAGGGGATGAGGCGTCGCATGGGGCAGAGGTAGGGGTTGCGGCGTCTGGCGGCAAGGGTTTGCCGCAAGATACTGATTTTCGACGAAAATCAGGGTGCGGCGCGGGTATGCGGAACGTATGGCAGAGGTATGGCTTGCGTTGGGTCGTTTCGCGGGCTTGGTCAAGCCGCCCTTGCTGACGCGTCGGTCATCCCGTCGCTGGGGATTGCCCCCGCCCCCCGCACAGGGCAGGCTGCCCCCATGATCGACAAGCTGGAAATGTTCATCGCCCTGGCCCGAGAGCGCCATTTCGGTCGCGCGGCCGAAGCCTGCGGCGTGACGCAGCCATCGCTGTCCAGCGCGATCCGGCAGCTGGAGGATCAGCTGGGCGTGCAGCTGGTGTTCCGCGGCAGCCGGTTTCAGGGCCTGACGCCCGAAGGCCAGCTGGTGCTGGACCGGGCCACGTCGATCATCGCCGATGTGCGGACGCTGCGCGACGAGATGCGGGCGGCTAAAAAGGGCCTGTCGGGCCATCTGCGGCTGGGGGTGATCCCCACCGCCCTGCCGATGGTGGCCGAACTGACGCGGCCGTTTCTGACCCGGCATCCGAATGTCTCGGTCGCCATCCTGTCGCGCACCTCGGTCGAGATCCTGGCGGGGCTGGAGCGGCTGGAGCTGGATGCGGGCATCACCTATCTGGACAACGAACCGCTGGGCCGTGTCGGGCAGGTGCCGCTTTACACCGAATATTACCGTTTTCTCTGCGCGCCAGGGTCGCCGCTGGCGGGGCGGGCAAGGGTGACATGGGCCGAGGCGGCCGAGATGCCGCTGTGCCTTCTGACCGGCGACATGCAGAACCGCCGCATCGTCAACCAGCATCTTGCCGAGGCCGGGGCGCGGTCGGGATCGTCGGTCGAGTCGAATTCCACCATCGCGCTGGTGTCGCATGTGCAATCGGGGGGCTGGGCCTCGATCGTGCCGAAGCGGCTGGCCGACATGTTCGCGGGCGGCGGGCGGCTGGCCTCGATCCCGCTGGTGGAGCCGGAGGCGGAACATGTGGTCGGGCTGATCGCCCCGAGACGTGACCCGCAGACGCCGGTTCTGACCGCACTGCTGGAAGAGGCCGAACGGCTGGGACGGCGAATTGATAGATAACGCCTATCGTTTGACGGCAATTCAATATTGATTTCCCTATCAATCGGGCCAAGATCGGGCAAGCTAGCTGAAGGCCGCCCGCATGCTCGATTCCATCGACCTTGAACCCCGTGTCCGCGAGATCCTTGACGCCCATCGGGGCCGGGAAGGATCGCTGCTGCCGATCCTGCATGACGTGCAGGAGGCGTTCGGACATGTGCCGCAAGAGGCGCTGCCGATCATCGCGGCCGATCTGGGGATTTCCAAGGCCGAAGCCCATGGCGTGATGACCTTCTATCACGATTTCCGCGAGAAGCCCGCCGGGCGGCATGTGCTGAAGCTGTGCCGGGCCGAAGCCTGTCAGACCCTGGGCGCGGATGCGCTGGCCGATCACGCGCGGCACAAGCTGGGCCTGGACTGGCACGAGACCGGCAAGGACGGCCGCGTCACGCTGGAACCGATCTTCTGCCTTGGCCTTTGCGCCTGCGGCCCGGCGGCGATGGTCGACGGCAAGCTGGTGGGCCGGCTGGACAAGGACAAGTTGGACGCGATCATCGGAGGGCTGCGCTGATGCGGATCTACGTTCCCCTTGACGCCGCCGCCAAGGCGCTGGGTGCGGATGATGTGGCCGAGGCGGTGATGCGCGAGGCCGCGGCGCGGGGCGTTGATGTCACCGTTGTGCGCAACGGCAGCCGCGGCATGGTCTGGCTGGAACCGCTGGTCGAGGTTGTCACCGATCTGGGCCGCATGGCCTTTGGTCCGATGGAGGGGGCGGATGTGCCCGCCCTGTTCGGCGATCTGGCGGCGCATCCGAAGGCGCTGGGTCTGACCGAAGAACTGCCCTGGATGAAGCGGCAAACCCGGCTGACCTTTGCCCGCGTCGGCGTGACCGACCCGCTTTCGCTGGCGGAATACGAACTGCACCACGGGCTGAAGGGCCTGCGCAATGCACTGGCGATGGAGCCTGCGGCCATCGTCAGGGAAGTCACCGACTCCGGCCTGCGCGGCCGGGGCGGTGCGGGTTTCCCGACCGGGATCAAGTGGAAGACGGTGCATGACGCGCCGGGGCCGCAGAAATACATCGTCTGCAATGCCGACGAAGGCGACAGCGCCACCTTTGCCGACCGGATGCTGATGGAGGGCGACCCCTTCACCCTGATCGAGGGCATGGCGATTGCGGGCATCGCGGTGGGGGCGACGCAGGGCTATGTCTATACCCGGTCGGAATATCCCGATGCGGTCAGCCAGATGCGCAAGGCGATCGGTATCGCGCGGGCGGCGGGGGTGCTGGGGCCATCCGTCCTCGGCTCGGGCCGGGCCTTCGACATGGAGGTCCGCGTCGGTGCCGGCGCCTATGTCTGCGGGGAGGAGACCAGCCTGCTGAACAGTCTGGAAGGCAAGCGCGGCATCGTGCGGGCGAAACCGCCCCTGCCCGCCTTGCAGGGCTTCATGGGTCGCCCGACGGTGGTGAACAACGTGATCTCGCTGGCCTCGGTGCCGGTGATCCTGGATCGCGGGGCGGCGTTCTACAAGAATTTCGGCATGGGGCGGTCCTTGGGCACCATGGCGCTGCAACTGGCCGGCAACGTGAAATACGGCGGGTTGTTCGAGACCGCCTTCGGCCTGTCGCTGGGCGAGATCGTCGATGACATCGGCGGCGGCACGGCGTCGGGACGGCCGGTCAAGGCGGTGCAGGTGGGCGGGCCGCTGGGGGCCTGGTTTCCGCGCGCGCTGTTCGACACGCCCTTTACCTATGAGGATTTCGCGGCCAAGGACGGGCTGATCGGCCATGCCGGGTTGACCATTGCCGATGACACGGTGGACATGCTGGCCATGGCGCGGTTCGCCATGGAATTCTGCGCCATCGAAAGCTGCGGCAAATGCACCCCCTGCCGGATCGGGTCCACCCGCGGGATGGAAACGCTGGACCGGGTGGCCAATGGCGATGCCTCGGCACTGCCGATCCTGACCGACCTGTGCAACACGATGAAGCTGGGTTCGCTGTGCGCCCTTGGCGGCTTCACCCCCTATCCGGTGATGTCGGCGGTGACGCATTTCCCCGATGACTTCCAGCGGGCAAAGGCGGCGGCGGAATGACCGACAAGGTGAAAGGCCCGGCCTCATACTTTCCGTCGATCGAAAAGACCTATGGGCAGCCGATGCAGCATTGGTTCGATCTGGTGGCACCGCTGCTGGATCGTCCCCATATGCAGATTGTCAGCGTCCTGAAAGATACCCATGCCATGGGCCATGGTCATGCCAATGCCATCGTTGCCCACCAGCTTGCCGCGAAGAAAGGTGCCTGAGATGAAGGACTTCATCATCCCCGACCGCGATTTCGGCACCCCCGCCGCGAAATCCAAGGCCCTGGTCACGCTGACCATCGACGGCTTTGACGTGACGGTGCCGGAAGGCACCAGCATCATGCGCGCCGCGGCCGAGATCGGGATTTCGGTGCCGAAACTGTGCGCCACCGACAGCGTCGATGCCTTCGGGTCGTGCCGGTTGTGTCTGGTGGAGATCGAGGGGCGGAACGGCACCCCGGCCTCCTGCACCACCCCGGTTGCCCCCGGCATCAAGGTTCACACCCAGACCGGCAAGCTGAAGACCCTGCGCAAGGGTGTGATGGAGCTGTATATCAGCGATCACCCGCTGGACTGCCTGACCTGCGGTGCCAACGGCGATTGCGAATTGCAGGATATGGCGGGGGCCGTGGGCCTGCGCGACGTGCGCTATGAAGCGCCGAAAGGCGGCAAGCTGGCCAACCATTTCGAGGTGCGCGACACCAGCGGCGAGGCCAACCCGAACTGGCTGCCGAAAGACCTGTCGAACCCCTATTTCACCTATGAGCCGTCGAAATGCATCGTCTGCAGCCGCTGCGTCCGCGCCTGCGAGGAAGTGCAGGGCACCTTCGCGCTGACCATCTCGGGGCGCGGCTTTGACAGCCGGGTCCATGCCGGCGGCAAGAATGACAGCTTCCTGACCTCGGACTGCGTGTCCTGCGGGGCCTGCGTGCAGGCCTGCCCGACCGGGACGCTGAACGAAAAATCGGTGATCGACATCGGCACGCCCGACCGTTCCATCATCACCACCTGCGCCTATTGCGGCGTTGGCTGTTCCTTCAAGGCGGAAATGCGCGGAGATGAGCTGGTGCGCATGGTGCCTTACAAGCACGGCAAGGCCAACCGCGGGCACAGCTGTGTCAAGGGCCGTTTCGCCTATGGCTATGCGACCCACAAGGAACGCATCCTGAAGCCGATGATCCGCGACAGCATCAACGATCCCTGGCAGGAGGTGTCGTGGGACGAGGCGATGACCTTCGCTTCGGACCGGATGAAAGCGATTCAGGCGCAATACGGCCGCCAGTCGGTGGGGGTGATCACCTCGTCGCGCTGCACAAATGAAGAGGCCTATCTGGTCCAGAAGCTGACCCGCGCCGTCTTCATGAACAACAACACCGACACCTGCGCCCGCGTCTGCCATTCGCCCACCGGCTATGGTCTGGGCCAGACCTTCGGCACCAGTGCGGGCACGCAGGACTTCGACTCGGTCGAAGAGGCGGATGTGATCATGGTGATCGGAGCCAACCCCCATGCCGGCCATCCGGTCTTTGCCAGCCGGATGAAAAAGCGACTGCGGCAGGGTGCAAAGCTGATCGTTGTGGACCCGCGCCGCACGGAATCGGTCGAAGGCCCGCATTACAAGGCAGCGCATCATCTCGCGCTGACCCCCGGAACCAACGTCGCCGTCGTTTCGGCGCTGGCGCATGTGATCGTGACCGAGAAGCTGTATGACGAAGAGTTCATCCGCACCCGCTGCGACTGGGATGAATTCCTAGACTATGCCGAGTTCATCAGCGACCCGAAACATTCGCCCGAAAACGTGATGCTGGTGACGGGCGTCATGCCGGACGAGATCCGCGGCGCGGCCCGGCTGTATGCCAAGGGCGGCAATGCGGCGATCTATTACGGTCTGGGCGTGACCGAACATTCGCAGGGGTCCACCACTGTCATCGGCATCGCCAACCTTGCCATGCTGACCGGCAATATCGGCCGTCGCGGCGTGGGGGTGAACCCCTTGCGCGGGCAGAACAACGTGCAGGGGTCCTGCGACATGGGGTCTTTCCCGCATGAGCTGCCGGGCTATCGCCATGTGAAGGGCCCCGAGGTCCGCGCGATCTATGAGAAAGCCTGGGGCGTCACCATCGACCCGGAACCCGGCCTGCGCATCCCCAACATGCTGGACGCGGCGGTCGAGGGCACCTTCAAGGGCCTGTACTGCCAGGGCGAGGACATCCTGCAATCCGACCCCGACACCAAGCATGTCGCGGCCGGTCTGGCAGCGATGGATTGCGTCATCGTCCACGACCTGTTCCTGAACGAGACGGCGAACTACGCGCATGTGTTCTTCCCCGGCTCCTCCTTCCTGGAAAAGGACGGCACCTTCACCAATGCCGAACGCCGCATCAACATGGTGCGCAAGGTGATGGCACCCAAACAGGGCTATGCCGACTGGGAAGTGACCCAGATGTTCGCCAAGGCCATGGGGGCGGACTGGGGCTACACCCATCCGTCGCAGATCATGGAAGAAATCGCCATGACCACGCCCAGCTTTGCCGGCGTGAGCTATGAGAAGATCGAGACCATGGGATCGGTCCAGTGGCCCTGCAACGACAAGGCGCCGGAAGGCACGCCGCTGATGCATATCGACGGTTTCGTGCGCGGCAAGGGCAAGCTGATCCGCACCGAATATATCGCCACCGACGAAAAGACCGGCCCGCGCTTCCCGCTGTTGCTGACCACGGGGCGCATCCTGTCGCAATACAACGTCGGCGCGCAGACCCGGCGCACGCAGAACGTGGTCTGGCACGATCAGGACGTGCTGGAGATCAACCCGCATGATGCCGAGAACCGCGGCATCCGCGATGGCGACTGGGTGCGGCTGGCCTCGCGTTCCGGCGAAACCACGCTGCGGGCCGAGATCACCGACAAGGTATCGCCCGGTGTGGTCTATACCACCTTCCACCACCCCGACACGCAAGCCAACGTCATCACCACCGATTTCAGCGATTGGGCGACCAATTGCCCGGAATACAAGGTGACGGCGGTGCAGGTGGCCCCCTCGAACGGGCCGTCGGAATGGCAGGAGGAATACAACGCCCAGGCCGCCAATTCGCGCCGCATCCTGGCGGCGGAGTGACGGGCAGACAGGCATGAAGGGCGCAAGGGTCATCCCAAGGCTGGCCTTCGGCCCCGCCCCGGTGGCGGGCGAACGGATGCTGTCCGAAGAGGTGGCGGTGGCGCTGTCGTTCAACGGATCGACCCAGGCGGTGATGATGGCGACGCCGTCTGATCTGGAAGACTTCGCCTATGGCTTTGCGCTGACCGAAGGCATCGCCACGCCCTCCGAGATCCTCTCGGTCGAGGTGGTCGAGGCCGGATCGGGAATCGACGTGCAGTGCTGGCTGGAGCCGGGGGCCGAGGCACGGCTGGCGGCGCGGCGGCGCACCATGGCCGGGCCGGTGGGCTGCGGACTGTGTGGCATCGATTCAATTGATCAGGCGCTGCGCGAACCTGCAATGCTGCCGCATGGCGGGCTGCGGATGAGCCCGGCGCAGGTGATGGCGGCCGTGGCTGCGCTGCCGAAGGGCCAGCCCCTGCATGATCTGACCCGATCCGCCCATTGCGCCGGTTTCTGGACCGATGGCGCGCTGGTTGCCACGCGCGAGGATGTCGGGCGGCACAATGCGCTGGACAAGCTGGCCGGCTGGGCGCTGCGCTCGGGCGTGGCCGCCGATCAGGGCGCGGTGGTGCTGACCAGCCGCGTGTCGATCGACCTTGTGCAGAAGGTCGCGGCCCTGCGCTGCGGCATCCTGATCGCCGTTTCGGCCCCCACGGCGGATGCCGTGGCGCTGGCCGAACGCGCCGGTCTGACCCTTGTCGCCCTGGCCCGGCCCGACCGGTTCGAGGCCTTTACCCACACCGACCGCATCGTGACGGAGCCTGCCCATGTCGGCCACCCCCGCTGAAAAGATCATCCGTATGGCGAACCAGATCGCGCAATTCATGGAGTCGAAGCCCCATGACGAAGGGCTGACCCTGTTCGCCAGCCATATCAATGACTTCTGGGAACCGCGGATGCGCAATCAGTTGTTCGGCGTGCTGGATCACGGCGGGGCGGGGCTGCGCCCGCTGGTGATCGAGGCTGCCGGGCTGATCAGGCGCCCTCAGACGGCCTGACCCGCTTCCATTCGGTCGGCATCTCGCGGGCCAGCTTCATATAGGTGAAGACCCCGACCAGAAAGGCAACGGCAGCCAGCAGGATGGCCACCGTGGTGCGGTTGCCGTCTGCCGGATCGGCGGCAAGGGCAAGGTAGCCGAAGGCCCAGAATCCCGTCCAGCTGATGACGCAGATGATGGCGACGAATTTGCGCATGGCGGGTCCTGTTCCGGGGCGGCCCGTCCGGCGGGCTGGCTGCGCAAACATTAATCGAGGATTCCACAATGTCGAAACAAATCGTCGCCGCACCCGCGATGCGGCAGCGCAGCGTTGCGGGGATCAGAGCGCCACGGCCGTCAGAAGATGGCCTGCGGCATGGCCCCAGAAACCGGGCAGGACGTGATCAGCCGCAAAGGGCGCGACAGGCTGGCGGAAACGGGCGACGAACACCCCTGCCGTGACGGTGATTGCCATCCTGTCAAAGCCGAACAGCTGCTGGCTGATCGGATATTGCGCCTTGTAAGCTGCTTCCTTGGCAGAAAAGATCAGCTTGGCGGCCCGGCCGGGGGCAGGCTGCGCCCGCGCCCAATCCTGTTCGCCGGGCATCAGGACCACATCCCAGAGATCGGGCGGCAGGTCTTCGTCCTCTTCCAGATCCAGCCCCAGCGGCGCACCCAGCCGCAGCGCCGCAAGGCAGGCGTGGCGACTGTGGGTGATGCTGCCCGCCACCCCCTCGGGCCAAAGCGGCGCGCGGTCATCGGCCATCGGAATGGCGACTGTCGGCAGGCCCAGCATCTGAAGGGCGCGACGGGCGGCATGGCGACCGGCGGAAAACTCGGCCAGCCGGGGCGGCGTGGCGCCGGGCAGGGCCTCGCCGGGAATCAGCGGCCAGGGCCGGGAGGGATCGGCCCCGGCCACCGCACAGCCGGGCGGCAAAAGCCGCCGGGCCAGGGCCAGCAGGGCAGCGGCCTCAGGCATCTATCCCGCGCCGGGCCAGCCGCATCGCACGGCGGCGGTCCATCGCCTCGGCCAGACTGTCGCCCTGCACCGCCGGGGCGGCAACCACGGGCGGCGGCGCGGCGGGCGCGGCCTTCGGCCCTTCGATATGGGCGGCCAGCTGCTCCAGCACCGGGAAACGGAAGATGTCGGTGATCGAGACCTTCGCCGCCCCCATCCGGTCGCGGATTTCCCGATGCGCCTGCACCGCCAGCAGGGAATGGCCGCCAAGGGCAAAGAAATTGTCCTTGACCCCGACCTTCGGCAGCCCCAGCACCCGCGCCCAGATCGCCGCCAGATCCGCCGCGACCGAGGAGACGGGCGCTTCGAAAGCTGCCGGGGCAGCTTGCGGGGCAACCACCGACGAGGGCGCCGGAAGCGCCTTGCGATCGACCTTGCGGTTGGGCGTCAGCGGCAGGGCGGCCAGCGGCACCACATGCTGCGGCACCATATGTTCGGGCAGTTCGGTCGCCAGCGCCGCCTTCAGCGCCGGTTCGCGGGCGGCACCCACCACATAGGCCACCAGCCGCAGATCGCCGGGATTGTCCTCGCGCGCCAGAACGACGGCCTGCACGACGCCGGGCTGACGCTCCAGCGCGGCCTCGATCTCGCCCAGTTCGATCCGGTAGCCGCGCAGCTTCACCTGATGGTCGGCCCGGCCTAGGAAATCCAGCTTGCCATCGGCGCGGCGGCGCACCAGATCGCCGGTGCCATAGATCCGGCCCGGTCCGAAGGGATTGGCGCGGAAACGGTCGGCGGTCAGATCGGGGCGCTGCCAGTAGCCGCGCGTCACCCCTTCGCCGCCGATCCACAACTCGCCCTCCACCCCCGGCGGAACCGGGGACAGCGCGTCATCCAGGACGTAAAGCTGCTGGTTGGCCAAAGGCAGGCCGATGTTTGTCACCGCCTCGGCCGCGCCGACCTGTTCGACTGATGACCAGATCGTCGTTTCGGTCGGCCCATACATGTTGAAAAGGCTTTTCACGCCAGCGCGGCGCAGGTCTTCGACCAGCGCGCCGGGCAGCGCCTCGCCCCCCACAAGCAGGGTGCCGACATGGCCCAATGCCATCCGGCTGTCGTCGTTCAGCGCGATCATCCGCGCCATCGACGGGGTGCATTGCAGATGCGTCACGCCATGGCGGATGATCTGCGCGGCGATCGAGAAATCATCCGCCTCGACCCCGCCGCCGGAATTGGCGCGTTTCACCACCTCGGCCAGCGGATACAACCCCTCCATCACCTTTTCCGGCGCGATGCCATAGTCGATCAGGCAGGCAACCTCGGAAACGCCGATGCGTTTCAGCTGTTCGACGCGGGCCAGGGCATCCTCGACGGTGCCGAACAGGCCCGAATCCTCGAAATAGCGGTGGAAGGCGAAATCCAGGATCGCCTCGTTCTCTTCGGCCGACAGGGTGCGCAGGTCGATGTCCATCGGGTTGGTCACGCCTGCGGGTTTCTTGAAGGCCGGGAAGGACCAGGCATATTGCTTCACCAGCCCGACGGCGGCGGCGAGATAGGCCTTCATCGGCGCTTCGGCGACGCGACGCACCTGTTCCCGGTCGCGCCCGACATAGGAATGCAGCATCAGGGTGACGATGCCCTTGTCCGGGTCATGCCCGGCCTTGGCCCGCGCCTGGCGGTAGATGGTGATCTTGCCCGCCACCTCGTCGATGCTCTGGCCCAGAAGATGCGTCAGCACATGGGCGCCCATCTCGCCCGCCTCGCGCCAGGTGTCGGGGTTGCCGGCCGTCGTGACCCAAAGCGGCAGTTCGGGCGAAACCGGGCGCGGCTGCGTGACCACGGTGAACGGCGTGCCGTCGGCCTTCGGAAACTCCACCCCTTCACCGCGCCAGAGGCGGCGGATTTGCTCGGCGGCCTGATACATCGCAGCCTTGTTGGCGGGGGGGGTGTTTTCGGGCCGCAGCACGAAATCCTCGGGCTGCCAGCCCGAGGCGATGGCCAATCCGGCGCGGCCGTTCGTCAGGTTGTCGATCACCGCCCATTCCTCGGCGATCCGCGCCGGATGGTGCAGCGGCACCACACAGGACCCGGCGCGCACCGACAGGTTTTTCGTCACGGCCGCAACCGCAGCGCCGGTGACGGAAGGGTTCGGGTAAGGCCCGCCGAAGGCGTGGAAGTGGCGCTCGGGCGTCCAGAGCGCCGAAAAGCCGTGTCTGTCGGCGAATTTCGCGCCTTCCAGCAGCAGTTCGTATTTCTTTGGCCCCTGCCCGTCGTCATTGCCCCAGTAATACAGCGAAAAATCCATGTGCCTTTCGCTGGCGATCCGGCCCGAGGACACCAGCGCGCGGGTCTCGTCGCTGCTGATCACCACCTTGAAGCCGCGGGCGAGGGTCCAGAACAGCTCCAGCACGGAAATATCGAAGGAAAGCGAGGTGACGGCCAGCCAGGTGCCCGGCGCAGTGCCAAGCCGGTCATCCATCCCGGCGAAGAAGTTCACCACATTGCGGTGTTCGACCTGCACGCCCTTCGGCCTGCCCGTGGAGCCCGACGTATAGATCATATAGGCCACGTCTTCGGGCGTGACGGCGGTCTGCGGGTTGGTCTGCGGTGCAGCGGCAAGCCTGCCATCGGTGTCAAGGCACAGGGTCTGCACATTGCCCGGAAGCCGGGAGGCAAGGTCGCTTTGCGTCACGATCACCGGGCAGGCGGAATCCTCGGCGAACAGGGCCAGCCGGTCGGCGGGATAGGCCGGGTCCATCGGCACATAGGCGCCACCGGCCTTCTGGATCGCCAGCGCCCCCACCACGAGATCAAGGCTGCGGCGCGTGGACAGGCCCACAAGGGTGCCCGGTGTAACCCCCATGCCGATCAGCGTATGGGCGGCGCGGTTGGCGCGGGCGTTCAACTGCGCATAGGTCAGCGTCTGGGCTTCGAAGCACAGCGCCGGGGCGTCGGGCGTTTTCGCCGCCTGCGCCTCGAATGCGGTATGCACCATCAGCGCGCGGTCATGGTCGCGGGCGGTGGCGTTCCAGCGGGTCAGCACCTCGTCCCGTTCGGCGGGCGTCAAGGGGGACAGATCGGCCAACAGCGCATCGGGGGCTGCGGCGGCGATCTGCGCGGCAAGATGCGACAGGCGGGCGGACAGCGCCTGCACCTCGGGCCGCGCGATGCGGGCAGCGTCGTAATGCAGCGCGCTGGGCGTCAGGGTGACGGCGGTGCCGGGGATCGGGCCGGACGGCGACAGGCCCAGCGGCGGCGGGGTCAGGCCCTGAAGGGCGGCGTCGCGGGTCATCAGGTCCAGCGGCCAGCCCGGCGCGGGTGTGGCCAGGGCGGCATCCAGTTCCGAAAGGCTTTGCCCCAGCGGGCCGGAGATCAGCCGCAGCGGCTGCCAGTCGGCCAGATAACCGGGCAGGCCCTGCGCCGCGCAGGCCACATCCGCCGCATCGCTGCCGGTGGCGCGCAGGGCGGCAAGGCCAAGATGGGCCAGAGACGACGACAGCGGCAGGCTGCGCCAGTCGGGTGCGGCGGGCGGTTTCGCAGCCAGCGGCAGCGGGTTCAGACCGGCCAGCGCAGCGCGGTGGGCGGCATCGCGCGGGGCCTCGGCCTGCAGCGCGGCTGTCAGCCTTGCTGCCTCATCGGTGGCCAGCAGGGGAAGCCTGGCCTCGGTAACGCTGGCCGGGCTGACCGGGCCACCCTTGATCTGGCAGGTCAGCCGGTTCAGCCGCACGGCCCCGCTGCCGCAGGCCACCACCAGCCCTTCGGACGTGGCGGAAAGCACCGTGCCGGGGCTGCCCTGCCCTTCGGCCACCTCGGCACTGCCGGTGTTCAGCACGCGTGATCCGGTGTCGATCTTGGCCGTGGTCAGCGGGTTCCAGTAGCGGCCATGGTCCAGCGCGCGGACGAGTCGGGCGATTTCCGCAGCGGGCCGGGCAAAGTCGATGCGGCCGAAGGCGGCGGGGCGGTCGCTGCGTTTGTGCAGCTGCCCCGGACCCACGGGCTGCGGGCGCGGGGTCAGGCCGGTTTCCAGTTGCGCGAGGACGGCGGAGAAGCTGTCGAGGCCAGCCTCGAAACAACGGCTGTTCAGGGTCAGGGCGGTGTCGTCGGCGGCAATCGGGAAGCTGCGGGTTTCCAGCAGGCGGCCCTGATCGACGCCCCCTTCGATCAGGTGCCAGCTGATGCCGTGCTGCACTTCTCCGCCCAGAATCGCCCACACGGGCGCGTTCAGCCCGGCATGGGCGGGCAAGGGGCCATCGTGGAAATTGACCGCGCCTTGCGTGGCGCGGGCCAGCACGGCGGGCGGCAGCACGGTCAGGTTGGCGATCGACAACAGCCAGTCCGCCCGCGGCAGCCGGGCAGCAAGATCGACGCCATGGGGTTCCACCCGCAGCCCGTGGCCACTGGCCCAGTGGCGCAGGTCGGCCGAGTGGGTGACGACGGCGGCAATCTCGTGGCCGCGCTGGCGCAGCATGTCACCGCATTGCAGGGTAAGGGCTTCGTTGCCGATCAAGAGGACGGAAAGCTTCATGTCACAGGTCCTTCGCCCCTTGCGGGGCTGGCTTGGGGGTGCGCGTTCCCGTTTGGCCGAAACAGATGGCGCAGGTGATGCGCCGCCAGATCGCGCAGATAGCGGGGTGGATCGCCCCTGTCCTTGCGCTGGATCAGCAGCCGCAGCCGCCAGAGCGCGCCGCCCGCCAAAGTGGCAAGGCTGGCAAGCGCGGCATGGGCGCGGCCGTGGTTCTTCGTGAAGTAGTGCAGGCGGGAGTCCAGCCAGAATTGCGGAATCCGCGTCCAGCCCTTCATCCCGGTCGAGGCCGAGCCGATATGCGCGACACGGCTTTCCACCACATAATCGGTGGGAAAACCGGCCAGGGCGGCGCGGCGGCAAAGATCGGTTTCCTCGAAATACAGAAAGAAGGTTTCGTCAAAAAGGCCGATCCGGTCCAGCACCGATTGCCGCATCATCAGGCTGGCCCCGGCCAGCCAGTCGACGCGGGTGGTGGCCTGCGGGATCGGCTGCGCGACGATGTGGCGGGCCAGCAGGCGCGAGACCGGGCCGAAACGGATCTGGCCTTCGAATTCCGACAGGATCGAGGGGAAGCGGAAGGCGGTGCGGTGCGGATCGCCGTCCGGCCCATGGATGTAACTGCCGGCAAATCCGGTCTGCGGATGGGTTTCCAGATGATCAAGCAGGGCGCGGATGGCATCGGGCGCGGGGAAGGCGTCGGAGTTCAGCAGATAGACATAGTCGGGCCGCGTGCCGTCGGGCAGTCCGGCGCGAATGCCGAAATTGTTGCCCGCGCCAAAGCCGCCGTTGCGGCCCGATTGCAGCACGCGCACCTGCCGCGGGCCTGTGGCCCAGCCGCGCGCGGCAACTTCGGCACCGAGCCGTTCGTAAGAGCCGTCGCCGCTGTCGTTGTCGACGATGACCAGCGCGCCGTCGATGCCCTGCAAGGCCGTCAGCGCGGCCTCGGCCGAACGCAGAGTCATCTCGGGCGTGCGCCAGTTCAGGATCACGGTCAGAAGGCGCGCTGTCATTCCGCCGCCTGTGCAAGGGAAACCGGGGCCGGTTCCGCCGCCTCGATCGCCTGTTTCATGCCGGCGGCCAGCACCCGGACATTCGGTTCCAGCACCATGCTGTCATGATCGCCCGGCACCTCGATCACCTGAAGGGCGGGGGCAAAGCGGGTCAGGTCATTGTCGGCAAGGACATATTCCTTGGCCGACGACACCCATTGCCCGCCCGAGACCTGCCAGCGCCGGTCCAGCGGCGGGCGGAACAGCACGGTCGCGCCATCGCGCTGCGGCATCGCATAGCGCGGCAGGGCGGCGCGGAAGGCGGCTTCGATGGCGGTGTTGTGAAAGGCGCTGTCGGCCTGCGCCTGCGCCGGTTGGTCCTGACGCCGTTTCCATTCCGCCCGCGCGCGCGCCCATTCCAGCAGGTAGCCCGGCCCCCTGGCGCGCAGTTCCGCCAGCTTGATCAGCGCCTTGTCGGTGCGCGACAGCGCGGGGCGCAGCGGGACCGGCGTGTCCAGCAGGACAAGCAGCGGCACATCCTCGCCTGCCGCTTCCAGCTGGCGGGCGATTTCCCAGGCGATCAGCCCGCCGCCGGAAAAGCCGCCCAGAAGATAGGGGCCACGCGGCTGCACCTGCCGCATCTCGGCGATATAATCCAGGGCGGCGGCGGTGAAATCGTCATGCGGCGCATCCTCGCCCATCAAGCCGCGGGCCTGAAGGCCGTAGAACGGCCGGTCATGGCCCAGCAGCTGCGCCAGATGCCGCAGGTTCAGCACATTGCCGAACATGCCCGCGACCAGGAAGAATGGGCGGCGCGGCCCGCCTTCGCCGCGGTGCATCGGCACCAGATGGGTGAAGCGGCGCTGCGGGGCGTGCTGGCGATCGGTCCGGGGTCCCTCCTCGGGGCCGCCCTGCGACGCCTCGTCGGGGGTGCCCAGCTGGTCGGCGATCAGCCGGGCGCAGGCGGCGATGGTCGGGGCCTCGAACAGGACCGAGATCGGGAATTCGACTCTGAAAGCCTTTTTCACCATGGCGAACAGCCGCACCGCGATCAGGGAATGGCCGCCCAGATCGAAAAAGCTGTCTTCGATGCCGACACGGGACACGCCCAGCAGATCCTGCCAGAAGCCGACAAGGCGTTTCTCGACATCCGTCTTCGGTTCGACATAGTCGCTGTCAAGATCGGGGCGGTCGAACGACTGGCCTTCGGGGCGGGCAGCCTCAGTCGCGGCGGCCTGGCGGACCAGCGCGGGCAGATCGAGCGACGAGACGATGATCTGCGGGCCATCCAGCGACAGCGCGCGGGCAAAGGCGCGCGGGCCTTCGTCGGGGCGGATGCCCTGGGTGAAGGCGTGGATCAGCCGGTCTTCGGCCGCAGAGACCGGCCTTGCGGCACTGTCCTGTTCCAGCATCCGGGCTTCGGGCGCGGCGAAGGTCAGCGCGCCGTCCAGCCGGTGAAGGGTAAAGCCTTCGATCATCACGCAGACCTCGCCCTCGGGCGTGGCAAGGGTGATGTCGAAGACAGCCGTCGCGCGCCCGGCGGCATTGGCGGCGGCGTTGCGCACATGGCTGACGATCCGCGCGGGCAGCGGGCGGAAGGCGCGCAGGCGGGCATAGGAAACCGGCACCCAGAGATGATCGGGCCGATAGCCGTCGATCAGATCCATCGCCCAGCCGGTTGCCAGATCCATCAGCGCGGGGTGCATCAGCCAGCCGCCTGCCGGTTCATCGGCAAAGGCGGCGGGCAGGTTCAGATGGGCCAGCCCTTCGCCCGCGCCGGTGCTGCGCGCGGCCAGCACCCGCCAGCGCGGACCAAAGCGCAGATGCGCCTCTTGCGGGCTGGCCAGCCCCTCGCCCAGTTCGGGCGCAGGCAGGCGGGCGGCAATGGCGGCGGGATCGATGCGGGGCGCGGTTTCGGCCAGCGGCATGAGCCGGGCCGAGGCATGCTGCAACCAGCCCCGGCGGCCCTGCACAGTGACATCGGAATGGATGTCGAGCGTATAGCCTTCGTCGCTGCGGGTCAGCCGGGCGCGGATGTCGCGCGCCTCGGCTTCGCCGATGTTCAGGGCGCGGAAGAAGGTCAGGTCGCGCAGCTGGAACCCGCCGGATTCACCTTGGGCGGCCCAGGCTTCGGCAGCGATCTCAAGGTATCCGGTGCCGGGGACCAGCGCGGTGCCATCGGCGGTGCGGTGGCCGTCCAGCACCCAGCGGTCCACGGCATAGGTGGCGGTGAAGATGCGGTTGCCGTCACCGTCAAACCCCGCTTCGTCCAGCATCGGGCGGTGGATCGGCAGGCGGGGTGCCTCGGGCCGGCCCACGCGGTCGGCCAGTGAATCGGCCGCCATGCCGACACCCTGCCAGATGCCCCAGTTCAGCGCGACGACGCGGGTCTTGCCGCCCCGGCGCGATCTGGCAAAGGCGTTCAGATATTCGTTGGCCGCCACATAGTCGATCTGCCCCGCCGGGCCGGTGACGGTGGAGGTGGAGGCGAACAGCACCATCAGCGCCAGCGTGCCATCGGGGAACAGGCGATCCAGCACCTGCGTGCCATGCAGCTTGGGCGCGAAAACCTCTTCGATCTCGGCCGGGGTCTTTGCCAGCAGCGGGCCGTCATCGACCACGCCTGCGGCATGGATCACTGCGTGGACCGCGCCAAAGCGGGCCACACCGGCATCGCGCGCGGCCGTCATCTCGACCACATTCGCCACATCGGCCTGCGCCACCAAGATTTCGCCGCCCAGCGCCTCAAGCCGTTGCAGCGCAAGGATGCGGCGGGCGGTGGACTCGGTCGGCGCCATCCCGGCCAGAAGGCGCGGCCAGTCGGCGCGGGGCGGCAGCGGGCGGCGGGCAATCAGGGTGATCTTCACGCCATGGCGGCGGATCAGATCCTCGGCCAGAGTCAGGCCGATGCCGCCGAAACCGCCGGTGATCAACACATGCGCGCCCTGCGGAAGCTGGAGTTCGGCCGTCGGCAGGGGGGCGGGCCTGACGCCCAGTTCATAGCGCCGCTCGCCCCGCAGGGCGGCAAGGGCGGGATCGGAGATCAGCTCTTCCAGCACTCGGTCCGTCAGGGCGGCAAGGTCCTTCGGCAACGTGCCGATGTCCAGCCCAGCCGTGATCAGCCCCGGCACCTCGCGCGGGATTACCCGCAGCGGGCCAAGGATCATCGCCTTTTCCGGGTAGGGCAAAGGTTCCGCCTTCACCTGCGCGGCCCCCGTGGTCAGGGCGGTCAGCCGGATCGGGCCGGGCAGCCCTTCGTCCGCGATGGCCTGCGCCAGGAACATCAGCGAGTAGAAGCCCTGCTCGATGTTGCGGTGCAGGAAACTGGAGCCGGGGCGGAAGGTCTCCCGCGCCGTGACCAGCCAGAAATGCGCGATGCGGTCCGGGGTCAGACCACGGGCGACCAGATCGCGGATCAGCAGGTCATAACCTTCGCGGCCGCGTTCGGGCGACAGGATGTAACCTTCGCCATCGCGGGCGAAGATGTCGCCGGCGCGCACGGTAACGACACGGTGGCCCTGCTGGCGCAGCCTTGCGCCGGTGGCGGCGGCAAGGCCGCTGTCGTCGGCGAACAGAAGCCAGGTCTGCGGCGGCAGGTCGGCCAGATCCTCGATCTCGGCCCCCGCCGGGGCGGGTTTCCAATGCGGCCGCCAGCCCCATTGCGCGATGTCGGGCAGACGGGCGGGCAGGCTTTCCGGCTCTTCGACGCCGGCTTTGCCGGGTTCGATGAAATAGGGTTTCTTCTGGAAGGCATAGGTCGGCAGCGGCACCCGGTTGCGGCGGGCGCTCCCCCAGACCGGGGCCCAGTCCACCGGCACCCCGCAGGCCCAAAGGCGCGCAATGCTGGCGATGTGCCAGGCGTCATCGGCCATCTTCTGTTCGGGGTGGCGCAGGGCGGGGATGACCTGTGCCGAGGCGATGCCATTGGCCTGCGCCAGCGACGACAGCGCCCGGCCCGGCCCCATCTCCATGAAGACGCGGGCCGGAGTGGCGGTCAGCGTGCCCATGCAGGCGCGGAAGTTCACCGTGTTGCGCAGATGCTGGACCCAATAGTCGGGATCGGTGGCCTGCGCGTCGGTCAGCGGCTGGCCCGTGCGGTTCGAGAGGATCGGAATCTGTGGTGCTGCAAGTGCAATGCTGCGCAGAAAGGCCCTGAAATCATTCAGGATCGGCTCCAGCATCCGGGAATGCGCGGCGATGTCGATGGCGACGCGCTGGGTTTCCACCCCTTCGGCGGCAAGGGTCGCCGCAAGCGATTGCAGCGCGGCATCGGGGCCGGAGACGACGCACAGGCCGGGCGCATTGACCGAAGCCATGTCAAGATCGCCGGTCAGGCGGGGCCGCAAGTCGGGTTCGTCCAGTGGCACCGACAGCATCCCGCCGGGGGCGATGCTGTCGAACAGACGCCCGCGCAGCAACACCAGCCCGATGCAATCCTCGAAACTCATCACCCCGGCCAGCGCGGCGGCGGTGTTTTCGCCCATCGAATGCCCGACCAGAGCGGCAGGGGTGACGCCCCAGCTTTCATACAGTTTGGCCAGCGCGAATTCGGTGATCATGATCAGCGGCAACTGGGCAGAAGGACGTTTCAGCGCCTCGTTCGCCGCGCCCTCGGCACCGGGCTGGGGCAGCCAGAGTGCGCGAATGTCATAATCCAGCTGCGGTTGCAGCACCGCCAGCCCGCGGTCCATCCAGTCGGCAAAGACCGGCTCGGTCTCATAAAGGTCTCGCGCCATGCCGGCGAATTGCGCGCCACCGCCGGGGAACATGAAAACCACTTCGGGCGCGTCCAGCCGGTCGTGATTGAACACCCTACGCGGGTCGGTGCCTTCCAGCAGGCTTGCCGCCTCTTCATGGCTGGCGGCCACGATCACCCGGCGTTTGTCAAAGGCGCGGCGGCCTTCCTTCAGCGTCCAGGCCACATCGGCCAGCGGCTGATCGGGATGGCTGCGCAGATGGGCGGCAAGGCGGGCGGCCTGACCGTCCAGCGCGGCCTTGGTGCGAGCCGACAGCACAAGTGGCTGAAACGGCCAGTCGCTGTCTTCGGACGCGGGTCTTGGCGGGGCTTCCTCCAGCACCGCATGGGCATTGGTGCCGCCGACACCCAGGCTGTTGACGCCTGCCCGCAGGATCGGGGCCTGCCAGTCGGTCAGCCGGTCGTTGGCGCGGAAGGGGCTGGAGTCGAAGTCGATGCTGGGGTTCGGCGCCTCATAGCCCAGCGACGGCGGCAGCTGGCGATGATGCAGCGACAGCGCCACCTTGATCAGGCTGGCGACCCCGGCGGCGGTATCCAGATGGCCGATGTTGGTCTTGACCGAACCGATGCGGCAGGTGCCGACGGTATCGGCGGTTTCGGCAAAGGCGGCGGTCAGGGCCGCCACCTCGATCGGGTCGCCCAGATAGGTGCCGGTGCCGTGGCATTCGACGTAAGTCACCGTATCGGCACTGACGCCCGCGATCATCTGCGCCTCGGCCACGCAGGCGGCCTGACCGTCGACCGAAGGCGCAAGGTAGCCGGCCTTGGCCGCGCCGTCGTTGTTGATGGCCGACCCTTTCAGGATCGCCCAGATGTGATCGCCATCGCGGAGGGCATCCCTGGCCCGCCGCAGGACCACACACCCCGCGCCCGATCCGAAGACCGTGCCTTCGGCGCGATGGTCGAAGGCATGGCAATGGCCGTCGGGCGACAGGATCTCGCCCTCGGTGTAAAGATAGCCGCGGGCGTGGGGCAGTTCGATGGTGACGCCCCCGGCAAGGGCCATGTCGCATTCGCCATTGAGCAGCGCCTGCGCCGCGTAATGCACCGCCACCAGGCTGGTGGAACAGGCGGTCTGCACGTTCACAGACGGCCCTTTCAGGTCGAGGATGTGGCTGACGCGGGTCGACAGGAAATCCTTGTCATTGCCGGTATGGCGCAGAAGGAACATACCGGTCTGATCGACCAGATCACGGTTGGAACACAGGTTGAAGTAGAAATACGACCCCATGCCGCAGCCGGCATAGACGCCGATGGCCCCCTTGAACCGTTCCGGCGGGTGGCCGGCGTTTTCCAGCGCCTCCCAGGCCACCTCAAGGAAATGACGGTGCTGAGGGTCAAGGATGGCGGCCTCTTTCGGGCTGAAGCCGAAGAAATCGGCGTCGAAGTCCTTGAACCCGTCCAGCACGGCAGCCGAAGGCACGTAGTTCGGGCGGCGCAGGCGGGCGGGGGATTCCCCGGCCGCCAGCAGATCGGCTTCGGACAGCGCCCGGATGGATTCCACCCCGGCGGCCAGGTTCTGCCAATAGGCGTCGATATCCCCTGCCCCCGGCAAATGCGCCGCCATGCCGACAATGGCGATGTCGGTTTCGGCCACGCCGGGGAAACTGCTTTTCACTGTCATACCACCGTCCTTGATGCCTGCCCGGATATGGGAAGGCCGGGGCTGCACAACCAGCCCGGACCCGATCCCGTCTTCGGGAAAGGCCCCTGAAATCTAACACATTTCGGGCCTTGGCGATACCCGTGCCGGGCCTTCGGGCCGATCATGTCGCAGCATGGGACAATGCCACGTTAATGCCACAATGCTGCCGGGATTGGCCGGGGAATAAGGCGGCGGAGGCTACCAGAACCCCGCACCGGTGCCCCGCGCCATGCGGATTTGCGCCCGCAGAAAAACAATGGAATCGAAGCCGAATCCAAGAATTGCAACCGGAACGCGATGAGGGCGCGCCCGATGCAACCTTTTGAAAAGAAAGTGGAACGGCACATAGCCGAAGGGCCAGCGCGGCAGGCTGGACCGCAACAGATGCGGCAGGGCGGCGGGATCTGCGGCCAGTCGTTCGGCCTCGGCCGCCGGGTCGGAACTGGTGCGCAGATGCGCGAACAGGGCGGCGTTGATGGCACTGCCGATCACGATCCGCTCCTGATGCCGGATCAGCGCGGCCAGCGTGGTTTCCGAGGCATAGATGTGCCGCACCCCGGTCGCCCCGTCGATGCGGCTGAAATCCTCGGGCGCGGTCAGGCCATCGGTCAGCACCAGGGCGCGCAGATAGCCATCCTCGACCGGCAGGCCGATCGGCAGGCGGAAAGCGCGGGCGCGGGGCGCGGGCATGGCGTAAAGCTGGCCGCAGATCGCGGTCTTCCAGTCGTCAAGGCCCCCCGACGCCTTCAGCGCCAGCCGCTCCACCAGCGTGCGGGGGCCGCGCAGGGCGGTGTCCTTGACCGGCTGGCTGTTCAGCACCCACAGGCCCGGCCGGGCGGACAGGCCCGTGATCAGCCGGGCCAGCGCATCCGGTTCGGGCAGCGCAATATCGGCATCGGCAAAGATCAGAAGATCGGCATCGCGGCGCGACAGGTCATGGACGAACCGGTTCCAGGTCCGGCTTTTGCCGCCTTCGGGCAGATCGGCCACCTCGGCCCCCGCCGCCGCCGCACGGGCGGCGGTGTCGTCCCGGCAACCGTTGGCCAGCACCAGCACCCGCAGATCCACCCCCGGCGGCACCTGCTGGGCCAGAACGCCGCCGACCATGGCGGCGATCCCTGCGGCTTCGTCATGGGCAAAAATGCCGAGATCGACCTTCATCCCCGGATCACCGCCTGCACTGGCGCGGGCCGGGGCCTTGCCGCCTTGCGGGCCGCGCGCAACGCCTCGGCATGGCCCAGAAGCGCGCCCGCGATCAACCAGCTGAGCGGAACCAGCGTGCCGTTCGGCAAAAGGTCCAGCATGTTGAAGGCGAAGATCAGCGCCAGCCCGGCCAGTTCGGGCGTGAAAGCGGCCGACCGCTGTACCACCGCCTCGCGCCCCAGAAGCCACAGCGGCAGGCACAGGAGCCCGAATTCAGCCAGATAACCCAGCCAGCCATAGGTGCCGATCTGGATGATCCAGGCCCCGTCGGCGATGTTCAGCGTCCGGCCGGTGATCGGATCATGCGGGAAATTGCGCGCATAGCCGCCCCAGCCGAACCAGGGCCGCTCGCCGGCGCGGGCCAGCAGGACCTCTTCATTCTCGATGCGGAATTGCAGCGACCAGGCCCGTTCGGCCGACAGACCGCGCGAATAATCCAGAATGGCATCCAGCGGCACCAGCTGCGCGCCACGCAACAGCGGATAGGCCATCACCACAACCGCCACCAGCGCCGCGACCAGAAGTTGCAGGCGGCGCGGGGCCAGCAGGATCAGCGGCACCATCGCCATGGCATAGACCACCACCCCGGCCGATTTGCAGACGACCAGCATGAAGGCCAGATAGAGGAAGACCAGCATCTGTTTCGGCCGCGCCTCGGCCGGGCCCATGCGCAGAAAGACAGCCGCCGCCGCAAGGCACATCAGGGTGAACATCGCCACCCACAGCCCATGCGGCAGGAACACGACCGGGCGATAGCCGCCCTGCCGGATGGTCTGGAAGAAATCGTGCTGGAAGAAGCCATAGATCCAGACGTTCATCTGCGGCGACACCCGGCTTTCGATCAGCATCGGCAGCGAATAGACCAGCCCGGCGGCAACCAGCGCGGCCAGAAGCGCCCGTGCCGCCTGCGGCGTGGCCAGATAGCGGCGGCCCAGAAACAGCGGCAGGGCATAGATGACATGGTTCGCCACCGCCGCGATGCTGTCATAGACCCGCATGCCGGGGATGTCGCCATCTTCGATCGGGATCGGATCGGCATTGGTCAGAACCGTCGCAAAGGGCGACAGGACGAACAGCAGGATCAACAGACGCCCCAGCCAGCCGCTTGGCAGAAACGCCACCCTGTCGCGCAAGAGGAACACCGACAGCGCCAGAGCTGTCAGCGCGGGCAATGTGTCCTTGTCGAAATCCGGCACCACCGGGAAATCGATCCGGGTCAGCGGCGGCAACACCAGATAACCGGCAAGGATGGTCCAGATCAGCGCGCGTGCCGGATCAAGCCTTGTATAAAGCTGCCAGGCCACCAGCGGCCAGCACAGAAGGACCAGATAGGCGATCAGGTTCGGTTGCGGCACTTGGAAGGGGTCCGGTTGCGGCGTTCCGGGCTGGCTCTAGCACGGAAATGGCGGGCTGGCCACGAGAGGCAAGGGCGGCCGGGGCCGGAAACACAGTGTTGCCGGGGTCCGGGCTGTCGCAAGGCGGCGGGATTGCTGCTATAGCGGGCGCAAAGGAGTGTCCGTGCAGTTCCAGTTCGATCATAGCGTGATCCGTATCACCCATGCCGATGCCGATGCGCTGATGGCCGGGGTATCGGCCCGGCTGGTGGCAGGCAGCGGGTTTTCCATTGCCACCATCAATCTGGACCATCTGGTCAAGCTGCGCCGCGAGCCGGCGTTCCGCACTGCCTATGTCGCACAGGATTTCGTGGTGGCCGACGGCAATCCGATCGTCTGGCTGTCCCGGCTGGCCGGGCGTCCCGTGCAACTGGTGCCCGGCTCCGATCTGGTGCTGCCGCTGGTGCGCGCCGCTGCCGCGGCGCGGCGGCCCGTGTCGATCCTGGGGTCGTCCGATGCCGTGCTGGAGACCGCGATGACCCGGTTCGAGGCCATGGTTCCCGGCGTCCGGCGCGGCGTGCTGATCTCGCCTCCGATGGGGTTCGCCCCCGAAGGGGCCGAGGCGAAGGAGATGCTGGCCCGGCTGGCGGCGGTGGGGCCGGGCCTGTGCCTCTTGGCGCTGGGGGCATCACGGCAGGAAAGGCTGGCCGCGCTGGGGCGGCAGCTGGCACCCGAGACGGGCTTTGCCTGCGTCGGCGCCGGGGTGGATTTCATCGCGGGGTCGCAGACCCGTGCGCCGGCCTGGGTGCGGGCGGTGGCGATGGAATGGCTGTGGCGCGCACTGTCCTCTCCGCGCCGGATGATCCCGCGCTATGCCGCCTGCGCGGCCGTTCTGCCGGGACAAGCGGTCAAGGCGCTGAGGCTGCGGCAGCGGGGATAGGCCCGTCCTTCGCCCCGGTCACTTGTATTCGATCAGCCCGCGCCGCCGCCCGCTGACCCGCCCCCACCAATAGCCCAGCACGCCCAGCGCCTCGGGCGGCTTGCCCAGAACGGTGAACACCGCCGCCTCGGCCCCTGCCCTGCCCTCGTCGCGCCAGCGCCAGGCCAGTCGCGCCATCTGCAACGGCCAGGCCAGCAGGATCAGCGCGCCCGCCGGGTGGACCGTCGCGACCACCCCGGCCGCCAAGGGCACGCCCAGACCCCAGACCACCGCACGCCGGGTTTCGGCCACCCAATGCCGTTCGGGGCCCGCACCATGCAGGGCCGCCCCTTCGGCAAAGGCATGACCGGCGCGCTGCATCCGCCGCGCCCATTGCGACATGCGGGTCATCGCCGCGTCATGCAGGGTCATCTCGGCGTCGATCCGCCAGACCTCACCCCCCGCACGGCGCAGGCGCAGGCAAAGCTCCGGCTCTTCCCCCGCGATCAGATCCTCACGATACCCCCCCGCAGCCCGCACCGCCGCAAGGCGCATCAGCGCATCGCCGCCGCAGGCGGTGGCCTGCCCGACCGGGGTGTTCCATTCCCGGTCACACAGCCGGTTCCAGACCGAGGCACCCGGAAACCGTTCGCGCCGCCGCCCGCAGACCACCACGGCGCGGGGATGATCGGCAAAGCCGCGCAGGGCGGCGGCGATCCATCCCGGCTGCACCTGGCAATCGCCGTCGACCAATTGCACGAAACCATCGCCCGACAACCACGCCAGTCCGGCATTGCGCGCCCGTGCCGCCGTGAAGGGCAGCGTCATGTCCAGCGCCACCACCTCGGCCCCCGCGTCCCGCGCGGCCTTGACCGATCCGTCGGTGGAGCCGCTGTCGACATAGACCACCCGCCGCACCTGCCCGTGCAACGACGCAAGGCAGGCCAGCAGGCGTGCGCCCTCGTTCCGGCCGATCACGACGGCATCGACTTCGGCTGAACCGGCTTCGGCCGGAGGGACGGGCACCATGGACATGGCGCGACACTACGCGGCGGCGGCGGGTTTTGCCACCCTTGGCTGTCATCGCCGCAAGGGCGCAAGTGCCGGAGCGGGCTTCCTTTTCTTGCACCGATCTGGTAATGATCCTTCATCTGGGCGGGGGCCCGGAGACAGGAAACCGGCGCTGCATCCGCAGGGCCGCGGTATTCCGCAGGGTCAACGGGTTTCGTGCCGCCACATGGCGGAAGGTTCAATCCGGCGGCGGTCCTTTGGCGGGCCGACCCTGAAGCAAAGGCCCAGTGGCGCGTGGTCAGACACTACATTTGGGGTCCGAAACCGGACCAGGGGGCCGATGAGGGGCATATCCTGATGTCCAGCGATGATGCAGCCAACCGCCCCAGACCCGGTCAGGCGGCGCGGCCGGGTCATGTCTCGGTGTTC
The DNA here is from genome assembly GCA_036745335.1 of Paracoccaceae bacterium. Lineage (GTDB taxonomy): Bacteria > Pseudomonadota > Alphaproteobacteria > Rhodobacterales > Rhodobacteraceae > Pseudogemmobacter. The sequence continues at coordinate 65,194 of DAIOGH010000004.1, forward strand.
CGTCCCGGCCAGCCGCTGCCCGAAACCAGCGTGACGTTGGACCAGCGCACCGGGCGCGAAATCTTTCTGGCACCGATGTCGCTGGCACCGCTGAACCCGGCGCGGGTCTGGGAATCGATCAGCGAAACCCCGGCGAAACCCGATCTCTGGGAACGAAACGGTCTGTTCGCGGATGCGGCACAGAGCCCCGTCACCCGCACCTTCGACATGCTGCGTACCCGGCTGCTGCAACTTCTGTCGAAAAAGGGCTGGACCCGGATCGCCATCACCTCGCCCACCCATGGCTGCGGCAAATCCTTTGTGGCGATCAATCTGGCGCTGTCCCTGTCGCGGCTGCCGTCCTGCCGCACCGTGCTGATGGATCTGGAGCTGCGCGATCCGCAACTGGCCCGGCTGCTGGGGATCACCGATGCCCCGCCGCTGATCGAATTTCTGATGGGCGAACAGCCGCTGGAAGGCCAGTTCCGCCGCATCGGCCGCAATCTGGCGCTGGCGCTGAACTCGGACCCGGTGGCCCGCGCGTCCGAATTGCTGCACGACCCGGAATTTCCCAATGCCATGGCCGCGCTGCGCGATCTGCTGCAACCCGATGTCGTGCTGTTCGACACGCCGCCCGCGCTGGCATCGGATGATGTGCTGTCGCTGGCAGGCCAGGTGGATGCGGCGCTGCTGGTGGTGGACGGCACCCTGACCTCGCCCGAGGATGTGCGCGCCTGCGAACGGCTGTTCGACGGCAGGCTGCCGCTTCTGGGCACGGTGCTGAACCGGGCGCAGGACCGGGCGCAGGACCGCTATGCCTATGGGCAGAGGGGCTGATCCATGGGCCAGATCCAAAATATCGAAGATCTGCTGAATTTCCTGCGTCGGCGGTTCTGGCTGATTGTCAGCCTTGCCGTGATCGGCACCGTTCTGGCCGCCATCTATGCCAAGACCCGCCCCGATACCTATGAGGCCTTTGCCGCCATCGAGGTGCAGGGCCCGCAGATCGGCGACCCTGCAAGCACCGGATCCGCGCAGCTTCTGCAAAGCATCGAACAGCGGCTGACCACCCGCGAAAACCTGCTGGCGGTGATTGATCGTCACGGGCTGTACCGCGACATGCCCGGCCTGTCCGAAGACCGGCGGATCAGCCTTCTGCGTGCCAGCATCAGCTTTGAGGGCATCGCCTCGGCGGGCAACACGGCCTATGGCAGCACGGCGCAGCTGTCGGCGATCATCGTCTCGGCCCGCGATGGTCAGGCCGAGATGGCCGCGCGGCTGGCCAATGATTTTGCGCAGGGCGTGCTGGACATGTCATCGTCGGGCAAGCTGGAACAGGCCCGCGACACGCTGGCCTTCTATCAGGAGGAAGAGCGCCGCCTGTCCGCCGAGATTGCCGTGGTCGAAGCGGAAATCGCCGCCTACAAGGAACAGAACGGGGCCGCCGTCTCGACGCTGGCCGAAGCGCAGCGCGACGAGCTGGCCGAGCTGGAAACCGATCTCAGGGCGCTGGATCAGGAACTGATCGCCCTTCTGGAGGAGCAACGCCAGCTGACCAGCCGGGGCGACCTGCGGGCCACCGAACAACGGCGGCTGCAAGAGATAGATGCGCGGGTGGCCGTGCTGACCGAACAGAAGGCCGCGCTTGCAACGCGGCGCGGCAAGTTGACCGAAACCCTGGGCCGCATCCCCGAGGTGGAACGCGCCCTGGCCGGCTATCAGCGACAGCTGGATCTGCTTCAGGACGGGCTGAGCGTCGTCATCACCAAGCTGACCGAAGCCGATACCGACGCGAAACTGGCCGAACGCCAGCAGACCGAACGCTTTGCCCTGCTGGACCGGGCGATCACCCCGGAACATGCCACCGGCTCGGGCGGGAAAAAGCTGGTCATCGCCGGGGCGATGGCCAGCCTGCTGGGTGCGCTGGGTCTGGCCTTCGTGCTGGATCTGATGAAGCCGGTACTGCGGACCTCGGCCCAGATGGAGCGGCAACTGGGCCTGCGCCCGATCGTGGCCATACCTGAACTGGACCTGCCCGGCCGCACGCGCCGGGGCAGCGGACCAAGGCTGGGAGAGATGCGGCAGAAGGTGCAGGCCCTGCCGCCGCTGGTGCTGGGCTGCTGCGGGCTGACCTGCGTGCTGCTGGTCGCGGCAACCCTGATCTGACGCTCGCCGCAACGCAGAAGGCCCGCCTTGACGGCGGGCCTTTGCCGTTTTCACCGGGAAGGGCGGCGGGTCAGTAGCCGGTGCCCCGCAGGACCACGCCCACCGTGCGCGCCAGAATGCGCAGATCGGTCGTCAACGTCACCTCGGCTTCATAGGCGGCATCGTATTCGGCCCGCGCCTCGAAGGTGGTCTTGTTGCGGCCCGCCGTCTGCCAATAGCCGGTCACGCCGGGGCGCAGCCGATAATAGGCGGTGCCTGGATAGATCGCCTGCTGGTTCAGCATCATCGGGCGCGGGCCGACCAGGCTCATGTCGCCCTTCAGCACGTTCCAAAGCTGCGGCAGCTCATCCAGGCTGGATTTGCGCAGGAACTGGCCCATCGGGGTGATCCGGGGATCGTTGCGCAGCTTTTGCGTGCTGTCCCATTCGGCGCGGGCGGCGGGGTTCTCGGCCAGATAGGCCTCCATCCGCTGATCCGCATCATTGACCATGCTGCGCAGCTTCCACATCTTGAACGGCTTGCCGCCCTTGCCGATGCGGACCTGGCAATAGAACGGCTTGCCGCCGTCGCGGGCGATCATCACCGCCATGGCGGCGACCATCGGCACAACCACCGGGGCCGCCGCGACGATGGCCGCGATGTCCAGGGCGCGCTTGAAGACCGAACGGTAAAGACCGCCCCGCTGCGGGCCGACCCCAACGGAAACGGGTTTTCTGTCGATGCCCTGGGGCGCATCGGTCATGGCCATTGGCACGACCTGCCCGGCCTGAAGGTCATTGAAACTGATGGTCATTGTCAGTGCCCTGCCAACAATCTGGACGATGTTGACACCGCAACCCCATACGAACCCGCGACCGCAGGTTGTGAAACGTTAACAAAATAGCGATCTTGGCAGCACATGACATGCACTCGACTAGAACGCCCCCACATGCCATTTTATCCGCTGTCATTGCGGCTTGCCATGGGGCCGGGGGCGGCCTTCTCCACAATAACGTCACGATCCGGGAAAAATCTGGTCACAGACCCGCCACAATAGTTAACGCAACCCGCGCCCATCAATCGGCAGTTGTTTGCCTAAAATCAGAGCTACTTGTGGGTTGCGAAGGTGATTCGGCACAGCCTCATACCCACCCGGCCAGGCTTGGCGCGCGATGGGAGCAGGGGATGCGGGGCTGATCGTTGCCCGGATCGAAACAATGACCTGAGGTTCAGCCCAGCCGCCTGCCCGAGGTCAGAACCTGACAGAGGAAGGCCAGAACCCCGCAGATGCCAGCAAGACTGTAGGAGAGGCCGACCATCACCGGCGGGTGCCCCGACAGCAGGGACACCGATGCGCCAGCCAGCCCACCGAAAATCGCCGCAAGAACCACCCCAGCCAACACGCGATACACTCCATCCCGTCCAAGGGTAATACTGTGCATGATCGCAGATCATTTCCAGCATGAATCGCAGGATTGGACCCGAAAAGTTAACAAACTGGAAATCGACACCCGCGCAGCGCTGCAAACCCTGCGGAAAGCCGCCTAATCCTTCAAAAGCCTGGTCAGATACTGCCCATAGGCATTCTTGTGAAACAGGCGGGCGCGGGCGGCCAGGCCCTCGCGGTCGATCCAGCCCTTCACATAGGCAATCTCATCCGGGCAACCGACTTGCAGGCCCTGCCGTTCCTCAAGCGTGCGAACGAAATTGCCGGCGTCCAGCAGGCTGGCATGGGTCCCGGTGTCCAGCCAGGCAAAGCCGCGGCCCATGCGCTCGACCGACAGGCTGCCTTCGGCACGATACAACTCCAGAAGATCGGTGATCTCCAGTTCCCCGCGTGCTGACGGCTTGATCGACCGTGCCCGGTCCGGCGCGCGATGGTCCAGATAGTAAAGCCCCGTCACCGCAAAGTTCGATGGCGGTTTCACGGGTTTCTCGATGATGGCACGAACCTTGCCGTCGGAATCGAAATCCACCACGCCATAACGTTCGGGATCGGCGACATGATAGCCGAACACCGTGCCGCCTTCGGCCCTTGTATCGGCGGCGGCCAGCATCTCGGGCAGGCCGTGGCCGAAAAAGATGTTGTCGCCCAGCACCATGGCACTGGGGGCCCCATCCAGAAACTCTTCGGCCAGAATATAGGCCTGCGCCAGCCCGTCGGGATTGGGCTGCACGATCCAGGTCAGCTTCAGCCCCCATTGGCTGCCATCGCCCAAAAGCCGCTGGAATTGCGACTGATCCTCGGGCGTGGTGATCATGGCGATCTCGCGGATGCCGCCCAGCATCAGAACCGACAGCGGATAATAGACCATCGGCTTGTCATGCACGGGCAGAAGCTGTTTCGAGACTCCCATGGTGATCGGGTAAAGCCTTGTGCCCGATCCTCCGGCCAGGATGATGCCCTTGCGTGTGGTCATGCGTTCAACTCCCGCAGAATATCGTCAAGACCGGCCCGCCAGTCGGGGCGGCCGATACCGTAGGCTTGTTCCAATGCGCTGCAATCCAGTCGGGAATTGGGCGGGCGGCGGGCAGGCGTGGGATAGGCGCTGGTCGGAATGTCGTGAATGACACAGGACAGCCCGGCCCGCACCATGATCTCACGCGCGAAATCGGCCCAACTGATGTCGGGGCTGCCAGCAAAATGATGGATGCCGCCCGGCGCACCTGCCACCATGGCGCGGGCGGCGGCAATCAGTGCATCGGCGATGGCGGCGGCCGGGGTCGCGCCGCCGATCTGGTCGGCCACCACGTTCAGCGCCGCGCGCTCTCGCCCCAGCCGCAGCATGGTTTTAACGAAATTCGTGCCATGAGCCGAGACGACCCAGCTTGTCCGCAGGATCAGCGCCTGCGCGCCGCTGTCGCGCACCCCGGTCTCTCCGGCCAGCTTGCTGCGGCCATAGGCGCCCAGCGGGCCGGTGGGATCGTCAGGGCGGAAGGGGCGGTCGCCCGCGCCGTCGAAAACATAGTCGGTCGAGATATGCAGGAAGGGCAGCCCCTGCGTCGCGCAGGCCCGCGCCATGGCGGCGGGGGCATCGCCGTTCACCACGGTCGCCGCGGCTTCCTCGGTCTCGGCCTTGTCCACCGCCGTCCAGGCGGCGGCGTTGATCACCGCATCGCAGGCCCCGATCTGCGCCGCACAGGCGGCGGGGTCGGTCAGGTCGGCCTCGTCGCGTCCCAGGAACCGCGCCGTCACGCCCGGCGGCAGCCGCCGCGCCAGTTCCGTCGCCACCTGCCCGCTGCGGCCAAAGACCAGAAGCCTCATCCCGGTTTCCTTTTCAGCCAAAGCAGCACGGCCGCGCCCCAGATCAGCAGTTCGGCCAGGAAGGTCCAGTGAAAGATGAAAGACCAGACCCAGTGCGATCGGGTCGCGGGCACCTCGACCAGCGTGAAGAGATGGTCCGACACCGGCGCGCCCCACAGTATGCCCCCGCCGATGCTGTCCAGCACCAGATGGATCAGGATCGCGGCAAAGAACACCGCCGCCGTCGCCAGCCGCCCGGCCCAGGCCGCCAGCGGCAGCACCGCCACGGCCACAGCGGCCCAGAAGGCCGGGATATGCACCCAATAGAAATGGTGATGAAAGGCGCGGTGATCGACCAGATGAAACCAGATCATGTCGATATCCGGGAAAACCGCCCCGACCAGAGCCACCGGCATCAGGGCCGGGATGCCCCTTGGCACGGCCCGCGCCAGCAGATAGCCCGAAGGCAGATGCGCCGTCAGCATCCTATTTCCCCGCCAGCCGATAGACCAGAAGGCCCAGATATTCCTTCAGCGCCACATTGGTATCCAGCAAGTGATCGTCCAGCCGCCATTCCAGACGGAAGGTTTCCCCATCGGCGCGGAAATCCACTGGCCAGGCGGTCACTCCGGTCCAGCCATTGCGCCCGAAGGTCTCCATCGCGCGCGGCATGTGGAAGGCGGATGTGACCAGCAGCCAGACCTGCCCGTCCTGCGGGCGGATCAGGTCGCGGGTGAAGATCGCATTCTCGGCGGTGTTGCGCGACCGGTCCTCGATGGTGATCTGCGTCTCGGGCACACCCAGCGACAGCCACAGCGCCCGTGTCATCCGGGACGGAAACTGCGTGGCATCGTCATAGACGACGCTTGCGGCCCCGCCGGTAAAGATCAGCCGGGCCTCGGGATAGCGGCGCGCCAGCTCGACCCCTGCCGTCAGCCGCTCGCCCGCAGCATTCATCCCGCTGATCCCCCATCTGGCGAAGGATGCGGTTTCCTCGGCCCCGCCCAGAACGATGATCCCGTCAACCCGTGCCGGCAGGGCGGGATTCGCCGGATACTGGCGCTCCAGCGGCCGCAGAAGCGGGATGCCAAGAGGAAAGGCCGTCAGCGCCAGAACCAGAACGAAGCTCAGCCCCGTCAGCCGCCGCATCGCGCGGACCCGCCCCATGGCCCCGGCCAGCAGCGCCAGGGCCAGCAACAGGACGACCCAGGTTTCAACCCGCGCCACCATGCCGACGGTTTTCGAGGCGATGAAGAACAGCCCCTCCATCAGCCCCAGCTCTTGCCGGTGCCCAGCCTTGTGCCAACGCCCTGCCGGGCCAGCAGCGGCCGCCACCAGTCTTCGTTGTCCAGATACCAGCGCACGGTGCGGCGCAGGCCCTCTTCCACGGTCACGCTGGGCCGCCAGCCCAGTTCGTTTCGGATGCGGGCAGGGTCGATGGCATAGCGCGCATCGTGGCCGGGCCGGTCGGCGACAAAGGTGATCTGGTCGGCGTAAGAGCCAGCCTTGGGCTTCATCTCGTCCAGAAGGGCGCAGATCGTGCGGACAAGGTCGATGTTGCGCCGCTCATTCTCGCCGCCGATGTTGTAGCTTCGCCCGACCGTGCCCTTGTCCACCACCAGCAAGAGGGCATCGGCGTGATCCTCGACATAAAGCCAGTCGCGCACATTCTCGCCCCTGCCATAGACCGGGATCGGGCGACCGTGCAGGGCATTCAGGATGACAACGGGGATCAGCTTTTCGGGGAAATGGTAGGGCCCGTAATTGTTGGAGCAATTGGTCAGCACCACCGGCAAGCCATAGGTTTCATGCCAGGCCCTGACCAGATGGTCGCTGGCCGCTTTCGAGGCCGAATAGGGGCTGCGCGGGTCGTAAGGCGTGTCTTCGGTGAACTGGCCTTCCGGGCCGAGGCTGCCGAACACCTCATCCGTGCTGATGTGGTGGAAGCGGAATCCTTCCGGCCGCCCGGCCTGCATCCAGAACACCCGCGCCGCCTCAAGCATGGTGTAGGTGCCGTTGATGTTGGTCAGGATGAAATCGCCCGGCCCGTCGATGGACCGGTCGACATGGCTTTCTGCCGCCAGATGCATCACCGCATCCGGTCGATGGGTGGCGAAGATCCGGTCCAGCGCCGCGCGGTCGCGGATGTCGGCATGTTCGAATGAATAAAGGTTCGACTGCGCCACCGGGGCCACATTCGCCTCGCAGGCGGCATAGGTCAGCGCGTCAAGGTTCACCACCTCATGCCCGCGCGCCACCGCCAGCCGCACCACGGCCGATCCGATGAAGCCCGCGCCACCCGTCACCAGCAGCTTCATTTGCCGCCCTCCCAGCGGAAGGGGCGCGGCGCATCGGCCAGAAGCGGTGCTGCGGCGTCCTTGTCCGACAGGACGGGAGAGAAGACCCCCCAGTCGACGCCAATCTGCGGATCATCCCAGCGCACCGCCCCGTCACAATCGGGCGCGTAAATGTCGCTGCATTTGTATTGCACTTCAGTATCTTCGCTCAGGGTGACGAAACCGTGCAGAAAGCCCTTGGGCACGAAGATCTGACGACCGCTTTCTGCCGTCAGATCAACCGCAATCCATTTGCCGAAACTGGGCGAGCCATCGCGGAAATCCACCGCCACATCGCGGATCGCCCCGCGCGAACAGCGCACCAGCTTGTCCTGCGCCCGTGGCGGGGCCTGATAATGCAGCCCGCGCAGGGTGCCCTTTGCCGCGCTGAAGGAATGGTTGTCCTGCACCCAGTCAACCGCAATTCCGGCCTCGGCCATCCGGGGCGCACTGAAGGTTTCGGTGAACCAGCCCCGCGCATCGCCAAATCGGCGCGGCGTCAGGATCAGCACTCCGGGCAGATCAGTGTGTTCAACTTGCATGGCTCTCGCGTATCAGCGGCTTGTCGGGTCAAGCACATAGCGCAGGATCGGTCCTGTTCCTAGGGGCACCGGCTGCGCCCCGCCCCCCGCAGCGCTGCTTCCCCTAGCGCTGGAACAGGCCGACCAGCGCATCCCCGTTCGCCAGCACCACCACCGCGGCCAGGACAAGCGCCAGCCCGCCCATGGCCAGATCGTGCCGCGGGTCCCAGACACCATGCCGCCGCGCCAGGCGGGCGATCAGCGGCAGGCTGGCCACCCCGGCAACCGCCTGCCCCAGCAGCGCCCCGCCAAGGCCCGCCCAATGCGCACCCGCCAGAAAGGCCAGGGTCTGCAACACGGCCCGCGCCGCCGTCAGCACGAAATAGCCGCGCCCGTCTCCTGCGGCTAGCGCCGACTGGTCGTAGGTCATGCCCAGAATGCCCGGCATCTGCGCCAGCCCCACTGCCGTCACGATGACCCCCGCCGCCCGATAGCGGTCATCATACAGCAGCCCGACCAGTGGCCCGCCGCCCATCGCCAGCCCCGCCAGCGCCAGCAACACCGCAGCCGTCAGCCCCCAGCGCGCCCGGTTCAGCCGGTCGCTGCCGCGCCCCTCGGCACCAATCTGCATGCGGGCGCGATAAAGCGGGATCATCACCCGCGCCACCACGGCCCCCGCCAGCAAGGCCGGGAACGAGGCCAGGAAAAAGCCGATGTTGTAGATGCCCAATGCGTCAAGGCTGAGGTAGCTGCCCAGAATCGCCTTGTCGCCCTGCGCCAGCAGAAAGCCGCAGACGGTCGAGAGGAAGATCCATTTGCCGAAATGGATCAACTCGCGCCCGGCCTCCGGCTCCCAGCGAAAGCGGTTCGGCAGGCCCGGCAGGCCGGTCCAGCACAGCACCAGCTTGGCCAGTGATCCCAGGATCGCCCCCAGCACCAGCGCCCAGACCGACGGCCAGACCAGCGCCAGCACCACCATGGCCACAATGCCGATCACCTGCGCCAGAAGGTCCAGCGCCGTCAGCCGACCCAGCAGCAGATGCCGGTTCGCCGTGTCGATCCGCGTCGGATTGAAGCCGGAAATCAGCAAGGTCAGCCCGGCCACCGGCAGCAGCAGCCGCAGATCCGGGGCCTCCCACAGCGCTGCCAGCGGCCAGGCCAGCGCGCAGGTCAACAGCCAGAGCAAGCCGCCACGGGCGACATTCACCGTCCAGGCGGTGTCCAGAAACACCGGATCATCGCCGCGCGGGCTACGGCTGATCGCAGGGCCGATGCCGGTGTCGGAAAACATCTGCAAGCCCACCAGCACCACCGAGACCAGCGCCATCAGGCCAAAGGCTTCAGGAAACAGCAGCCGTGTCAGGATCAGGTTCGAGGCCAGCCGCAGACCCTGCGTGACCGCATAGGACCCCGCCGTCAGGGCCGAGCCGCGCAGCGCCCGGCCGGTCAGGCCCGCTTCCCGTTCCCGCATCGGTGCCTGCATCCCATCTGCCCCTGTTCGCGGCGGACCCTAAGGCTTTGCTGCATCACTGGTCAATCCGATGCCGGGGTGCCCCGGCTCTCCCCTTGCATCCGGGCAGATCGCCCCCGATGCTGCATCCCGCCCCCTGCCAGAGGCCGATTGTGAAACTCGCTTATCTCGTGAACACCTACCCCCAGCCCTCGCACAGCTTCATCCGGCGCGAGATTCAGGCGCTTGAACGGATGGACTGGCAGATCCATCGCTTTGCCCTGCGCTCGGACCGTGCGCGGCTGGTCGATGCCGCCGATATTGCCGAAGATGGCCGCACCGAACATATCCTGTCGCAGGGGCTGTGGCCGATCCTGAAAAAGGCGCTGCCCTTCGCCGCCCGGCGCCCGGCGCGTGCCCTGCGGGCGCTGCGGCTGGCGCTGGCCTGCGGCGGGCGCGGGGCGGGCGGCGTGGCCGGAACCGGCGGCCGACTGCGTCATCTGATCTACTGGACCGAAGCGGCCTTTCTGGCCGCCCGCTGTCATGATCTGCGCCTGCCCCATATCCATGCGCATTTCGGCACCAATTCCGCCACCGTCGCCATGCTGGCGGCCGAGATCGGCGGGCTTGGCTTTTCCTTCACCGCCCATGGCCCCGAAGAATTCGACGCCCCCATTGCGCATAACCTTGGCGAAAAGACCGCCCGCGCCGATTTCGTGGTGGCGATTTCCTCCTTTGGCCGCAGCCAGCTGTGCCGCTGGGCCGATGTGCGGCACTGGGACAAGCTGCATGTCGTGCATTGCGGCATCGAACCCTGGCGGTTTCCGGCCCCGGCCCCGCTGCCCGAAAGCCCGCCCCGGCTGGTCGCCATCGGCAGACTGGCCGAACAGAAGGGCTTTCCCCTGCTGGTCGAGGCGATGGCGCTGGTTGCCGCCGACCTCCCCGATCTGCATCTGACCCTGATCGGCGAAGGGCCGTTCCGCCCCGCGCTGGAACGCCAGATCGCCAGCGCCGGATTGCAGGAGCGGATCACGCTGACCGGCTGGCTGGACGAAGCCGCCGTGCGCGACCAGTTGGCCCACAGCCATGCCCTGATCCTGCCCTCCTTTGCCGAGGGCCTGCCCGTGGTGGTGATGGAGGCCTTTGCCGCCGCCCGCCCGGCCATCGCCACCGCCATCATGGGGGTGCCCGAACTTGTCGGCCGCGACACCGGCTGGCTGGTGCCTGCGGGCGATCCGGCGGCGCTGGCCGATGCGATCCGCGCCTTTGCCGCAACGCCCACCGTCCGGCTGGCCGCAATGGGGGCACTTGCGCGCCAGACCGTGCTTGCCCGCCATGACATTACGACCGAGGCTGAAAAGCTCGCGGCCCTCTTCGCCTCGGGGGGGCGGCCATGAACGGCATCGTCATCGCCTGTGCCAGCCATTCCGATGCGATCCTTCAGGCCAACCTGGCCCGGTCGCCCTGCCTTGCCGACCTGCCGCTGCATGTCGAACGCGACGCGCCTTCCGCCGCCGCCGCCTATAATCGCGCGCTGGACGCGACCGATGCCGGGGTGGTGGTCTTCGCCCATCACGATGTCTATCTGCCGCAGGGCTGGGACCGACTGCTGGCGGCCCGTCTGGCCGAGGTTGCCGCAGCCGACCCGGACTGGGCGCTTTACGGGGCCTTCGGCGTCGGACTTGACGCCGCCCATATCGGCCCGGTCTGGTCCTCCTCGCTGGGCCAGATCGTCGGCCGGGTGCCGCCCGTGCCGGTTCAGGTGCAAAGCTACGACGAGCTGCTGATCGTGCTGCGCCGGTCCTCCGGCCTGCGGTTCGACGAAACCCTGGGCGGCTGGCATTTCTACGGCACCGATATCGTGGCCCAGGCCCGCGCCCGCGGGCTGCGCGCCTGGGCGGGCGCGCTGCCCTGCATCCACAACGACCGCTTCCACGGCACGCTCGGCCCCGATTTCACCGCCGCCTACAAGGCGATGCAACGGAAATGGCGCGACCTTCTGCCCCTGCGCAGCCCGATCACCAAGATCAGCCGATCGGGCCTGCATCTGATCCGCGACACCTGGAAGGCCCGCGGATCACACGGTTTCCGCGAAGGCATGGCGCTGGACACCGGCACCCCGGTAGAAACCCTTGCCGCCCGCTGCGGCTGGTCCGACCTGACCGCCAGCGCCTGAGCCGGTCCTGATCTGCTGGCGGGCGCCGCGCGGCGGGGGCGCTTCGCCCCCCGCGCCCCCCGAGGATATTTGCAGAAGGGAAAGAGACCAGCCTGCCCCTCTTTGAGAACACAAATATCCTGGGGGTCCGGGGGTAAAACCCCCGGTCGCCGCCGCGTTCAGCGACCCCGGGTAAAGCTGCTGTCGCCGACCCGCAGCCGCACGGCCAGCGAGACGGCGGCATAGGCGGCAAAGCCGACCGGATCGCGCAGCGCCAGACCCAGAAGGGCCATGGCGCCAAGCCGCGCCTTGCCCTCGCGTTCCATCAGGCCGTGGGAAAGCTCGGCCAGTTCCCTGACCCCCCGATCCTGCCGCCGCCGCACCCGCACCAGCGCGGCAAACCCTTCGACCATCGGCCAAAGATAGCGGTCCGCCACCTGCACCCGTTCCTCGGGAGCAAATTGCAGCCGCACGAAGGTATCGTCCGAGATGATGCGGGGAAAATCGCCCCAGCGCGCCCGGCCCGCCGCATTCACCGCATAAAGCCCGTAACCCGGCGCCACCGACCGCGCGAAGGGCAGTCTCTGCCAGAACCCGGCATAGGCGCGGGTCACGGCACTTTTTGCCCGCGGAATTTCGGGCGTCGCCCCGGCATAGATCGGCTCGGGCCGCGCCAGCACCCGTGCCAGCGCCGCCAGCACGCCGGGCGACAGCAGGCAATCGGCGTCCAGATAGGCCCGCATCTCGCCGCGCGCCACGGCATCCCCGGCTGTCAGCGCCCCCGGTTTTGACCCTTCGGCCAGATCCAGAACCTGCAATCCCGGCAGCCGCCCGGCAAAGCCGCGCGCCACCGCCGCCGTGCCATCGCGGCAGCCGTTCGCCACCACGATCACCTCCAGCCCGCCGGGTACCGGGCCCGATGCGGCGACGGCCTCCAGACAGGGACCGATCCAATCCTGTTCGTTCGAGGCCGGGATGATCAGGCTCAGCATTCCTTGCACCCCTTGGACAGCGCCGCCCAGCGCGGATTGTCGTCCCAAAGGTGCCGCAACGCGCCCCAGCTGCCCCATTTGTTCGGGCGGTAGATATAGACAAAGGCATTGAACGGCTGATCGGTCAGCCCGGCCCAGCCCGCCAGCAATTCCGCATAAAGCCCGCCCATGCCGTCGGAATAATTCAGCGTGGTGAAGAAGGCCTCCAATTCCGGGTCGTCCACCGCCGGGCCATAACCCACCACATGCGTGCCGCCTTCGTACATCGCCAGTTTCAGCCCGTGACTTGCCGCCACCGCCGCCTGATAGGGCAGTACATCGCCCAGAACCTGCTGCAAGGTATCCTCGCCCGCGCCGGTGCTGCTGCCATCGCGCAATTCCGCCACCGCCCGATCCAGCGCCAGATCATAGCGGTGCGCCGCCACATAGGCCGTCGCCCCGTCCCCGGTCAGACCCTGTGCGGCGGCTCCGGCCTCGGCCGCAGCCAAGCTTTCGGCGATCCAGCCCTTCACCGCCGGAATCTTGCCGTCCGCCCCCAGCAGGCCCGAAAAATAGCCCGTCACCGCATAGGCATCGAAGCTGTCGGCCGGCGGCGGCAGGCCCTCGGCCACCGCCAGCGGAGCGGTCAGGATCGACTCTTCCATGCCCTTTGCCCCGGTCTGGGTGGCCACCACCCGCACCATGCGGGCCGGATCGCCCAGTTCGGCGGCGAAGACACCCATCACCTCGGCCGCGCGGGTGCCATAGAATTGCAGCCAGGTCCCCTCCTGCCCCCAGCGGGCCAGACCCTGCGCCTCGGCCCAATGCGCCTGCCGGAACTGCCAGTTCCAGACCTCGTTGGAATATTCCACCCAGACCCGCAGGCCGGGGTCCAGCCCGTCGCGCACGATCCCTGCATAGACCCGCACCAGATCATCGCTGGCCATATGCGGCAGGGTCAGCCAGGGTTCGGCCCGCAGCCGGTTCGCCAGCGCCACCATCACCTCGGCCGGCACGCCGTTGCGTGCCCAGGTATAGTCCGATGGCTTCGGTCGGTCTTCGGGCAGCGCCAGCGTGGAATCGTTGGTCGCCATCCAGTCCATGAATCGCAGGCCCCTGACACCTTCGATCCGCGCCAGCCAGTCGGGGTTGAAGATCTCGCCCGCCGCCAGCGCCGCCGCCCGGTCCTGCCGCACGACCGAGATCCGCCGGATCGGATCGGCGGGGTCGGTGGCCGCGATGGTCAGGATCACCGCGCCATCGCCGGGGGCATAGTCGAAGATCACCTTTCCCGGCCCGCGCGACACCACAACAGCGCGGCCTTCCACCCGCAAATCCCCCCGCCCGGTGTGGCGCAGCACATAGCGGCCCGCCACCCCGCCCGCATCGGCCGGAAGGTCGGTCAGGATCAGGGTGGACAGGCCCGACACGCCTTCGGGCAGGTGCCGCGGCCAGCCGTCGCCGTCCAGCACCCCGGCGGCGCGCAGGTCAGCCTCTTCCATCCCGCCCCAGCCGGTGCCGAGATGGCCCACCCAGGGCCGCGCCGTCTTTATCACGTCCAGGAACGGCTGCTGCACCGACCAGTCATGCACTCCGGCCAGACCAAGACTGAGCGAGGGGTTGGTGATCCTGTCAAACTGCGGCATCTCAGCAGGCACCCAATCGGCGGCGGGAACCGGCGCGGCCGCCGGCGTTGCGGCAGGCTCTGGCCTGACCGGGACGCTCGCCGCCTCGGTCTCCCGATAGGAAGACACCGCCGCCCAGGCGATGCGCTGGAAGGCCGCGGCCTGTTCGTCGCTGATCATCGCATCGCGGCTGGGCCAGGTCCGCGTCAGCTTCGCGGGCAGGCCCTCGGGCGATTGCCCGGTCAGCGCGGCCAGATGCACCATCGCCAGGAAATACAGCCCCTTGCCATTGGGGTGGATGTCATCGGCAAAGACCTCGCGGATGTCTGACAGGCCGGGCACCCGCCCCGCTGCCAGCTCATCGGCCAGCAGCCCCATCGCCTGCCCCGCCGGGATCAGCCGCGCGCGGTCGCCCGCGATGCCCTGCCACAGCGGCAGATCATCGCGCAGCCTTTGCCGCCAGGCCACATCCGCCCCCGGATCATCCGGCACGGCGGCCCCGGTGCCCGAGGCCAGCGAATGCCAGGTCTCATAGACCCAGACCCGCACCTCGGGGTTGCCGGCCGCGGCCGCATCGGCCCAGCGCGCGACCGCCCCCTTGCTGTCGTTCCATTCGATCTGCCCGGCCAGCGGGATTGCCTCGGTCAGCACCAGATCGGTGACGGCGCCCGCGGCCAGAACGGCGCGGCCATCCACGCCCTCGGCATCGGCGGCATGATCCCAGCCATAGGCCAAGGGCGCGCCGTTGATCACCTGGGCCTGAACTTCGGTCCCCGCGCCCATATGCCGCAACCCGGCATCCACCAGCACCGGCAGCGTGGGGCCGACCAGCGAATGACCCACGAACAGGATCTTCGCCGCAAGGGAAAACAACACGCCCATCCTACCCCGCCTTCACCCCTGACAAAGCATAGCCGCCGACCACCTGCCAGACCAACCCCTGCATCGCCTGCACCGCAGCCTCGGGCGGCGGCAAGGCTGGCGTTCCGTCCGCCCGCAGCAGCCGGTGCGGCAGCCCCACCGGCGACCGCGCATAGATCGCCGCGAAATGCGTCAGCGCCATGGCATAGGCGCCAAGATCGTTGAAATGGATGTCATCGGCAAAGAAATCGGCCCGCGCCATGATGCCGGGCAGTTGCCCCGCCTCGGCCGCCGTCACCAGCGCCGCCATCGCCTGCCCGCCGGGAATGATGCGGATCACCCCCGCCTCGGCCACCGCCGGACGCAGGATCTGCGCTTCCCACAGCGCGGGCAGATCGGCGTCGATGCGCGCCTGCCACCCGGCGGGATCGTCCAGCTGGTGCCAGGTCTCGTAAAGATAGACCCGCACATCGGGCCGCGCCGCCCTGGCCCGCGCTGTCCACAGCGCCAGATGGCGGGCGCTGTCATGCCAGCGGATCGCATCGCGCAACTCGACCATCTCGGTCAGCACCACCACCGGATAGGCCCCGCTGTCCAGCGCCTCGCCCGCCGGGCGGAACGCGGCCGAGGCGTTTTCCTCGGCAAAGCCCGGCACCTCGCCCTGCCAGTGGTCCCTCAGGCTGGCGCCCCAGCCCAGCTGGCTGGCATGGCCATGCCCGCCCAGTTGCGCCAGCATCGCGGGCATGTCGCGGCCCACCAACGAATGCCCCAGATGATAGACATCGACCGGCCCCGGCGGCGGGGCCACAGGCGCGGCATAAAGCGCGGCAAACGCGGCATCCGACAGCCTCCGGCGTGGCCAGAGCCGCCATGCGGCCAACCCCGCCGCTGCCAGGGCCAATCCGCCGAACACCCGTCGTTTCACCGCAGCCTCCTCTTTCCGTCCCCGTCCTATCTGCTATCACCCGAAACCGAATACCACCTCGGGGGATGGAATTGCTGAGTTTCCTGCTTCTGCACAGCCGGATGCGGTTCTATCGCGTCGAGGTGGCGGAAACGCTGTTCGGCGATTATACGGTCAGCCGCGAATGGGGGCCGCGCGGTCGGCCGGGGCGGCGGATGCAGGTCGCGCATGGAAATCTGCGCGATGCGGTGCAGGCCGCCGACCGATGGCGCAGCCGCGCGCTGCGGCGGGGCTATGGCGCGGAAAGGATGACGGAATGACCACACATCTCTGGGTTCGGGCAGAACAGCGCCCGCATGAGGAACGGGTCGGCATCACCCCCGACGGCGTGGCCGCGCTGATCGCCGCCGGGCTGAAGGTCTCGGTCGAGGAGTCGTCCGTCCGCGCCATCCCGATCGACGGCTATCGCACCGCCGGTGCCGCGATCGTGGCCGAGAATTCCTGGCCCCGCGCCCCGCAGGACGCCATCATCTTCGGGTTGAAGGAACTGCCCGAAGACGGCACGCCGCTGCCGCACCGCCACATCATGTTCGGCCATGCCTTCAAGGGCCAGCCCGCCGGACAGGTGCTGCTGAAACGGTTCCGGGCCGGCGGCGGCACGCTCTACGATCTGGAATATCTGGTCGGCGAGGATGGTCGCCGCGTTGCCGCCTTCGGCTATTGGGCGGGCTTCGCCGGGGCCGCCCTTGCGCTGAAATGCTGGGCCGCCCAGCAGCGGGGCAGCCTCTGCGGCCCGGTCTCGGTCTATGCCAGCCGCGCCGCGCTGGTGGCGGATCTGGAGGCCGAACTGGCCGACCTGCCCCGCCCCGATGCGCTGATCATCGGCGCGCTGGGGCGCGTCGGCACCGGGGCCGCCGATTGCCTGGCGGCGATGGGCGCGCCGGTGACGAAATGGGACATGGCGGAGACCGCCCAGGGCGGCCCCTTCCCGCAGGTGCTGCAACACCGGATCTTCCTCAACTGCATCCTTGCCCGGCCCGGCTGCCCGGTCTTCGTGCCGGTCGGGGCGAAGACCGATCCCAACCGCAGGCTGACGGTGATCGGCGACATCGCCTGCGATCCGACTTCGGATTTCTCGCCGATCAAGGTCTATGACCGCGCGACCGACTGGGATGCCCCGGCGCTGCGGGTTCATGGTGCGCCGCCGCTGGACGTGACCGCCATCGACAACCTGCCCTCGCTGATGCCGGTGGAATCGTCGGAAGACTACGCCGCCCAGCTTTTGCCGTCGCTGCTGACGCTGGCCGATCTGGACACGGGCGTCTGGGGCCGGGCAAAAGCCGAATTCGACAACCATTCCGCCGCCCTCTGACCCATCCGTATTTTCGTCGAAAATCCGTGCCCCAGCCCGAAAGGACCCACAAGATGACAATTCACTGGTGCGGCACCGGCCTCTCCTCCGGCCCCGGCCTTCGCCGCCTGATCGAGGCCGGCCACCCCGTCGTGGTCTGGAACCGCACCGTCGCCAATGCGCAAGAGGCGGTGGGCGACATCGCCACCGACATCCGCGCCTATTCCCTTTCGGCGCTGACCGAGGCCCTGCGCCCCGGCGACATCGCCATCTCGATGCTGCCCGCCGACCAGCATGTGCCCATCGCCGCCGCCTGCCTGTCGAAAGGCGCGCATTTCGTGTCATCCAGCTACATCGCGCCCGAGATGCGGGCGCTGGATGGCGACTTCCGCGACAAGGGTCTGGTCAGCCAGAACGAGGTCGGGCTTGACCCCGGCATTGATCACCTGATGGCGCATGATCTTGTGGCGCGCTATCGCGCCTCGCGCGCCTATCACGTCGAAAACGTGCTGTCCTTCACCTCTTACTGCGGCGGGGTGCCGAAGATCCCCAATGCCTTCCGCTATAAATTCAGCTGGGCCCCGGCCGGGGTGCTGAAGGCGCTGCGCTCGCCCTCGCGCAGCCTGCGGCATTTCTCGGAACTGCGGGTCAGCCGCCCGTGGGAGGCGATCACCCAATATATCGCGCCCCTGCCGCAGCCCGAAAGCTTCGAGGTCTATCCGAACCGCGACAGCTATCCCTTCATCACCGATTATCGGTTCGATCCGGCCTGGAAACTGCGCGATTTCGTGCGCGGCACCATCCGGCTGAACGGCTGGGCCGAGGCCTGGGCCCCGCTTTTCGCCGAGATCGAGGCCCTGGAAGGCGCCACCCCGGCCGAGATCGACGCCGCCCTGACCGCCCGCGCCAATGCCCTGCTGGCCGAAAATGCCTATGCGCCGGGAGAGCCGGACCGCGTGATCCTGTTCGTGGCGCTGAAGGCCGAACGCGATGGCCGCCCGGTGTTCCACGAAACCTGGGCGATGGATGCCTGGGGCGACGAACGCGGCTCGGCCATGGGGCGGCTGGTGTCGGTGCCGGTGTCGCTGGCTGTCGAATCGGTGCTGAACCGGGAAATCCCCGCCGGGGTGCATTCCGCCCCGCACGATCCCCGGCTTGTGATCCGCTGGCTGGACCGGGTGCAGGGGCTGGCGCAATACATGGCCCGGATCGACCATCTGGCCTGATCGCCGTCGGCGGCCTCTTGTCGTGACACTGTCGCCCTGACGGGATATGGTTGCCGCTGATCCGGGGCCAACCCGGACAGCGGAGAGGACCCGAGCATCCCATGCGTCGCCGCGTCAGCGAAGCCCTTGGCATCGGCAGTCTGCCGACCCGAACCGCCGACCGGCTGGCCGCCTGGTCGGCCCGCCGGGCCGTGGCCGCCACCGGCTTTGTCTCTCAGCCCGAACCGCGCTCGATCGGGCTTCATGCCCGAGGCAAGCAGCTTCTGTCCGGCAATATCCTGCTGGCGGGCTTTCTGGCCGAAGCACCGGGCAGCCCGCTCTGGGACATTCCGCCGCCCGACCCTGCCTTTCAGGCCGCAGCCCATGGCTTTGGCTGGCTTGACGATCTGGTCGCCCTTGGCAATCCCCGCGCCCGCGCTTTGGCGCAGGATTGGACCTGGGCCTGGATCGACCGCTATTCCGGCGGCACCGGCCCCGGCTGGACGCCCGACCTGACCGGGCGGCGGATCATCCGCTGGACCCATCATGCCATCTTCCTGCTGCAAGGCCGCGACAAGGCCGCAGCCGACGCCTATTACCTGTCACTGTCGCGTCAGGCGGCCTATCTGGCGCGGCGCTGGAAGGGAGCCCGCCCCGGCCTGCCCCGGTTCGAGGCGCTGACCGGCCTCTTGTACGCCGGTCTGTCGCTGATCGGAAAAGAGGCGCTGGTGGCCCCGGCGCTGGCCGCCCTGTCACGCGACTGTGCCACCCAGATCGACGCCTCCGGCGCATTGGCAACCCGCAACCCCGAGGAATTGCTTGAAGTTCTGACCCTGCTGACCTGGGCGCTGCATGCGCTGGCCGAGGCCGGCCAGCCGGTCCCCGATCCCATCGCCGCCGCGGTCGACCGCATCGCCCCGGCGCTGCGGGTGCTGCGCCATGCCGATGGCGGGCTGGCGCGCTTTCATGGTGGCGGCAAGGGGCTGGAAGGGCGGCTTGATCAGGCACTGGCTGCGGCCGGCCCCGGCGGCCCGGTCGGCCATATCGCCATCGCCATGGGCTTTGCCCGGCTGTCCGGCGGGCGCACCTCGGTCATCCTTGACGTGGCGGCCCCGCCGCGCGGCCCGGCGCGGGCCACCGCCCATGCCTCGACCGCCGCGTTCGAGCTGACTTCGGGCCGCCGCCCGCTGATCGTCTCCTGCGGGTCGGGCCTGCCCTTCGGCCCCGACTGGCGGCTGGCCGGGCGTGCCACACAATCGCATTCGGCACTGTGCCTGAACGGCTTTTCCTCGTCCCGCTTCGGGCGCAACCCGGCTGCGGGGCTTCTGGACGACGCCGCACGCGTCACCGCGCTGCGGCAGGCGGCGGGCGAAGGCGGGCTTGTCCATGTCGCGCATGACGGCTGGACCGCCAGCCACGGCCTGACCGCCAGCCGCGAGCTGCACCTGTCGGGCAACGGTCGCCGTCTGGGCGGCACCGATGCGCTGACCGCGCTGTCCGCCGCCGACCGCGCCCGATTCGGTGCCGTCCTCGACCGGTCCCGTCTGGAAGGCATCGGCTTTGCCATCCGGTTCCATCTGCATCCCGATGTGGATGCCACGCTGGATCTGGGCGGCACTGCCGTTTCGATGCAGCTGCGATCGGGTGAAATCTGGGTGTTCCGGCACGACGGCGTTGCAAAACTGTCGCTGGATCCATCAGTCTATCTGGAAAACGGCCGCATCAATCCGCGCCCGACGCTTCAGATCGTGCTTTCCGGCCTGGCGCATGATGTCGAGACCCGCATCGGCTGGACCTTGGCGAAAGCACAGGATACTCCGCTGGCCATCCGCGATCTGGACCGGGACGATCCGGTCCCCCTCTGAGGACAGGCCCGATGCATCACCCCGTCACCGACCGCGTCTATATCGGCCGCGCGCTGATTTCCGTTTCCGACAAGACCGGCCTTCTGGAACTTGCCCGCGATCTGGCGGCAAAAGGGGTGGAGCTGATCTCCACCGGCGGCACCAGCGGGATGCTGCGGCAGGCCGGGCTGGCGGTGCAGGACGTGGCCGAGGTGACGGGCTTCCCCGAGATGATGGACGGCCGCGTCAAGACGCTGCACCCCAACATCCACGGCGGGCTTCTGGCGCTGCGCGACGATGACGAACACCTGCTGGCGATGGCCGCGCATGGCATCCAGCCGATCGACCTCTTGATCGTCAACCTCTATCCGTTCGAGGAAACCGTGGCCAAGGGGGCCGATCATGCCACCTGCATCGAGAACATCGACATCGGCGGCCCGGCGATGATCCGCGCCGCGTCGAAGAATCACAAATTCGTCGCCGTGGTGACGGACCCGGCCGATTATCCCGCCCTTCTGGACCAGTTGCGCGCCCATGACGGGGCCACCACGCTGGCCTTCCGCCAGAAACTTGCGCTGACCGCCTATTCCCGCACGGCCGCCTATGACGCGGCGGTGTCGGCCTGGCTGGCGGGTGAGATCAGGGAACCCGCGCCGCGCTATCGGTCCTTTGCGGGCAAGCTGGCGCAGCCCCTGCGCTATGGCGAAAACCCGCATCAATCTGCCGCCTTCTACACCGACGGCAGCCGCCGCCCCGGCGTCGCCACCGCCCGGCAATGGCAGGGCAAGGAACTGTCCTACAACAACATCAACGACACCGATGCCGCCTTTGAACTTGTGGCGGAATTCGCGCCCGAGGATGGCCCGGCCTGCGCGATCATCAAGCACGCCAACCCCTGCGGCGTGGCCCGCGCCGCCACGCTGACCGAGGCTTACCAGCGCGCCTATGCCTGCGACCAGACCTCGGCCTTCGGCGGGATCGTGGCGCTGAACACGGCCCTGGATGCCGCCACGGCCGAAGAGATCGTGAAGATATTCACCGAAGTCGTCATCGCCCCCGGTGCCAGCGACGCGGCAAGGGCGATCTTTGCCGCGAAAAAGAACCTGCGGCTTCTGACCACCGATGCCCTGCCCGATCCCGCCGCGCCGGGGCTGGCGTTCCGGCAGGTGGCGGGCGGGCTCTTGGTGCAGGATCGCGATTCGCAACCGCTGGCGGTGGATGCGCTGAAAGTGGTGACGAAACGCGCGCCCTCGGATGCCGAAATGGCCGATCTTCTGTTCGCCTGGAAGGTGGCGAAACACGTCAAGTCGAACGCCATCGTCTATGTGAAGGACGGGGCCACCGTCGGCGTGGGGGCCGGGCAGATGAGCCGCGTCGACAGCACCCGCATCGCCGCAAGGAAGGCCGAAGACATGGCACAGGCCCTGGCGCTGCCGCAAAGCCCGACCATCGGGTCGGTCGTCGCCTCGGATGCCTTCTTTCCTTTCCCCGACGGGTTGCTGACCGCCGCCGCCGCCGGGGCCACCGCCGTGATCCAGCCCGGCGGCAGCATGAACGATCAGGCCGTGATCGACGCCGCGAACGAAGCCGGGCTTGCCATGGTCTTCACCGGCCAGCGCCATTTCCGGCACTGACATGCGGCCGTTCGCTGTTTCCGCCCTCGCCACCTTCGCGCTGGATCAGGCCACGAAATACGGCGTGCTTTACGGCATGAACCTGCTGGAGCGCGGCGAAATTCCGGTCTGGCCGCCCTATCTGGTGTTTCACATGGCCTGGAACACCGGCATCAATTTCGGCCTGTTCGGCGGCGCAACGCCTTTGATGCGCTGGGTGCTGATCGTCGTGGCGCTGGTGATCTCGGCCTGGGTTTTCACCTGGGTCCGCCGCGAACCCGGCAACCGCCTTGCGCTGGTCTCGGCCGGTATCCTGATCGGTGGTGCCATCGGCAATGTCGTGGACCGGCTGGTTTATGGCGCGGTCGCGGATTTCCTGAACATGTCCTGCTGCGGCATCGAGAATCCCTATTCCTTCAACGTCGCCGACATCGCCATCTTCGCCGGGGCCTTCGGGCTGGTGCTGTTCGCGGGCAAATCCGGGCAACAGGGGACGCGCGGCAAAAAGGCAGGAAAACCCACCCGAAAGACCCCGTGACGCGGGGCGATCCTTGGGGTAAGACGGGGCAAAGGACGTGGAGGCGTTACTGATGCAGGCAAAGGCTGGCGTGACCGCCATCGCAGTCGTGGCGATGCTGGGGCTTGCCTCCTGCGGCAGCGACAAGGTGCCCGAACTGATGAACATCCGCTCTGATCAGGGCCCGGATGAATTCGGCATCCTGCCGCCCAAGCCACTGGCCATGCCGGATTCGCTGACCGACCTGCCGGCCCCGACCCCCGGCGGTTCCAACCGCACCGATCCGCAGCCCTTCGACGATGCCGCCATTGCACTGGGCGGCAAGCCGCAGGCCCGCACCGGCGGCGGCGTTCCCGCCTCGGACGGCGCGCTTTACGCCCATGCCGCGCGCTTCGGCGTGCAGGGCGACATCCGCAACCAGCTGGCCTCGGAAGACCTGGAATGGCGGCGCGACAACAACGGCCGCATTCTGGAACGGCTGTTCAACGTCAACGTCTACTTCAAGGCCTACAAGAAATTCTGGCTCGATCAGCAGGCCGAACTGGCCTACTGGCGGTCGCGCGGGGTCCGCACCCCATCCGCCCCGCCGCGCCAGAAAGGCGAGGAATAAGCGCGCCGGTCATCACAACCGCGTAGCCCCCGCTTGCACCCGCCCGCCGCTCGGCTAGCCTTCCCCGCATCCCAACCGGAGGCCCTCATGCTGTTCCGTCTGTCTCTCGCGCTGGCGGCAACGCTTGCGCTTCTGCGCCCCGCCCTGGCCGAAACCGTTTCGACCTTCACGCTGGAGAACGGGCTTGAGGTGGTGGTGATCGAGGACCATCGCGCCCCCGTCGTGGTGCAGATGATCTGGTATCGCGCCGGGGCTGCGGATGAACCGGCGGGCAAGTCCGGCATCGCGCATTTCCTGGAACACCTGATGTTCAAGGGCACCGACGAGATTCCGCCCAATGCCTTTTCCGCAATGATCGAGGCGCAGGGCGGCGACGACAATGCCTTCACCTCATGGGACTACACCGCCTATTACCAGAACATCGCTGCCGACCGGCTGGAACTGGTGATGAAGATGGAAGCCGACCGGATGCGCAACCTGCGCATGACCGAAGAGGACGTGACGACCGAACGGCAGGTGATCCTGGAAGAACGCGCCCAGCGCACCGACAGCGACCCCGGCGCGCTGATGGGCGAACAGATGCGCGCCGCGCAATTCCTGAACCACCGCTACGGCATCCCGATCATCGGCTGGCGGCACGAGATGAAAGATCTGTCGCATCAGGATGCGCTGGACTGGTATACGAAGTATTATGCGCCCAACAATGCCATCCTGATCATCGCGGGCGATGCCACGCCGGATCAGGTGAAGGCGCTGGCCGAAACCTATTACGGCCCCATCGCGCCTTCGGAAGGCATCACGCCGCGCCTGCGCCCGCAGGAACCGCCGCAACTGGGCGAACGCCGCCTGACTCTGGCGGATGAACGGGTTTCCGACCCCTATATATACCGCACCTATCTGGCACCCGAACGCGATCCGGGCGATCAGAAGGAAGCCGCCGCGCTGACCATTCTGGCCGAGCTTCTGGGGGGCGACGGCCAGACCTCGCATCTTGCACGCGCGCTGCAATTCGACAGCCAGACTGCGGTCTACAGCGCCGCCTATTATGACGGCACCGCGATCGACGATACCACCTTCGGCATGATCGTCGTGCCCGCGCCCGGCGTTGCCCTGGCCGAGGCCGAGGCCGCCCTGGACAGTGCCCTTGCCGATTTCATCGCCAAGGGCCCGGATCCCGCCGCGTTCGAACGTATCCGAACCCGGATCCGCGCCTCTGAAATCTATGCCCGCGACAGCATCCGCGGCCTTGCCCAGGCCTATGGCGAAGAGCTGAGCGTGGGCCTGACGATCAAGGACGTGCAGGACTGGGACGATGTGCTGTCCTCCGTCAGCATCGCGGATGTGCAGGATGCCGCCGCCAAGGTGCTGGACCGCAACAGATCCGTCACCGCATGGCTGACCCGGCCCGCAGAGGACCCGCCCGCCGCCGCAAGCCCCGGAGCCGAGCCCTCCGCAACCGTGACCGAGGAGATTCAGGAATGACCATGCTCCGCTCCCTCGCCCTGGCCTGTGCGGCGCTGGTGTCGCTGACGCTGCCCGCCCGCGCCGATCTCGACATCAAGAGCATCACCTCCCCCGGCGGCATCACCGCCTGGCTGGTCGAGGATCACGGCATTCCCTTCGTGGCGCTGGAAATCGTCTTCAAGGGCGGCACCTCGCTGGATGCCCCCGGCAAGCGTGGCGCCACCTATCTGATGACCGCGCTGATCGAGGAAGGGGCCGCCGACATGGACAGCCGTGCCTTTGCCGAGGCCCGAGACGCGCTGGCCGCCAGCTTCTCCTTCGATGCCGGGAACGATTCCGTCTCGGTCTCGGCCCGGATGCTGACCGAAAACCGCGATCAGGCAGTGGCGCTGCTGCGCGAGGCGCTGGTCAGCCCCCGTTTCGATCAGCCCGCCATCGACCGCGTGCGCGAACAGGTGCTGTCGGGCCTGCGGTCGGATGCGAAATCGCCCGAAGCGCTGGCCCCGCTGGCCTTCGACCGGCTGGCCTTCGGCGATCATCCCTATGGCACCGCCAAGGAAGGCACACCCGACAGCGTGGCCGCCCTGACCCGCGATGACATCCTGGCCGCGCACAAGGGCGCACTTGCGCGCGACCGCATCTATGTATCCGCCGCAGGCGACATCACCGCCGATCAGCTTTCGGTCCTGCTTGATGCGCTCTTCGCCGACCTGCCCGCCACCGGCACCCCGCAGCCGCCCCGCGCACCCTGGCTTCTGAAGCCCGGCGTCACGGTTGAAAACTTTCCCTCGCCACAATCCGTTGTCTTTTTCGGCCATATCGGCATTCCCCGCGACGATCCCGATTTCTTCGCAGCCCATATCCTGAACGAAGCGATGGGCGGTGGCCGCTTCTCTGCCCGACTGATGAGGGAAGTGCGCGAGAAGCGCGGCCTGACCTATGGCATCGGCACCTATCTGGTGCCGATGGACCACGCAGAAACCTATCTCGGCCAGTTCTCGGCCTCGAACGACAAGGTGGCCGAGGCAATCGCCGTCGTGCGCGCCGAATGGGCCAGGATCGCCGCCGAGGGCCTGACCGAGGCAGAACTGGCCGAGGTGAAGACCTATCTCACCGGCAGCTATCCGCTGCGCTTTGCCGGCAATGGCAATATCGCCAATATCCTTGTCGGCATGCAGATGGAAAACCTGCCGATCGACTATGCCGTCACCCGCAACGCGAAGATCGAGGCCGTGACGATGGACGACATCCGCCGCGTCGCCAAACGCATCTTCCTGCCCAAGGCGCTGCATTTCGTCGTGGTGGGTCAGCCGAGCGGCCTCTGACCGCCCCGACCGAATTGCGCGGCTGCCGCCGCAATCCCTGGTCCCGGCTGGCAGTGCGCCCGTGGACAACGGCGCAGAATGGGGGCTTGCCCCCAAACCCCCAGGATATTTGCAGAAGGGAAAGAACAAGGCATTTACGGCTTTCCCTTCTGTAAATATCCCCGCCGGAGGCGCGAGCGGCCCGAGCCGGTTGGCGCTTGCGCCAGAGGCGAGAAAAAACCATGCGGCCGTCAGGCCGCGCCATTTGGCAACCGCTTGCCACGGGGCGGGCCACTAGTTTCTGGGGCCGATGACCGGGGTGGGGTCGGCCGGGGCCAGTTCCTCGAAATCGAAATTGTCCAGTCGGCGGGCGCGTCTGGTGGCCTTTTCCGAGGAAATCCTGATCTCCTCGATATCCTTTGCCGCCTGGCCGAAATGCCGATCCAGGTTTTCCACCCTTGTGCCCAGCCGGTCGACATCGGCGTAAAGCAGCGCCAGTTCCCGGCGGATCGCCCCCGCCTGTTCCCGCATCCTTGCATCCTTCAGCACCGCGCGCATGGTGTTCAGTGTCGCCATGCAGGTGGTGGGCGAGACGATCCAGACCTTTGCGGCAAAGCCTTCGCGCACCACATCGGCGAAATTGGCGTGCAGTTCGGCATAGACCGCCTCGGACGGCAGGAACATCAGCGCGCCATCGGCGGTCTCTCCATCCAGGATGTAACGTTCGGCAATGGCCCGGATATGGGCGCGGACGGCCCCGCGCAGGAGTTGCGCCGCCTCTTGCAGGGCGCGAGGAGAATCGGCACGGCGCAACGCTTCATAGGCTTCCAGCGGGAATTTGGCGTCGATGACGATGGGGCCGGGCGGATTGGGCAGATGGATCAGGCAATCCGCCCGCCGCCCGTTCGACAGCGTGGCCTGCATCGTATAGGCATCCTTCGGCAGCGCCTTCTGCACGATGTCATGCAGCTGGATTTCACCAAAGGCCCCGCGGGTCTGCTTGTTCGACAGGATGTCCTGCAGGGAAAGGACATTGCCCGACAGTTTCTCGATATTGGCCTGGGCCTTGTCGATGGTCTCCAGCCTTTGCTGCAATTCACCCAAGGACCGGGCGGTGCGGGTCGAGGTGCCATGCAGCGATTCCGCCATCTGGCGCTGCACATCGGCAAGCCGGGTTTCCATCAGATGCAGCATCGATGTCTGCGACTTCGCCTGCGCTTCCGAGACATGATGCAGGCCGCCCGACAGCCGTTCCTGGCTTTCGCCCAGGCTTTGCACCTTTTGCGACAGCCAGCCGACTTCGCGCAGCAGCGGTTCGGCGCTGGACGAGGCGCGCGAGGCTGCGCGCAGGATCAAGGCAAGAAACAGGATCAGCAGCAGCGCCGCCCCGGAGAGGATCAGGACCTCGGGCGCATTCCAGGCATAGCTTTGGCCGAAGAGGGTGATCATCTGCGGCCGAACAATCGTTCGATGTCATGCAGCTTCAGTTCCACCCAGGTCGGGCGGCCGTGGTTGCATTGACCGGAATTCGGCGTCGCCTCCATCTCGCGCAAGAGGGCGTTCATTTCCTCGGGGCGCATCTGGCGGCCCGAGCGGACCGAACCATGACAGGCCATCCGCGACAGCACCGCGTCGATGCGGGCGCGGGTCAGATGGGAATGGCCGGTATCGGCCAGTTCATCCAGGATGTCGCGGATCAACGCAGCCCCGTTCACGGCCCCCAGGATGGCGGGGGTTTCCGTCAGGGCGACCGCGGTGCCGCCGAAGGCTTCGACGATCAGCCCGGCTTCGGCCAGCGCCGGGGCGGCGGCCAGGATCAGCGCGGCATCGGCAGGCGACAGGGTGACGATCTCGGGAATCAGCAGCGGCTGGCGGGCGATGCCTTTTTCGGCCATCTGCGCCTTCAGCCGCTCATAGACCAGACGTTCATGCGCGGCATGCTGGTCGACGATGACGATGCCATCGGCGGTCTGCGCGATGATCCAGTTCTCATGCAACTGGGCGCGGGCGGCACCAAGGGGATGGGTCCCGGCAGGGGCGGCCTCGACGGCTGGCTGCGTCGGCGTCTCGGCCACACGGGCCATCGGGGCCTCAGCAAAGCCTTGCGCGGGGACGGGGGCCTGAAATGCGAAGGCCTGGGCCAGGATCGCCTGCGTCGGGCGCGGGATTTCAGGGCGGAAGGCGGCCAGCGTTTCACTGGCGATGGTGGTCGAGGCGCGATGCCCGGCCCCGGCCAGCGCCGTCCTAAGGGCGGTGATGATCAGGCTGCGCGCGGCATCGGGTTCGCGGAACCGCACCTCGGCCTTGGCGGGGTGAACGTTCACATCCACCCGTTCGGGATCGACGATCAGGTTCAGCACGGCAGCCGGATGACGGTCGCGCGACAGCACATCGAAATAGGCCGCCCGCAGCGCGCCCAGCAGCAGCCGGTCGGCGACGGGACGACCGTTGACGAACAGATATTGCTGCGCCGAGGAGCCCCGGGAATAGGTGGGCAGCGCCGCATAGCCCACCAGCCGCAGCCCGTCGCGGGCCGTGTCGATCGCCAGGGCATTGGCGGTGAATTCGACGCCCAGCAGCCGCGTCAGGCGGCGGTGCAGCGCATCGAACAGATCGCCGGGTTCCGGGTCCAGCCGCAGGATCGCGCGCGGACCGTCGGGGGTGATCTCGGACAGGGAGAAGCCGACGGTCGGTTCGGCCATCGCAAGGCGTTTCACCACTTCATGAATCGCCTGCGATTCCGCCCGGTCCGTGCGCAGGAATTTCAGCCGCGCCGGGGTGGCGTGGAACAGGTCGCGCAGTTCGACCACGGTGCCACGGGTCAGGGCGGCGGGCTTTGGCGGGCTGATGCGGCCGCCGTCGCAGGAGATCCTCGCCGCATCATGCCCCGCCGCGCGCGAGGTGATGCTCAGCCGGCCCACGGCCCCCAGCGAGGGCAGCGCCTCGCCCCGGAACCCGAAAGAGCGGATGTCCAACAGGTCCGAACCGTCGATCTTCGAAGTGGCATGGCGCGACAGCGCCAGCGGCAGATCCCCGGCCGTCATCCCGCAACCGTCATCGGTCACGCGGATCAACGTCTTGCCGCCGTCGCTGTAATCAACGGAAATCCGCCCGGCACCGGCATCCAGCGCATTCTCGACCAGTTCCTTCACCGCCGAGGCCGGACGTTCCACCACTTCGCCCGCCGCGATGCGGTTGATCGCGGCTTCGTCCAGCTGACGGATCACCGGACGGCCGGAGACATCCGCTATCTTGGGGGTGTGAAGGGTCATCCGACCAGATGTAGCAGTACGGACTGAGTCGGGGAAGGGCTGGAGGCTGATCAGCCTGGCTAAAGGGCTGTCGTAATGCGCAGGATACCGTGCTTGACCAGAACCCCCTTGCCGTCAGTGTGGCCCAATGTCCTTGCAGGGAAGGGAATCGGACATGGACCTGAACCAGATCACGCTCTCGGTCCGCGACCTTCAGACAGGCATCGACTTCCTTTCGAAGATCGGGCTGCGATTGATCGTCCATAATCCCGAGAGCCAATACGCGCGATTCGAACTTCCCTCCGGCTCGACCACTCTGTCCATCACCGAAAACCCCGAGACGACACCCGGCGACAGCATTCTTTATTTCGAAGTTGAGGATGTTCAACGCCGCTATGACGAATTGCGCGCTGCGGGGGTGGAATTCGAAAGCCAGCCCACAGAACAAAACTGGCGCTGGTGCGAAGCGCATTTTTCCGATCCGACCGGAAACAGGTTCTGTCTCTTCCATGCCGGGCCAGACCGACGCTTTCCGCCATGGCGGTTGACCGGCCCCATCTTCAGCTGAAGCGTCAGACGCTCCGCGTCAGCCCGCCATCCACCCGCAGCGTCTGGCCGGTGATATAGCCCGCGCCATCCGACAGCAGAAAGCCGACCGTTGCCGCCACTTCCTCGGCCCGGCCATAGCGGCCCATCGGCACCATCTGCCGCCGCGCCTCGGTGGCGGGCAGGCTGTCAATCCAGCCGGGGGCGACATTGTTCATCCGCACGCCTTTCGCCGCGTGATCGTCGCAGAAGATCTTGGTAAAGGCCGCCAGCCCGGCCCGCGCCACGGCACTGGTCGGGAACATTTCCGATGGCTCGAACGCCCATGCGGTCGTGATGTTGACCACCGCGCCACCGCCCTGCGCCACCATGATCGGTGCCACCAGCCGCAGCGCACGGACCACGTTCAGGAAATAGACCTCCATCCCGCGATGCCAGTCTTCGTCGGAAATCTCCAGAACCGGCGCGCGCGGCCCGTGCCCCGCGCTGTTGACCAGCCCGTCGATCCGCCCCCAGCGCGCCATCACGGCATCGACCGCGCGGGCAATGTCTTCGGGATTCTGGTTCGATCCGGTCACGCCGACGCCACCCAGATCGGCCGCCAGCGCCTCGCCCTTGCCCGAACTGGACAGGATGCCCACCCGCCAGCCCGCCCCGGCAAGATGCCGCGCTGTGGCCGCCCCCATGCCGGACCCGCCCGCCATCACCAGTGCCACCTTGCCATCGCTCATGCCATCCTCCTGCATATGAAAACCCGTGCGGCCATCATCCCAAGGCCTGCCAGATCAGCCGCAGCGCCATCGCGGTCGAGGTGACGACCAAGAGCGGCCGGATCACCCGCGCGCCCACCCGCATCGCCACCCGCGCACCCAGCGCAGCCCCCGCCACCTGCCCCAGCGCCATCGCCAGCCCCAGCATCCACCAGGTCGCACCGGAAAAGGCAAACACCCCCAGCGAGCCCAGGTTCGAGGCAAAGTTCAAGAGCTTGGTATGCGCCGTGGCCTTCAGCACCCCGAAGCCCGCCAGAACGACAAAGGCGATCATGAAGAAACTGCCCGTCCCCGGCCCGAACAACCCGTCATAGGCGGCGATCATAGGCACCGCCGTCACGGTGAAAAAGGCGGGCCGCAGCCGCTCCACCCGGTCGGCATCGGTCAGACCCTTGCGGAAGGCGAAGAACCCCGCCACGCCGATCAGGATCACCGGCATGATCAGACGCAGCACCTCGGCCGGGATCAGATGCGCCAGCATCGCCCCGCACGCCCCGCCCAGGCCCGATACCACTGCCATCGTCGCCTGATCGCGCAGCCTGACATGCCCCGCCCGTGCATAGGCCATCGCCGCCGTGCCCGATCCGAAGGTGCCCTGCAGCTTGTTGGTCGCCAGCGCCTCGACCGGGCTTGCCCCGGCAAGCAGCAAGGCGGGAACGGTGATCAGCCCTCCGCCCCCGGCAATCGCATCGACAAAACCGGCCACAAGGGCGGCAAGGATCAGCAGGGCGGCAAGGTCGGTGGCAATCTCGAACATGGCGCGGTTGTGGCCTGTCCAGCGACAGGCGGCAAGGGGCTGCCGTCTCGGGCCCCGTCGAGGGGCCGCTCGGCGGCGTTGCCACGGAAGGACGGCGCAGCGGTGGCGCTGCTGGACAGGCCGGATGCCTCCGGCGGGGATATTTCAGGAAGGGAAATCCTGTCTTTCCCTTCCTGAAATATCCTGGGGAGTTTGAGGGGCAAGGCCCCTCATCTGTCCCGACCTGCCAAAGGCGCGACGCATGCCCCGCCAAAAAGCTTGCGGCGGCAGCCGCTCATTGCGGTTGCAGGTCGAACCGGCGCGAGATGCGGCCGACCCGGCGGCCATCCTCCAGCGTCCAGTCCGGGTCCGTGGCATAGTCGACAAAGCCGATACGTGCGTAATAGGCCAGCCCCGGCACATTGTCGGCGCGGATGGTGGCGTTGAACGTGGTCAGCCCCAGTTGCCGCGCGGCGGCCGAGGTGGCGGCGAAGAGGGCGGCACCGGTGCCCCTGGCCTGAAGACCGGGGCTGACGAACGTGCCGATGTCGCCCCAGCCGGGCGGCAGAAGGCCATGGCGACCGACAGCCTGAAAGCCGATCACCCGGCCTGCATCCTCGGCCACGACGCAACACAGCGCCTCGGGCCCGTCGATATAATCCCGCCGCACCGCTGCTTCGATCCGAGGGTGCTGATGCGCGGTGGTGCCGCCGATGGCGATGATGGCATTCATCAGCGCGGCCATCGCAGGGGCATCGGCCGGGGTGGCTGCACGCACGATCATGCGACGAAATCCTCGCGCGCATAGCCCTGCAGATAGAGCAGCGCCGTCAGGTCGCCGTGATTGACCCGCAGCTGACACTGCGCCTGAACCGTCGGCTTGGCATGGAGGGCGACACCCGTGCCCGCCGCCCGCAGCATCGGCAGGTCATTGGCGCCGTCACCCACCGCGATGGCCTGCGCGGGGGTGATGCCCAGCCGGGCGGTGATCTCGTTCAGGGCCTGCAGCTTGGCCTCCTTGCCCAGGATCGGCTCGGCGACCTTGCCGGTCAGCACGCCGCCCTCGGACAGAAGCGTATTGGCGCGGTTCTCGTGGAACCCGAGCCGGGCCGCGATGGCCGCCGTGAAGGCGGTGAACCCGCCCGAGACCAGCGCGGCATGCGCCCCCTGTGCCCGCATCGTGGCCAGAAGCACCGGCCCGCCAGGCATCAGGGTGATGCGGTCGCGCAGCACGCGGGGGATGGTGTCCTCAGGCAGCCCCTTCAGCAGCCCGACCCGTTCCCGCAGCGCGGCCTCGAAATCCAGCTCTCCGTTCATCGCGCGGGCGGTGATGCCCGCGACATGGGTGCCCACCCCGGCCTCATCTGCCAGTTCGTCGATGCATTCCTGCCGGATCATCGTCGAATCCATGTCGGCGATCAGCAGGACCTTGCGGCGGCCGACGGTCGGCTGGATCGCCATGTCCACCCGCAGGCCCTGCAGGTCCTGCCACACCTGCCACTGGTTCGCGGGCCTGACCTGCACCGCGAATTCCGCTGCCACGCCCGGATCCAGCCAGCGCGCCTCGCCGCCGCCCCAGGCGTTGCGCAGGGCTTCCACCGTGGCACGGTCCAGCACCGGCGTTTCGGGATCGGTCAGCAGGGTGACGGTGAACATTGGGGCGGGATCCTTGCCACGAAGTTTCCGATAGTGAACGCGGCCCGTCCGGGCCTGTCGCTTTTTCGCGATGATGCGCCGCAGTAGCGCGATTTTCCCGCTTGTGCCAGAGCGGCAGCAGCCTTAAGCCCATCGGCGGGACACCCTTCCCCAACGAAGGGCTATTAGCTGGAAGGCTACCATGACCGATCTGAAGACCCCGGCCGCGCTGCCGGCGAACCCGCGTTTCTCCTCGGGGCCCTGCGCAAAAATCCCCCATTATTCCCTGGATATGCTGGCCGATGCGCCCTTGGGCCGCAGCCACCGCGCCGCCGTCGGCAAGGCCAAGCTGAAAGAGGCGATCGACCTCACCCGCGACATCCTGGGCGTGCCGGCCGACTACCGGATCGGCATCGTGCCCGCCTCGGACACCGGGGCGGTGGAAATGGCGCTGTGGAGCCTCTTGGGCGCGCGCCCGGTGGAAATGCTGGCCTGGGAATCCTTCGGCGAAGGCTGGGTGACGGATGTGGTCAAGCAGCTGAAGCTGGACGCCACCGTCCGCAAGGCCCCCTATGGCCAGATCGTCGATCTTGCCACGGTGAACTTCGACAAGGACGTGGTCTTCACATGGAACGGCACGACCAGCGGCTGCCGTCTGCCCAATGGCGATGCCATCCCCGCCAGCCGTGCAGGCCTGACGATCTGCGATGCGACCAGCGCCGCCTTTGCCATGGACCTGCCGTTCGACAAGCTGGATGTCGTCACCTTCAGCTGGCAAAAGGTGCTGGGCGGTGAAGGCGCGCATGGGATGCTGATCCTCAGCCCCCGCGCGGTGGAGCGGCTTGAGACCTATACCCCCGCCTGGCCGCTGCCCAAGATCTTCCGCCTGACCGCCAAGGGCAAGCTGATCGAGGGCATCTTTGCCGGCGAGACGATCAACACCCCCTCCATGCTGGCGAACGAGGATTACCTTGTCGCGCTGAAATGGGCGCAGTCGGTGGGCGGGCTGCAGGGCCTGATCGGCCGCGCCAACGCCAATGCGCAGGCGGTCTGGGATTTCTGCGCCACCCGTCCCTGGATCGCCAACCTGGCCGAGACGCCCGACATCGCCTCGACCACCTCTGTCTGCCTGAAATTCACCGATCCCCGCATCACCGACGGCGAGGCTTTCGCCAAGGCCGTGGCAAAACGGATCGAGAAGGCAGGCGCGGGCTTCGATCTGGGCGCCTATCGCGACGCGCCCCCCGGCCTGCGGATCTGGTGCGGATCGACCGTGGAAACCGCCGATGTGGTGGCCCTTCTGCCCTGGATCGAATGGGCCTTCCACGCCGAAATCGCCGCCCTCCTGCAAACCGCCTGACACCAGCTCATCGTCGCATTGCATGCGCTCTTCGCCGAGGAGTGCATGAAATGCTCGACGAGGCCCCTTTCAAGGATACCCCAAATGGCTCCTCGCGTTCTCGTTTCCGACGAACTCTCCGAAACCGCCGTCCAGATCTTCCGCGACCGCGGCGTCGATGTGGACTACCTGCCCAAACTCGGCAAGGACAAGGAAAAGCTGGCCGAGATCATCGGCCAGTATGACGGCCTTGCCATCCGTTCCGCCACCAAGGTGACGGAAAAGCTGCTGGAAGGCGCCAGTCGGCTGAAGGTCGTCGGCCGCGCCGGGATCGGCGTCGACAATGTCGACATCCCGGCTGCGTCGAAAAAGGGCGTGATCGTGATGAACACGCCCTTCGGCAATTCGATCACCACCGCCGAACATGCCATTGCGATGATGTTCGCCGTGGCGCGGCAACTGCCCGAGGCGAACGCCTCCACCCATGCCGGGAAATGGGAAAAATCCCGCTTCATGGGGGTGGAACTGTTCAACAAGACGCTGGGCGTCATCGGCGCCGGCAACATCGGCGGCATCGTCTGCGACCGCGCCGTCGGGCTGCACATGAAGGTCATCGCCTATGATCCCTTCCTGTCGGAAGAGCGGGCAAAGCAGCTGGGCGTCACCAAGGTCGAACTTGAGGACCTGCTGCATCGGGCCGATTTCATCACCCTGCATGTGCCCTTGACCGACAAGACCCGCAACATCCTGTCGCGCGAAAATCTGGCGAAGACGAAAAAGGGCGTGCGGATCGTCAACTGCGCCCGCGGCGGGCTGGTGGACGAGGCGGCGCTGAAGGACGCGCTGGATGCAGGCCATGTCGCCGGGGCCGCGCTGGATGTGTTCGAGGTGGAACCCGCCACCGAGAACCCGCTGTTCAACCACCCCAATGTCGTCGTCACCCCGCATCTGGGCGCCTCCACCACCGAAGCGCAGGAAAACGTCGCCCTGCAGGTGGCCGAGCAGATGTCGGACTACCTCTTGACCGGCGCGGTGCAAAACGCCCTCAACATGCCCAATGTCAGCGCCGAAGAGGCCGCCGTGATGGGGCCATGGGTGAAGCTGGCCGCCCATCTGGGCGCCTTCATCGGCCAGATGACCGATGAGCCGATCAAGGCCATCAACATCCTTTACGATGGCCGCGTGGCCGAAATGAACGTGGCGGCGCTGAACCAGTCGGTGATCGCGGGCGTGCTGAAAGCGCAGAACCCGGACGTGAACCTGGTCTCGGCCCCCGTGGTGGCCAGGGACAAGGGCATCCAGATCTCGACCACGCGGCAGGACAAGACCGGCGTCTTCGATGCCTACATCAAGGTGACGATGGTGACGGACAAGCGCGAACGTTCCATTGCCGGCACCTGCTTTTCCGATGGCAAGCCGCGCTTCATCCAGATCAAGGGCATCAACATCGACGCCGAGGTGGGCGAGCATATGCTTTACACCACCAACGAGGACGTGCCCGGCATCATCGGCCTTCTCGGCATGACCATGGGCAAGAACGGCGTCAACATCGCCAACTTCACCCTTGGCCGCGCCGGTGTTGGGCAGGATGCCATCGCACTTCTGTATCTGGATCAGCAGATCGACCCGAAAGTCGTGCAGACGCTGGAATCGACCGGCATGTTCAGCCAGGTCAAGCCGTTGCATTTCATCGGTGCATAGCAGGTCGGCGCCCATGAAGGACCACGCCTTGCCTCTTCATCTTTGCTGAAATACCCCACAGGGGGTCCGGGGGACGTGAAGTCCCCCGGCCTTTTCACATAGCGAAAGTCCCTTCATGCACGCCTATGCCATCGGTGACATCCACGGCCACCTTGACCTGCTGCAAGGCGTTCACGACCTTATCGCAAGAGACATGGCCACCAACGGCCCCGCCCCGGTGGTGCATGTCGGCGATCTGGTCGACCGTGGCCCCGACAGCCGCGGCGTGATCGACTGGCTGATGCAGGGCCTTGCAGCACGGCAGGACTGGGTGGTTCTGAAAGGCAATCACGACCGCATGTTCCGGCGCTTCCTGCGCGACCCCTTCGAACCCGAACCCGGCCTGCGCGCCGATCTCAGCTGGCTTCATCCGCGGCTGGGCGGGGTGGAAACCCTGCAATCCTATGGCATCCACGCGCCGGGCGACCGCCCGGTTGCAAAGGTCCATGCCGATGCCGATGCTGCGGTGCCGCAGGCGCATCGGGATTTCCTCGACACCCGCCCGACCTCGCACCGCATCGGCGATCTGCTCTTTGTCCATGCCGGCATCCGCCCCGGCATCGCCCTCGAACACCAGACCGAGACCGACCTGATCTGGATCCGCGACCCGTTCCTGCTCGAACCCGCCAGCCATGGCCCGCTGATCATCCATGGCCATACCGCAATCGACACCCCCACCCATTACGGCAACCGGGTGAACATCGACTCATCCGCCGCCTATGGCGGACCGCTGTCGGCGGTGGTGATCGAAGGGCAGGACGTGTTCCACCTGACCCCCCAGGGCCGGATCCGGCTTCAGCCCGCGGGCTGAGCCGCCCCGTCGCGGGCCAACGCCATTGCCTGATCCAGCACCGCCCGATCCCCGACGTGGTTGGCCAGCACCAGCAGCAACCGCGCATTCAGCGCATGGCTTTCCGCTTCGCTCAGGCCCCGGTGGGCCGCCAGCAAGGCGGCATAAAAGCCATCGGCATCGGCCATGTTCGGAGTTGTGATCAACTGGCTCATGTGCGCCCCTCCCTGGCGGCGGCCAATGCGGTGGCAACCTCGTCCCCGGTCGCGCTCACCCAGCGGGCGGCGATCACCTGATCGGGCCGCACAAGATACAGCGCCGTCACCTCGCTGCCCAGCCAGCGCCGGATCACGGCGGCATTCGGTTGCGGCCGCAGCACCGGCAGGCCCGGCACCTGCGGCGCCTCGCCAAAGGCCACCAGCACGAACCGCCCGCCCAAGGCGTCGATCAGCCAGCCGTCAGCCTGCGGCGCATCCGGGGCCACCGATCCGGGCCGCGCGCCCGGCGGCAGGCTGTCATCGTCCGGCGCATCCAGAGGATAGACGCAAGGCTTTGACAAACGGCCCGAATTCACCATCGGCCGCGCGAAATCCGCCCGTCCCGCCAGATGCAGCACGGCATCGCGGAACAGCCGCTCCACCCCCGCCGCCGGCGACATGAACCGGGTAGAGCGCGAGGAGTTCATCAGATTTTCATCCGCGCCAAAGGTCCGCTCTCGGTCATAGGCCGCCAGCGCCGCCACCGGAGATGCCCCCTTCACCACCGCCGCCAGCCGCCAGCCCAGCGCATCCACATCCTGCAGGCCGGAATTGCCGCCGCGCGCCCCGAAGGGCGACACGACATGCGCGGAATCACCGGCAAAGATCACCCGGTCATGCACGAACCGCCGCAGCCGCCGACACTGGAAGGTGTAGATCGAGGTCCAGTCCAGCGTGAAATCGCGCTCTCCGACCACACGCTTTATCCGCGGAATGATCCGGTCGGGCCGCTTTTCCAC
Source organism: Paracoccaceae bacterium (assembly GCA_036745335.1). Classification (GTDB taxonomy): domain Bacteria; phylum Pseudomonadota; class Alphaproteobacteria; order Rhodobacterales; family Rhodobacteraceae; genus Pseudogemmobacter. Next base: position 103,097 of record DAIOGH010000004.1, read on the forward strand.
CTCGGGATCGGTGTCCCAGCCCAGTTGCAGGTCGATCCGCCAGATGTTGTCGGGCTGCTTGTGCAGCAACGCCGACTGGCCGTTGTGAAAGCCCGGCTCGAACCAGAACCGCCGTTCGGACGGGAAATCCGCCTCCATCTCGATATCGGCGATCAGAAAGCGTTCCTCGAAAAGCTCGCCCTCGAAATCCAGCCCCAGCATCCCCCGGACCGGACTGCGCGACCCATCGCAGGCAATGACCCAATCCGCCTGAAGGTCATAGGGACCATCCGGCGTCTCGACCGTCAGCGCCGCATGATCGGCATGCTGCACGACCCGCGCCACCCGGTTCTTCCAGCGCAGATCCACGCCCAGATCCTGTGCCCGCGCCACCAGATATTCCTCGACCCAGTATTGCTGCAGGTTCACGAAGGCCGGCATCTTGTGGCCGTCCTCGGGCAACAGGTCGAAGCTGAACACCTCGTCCTCGCGGTGATAGGTACGCCCGACCTTCCAGATCACGCCCTTCTCGACGCAAGGCGCGCCGACGCCCAGCCGGTCAAGGATCTCCAGCGACCGCTTCGACCAGCAGATTGCCCGGCTGCCCACCGAGACGACATTGTTGTCGTCCAGCACCACAGCCGCCACGCCGTATTGCGCCAGGTCGATCGCCATCGCCAGCCCGATCGGCCCGGCTCCCACGATGGCAACCTTGTGCCGGGGTTCGGGCGCGGTCACGCCGGGCGGCGTGATATAGTCGAACGGCTTGTAATCGTAAGGCATGTCCCCTCCCCGGATGCTGCCTTTCCCTTCCCGAAATATCCTGCGGGGGGTCCGGGGGGCGCAAAGCCCCCCGGCCGATCCACAGGACCGCCTCAGCCCTGCAACTCGGCCCACATCTGCCGGTCGCGTTCGGCCGTCCAGATCCGCGGCGTGTCGATACCGCGCGCTTCGTCAAAGGCGCGGGCGATGTTGAAGGGCAGGCAATGCTCATAGATGGCAAAGTCCTTGAACTTCGGATCGCAGGCCGCGCGGGCGGCATCCCAGGCCTCTTTCAAGGACCCGCCCCGCGCGGCCACCCTGGCCACCGGGCGATAGGTGCTGTCGATGAAATCCGCCGTCGCCTCGATCGCCTTGGCCACCATCTCACGTCCCACCAGCGCATCGCCGCGCCCCGGTGCAATCGCCACCGGATCGAAGGCCGCGATATTCTCCAGCGTGCCGCCCCAATCGGCGAAATGCCCGTCACCGCAATAGCAGGCGCTGTGATATTCCACGATGTCACCGGTGAACATCACCTCGGCATCCGGCACCCAGACCACGGCATCCCCCGCCGTATGCGCCCGGCCCAGATGCATGATGTCGACCCGCCGCTTGCCCAGCCAGACCGTCATCGCCTCGGAAAAGGTCGTGGTCGGCCAGGTCAGGCCGGGAATTTCCTCATGGCCCTGAAACAGCCGCGGGAAACGGCCGAATTCGCTGTCCCAGTCTTCCTGCCCGCGCTCCACCACCATTGCGCGGGCGGCATCGGACATGATCACCTCGCGCGCGCCATAGGCGCTGGCGCCCAGCACCCGCACCGCATGGTAATGCGTCAGCACCAGATGGGTGATCGGCTTGTCGGTGACACCCCGAATGCAGTCGATCACCTTGCGGGCCAGCCGCGGCGTCGCCTGCGCCTCGACCACCATCACCGCATCATCGCCGATGATTACCCCGGTGTTCGGATCGCCCTCGGCGGTAAAGGCCCAAAGGCCCGGCCCCACCTCGGTAAAGCTGGTCTTCTTTTCCGCCAGATCGCCCTGGGATGCGAATTCCTTTGCCATCTCTTTCCCTCTTGTCAGGCCGCAAGGCCCGTGATTCCCTGCGCCGCATGAACACCGCCATGACAAAGCGCATTCCCTATCTGGTTGCCGCCCTGATCATCGCCCTTGCCGCCGCCTATCTTCTGTGGATCGGCCGGGAGCCGATCTGCAAATGCGGCTATGTCAAGCTGTGGCACGGTCAGGTCGTCAGTTCCGAAAACTCGCAGCACATCAGCGACTGGTACACCCCCAGCCACATCATCCACGGCTTCATCTTCTTCGGCCTCCTGTGGCTTTTCGCCCGCAAACTCAGCTTCGGCTGGCGGCTTGCCATCGCCACGCTGGTCGAGGCGGCCTGGGAGATCGTCGAAAACTCGGATGCCGTGATCGAACGCTACCGCGCCGTCACCATCAGCCTCGACTACTACGGTGATTCCGTCCTGAACGTGGTAGCCGACATCACGGCGATGATCATCGGCTTCTTCCTGGCCGCGCGGCTGCCGGTCTGGGCCACGGTGGTGCTGGCCGTGACATTCGAGGCCGCGACGATCTGGCTGATCCGCGACGGGCTGGCGCTGAACGTGCTGATGCTGCTCTACCCGCTGGACTCTGTCGCCCAATGGCAGGCCGGTCGCTGACATCATCGCCCTGCCCCGGCCGGGTTCCGATGCGCGGCAATGACCTGGCCTGCGCAGGTGCCAAAGCCGATCCGATAGCCATCGCCCTGCGCATGGCCACGCAAGACCAGCGTGTCGCCATCCTCGATGAAGCTTCTGGTCCCACCCGCAATCGCCAGCGGCTCTTTGCCGCCCCATGACAGTTCCAGCAGCGACCCGCGCGAGTCCCTTGTCGGCCCCGAAATCGTGCCCGACCCCAGCAGATCGCCCACATTCATCGGGCAACCGCTGGTGGTATGATGCGCCAGTTGCTGGGCCGCCGAATAATACATCTCGCGGTAATTCGTGCGGGCGATCACGGTCTCGGTTCCGCCCTGCGGCGTCAGCCCCACCTCCAGCGCGATGTCATACAGCATCGGCCCCGGCTCCTGCAGATGCGGCAGCAGCGGCACCTCGCGCGGCGGGGTCGTCACCCGGAACGGCTCCAGCGCAGCCCGCATCACGATCCAGGGGCTTATCGTGGTCGCCGTCGCCTTGGCCTGGAACGGCCCCAGCGGCTGATATTCCCAGGCCTGGATATCGCGCGCCGACCAGTCGTTCAGCAGCACATAGCCAAAGATCATCTCGTCAGCCTCAGCCACCGAGACCATGCCTTCGGACGCCCGTCCCAGCACCGCCCCCATTTCCAGCTCGATGTCGAACCGGGCCGAGGGCGCAAAGCGCGGCGCCGCATCCTCCGGCCCCTTCAGCTGCCCCCAGGGCCGCCGGACCGGCGTGCCCGACACCACGACCGAGGACGCCCGGCCATTATAGCCGATCGGGATATGCAGCCAGTTCGGCGGCAGCGCATTCTCCGCACCCCGGAACATGGTGCCGACATTGGTGGCATGGTGCCGCCCGGCATAGAAATCGGTATATTCCGCCACCAGGAAAGGCATGTGAAGCGCCACATCGGCCAGGGGCAGCAGATGCGGCTCGACCGCCTCGCGCTCATCCGCACCCTCGGCCAACAGGGCCAGCAACCGCGCCCGCAAGGCGGCCCAGACCGCCGACCCCGCCTCCATCACCTCGTTCCAGAACGGCACGTCCAAGAGCGGGCCACCGTCCAGCGCCAGCAGCCCTTCCTCTTCCAGCCCCGACACATCCAGCACGAAATCGCCGATCGCCACCCCGCAGCGCGGCTCCTCGCCATTTACCGAAAACACCCCGCAGGGCAGGTTGTTCAGGGGAAACTCCGCCTCCGCCCGATTCGCGCTTTCAACCCAGGACCGGATCAGACCCACAGCTTCTGCCTCTTCATCTTTGCAAAAATACCCCGCGGGGGTCCGGGGGCGCGAAGCCCCCGGCGGCCCGTTCCTTCACGCCCGGCGTCACTTCACGCCCGGCGTCCCGTCGAACTTCTTCTCAAGGCTGCCCCAGCAGTCGATGTAATCTTCCTGCAAATGCCCGGCCTGCGCCGCGAACGGCGTCAGGTGCTGCGGAAAGCGGGTCTCGAACATGAAGGACATGGTGTCGGACTGGCGCAACGGCACCATCGGCTCGTTCGAGGCTTGTTCGAAGGCGTTCTTGTCCGGCCCGTGCGGCAGCATGCAATTGTGCAGGGACATTCCGCCGGGGACAAAGCCCTTGGGCTTGGCATCATAGACGCCATAGATATTGCCCATCAGCTCGGACATGACGTTCTTGTGGTACCATGGCGGGCGGAAGGTGTTCTCGGCCACCATCCAGCGTTCGCGGAACAGCACGAAGTCGATGTTCGCGGTGCCCTCGATTCCGCTCGGCGCGGTCAGCACGGTGAAAATCGACGGATCAGGGTGGTCGAACAGCACCGCACCCACCGGGCAATAGGTCTTCAGATCGTATTTCACCGGGGCATAGTTGCCGTGCCAGGCCACCACGTCCAGGGGTGAATGGCCGATCTTCGTCTCATGGAACTGCCCGCACCATTTCACCGTCACCGTGGAGGGCGCGTCCCGATCCTCGAAGGCCGCCACCGGGGTCTTGAAGTCGCGCCGGTTCGCCATGCAGTTGGCCCCGATCGGGCCGCGGCCGGGCAGCTGGAACTTCTGGCCATAGTTTTCACAGACAAAGCCACGGGCAGGGCCTTCCAGAACCTCGACGCGATAGACCAGCCCGCGCGGCAGGATGGCGATCTCCTGCGGCTCAAGGTCGATGATCCCCAGCTCGGTGCAAAAGCGCAGCCGGCCTTCCTGCGGCACCACCAGCAATTCACCGTCAGCGCTGAAGAAATATTCGTCCTTCATCGACTGGGTCACAAGGTAGATATGGCTGGCCATGCCGGTCTGGGTGTTCACATCCCCGGCCGTCACCATGGTGCGCATGCCCGTCAGCCAGGTCAGCGCCTCGCCGGAATGCGGCACCGGATCCCAGCGATACTGGCCCAGCGAGATGATGTCCGGGTCGATGCAGGGGGCCGATTTCCACAGCGGCAGGTCTATCTTCTGGAAACGGTGGGTGTGCTTGACCGAAGGCCGGATGCGGTAGCACCAGGTCCGTTCGTTCTGATGGCTGGGCGCGGTAAAAGCCGTGCCGGAAAGCTGTTCGCCATAAAGCCCGTAGTTGCATTTCTGGGGGCTGTTCATCCCCTGCGGCAAGGCCCCCGGCAAAGCCTCGGTCTCAAAGTCATTGCCGAAACCGGGCATGTAACCCTCGACCGTGCCCTTGGTGTCCACGGCGCGGATCATGCCGCTGTAAAGTGCCTGCGTGTTCATCGGCGCCTCCCCTGCCCCGGCTGAAATGATGAGTCTGGCTTGCACGGAATTATCGTTGCACTTGCAACGAAGTCAACAAGGATCATCGCCGGACGGCGCGGCATCGCCTGTCAGCGCGCCATGCGGCCTGCCAGGACCAGCGCGGCAAGGGTGGTCGGGCCCGAGATCGCCAGCATCAGCCAGAAAAATCCCATCGGCCCCAGGACCGGTGTCAGCATCGACAGCAGCAACGGCATGCCGATGCCGCCCACCAGCCCCGCCCCCAGGATGATCGGGGTCACGCGGGGGTCCTCGCCCATCTTGCGGATGGCGGTGACGAAAAAGCCCGGAAAGAACATCCCGGCCGCCACGCCCATGGCGACAAAGGCGGGGCCGGGGGCCACGAAGATCGCCGCCAGCGCGGCCAGAACCAGCAGCACCATCGCGGCGGCATAGATGTCGAACGACCGGAAGCGATGCGCCGAAGCCCCCAGCAGGACCCGCACCGCCAGAAAGGCGACGAAGAAGGCCGACAGCAGCCGCGCAGCCGCCTCTTCGCTTTGCCCCGTTGCCACCAGCGCCGTCGGGCCAAGACCCGCCAGACAGGCCTCCGTGCCGATCCCGATCGCCCCGAAGCACAGGATCGGCCAGTGCAGCCGGAACCCGGTCTGCGTCTGCGCCGTCGGGGCCGCGCCCGCGCTCTCCCGGTCTGCAGCGAACAGGCAGATCCCCAGATAGGCCACCACCGCAAGACCGAAAGCGATGCGGGATGTATTGCCCAGTGCCACGAAAGCCAGCGGCGACAGGATCGCCCCTGCCGCATAGGCCGCGTTCAGAAGGCTGAGCATCGAGGCCCCGCGCGGCCCGAAGGCCCGCAGAACACGCGGGTTGAACACGGCCGTCGCCATGCCATAGCCGGTGCCGAACACCACGGCCGAGACCAGAACGACCCACCATGCCGGTTGCAGCGCCAGCCCCGCCGCCCCCAGCGCCAGAATACCCAGCGCCCGCCGTGGCGTGACATGGGCCGACCAGCGATACATCACCGCAACCCCGACCGCGCTGCCGATCCACTGCGCCGAAACCAGCGCCCCGGCCTCTCCGGGGGCAAGACCGAACAGCCGGGTCATCTCGGGCAGCGCCGGGCCGATCAGAGCCTGGCCGAAGCCCATCAGCGTCAGCGTCGCCAGACCCACCAGCAAAAGCCCCAGATGGGCCCGCATCCCGTCGCTCAATTCCCGGCACTCCTGTTCGCGTCGCGCTTCGTCGCCGTTCGGCGCGAAAGTGTCAACGCTTGCAGGGCCGGGCGGATTGCGGCAGCAATGAACCAGATGGCGGAGTGGCGTTTCCATGCACGGTTTTGAGCTGACAGACTTTCTTCCCTATCAGCTGGCCGTGGCGGCGGGCCGGGTCTCGCGGGCGTTCTCGGACCGCTACCGCGCCGAATTCGGTCTGTCGATCCCGGAATGGCGGGTGCTGGCGCATCTGTCGACCGCCGATGCGGTTTCGATCCGCGAGATTCATGCCAGGGTGGACATGGACAAGTCCAAGGTCAGCCGGGCGGCGGCGCGGCTGGAACAGGCCGGCCTGATCGAAAAACGCGAAAACCCCGAGGACCGTCGTCTTCTGGACATGCGGCTGACCGAAAAGGGGCATGCGCTGGTGGCGCGGATCGTGCCGATTGCCGATGCCTTTCAGGTGGAACTGATGGCACAGCTTGGCCCCGATGCCATATCGTTCCGCACCGCACTGCTGCGATTGCTGGAGGAAAGATGACGACGCTTTACGATTACTGGCGGTCTTCGGCGTCCTATCGCGTGCGGATCGCGCTGAACCTGCTGGGGCTGGGTTACGTCCCGGTTCCGGTGAACCTGATCGAAGGCGCGCAGCGGGCGCCCGAGAATCTGGCGCGGAATCCGCAAGGTCTGGTGCCGTCGCTGGACATCGACGGGATGGTGCTGACGCAATCCCTGGCGATCATCGAATATCTGAACGACACCCATGGCGGGCTGTTGCCCGAGGACGCGCCGGGGCGGGCACGGGTGCGGGCGCTGTCCTATGCCGTGGCGATGGAAATCGCCCCGATCTGCAACCTGTCGGTGCGCAACCATGTGGCCGCGTTGACGGGCGGCGGCATGACGGCGGATGACTGGCAGCGCCACTACATCGGGGCCGGGCTGGCGGCGGTGGAGCGGATGCTGGACCAACCGCAGACCGGGCTCTTCTGTCATGCCGATGCGGTCAGCATGGCAGACATCTGCCTGGTGCCGCAGGTCTACAACGCGCGCCGGGTGGGTTTGGACGTGACGTCATGGCCCGCGATCGCGCGGATCATGGCAAGGCTTGAGACCATTCCCGCCGTGCAGGCGGCCCATCCCGATGAGGTGAAACCATGACCGACGTGTTCATCCTTTCCGCCACCCGCACCGCAATCGGCGGTTTTGGCGGGTCACTTGCCGCAATGCCGCCGGTCGACATCGCCACCCATGCGGCCAAGGCGGCGATTGCGCGGGCCGGGATCGAGCCGGCGCAGGTGGGAACCGTGGTCTTCGGCCATGTCATCAACACCGAACCCCGCGACATGTATCTGAGCCGGGTCGCCGCGATGCAGGCCGGGGTGCCCGAGACGGTGCCCGCGATGAACGTCAACCGGCTGTGCGGATCGGGCGCGCAGGCGATTGTCTCGGCCTGTCAGTCCCTTATGACCGGCGATGCCGAGGTGGCGCTGGCCGGCGGGGCCGAATGCATGAGCAGGTCGCCCTATGCCATTCCCGCGGCGCGCTGGGGGCAGAAGATGGGGGACACCAAGGCGGTGGACATGATGACGGGCGCGCTGACCTGCCCGTTCGGCACCGGGCACATGGGGGTGACGGCCGAGAATGTGGCCGCGCGGGACGGGATCAGCCGGGGCGATCAGGATGCCTTCGCACTGGAATCGCAGGCGCGGGCGGCGCGGGCGATTGCCGAGGGGCGATTTGTGCAAGAGATTGTTCCGATTGAAATTTCCAGCCGGAAAGGCCCTGTCACCTTTGCGGTGGACGAACACCCGAAACCCACCACGGCCGAGGGGCTGGCGGCACTGCGGCCGGCGTTCCAGAAGGACGGCACGGTGACGGCGGGCAATGCCAGCGGGCTGAACGACGGGGCGGCGGCACTGGTGCTTGCGACGGGAGCGGCGGCGAAGGGGCTGAAACCGCGGGCGCGGATCATGGGCTGGGCAGTGGCGGGGGTGGACCCCAAGGTGATGGGTCTGGGGCCGATCCCGGCGGTGACGGCACTGTGCAAGAAGCTGGGGATCGGCCCGCAAGCCTTTGATGTCGTTGAGTCGAACGAGGCTTTTGCCGCGCAGGCCATCGCGGTGACACGGGCGCTGGATCTGGACCCGGCAAAGGTGAACCCGAACGGCGGTGCCGTGGCGCTGGGGCATCCGGTGGGGGCGACGGGGACGATCCTCACGGTCAAGGCGCTGCATGAGCTGGAGCGGACCGGCGGCAAGACGGCGCTGATCACCATGTGCATCGGCGGCGGGCAGGGCATCGCGCTGGCGATCGAGCGGGTGTGACGCCCGCCTTTTCCGGCGTCTGGCTGGCGTATGGTTCACGTATGGCAAACGTATGGCTGACAGCCATAACGTGACCGACGACCCTTGGCCTTCATCTTGGCCCAAATACTCTCCGGGGATGCGGCGGTGGAAAACCCCCGCCGCCGAGGCTTCAGCCCTCGATCGCAGTGATCATGTCGACGCGGGTTGCGTGGCGGCCGCCTTCGAAGCTGGCGTCAAGGAAGGCATCGACGATTTCCAGCGCCAGCCCCTCGCCCAGCACGCGGGCGCCCAGCGACAGCATGTTGGCATCGTTGTGGGCGCGGATCATCCGGGCCGAGAAGGGGTCGGAGCAGACGCCGCAGCGGATGCCCGGCACCTTGTTTGCGGCCATCATGATGCCCTGCCCGGTGCCGCAAAGAAGGATGCCGAAGCGGAACTCGCCGGCCGCCACGCGGCGGGCGGCGGCTTCGCCCATCGCCGGGTAATGCACGCTGTCGGGGGTGGTGGGGCCGATGTCCTCGACCTGCCAGCCTTTCGCGGCGATGTGCGCGGCGATGGCCTGACGCAAGCCGATGGCGGCGTGGTCAGAGGTAAGGACTATGCGTTTCTCGACGGTCATGGGCGGGCCTTTGCGGAAGCGGTTTGCCTTTCGGGTTACGCCAGAGCGCGCACACGATCAATGGAGCGAAAGTTCACCAGACCCGCACCCTGGCCCGCGCCGATTTGCCGGTGGCGTCGATCACCGACAGGGTGACGAAACCGGTCCCTGGCAGGGCCAGCAGGCTTTCGCGGTCGCGCGTGGCCAAGAGCAGCGGCTGGCCGTCCACCAGCCAGGTGAAGGGCGCCACCCCGCCGCGCACCCGCACCATCAGGCTGGAGGCCAGGAGTTCGACCTCGGCCCCGTCGGGCGGAAAGGCCACGGCGGGGGCATTGGCATCCGCCTCGAACGCCGCGGTGCGGGAGCGGAAGCGTTGCAGCGGCTGCGGCAGTTGCGCGTTCGACACCAGAAGGGTGGAGGGCGGCGCGGGGGGCTGGGGGTCCAGCTTCGGCTTCAGCCGGTTGAACGCCTGGAACAACACCGGCGCGGCAGTATCGGCCCCGAAGGCCCCCGGCACCGGCGTGCCATCGGCGCGGCCCATCCAGACCCCGATCACATGGCGCCCGTCATAGCCGATCGCCCAGGCGTCGCGGTGGCCATAGGAGGTGCCGGTCTTGTAGGCCAGCCGGTTCTGCGGCGCACCGGGCGGCGGGGCCAGCCCGGCCAGAATGTCGCCCACCTGCCAGGCGGCGACGGCGCTGACGACGCGCTGGCCTTCGTCCCGGTCGCCCGCCATCCGCCATGTCAGCGGCAGGGCCACGCCACCCCGCGCCAGCGTGGCGTAAAGCTGCACCATGTCCTGCAAGGTGACGCCAACCCCGCCCAGCGCCACCGCAAGCCCCGGTTGCCCGCCGGGCAGCTGGTATTTCACCCCGGCCTTGCCCATGGCGGACAACAGGCGCGCGGGGCCCATCGCCTCGGTCAGCATGACGACGGGGATGTTCAGCGACATTTGCAACGCCTCGCGCAGGCGGATGGTGCCGCGATAGAGCTTGTCGAAATTCTGCGGCGCGTAATTGCCAAAGACCGTGGGCCGGTCGTCGATCATGGTTTCGGGATGGGCAAGGCCGTCGTCGAAGGCCAGCGCATAGACCAGCGGCTTCAGCGTGGAACCGGGGCTGCGCAGGGCATTGGTCATGTCGACAAAGCCCTGACGGCGATCCTCGGTGAACCCGGCCGAGCCGACGGAGGCAAGGATCTCGCCCGAGGCATGATCGGCCACCACGATGGCGATCTGCAACTGGTCGCCCTTGGCCGCCACGGCATCGCGGGCCAGGGTTTCCAGCTTTTTCTGCAAGCCAAGATCCAGCGTCAGGTGATGTTCACCCGCCATGGGATCTTCGGCGCGGGCGCGGTCGGCCAGATGCGGGGCATGGGCGGGAAAGGGCTTGCGCAGACCCGGCACATCTTCGCGCAGGGCGGCCTGTGCTTCCTCGGGGTCGATCAGGTGGAAGGTGACGGCGCGGTCAAGCACGCGGTCGCGCGCCGCTTCGGCCCGGTCGGCGGCGCGGTCGGGGCGGCGGGTTTCCGGGCTTTGCGGGATGGCGACCAAGAGCGCGGCTTCGGCCGGGGTCAGCCGGGCCGGTTCCTTGCCGAAATAGGAAATGGAGGCCGCGCGGATACCTTCGAGATTGCCGCCATAGGGCGCAAGATGCAGGTAGAGCGACAGGATCTCATCCTTGCTGAGCCGCCGTTCCAGCGCCAGCGCGACGCGCATCTGCCGCAGCTTGCCGCCCACCTGCCCGGTGGTGCCCTCTTCCAGCAGGCGGGCGACCTGCATCGTCAGGGTGGACCCGCCCGAGACGATGCGGCCATTCGTGGCGGCCTGCCATCCGGCGCGCAGAAGGCCGCGCCAGTCGACACCGGGATGATCGCGGAAGCGGCGGTCTTCATAGGTCAAGAGCATGTCGATGTAACGCGGGTCGACCTCGTCCAGCCCGACGGCCAGCCGCCAGCGGCCATCGGCCACCGTATAGGCGCGCAAGAGATTGCCGTTGCGGTCCAGCACCTCGGTGCTGGTCTGGACGACCAGCGGGGGCAGGTCGGTGGCGTCGATCCAGGCATCCAGCCGGTCGCGCCCGAAGGCGGCCAGCCAGAGGCCCGCCGCCGCCGTGATGAACCAGCGCGCCTTGATCCCTGACCCTGTCCGAAGGCGGGCAGGATCAGGGGTCTTTGTCTTTCGCCTGCCTTTCGACAAGACCGGAGTCCCCTTTCGTCGGGCGGTTCAGGGCGCGATCGTCACCGTTCCCGCATCGCTGCGGGCGCGGAAATCGGGGCGATACATATCCTCGACGCTGGCCGCCGGGTGGTGGAAGGTGCCGGGCGACACGGCGCGCACGACATAGGCCAGCCGGAAGCTGTTGCGAGACTGCCAGTCCAGCGCGGTCAGGAAGCGGTCCTGACGGAATTCGCTGTGGCGCACATCCACCAGCGCATCCAGCCAGTCAAGATTGCTGACCTGCCCCGCCGACATCAGGTTGGGGTTGTCGATCTCGAACCCCGCGGGCAAGGGATCGGCCACCATCAGCCGCCCGTCGGAATAGTCGAAGGGTGTCACCTCGATCACCGTGACCAGCCGGTCGCCGACCTTCACGCCATCCAGCGCGGCGGGTTCCCCCGTCATCGTGTAATAGCTGCGGGCGATGGAATAGCCGTTGCCGCCTGCGGGCTCCGGCTCGGCCGGGACGCCATAGGTCGAGATGGTGATGGTGGTGTCGGGGCCTTCGTTGGTCACGACGACCGGGGCCTGCCCGTCGCTGAGAACCTTGACCAACGGGCCGGTCGCGGCGGCGCCGTCGATCAGCACGCCCGAGGTATCGGGCCGGTCGATCAGCGCATTGGTGGCCAGAAGCGCCCAGGTCGCCTCTTGCGTTGACAGGTGCGGGCCCTGGGTGGCGATGCGGTCGGTCAGCGCCTCGCGGTCCACCGCATTGGAGCCGGATTCCACCGCCAGCGTCAGCACCGCCGCCGCATCGCGGTAGTTGGTGCCGTAATCGGCCCGCCAGTATTGCGAGGCTTCGCGCGCAGTGGCCCGCGCCACCCGGTCCCCCGCCTTGCGGAACATCGCATCGGCGCGGGTCTGGTCGCCGTAAGAGGCAAGCGCCGCCCCAAGCTGCGCCTGCGCCAGCGCGGTGGCGAAATCGTCGCCTTTCACATCGGCATAATAGCGCAGATCGCCGATCGCCGCCGCCCCTTCGCGGGCCAGAACCATCAAGGCATAGGCCAGGGCGGTGCCGCCGTCATTGGTTTCGGCGTTGAAGTCGGGCGCATAGTTCACCTGATTGCGCAGGTTGGTCAGCGCGTTCTTCAGCGCGGCTTCGGGCACGGCATAGCCCTGCGCCTTGGCCCGGCTGAGGAAGTCGGTGACATAGGCATCCAGCCACATGTCGCCGGACCCGGCCCCCCAGAGACCGAAGCCGCCTTCGCTGCCCTGATTGGACAGGATTTCCACAACCGCCTCGTCGATCCGCTTCTGGATGTTCTCGGCCCCTTTCAGATCCATCACGCGGGCGATTTCGTCGAAATACAGCAGCGGCAGCGCGCGGCTGGTCATCTGTTCGGTGCAGCCATAGGGATAGCGGTCAAGGCTGGCCAGCAGCCCCGGCGCGTTCAGCCGGGCCAGCGGGCCGATGGCCATAACCGACTTGCCCGAACCGGGCACCATGTCGGTGAAGACCGCCTGATCGAAGGTGAAGCTCTGGCCCTGCTTCAGCTCCAGCCGCGAAATCTTGGCGATTTCGGGATCGTTGACCTGAACCGGGATGGTCAGCGTCTTCTTCAGGAGCTTGCCGTCCGGCGTGGTCAGGGTCACGTCGATGGTGTGGATGCCCACCGCATCGGCCGTCACCGGCACCTCGAACACCGCCTTGGCCTTGTCGGCCAGATCGAATCCCGAAGGCACGGCCCCCAGCGTCACGCCATTGGCGGCGACATCCAGGCTCATCCGGCCCGAAGGCCCGGTGGCATGGACGATTTCCAGGAGAAGGCGCGAGCTGTCGCCCGGCGACAGGAAGCGCGGCAGACTGGCCGTCACCACCACGGGATCGCGGACCAGCACATCGGCCTGCGCCTGCCCCACCCCGGATTTCGACCAGGCCACCGCCATCACCTTCACCGTGCCGTTGAACGACGGCAGGTCAAAGGTGGCGCGGGCATAGCCATCGGCCCCGACCTGAACCGGACCGGAGAAATAGGCCACCAGTTCTTCGGTGGGCGGGGGGGATTGCAGTCGGGCCTGCGCGCCCGCGTCACCACCCGAGCGAACCTCGCCCGCAGCCCCGTTCAGCCCGTCGATCAGGCGGCCATAGACATCGCGGATGCCCATGCCCAGCTTGCGCTGGCCGAAGTAGTGATCCTTCGGATCGGGGGCAGTGAAGCCGGTCAGGTTCAGGATGCCGACATCGACGGCGGCGATGGTGACATAGGCGGTTTCTCCCGCCGCCACGCCTTCGACCTTGACCGCCACGTCCAGCGGGCCGCGCGGGGCGGCCTCGGCAGCGGTTTCGACCGTGGTCGTCAGCACCTTTGCCCCCGGATCAACGGCGGCATAGGACAGGCCCAGCGCACGGGCCGGATTGCGGCCGGCGGCCACATCCATCGGCCGAAGGGCCGAGACGGTGACATAGACGCCCGCGCCCCAGTCGGCGGTAACGGGCAGCGGGATCAGGTTTTCGCCTTCGGTCACGTCCACCGCCTGCATCGACACCAGCCGGTTCGAGATCACAGTCACCAGAGCCGTGCCCGCCGCGCGGGGAACCACGCGCAGGGTGGCGGTGTCGCCCGGCGCATAGGCGGGCTTGTCCAGCGACAGTTCCAGCGTGTCGGGCGTGGCGCTGGCATCGGCGGGCGCATACCAGCCGGCCCAGAAAGTTGTGGAGGTTTCGGCGCGCTGGCCGTCGATGCGTTCGACGACCAGTTCATATTCGCCCCAGCTGACCTTGCCCGCGATTTCAACGGGGCTGTCGCCCAGCGTCGCCTCACCTTCGGCGGCGATGCTGCGGGTGGTCACGGCTTCCCAGTTCCAGTTGCCGTAGGACTGATACCATTGGTAGTCGGTCTCGATCCGGTTCAGCTTCCATTTCACCTGCATCGGCGCGGGGGTCAGGTCGGTGCCCACCCCGATCAGCTGGAACCGCGCATCGCTGCCTTCGCCCGCGACGCCATCGAACAGCGGTTTCACCCCGATCATCGGGTTCGCGGGCACCACTTCGGCAGTCATCCGGCGTTCGACGGGTCGGCCCGACCCTTCGGCGACGCGGACGGCGACCAGCGCCTCAAGCGGGCGGCCGGGATCGTCGACCATGGGCAGCGCAAGCGAGGCCCAGGCCTTGCCGTCCTCATCGGTCGGATCGGCATAGATCGGCTCCATCACAGCCGAGAACGGCTCGTCATGGCGGCCGAAGACATAGCCGGGGAAGGCCGCAAGGCCCGAGGCGGCGCGCAGCAGCACCTCGCCCTCGATCGCCAGACCGGCACCGGGGGCACCGAACAGATAGCGGGCGTCGATCTCCAGACCGGCACCGGGGCCGTTCAGCATCAGCGGCGTGTCATCGCGGGTCAGGGTGAAGTCGATGCGTTCGGGCAGGAAATCCTCGACCAGGAAGGTTTGCGTCGCCAGCGGCGCGGCTTCCAGATCGGCCAGAACCTGAAGCGTCCAGACCCCGCGCTGCGCCGAACCGGCAATGGGCAGTTCGAAGACATGGCCGCCCGCGCCCTTGTCCTCGACCAGCTGGCGGGAATATTCCACGCCGTCGGGACGCATCAGGATGGCGGTCAGCGGCAGGGATTCCACCGCATCGGCAACGGCATCGCGGGCCAGGGCGGTGGCATAGACGGTCTCTCCCGCGCGATAGGCGCCGCGGTCGGTGGTCAGGAACACGTCAACCGGCGGCGCGGGCTCGCGCCCCTCGACGCCACGGTCCGACAGGTCGAATTCCGGGTCGGTCAGCGACAGGAAACCGATGTCGGCGCTGCCGTCCTTGACCACGATCATGCCGGGCGACGACCCGCCGCTGCCGCGCACCATCCCGGCATCAAAACGGGCATAGCCCTGATCATCGGTGGTGACGGTGGCCAGAACCGAGTTGGCGCGGTTCAGCAGCTCGACCGTGACGCCGGGCTTTGCGGCGGCGGTGCCAAGGCTGCGGACGAAGACATGCAGCCCGTCGACGCCCGACATCGAGGTGATGCCAAGGTCCGAGACCACGAACCACTGCCAGCCCGCGGGGACGACATAGGGGTCGACCCCCGGAACGGCGGCCTTCAGCGCATAGATTCCGGCGGGGCGGTCCTTCAGCGCCTCGGCCAGCGGCAGGCGGGTGGTGACATCCTTGTTCACCTCCTGCGCCACGGTGGCGGTGCCGTGCCAGACCTGTTCGCCCACCTCGTCGGTGAAATAGGATTCGGCATATTCCTGCATCGGCCAGCCGAAATAGCTGTTCTGGATGGCGCGCAACAGGTTGCGGTCCGTCACCTGATACAGCGTCAGGTCCAGCTTGTCGGTGTTCACCGTCTGCACCGGCAGGGCGGCATCGGCCACCTTCGGCAGCACATAGCCGCGGCCGGGGAAGCTGACGCCGGGGCTGCGGTCGCGGACATACATCGTCAGGTCGATGTCCTTGGCCAAGCTTTGCCCGTCGGCGGCGGGCAGCCCTTCGCGGAAGGTGACGGTGTAGCGGCCGCCATGTTCGACGCCGACCACGCAAAGCTGGCGATAGCCGTCGCTTTCCACCGTCAGCCCGGCGGCGGGCAGCTTGACGAAATCGGCATAATCGACGCCCGAAGAGACAAGGTTCTCGCTGAAGCTGGCGCAGATGCGCGGGCGGGCCAGATCGGATTGCACGGTGTTTTCCACGATGCGGAAGCCGTATTTGCCGATCGCATCGTCCAGCAGCGCGGCGGTATCGTCGCGCGGTTGCAGCGATTGCGCCAGACGCAGGGCCTGCACGGTATCGCGGCCGCGCCCGGTGCGCTCCAGCACCTCGCCCATCAGCACAAGGATGTTGTGGCGCTGCGCGGCCGAGCCTGCCCGCAGATAGGCGTTGATCGTGGCCTGGAAGGCGCGGGTTTCATACCAGTTGCGGTCGGTCGAGGTGGCCTTGGAATTCGCCAGCGCCCGGCGGGCATATTCCAGCCAGTTGTCGGCGGTATCCTCGATGTTCAGCGCCGCGCCGGTATAGGCGGTGGCCATGACCCAGTTGCCGCGGGCTTCGTTCTCGGCGGCGGCCTGAAGATGTTCGGCGGCACTCCATTGCCCGGTCGTGTGGGTGCGGCCCAGCGACAGCGCCATGTCATAGGCGGACTGGATGTCCCAGTCGGGCAGGAATGTGATCTCGGCCCGCCGGTCGGCGGCGGCCGCGATCAGCGCGGCATCGCCCGACACGATCACCGCCGATTGCGCCCCGGCGAAATAGGTCGATTCGCCGGGATCGGCCTTCAGGAAACAGGCCCCGTTGCGGCTGTTGAAGGTCAGCGCCTCGCACCGCGCATTGGTCAGGCAGGCGCGTTCGCAGGCATCCTGCGTGGTGTCGAAGATCGAAGCGATGTCGCCGCCCGGCAGGTCGGCGTCGGGCGTGACGATGGCACGGCGGTCGGGGATCAGGTCCTGCGCATGGATCACACCGGGAAACGCCAGAACAAATGCCGCGACTGCGGCGCGGACCAAGCTGCGCATCGAACCACCCTCCTGTCAGATTGGCCGGAGTCTGGCACGGGGCCTGGATTCCGGCAAGGCATCACAGGCCTTTCACCGTTAAGTCTTGGTTCACTTTGCTGCGCGAAGGTAGTCGCGAAAACCGGATGTGGCTGGGCTGGCATCCGGGGGACGGCAGGATGTCGGCGCGGGCGGAATGGACCTTACGGAACGACTGGCAAAGGAACGGCGGGGCAGGCTGGCGGCGGAAAGGCTGCTGGACCAGCGCACCCGCGAATTGTTCGCCGCAAACGAAAAGCTGGCCATCCATGCGCGGTCGCTGTCGGACCAGATCGTCGAACAGCGCCAGGTGGTCCGGTCCGTCCGGTCCGAGGCGGAGGAACTGAAAGGCCAGAACCACCGCTACATGCATGACCTGGACCGCGCCCATACCGCGGCGGTGATGGCCGAGCGGCGGCTTTGGGAATCGATCAACACCATCCGCGACGGTTTCGCCGTTTTCGATTCCGATCTGAATCTGGTGATGGCGAACCAGGCCTATCTGGGCTTTTTCGCCAGCGCAGAGATCAGCCCCGGCATCAGCTATGCCGATCTGATCGCACTGGCCGTCCGCATGGGTCTGGTCGATGTGCAGGGCGAAGACCCCGATGACTGGGTCCGCCGCATCTGCGCCCGGCTGAGCGCCGAGCGGATCGAGACGGAAACCGTCCGCCTGACCAGCGGCAACTGGCTGCGGCTGGTCGATCGGCGCGGACGCGACGGCGGGCTGGTCAGCTTGGTCATGGACATCACCGAACAGATGCGCATCTGGGCCGCGATCGACGCGCTTCCCGATGCCTTCGTGCTTTTCGACAGGGAGGAACGGCTTTTGACCTGCAATCAGCGTTACCGCGACATGTTTCCCGACTCGGCCGCCGTGGCCCTGCCCGGCACCAGCTTTGAACAGCTTCTGCGCCACGGCCTGCCGGCCAACCCGACAGCCGAAGAGGCAATCGCGCAGGAAAGCTGGCTTGCCACCCGGTTGCGGCAGTTCCGCGAGGCAAGGACCGGCATCGAAAGCCGATTGCCCAGCGGCCGCTGGATCCTGGAATCCGATCACGTCACGCCGGACGGCGGCCGGGTCGGGCTGCGCACCGACATCACCCAGCTGCGCGACCAGCAGGCCGCGCTGGAGGCCGCCCGCAAGGCCGCCGAAGCCGCGAACCGCGCCAAATCGGCCTTTCTGGCCAATATGAGCCATGAGATCCGCACCCCGATGAACGGTGTGGTCGGGATGGCCGAACTGTTGTGCGATACCTCGCTGTCGGAAGAACAGCGGCTTTTTGCCGAAACCATCCGGTCCTCGGGCGAGGCGCTTCTGGTGATCATCAACGACATCCTCGACTATTCCAAGCTGGAAGCCGAGCGGATGACGATCCACCCCGAACCCTTCGATCTGGAGCGCACGATCCATGAGGTGACGATGCTGTTGCAGCCGCGGGCGCGGGCCAAGGGCATCGACCTGATGATCGACTTCGACATGTTTCTGCCCACCCGCTATGTCGGCGATCCGGGGCGGCTGCGGCAGGTGCTGACCAATCTGATCGGCAATGCGGTGAAATTCACCGAAACGGGCCATGTGCTGACCCGCGTGGTCGGGATGGAGACCGGGGATGGCCGCCAACAATTGCATGTGACGGTGGAAGATACCGGCATCGGCATCGCGGCCGAACATCTGGATCATGTGTTCGGCGAGTTCAACCAGGTCGAGGACGAACGCAATCGCAAGTATGAAGGCACCGGCCTTGGCCTGGCCATCACCCGCCGCCTGATCGACCGCATGGGCGGCGCGGTCTGGGTCGACAGCGAACCGGGCAAGGGATCGTCCTTCGGCTTTCGCGTCACCCTGCCGGTGGCCGAAGGGGCCGATCCGGTGCGCCCGCCGGTCAGCCTGCGCCGGGCGCTGGTGGTGGATGACCAGTTCATCAACCGCACCATCCTGGAACGTCAGCTTGCCCCCTGCGGCATCCAGGTCACGCTCTGCCGGTCGGGAGCCGAGGCGCTGGCGGCGCTGACGGCCGATCCGGGCTATGACGTGGTGCTGACCGATCACGACATGCCGGACATGGACGGCGTGGCACTGGCCGCGCGGCTGCGCGCGGACGGGCACCGGCTGCCCATCGTCCTCTTGTCGTCGAACCCGGCCAATGCGCGCGGGCTGCAGGCGGCGGACGGGATCGACGTGTTCCTGCAAAAGCCGGTGCTGCGGGCCGAGCTTTACCGCCGTCTTGAAGACCTGTCCGGCCCGGCGGCGGATGCCGCGCCGCCACCCGCCTTGCCTGCCGCACCGTCGGGCGGATTGCGACAGATGCGCGTCCTGGCGGCCGAGGACAACAAGACCAACCAGCTGGTGTTCCAGAAGATGGTCAAGGGCATCGACATCGAGTTGCGCTTTGCCAATGACGGGCAGGAGGCGGTGGATCTGTGGCAGAGCTTCCGCCCGGACCTGATCTTCATGGACATATCGATGCCGGTGATGGACGGCAAGGCGGCGGCCCGCGCCATCCGTGCCGCCGAGACGGAGGGCACGCATGTGCCGATCGTGGCGCTGACCGCGCATGCGATGGACGGCGATTCCGATGCCATCCTTGCCGCCGGGATCGACCGCTATCTGACCAAGCCGCTGCGCAAGGCCGAGATTTCCGAAACGCTGGTGGCCTGTTGCCCGGCCGAGGCGCGGCCCCTTGCGGCCGGAGACGCCGATGCAGCCTGACCGCTCCTCGTCGGTCCCTGACCGCTCGTCGCAGGGCACACGACAACAGGCGGAACGGAAGGATGAGCCGCCCGGACGGCAGGGTCAGGCGGCGACTTCCTGCGGTTCGGTGCGGGTGAAGACCAGCCGGTCGCCGGTCGACAGATCGGCGCGGTGGGCATATCCCCCGGCCGAGAAGCCGCGCAGATCGGCGGGGTCGGTCAGGTGGTGGTCGCAGAGGAAGCGCGCCATCGCACCCCGCGCCTTCTTGGCCCAGAAGGAGACCACCTTTGCCTCGCCGCCCCGTTCCTCCAGGAACACCGGGGTGACCACCCGCAGCTTCAGCGCCCGGCGCTGCGCCACGGTGAAATATTCGACCGAGGCGCAGTTGAGCAGGATATCCGTTCCGACCGCAGCCGCCTGCCGGTTCAGCGCCTTTGCCACCCGGTCGCCCCAGAAGGCGTAAAGATCGGCCCCGCGCGGGTTTTCCAGCCGCGTCCCCATCTCCAGCCGGTGCGGCTGGATCGCATCCCAGGGCCGCAACAGCCCGTAAAGTCCCGACAGGATGCGCAGATGCCCGGCCGCCCAGAGCCGCGCTTCGGGGCCCATGGTGGCGGCTTCAAGTCCGGCATAGGTATCGCCCGCAAAGCACTGAACCGCAGCCATGGGCTGCACCGGCCTGCGCCGGAAGGCGGCAAAGCGGGCGTGGTTCAGCCGGGCCAGCGGTTCGGACAGATCCATCAGCGCCCGCAGATCCTGCACCGACTGGCCGCGCGCCGCCTGCACCAGCCGCCAGGTTTCGGTCAGGAAATCCGGCCTGGTCAGATCCACGCCTTCGGGCAGGGGTTTCGGCTGTTCGTCCAGCCGCTTGGCGGGCGAGATCACGCAAAGCATCGCTATTCCTCCTGCAGCACCGCCAGAAAGGCGGAACCGAACCGTTCGGTCTTTTGCGGCCCCATGCCCTGCACGCGTGCCATCTCGTCCAACGTGCGCGGGCGGCGCTCGGCAATCTGGCGCAGGGTGGAGTGGGTGCAGCTCATCGGTTTGCCGGTGCCGTCCGTACCGCGCTGCAACTTCAGCTGAACCTCGGCCAGCCGGTCGAAGACCGCGCCTTCGGGCCGCCCGACCAGCGCCATCCGCGACGGATGGACATCTTCGGCCGCACCGGTGATCACCTCAAGGAACACCCGTCCGAAGCTTTCCAGCTTCTTCGCCCCCACCCCGGAAATCGCCGCCATCTGGTCCAGCGTGGCGGGGCGCTTCTGCGCCATTTCGATCAGCGTCCGGTCGGGAAAAATCACATAGGCCGGAACGGCGGCCGCCTCGGCCAGCGCGCGGCGTCGCGCCTTCAGCGCCGACAGGAGCGGCGCATCCTCGTCATCCACCAGAACGCGGACAGCGGGCCGGGGTGCTGCCTTCATCGCATCCTTGCGGAACGTCACCGACACCTCGCCGCGCAGCACCGGGCGGGCGGCATCGGTCATCCGCAACGCACCATGGCGTTCGGGATCGGGGCGGACAAGGTCGCGGCCCATCATCTGCCGGAAGACGGCGGCCCATTCGGTTTTCGACAGCTCCTGCCCCACGCCGAAGGTGGGCAACTGGTCATGCCGCCGCACACGCACCTTGTCGGTCAGGCTGCCGGTCAGGATGTCGACCAGATGGCCCGCGCCAAAACTTTCGCCGGTGCGCAGCACGGCCGACAACGCCTTGCGCACGGCATCGGTGGCATCGAAGACCTGCGCCGGCCGGTCGCAAAGATCGCAATTGCCGCAAGGCGCGCTGTCCTCGCCGAAATAGCGCAACAGAACCTGACGGCGGCAGGAAATCGCATCGGCCAGCCCCAGAAGCGCGTTCAGCCGGCCATGGTCGGCCTGCTTTCGCTCCATCGGGGCCAGCCCCTCGTCGATCTGCTGGCGGCGAAAGCGGATGTCATCGGCCCCGAACAGTGTCATCGTTTCGGCCGGGGCGCCGTCGCGCCCGGCGCGGCCGATCTCCTGATAATAGCCCTCGATCGACTTTGGCAGGTCGGCATGGGCGACCCAGCGGATGTCGGGCTTGTCGATCCCCATGCCGAAGGCCACCGTCGCCACCACGATCAGCCCGTCATCGCGCTGGAACCGGGTTTCGACATGGCGGCGCTCGTCGGGGTCAAGGCCCGCGTGATAGGCCAGCGACGGGTGCCCGGCATCGCGCAGCGCCTGGGCCAGCGTTTCGGTCTTGGCGCGGGTGCCACAATAGACGATGCCGGACTGGCCCTTGCGCGCGGCGGCAAAGCGCAGGATCTGGTCGCGGGGGGCATCCTTGGCGGCAAAGGCCAGATGAATGTTCGGCCGGTCGAAGCCGCGCAAAAAGGTGGCGGGGGCCACGCCGTCGAACAGGCGGGTGACGATCTCGGCCCGCGTTTCTTCGTCTGCGGTGGCGGTGAAGGCGGCCAGCGGAACCCCCAGCACGCGGCGCAGATCGCCGATGCGCAGGTAATCGGGGCGGAAGTCATGGCCCCATTGGCTGACACAATGCGCCTCATCCACCGCGATGAGACGGACGCCGACGCGGCGCAGCAAGGCAGTGGTGGCGGCCGAGGCCAGCCGTTCGGGCGCGATGTAGAGCAGGCGCAACCGGCCTTCGTCCAAGGCGGCAAAGACCTGTTCGGTTTCCTCATCGGTATTGCCCGAGGTCAGCGCCCCCGCCTCGACCCCGGCCTGACGCAAGCCGCGCACCTGATCGCGCATCAGCGCGATGAGGGGGGAGATGACGACCGTCACCCCGTTGTGGCAGAGGGCGGGAAGCTGGAAGCACAGCGACTTGCCGCCGCCGGTGGGCATGATGGCAAGGGTGTTGCGGCCCGCCATGACGGCGGCGACGATCTCGGCCTGGCCGGGGCGGAAGCCGTCGAAGCCGAAAACCCGGCGCAGGATCTCGGCGGCCGGGGCGGGAGCGACTGGGGAATGCAGGGCGGCGGTGTCCAACGGATCAGAACCCGCCGGTCACGATCAGCCTTTGCAGGAAAAAGATCACGATGATCACGATCAGCGGGGCAAAGTCGATGCCGCCGGTGGCGGGCAGCATGCGGCGGATGCGGCCATAGATCGGCTCAAGCAGTTGATTGAGACCGCCCCAGATCTGCGCCACCAGCGGCTGCCGGGTGTTCAGAACCTGGAAGTTGATCAGCCAGGACATGATGATGTGGATGATCACGATCCACTGGGCGATGTTCAGAATCAGAAGCAGCGTGTCGCGCAGCGCATACATGGGTGTTTCCTTCGGTCCCGACGCCATATGTTGTAGATCAATCCCCGCCCCCGCCACAAGACCGATCCCCCTACGCGGGGTCACGCTTGCCTTTGCGGCAGCCATGGGCCAAGGCGGAACCGCAACAGGAGGCCCCGGATGTATCCCTATCTGCGCATGGTGAAGGAAATCCTGAAATTTCGCGGGGCCCTGCCGCTGCACCCGTTCGACACCCATGTCAGCCATCATCTGTGCTGGCCGCAGGACATCGACCCCTGGATGGAACTGAACAACGGCCGCACGCTGACGCTGTACGATCTGGGGCGGATTCCCCTGGGCGGCCGGACCGGGCTGCACCGGATTGCCAAGGCAAAGGGCTGGGGCATGGCGGTGGCCGGGGCTTCGGTGCGCTATCGCAAACGGGTGAAGCTGTTCGACCGGATCGAGATGCGAACCCGGCTGATCGGCTGGGACGGGCGGTTCGTCTATATGGAGCAAAGCATGTGGGTGCGCGGCGACTGCACCAGCCAGGTGCTGCTGCGGTCGGCGATCACCCAGGGCAAACGCGGCATCGTGCCGCCGGCGGAAATGGCGGTGGCGCTGGGGCTGCCGCCCGAAAGCCCGGAACTTCCGGGCTGGGTGCGCGACTGGATCATGGCGGATTCCGCAAGGCCCTGGCCGCCGCAGGGATAGCGATCCTTCGTCGAAGGATCGGGCCCGCCCCGGAAGGCCGGGCTTGCGCGGCGGGTGATTTGCGGATTCACTCCGCCCAAACAGGGGGGGCCGGGCATGATCTCGCCGCGCAAGCGCATCTGGGGCTGGTATTTCTTCGACTGGGCCAGCCAGCCCTACAACACGCTTCTCCTGACCTTCATCTTCGGCCCCTATTTCGCCGAGGTGGCGCGGGGTTATTTCAGCGCCCAGGGCGCGGATGCCGAGGCGGCCAGCGCGATGTCGCAGGCCTATTGGACCACGGGCCAGACCATCACCGGCCTCTGCATCGCCATCCTTTCGCCGGTTCTGGGCGCGATCTCGGACGGGTCGGGGCGGCGGATGCTGTGGATCTGGCTGTTTTCGGTGATGTATGTCGCGGGCAGCTTCGCGCTGTGGTGGACGCTGCCCGACATGCCGGGCTTGTTCTGGCCGGTGTTCTGGTTCAGCCTTGGCTTCATCGGGATGGAACTGGCGACCAGCTTCACCAATGCGCTGATGCCCGACCTGACCGGTCATGACGACATGGGCCGGATCTCCGGGTCGGGCTTTGCCTTCGGCTATGCCGGGGGCGTGCTGGCGCTGATCCTGATGCTGTTGTTCTTTGCCGAAAGCGGCGAGACGGGAAAGACCTTCATCGGCCTTGATCCCCTGTTCGGGTTGAGCGCCGAGTCGCGCGAGGGCACACGGTTCGTAGGGCCGTTCACGGCGATCTGGTATGTCGTCTTCATGATTCCCTTTGCCATGTGGGTGCGCGAAAGCCCGCGCCGGGGGCCGAAACGGTCGGTCGGGCAATCGCTGGGCGATCTGGTGCAGTCGATCCGCGATCTGGCGCGGCGGCGCAGTCTGGCGGCCTTTCTGGTCGGGTCGATGTTCTACCGGGATTCGCTGAACGCGGTTTACGGGCTGGGCGGGGCCTATGCGTCGAACGTGATGGGCTGGGAGGTGGTGCAGAGCGGCATCTTCGGCATCCTTGCCGCGATCACGGCGGCGATCTTCAGCTGGTGGGGCGGGCGGCTGGATGCGCGGTTCGGGCCGAAGCGGGTGATCGTCTGGTCTGTCATCGCGCTGATCGGCGTGATCACGGTGATGGTGGGGCTGACACCGCAAAGCCTGTTCGGGCAACCCTTTGCGGCCGGATCGGCGATGCCGGATGTGATCTTCTACTGCTGCGGCGCGGTGATCGGGGCGGCGGGGGGCACGGTGCAGGCGGCCAGCCGGACGCTGATGGTCTATCACGTTACCCCGGAAACCGCCGCTTCGGGCTTTGGTCTTTACGGATTGTCGGGCAAGGCCACGGCCTTTCTGGCCCCGGCGGTGATCACGGCCGCCACGCTGGCGACGGGCAGCGCGCGGCTGGGCATTTCTCCGCTGATCGGGCTGTTCCTCATTGGCCTGATCCTGCTAATTTGGGTCAATCCCAAAGGTGAGCAGTCCTGATGATCCTTCGTGCCCTTGCCCCCGCCCTGCTGCTGGCAACCCTTCTGTCGCCCGCCCCCGCCCTGGCCGAAAAGCTGGCGAACAAGCTGTTCGGGGCCCATGACGCGCCGTCGGACCAGAAGCCGATGCCGATCGGTTCCTATGCCAAAGGCTGTGCCGCCGGGCTGATGGAACTGCCGCAGACCGGGCCGACCTGGCAGGCCATGCGCCTGTCGCGCAACAGGAATTTCGGCCACCCCGAGATGATCGGCTTTCTGGTCGACCTGTCGCAGCAGGCCGCCGCGCTGGGGTTCGGCAAGGGGCTGTACATCGGCGACATCAGCCAGCCGCGCGGCGGGCCGATGACATCGGGCCATGCCTCGCATCAGATCGGGCTGGATGCCGACATCTGGTGGCTGGCCCCGCGGCGACTGGACCTGTCGGCCAAGGAGCGCGAGAATATCTCCTCCATCCCGATGCGGTCGGCCGATCAAAAATCCGTGACGGACAATTGGGGACCGAAGGCGCGTGCGGTGCTGAAGGCCGCCGCAAGCGACCCCCGTGTGGACCGGATTTTCGTGGCCGCCGCGATCAAGATCGAGATCTGCAAGACCGCAAAGAAGGCCGACAAGAAGTGGCTGCAGAAGATCCGTCCCGTGGCCGGGCATGACACGCATTTCCATGTGCGGCTGAAATGTCCAAAGGGCGCGCGGTTGTGCGAGACGCAGAAACCGACCGTGGCCGATCTGTCCAAAGGGGGCGATGGCTGCGACGACACGCTGACCTGGTGGGTGACGGATTTCCTGAACCCGCCGAAGCCGACAAAGAAACCGAAGAAGTCCGACGAGGACGCGCCGCGCAAGAAGTCTCCGCGCGAATTCACCATGGCGGATCTGCCGAAACAATGCCGCGACGTACTCGCCTCGGACTGACGACGGCGGCGCTTCTGTCCATCGGCCTTCAGGGCAGCGCCGCCCCCAGCTTTCCGGCGGGCTTCCTGTCGGCGTTCCGGTGGTCGGGCGACGATCCGCGTCTGGGTGGCCTGTCGGCCATCGACGTGACGGCCGATGGCAGCCGGTTCGTGGCGCTGTCGGATGCGGGGGCGATCACCGAAGGGCGGTTCCTGCGCGACGGGGCGGGCGTGATCACCGGCATCGAGGCCGCGCCGATGCGGCTGCTGAAAGGCGAAGGCGAGGCCCCGCTGAAGCCGGGACGCACCGACAGCGAGGGGCTGGCCGTGGCGGCGGATGGCACGATCCATGTGTCGTTCGAGGGCGCTGCACGGGTGCTGGCCTATGAGGCCATCGACGGCCCGGCCCGCAACCTGCCGACGCCCGAAGCCTTTCGCCGGTTGCAGGGCAATTCCGCGCTTGAGGCGCTGGCCGTCGACGAAAAGGGCTGGCTCTACACCCTGCCGGAGCGGTCGGGGCGGCAGGACCGCCCGTTTCCGGTCTGGGTGTTCGACGGGCGCGACTGGTCACAACCCTTCACCCTGTCGCGCGATGGCGGGTTCCTGCCGGTTGGTGCCGACTTCGGCCCCGATGGCCGGTTCTATCTGCTGGAGCGTGATTTTCAGGGGTTGGCGGGCTTTGCTGCCCGCGTGCGGGCGTTTCGCCTTGGCCCTGACGGCGCGGGCGCGGGTGAGGTGATCCTGCAAACCCCGCTTGGCACCCATGACAATCTTGAAGGTTTGTCGGTCTGGCAGGATGCGGCGGGAAACATCCGGCTGACCATGGTGTCGGACGACAATTTCAAATTCTTCCTGCGGCAGGAAATCGTGGAATATCTGCTGCCCGCCGCGCCACAGGCCGCCCCGGCGAAGGCCGTGCCGGTTGACGCAGCCCCCGCCACCGACTAAAGCGCGCCCGTCCGCCGGATGGTCCGGGGGGCCAAGTCTCCGCGACCTTGTCAAAACGGAACCCTGACATGAAACTTCTGCCCGGCATCCTTGCCATGGCCGCCATCGTCGTGGCCTCGAACATCCTGGTGCAGTTCCCGCTTGGGGGCTGGCTGACCTGGGGCGCGCTGACCTATCCCTTTGCCTTCCTTGTCACCGACCTGACCAACCGCTTGCAGGGCGCACAAGCGGCCCGCCGCGTGGTTCTGGCGGGCTTTACCACCGGGCTGACCTGTTCCGTCATCGGCACCCAGATCCATGGCGACTTTGGCCCGCTGGTGACATTGCGCATCGCGCTGGCCTCGGGCACGGCCTTTCTGGCGGCGCAGATGCTGGACATCGCCATCTTCGACCGGCTGCGTCAGGGCCTGTGGTGGAAGGCACCGCTGGTGTCGACGCTGCTGTCGTCGACGCTGGACACCGCGATCTTCTTTCCGGTGGCCTTTTCGGCCGCGCTGACCGGGCTGGAGCCGACGAATGACATCGGCTGGGCCGCCGAGATGATGCCGCTGCTGGGGATCGGCCCCGATACGCCGTTCTGGGCCTCGCTGGCGATTGCGGACTGGAGCGTCAAGATTGCCCTTGCCTTGATCGCCCTAGTGCCGTTTCGCATCATCCTTTCCAGACTTGTGGCAAAGGTTGCGTAAAATCTGTTGACGAACACCAAATCTGTGTCACGCTCCCCTTATCGGCAACTTTTGAAAGGAGGTGATCCAGTGTCTAGAGGGATATTGGAGATAGGTGTCGGGACAGTCAGGAGGAGTGTCTTCTAGGGGCAGCCCCCGATAAGACAGACCACTGATTGGGCCTTTCCCTAACTGGCCCATCTCCTTGGAACTCGGAAGGGGTCGCCACTCTGGCGGCCCTTTCTCTTGTGGGCTAGGCTGTGCCGATGCTGCATGTGACCGAAACCCTTGCGCTTGCCGACTGGGAACTGACCGAGAGCTTCATGCGAAGCTCGGGCCCCGGCGGGCAGAACGTGAACAAGGTGTCGACCGCGGTCGAACTGCGGTTCGAGGCCGAGCGGTCGCCGCATCTGCCCGCCCCGGTGAAGGCGCGGCTGAAGCGGCTGGCGGGGCGGAAATGGACAGCCGAGGGCGCCATCGTGATCCAGGTCGAGGACACCCGCAGCCAGGCCCGCAACCGCGAGATTGCCCGCGAACGGCTGGTGGAGCTGATCCGCGCCGCGCTGGTGGTGCCAAAGCGGCGGATTGCCACCAAGCCGACCCTGGGCAGCCAGCGTCGGCGGCTGGCCGCAAAATCGGTGCGCGGCGATGTGAAGGCCCTGCGCGGCAAGGTTGGGGAAGAGGAATGACGGAAACTCTGGTCGAACGGCGCGCGCGGCTGATGGGGCCGAACATCCCGACGTTTTACAAAACACCCGTTCATATTGTGCGCGGAGAAGGCGTCTGGTTATGGGACGCGACGGGCAAGCGGTATCTGGATTGCTACAACAATGTGCCGCATGTCGGCCATTGTCACCCGCGCGTTGTGCAGGCGATTGCAACGCAGGCGGCCACCCTGAACACCCATACCCGCTATCTGCACGATCTGGTGCTGGATTACATCGAACGGCTGACCGCCACCTTCGGCCATGGCATCAGCCAGGCGATCCTGACCTGCACCGGGTCCGAGGCGAATGACATCGCCCTGCGGATGGCGCAGGCCGCGACCGGCAGGACCGGGATCATCGCCACCGACGCCACCTATCACGGCAACACGATGGCAGTGTCGCAACTGTCCACGCGCAAGCCGCCGATCGGCGGGCGCTGGCCCAATGTGCGGCTGGTGCCCGCGCCGGATTCCCTGAACGCGCCCGACCCGGACGGCAGCCGCTTTGCCGGCCATGTTCGGGCCGCTATGGCGGATATGGACACGGCGGGATATGGCACCTCGGCCCTGCTGATCTGCCCGATGTTCGCCAACGAGGGCCTGCCGACCCTGAGCCCCGGCTGGCTGGCACCGACCGAGGCCGCCCTGCGCGCGGCGGGCGCGCTAATCATCGCCGATGAGGTGCAGCCCGGTTTCGGCCGCGCGGGAAGCCATTTCTGGGGCCATGAAAAACTGGGCTTCCGGCCCGACATCGTCACCATGGGCAAGCCGATGGGCAATGGCCATCCGGTTGCCGGGGTGGCGACCACGCCCGCGATCATGGCAGCCTTCCGCGATGCCTTCAGCTATTTCAACACCTTCGGCGGCAATCCGGTTTCGGCCGCTGCCGCGCTGGCAGTGCTGGATGTGATCCGGGACGAAGGGTTGCAGGAGAATGCCGCCCGTTCGTCGGCCCATGTCCTTGCGCGATTGCAGGCCCTGCGCCATCCGCTGCTGACCGATGTGCGCGCCAATGGCCTGTTCTTCGGGGCGGAATTCCAGCAGGACGGGCGGCCCGCAGGGGCCTTTGCCGGGGCGCTGGTCGAAAGCATGGTGCAGAGCGGGTTCCTGATGAATGTGATCGGTGCCGGTCGCAACATCCTGAAGATCCGCCCCCCGATGCCCTTCGGGCCGGACCATGCCGACCTGCTGATGGATGCGCTGGAGCAGGCGCTGCGCGATACCCCGGTGCCCGCATGATCAACGTGCTTGCCGATGAAGCCGCCGGTCACTGGGGCGGCACGGTCCTTCGGATGATCCGCAACCGCGAAAATGCGGTGTTCGAGATGCGGTTGCCGGGCGGCAGCCGCGCCGCGCTGCGGCTGCACCGGCAGGGCTATCAGCCCGATGACGCGATCCGGTCGGAACTGTGGTGGTGCGCCGCGCTGGCCGCAAAGGGCGTGAACGTTCCCGCCGCCCTGCCGTCGCGGGACGGGGGGTTGCTGGTCGCGCTGTCCACGGGGCGCTGCGCCTCGGTGATCGACTGGATCGACGGCGTGCCGCTGGGCGAGGCCGGGGTGCCCTTTGCCACGCCGCTGCCGCTGCTTCTGGATCGGCACCGTGCGCTGGGACAGTTGACGCGCGCGCTGCATGACACCACCACCCGCCTGTCGCTGCCGCCCGATTTCCTGCGCCCGCGCTGGGATCTGGACGGGCTGACCGGCGAAGCGCCGTTCTGGGGCCGGTTCTGGGATCACCCCTCGGCCACGTCCGATCAGCGCGCCGTGCTGGTCCGCGCCCGCCATGCGCTGCGCGAACGGCTGTCAGGGCAGGCAGCGCCGCAGCTGATTCATGCCGACGTTCTGCGAGAGAACGTTATTGTGAATGATCATTCGCTTTATCTGATCGACTTTGACGATTCCGGTTGGGGGTTCCCGCTTTACGACCTGGGCACCACGCTGTCACAGAATCTGTATGAACCGGCCTATGCCGATATCCGCGATGCGCTGATGCAGGGTTATGGCACCACCGACCGCGCCATGGTGGAAACCATGACCCTGGCCCGCACCTGTGCCAGCGTCGGTTGGACCATGCCGCGCCTTGCGCCGGACGACCCGATCAATGCCCGCCATATCGCCCGCGCCGTGATGTGGGCCGGGCGCGTCCTTGGCTGAACCCGACTCTGCGGAATCGGTTGCGAAGGACAATGTGAACAGCTAGTCAGCGCCCCAGATGACAGGCGGGTAACGCGCAGGTCACTACCAGATGACAGGCCGCGCCATGACGCTGACGCAAGACCCAAAGCAGAACCAGTGGAAGACACTGGACAAGGATCTGAAAAGCCTTGTCCTGCTGGAGCAGGCCACAGCCGTCATCGCACGCCGGTCCGTGGCGATGGGGATCGCGCTGGCCTTCATCGTGATCTGCGGCCTGGCCGCCGCCGGCCTTGCGGGCATCGGCAGCGGCGGGCTGATCATCACCGCCGCCGCCGTCTTCGGGGCCTATATGGCGCTGAACATCGGCGCGAATGATGTTGCCAACAACATGGGCCCGGCTGTGGGGGCCAATGCGCTGACCATGGGCGGCGCGCTGATCATCGCGGCGATTTTTGAAACCGCAGGATCGCTGATCGCGGGCGGAGATGTGGTGTCGACCATCTCGGGCGGGATCGTGGCCCCTTCGGCGGTGGCCGATCCGAACACCTTCATCTGGGCGATGATGGCGGCGCTGATCGCCTCGTCCCTGTGGCTGAACCTGGCAACCTGGCTGGGCGCTCCGGTCTCGACCACCCATGCCATCGTCGGCGGGGTGATGGGGGCGGGCATCGTCGCTGCCGGATTCGGCGCGGTGAACTGGCCGATGATGGGGCAGATCGCCGCCAGCTGGGTGATCTCTCCGGTGCTGGGCGGGGTGATCGCAGCCG
Source organism: Paracoccaceae bacterium (assembly GCA_036745335.1). GTDB lineage: Bacteria > Pseudomonadota > Alphaproteobacteria > Rhodobacterales > Rhodobacteraceae > Pseudogemmobacter. Next base: position 134,225 of record DAIOGH010000004.1, read on the forward strand.
GGTTGCTGGCCTTCATCAAGGCGCTGATCAATGACGTGCCCGACAAGATCACTGCCGCCCGCCGCTGGGTGCCGCTGCTGATCGGTCTGATGGCGGGGACCTTCACCGCCTATCTGATGGCCAAGGGCCTGCGCCGGGTGATCGAGGTATCGCTGACCCAGGCGGTTCTGCTGGGTCTGGTCGTCGGGGTGCTGACGCTGCTGGTGTTCCGCCCCATCGTGCGGCGGCAGTCCGAAGGGCTGGAGAACCGCAAGCGCAGCCTGAAGAAGCTGTTTGCCCTGCCGCTGATCGCCTCGGCGGCGCTGCTGTCCTTTGCCCATGGTGCCAATGACGTGGCCAATGCCGTGGGGCCGCTGGCGGCCATCGTCCATGCGGTGCAGGACATGGGGACATCGGAAAAGGTGACGATTCCGCTGTGGGTGATGCTGATCGGAGCCTTCGGGATTTCCTTTGGCCTGATGCTGTTCGGCCCGAAGCTGATCCGCATGGTCGGGCAGGAGATCACCAAGCTGAATCCGATGCGCGCCTGGTGCGTGGCACTGTCGGCGGCCGTTACCGTGATCCTTGCCTCGGCACTGGGGTTGCCGGTGTCTTCGACGCATATCGCCGTTGGCGCGGTGTTTGGTGTCGGCTTCTATCGTGAATGGCATGCCGAACGCAAAGCACGCCTGTCGAACCTGCAAAAGGGCAAGCCGGTTCCGGCAGACGAGCGGCGTCGGCGCAAACTGGTGCGGCGCGCGCATGTGCTGGGGATCGGTGCGGCCTGGGTGGTGACGGTGCCGCTGACCGGGCTGTTGTCGGCGGTTCTGTTCCTGATCCTCAACACCCTGTTTCCGGGCTGATCAGACCAGAACTTCGGCCGCCGCCTGTTCGCCCACTCCAAACACCCGCTTGTAGCGTTCGATTTCGTCCTTCGGCCCCATCGCCTTGTTCGGGTTGTCCGACAGTTTCACCGTCGGCCGCCCGTTGGCGGAAACCGCCTTGCACACCAGGCTGAACGGGGCCAGCCCGTCGCCGGGCACCAGCCCGCGGAAATCGTTGGTCAGCATGGTGCCCCAGCCAAACGACACCTTCACCCGCCCGGTAAAGCGGGCGTAGAGGGTTTCGATCTCGGGCACGTCCAGCCCGTCGGAAAAGATCACCAGCTTCTTCGTCGGATCCTCGCCCCGCTCTTGCCACCAGCGGATCGCGATTTCCGCCGCTGCCGCCGGATCGCCCGAATCGATGCGGATACCGGTCCAACTGGCCAGCCAGTCGGGGGCGTTCTTCAGGAACCCTTCGGTGCCATAGGTGTCGGGCAGGATGATGCGCAGGTTGCCGTCGTGTTCCTCGTGCCAGTCGGCCAGAACCTGATAGGGTGCCTGGGCCAGCGCGGCATCATCCTTTGCCAGGGCGGCATAGACCATCGGCAGCTCATGCGCGTTGGTGCCGATCGCCTCGATGTCGCGGCGCATGGCGATGCGGCAGTTCGACGTGCCGGTGAACTTGTCGCCCAACCCCTCTTGCAGCGCCTGCACGCACCAGTCCTGCCACAGGAAACCATGTCGGCGGCGCGTGCCGAAATCGGCCAGCTTCAGCCCCGGCAAGGCGCGCAGCCGTTCCACCTTTTCCCAGAGCCGGGCCATGGCGCGCGCATACAGCACCTGAAGCTCGAACTTGCCCATGTTCTTCAACACCGCGCGGCTGCGCAACTCCATCAACACGGCCAGCGCCGGAATTTCCCACAGCATGACCTCGGGCCATTTGCCTTCGAAGGTCAGCTCATACTGGCCATCGCGCTTTTCCAGATGATAGGGCGGCAGGCGCAGCGCCTCGAACCACTCCATGAAATCGGGACGGAACATCTGCCGCTTGCCATAGAAGGTGTTGCCGCGCAACCAGGTGCTTTCGCCCCGCGTCAGCGACAGGCTGCGCACATGGTCCAGTTGTTCGCGCAACTCGCCTTCGTCCACCAGATCGGCCAGCCGCACCTTGGTGCTGCGGTTGATCAGGCTGAAGGTGACATCGGTGTCCGGCTTGTTGCGAAAGATCGACTGGCACATCAGCAGTTTGTAAAAGTCGGTGTCGATCAGGCTGCGGACGATCGGGTCGATCCGCCAGTTGTGATTGTGGACACGGGTTGCGATGTCGACCATTCGGGCCTCCTGACGGCGGATATGTTGTTAAAGCAACCCCCGCCGAAACTGTCCAGATCAGCCGTCGATCAGCACCACGCCGGCGCCGATCATCTGCGCCCGCGCTTCTTCCAGCGATCCGTTCAGGTCGATGGCACGGCAAAGATCGCGGCGGACCGAGACCTTGAACCCCAGTTTCACCGCATCCAGCGCCGAATAGGCCACGCAATAATCGGTTGCCAGCCCGACAAGGGTCAACTGGGTGATGCCCCGGCTGTCGAGATAGCCTTCCAGCCCGGTCGGGGTTTCGCGGTCGTTCTCGAAAAAGGCGGAATAGCTGTCGATTTCCGGGCGAAAGCCCTTGCGGATCACCAGCTGCGCCGGATCGGTGCGCAGGTCGCGGTGCAGCGCAGCACCGGGGCTGCCGATGACGCAATGCACCGGCCACAGCACCTGCGGGCCATAGGGCATTTCGGTGAGGCTGAACGGCTCGGCCCCGTCATGGTTGGCCGCGAACGAGGCATGATCAGCCGGGTGCCAGTCCTGCGTCAGCACGACAGTCTGGAAGTCATCCATCAGCGCATTGATGCCGGTGATGATGCTGTCCCCGTCGTTCACCGCCAGCGCACCGCCGGGGCAGAAGTCGTTCTGCACGTCGATCACGATCAGGGCTTCGGTCACGTCCCGCATCGGCGCCTCCTCTTGCAAAGGGTCCGACAAGGAAACCCCTGCCTTCGGGTTAGGTTCCGCGACGGGATGCGTCAAGCGGGACCCTTGATTTCGGCGCGTCGCGGGTTCATTGCGCGCTTATGCTGACCATTGCCGCGCTCTATCACTTTACCCGCTTCGACGATCCAGCCGCCCTGCGCGGGCCACTGCTGGACCTGTGCCTGCGCCAAGGGGTCAGGGGGTCGCTTCTGCTGGCAGGCGAGGGGGTGAATGGCACGATTGCCGGGTCGCGCGCCGGGATTGATGTGGTTCTGGCGCATCTGCGCGCCCTGCCCGGCTGTGCGGGGCTGGACTGGAAAGAGAGCTTTGCCGAGACCCAGCCCTTCGGCCGCATGAAGGTCAGGCTGAAGCGCGAGATCGTCACCATGGGCGTTCCGGGCGTCGATCCGCGGGCCAGCATCGGCCATTACGTCCGGCCGCAGGACTGGAACGCCCTGATCAGCGCCCCCGATGTGGCGGTGATCGACACCCGCAACGATTACGAAGTGTCATTGGGCACGTTCCGGGGGGCGGTGGACCCGGCGACCCGGTCCTTTCGCGATTTCCCCGCCTGGTGGCAGGCGAACCGCGAGCGGTTCCACAACAAACGCATCGCGATGTTCTGCACCGGCGGCATCCGCTGCGAGAAATCCACCAACTATCTGCTGTCGCAGGGGGTGGAAGAGGTATTCCACCTGAAGGGCGGCATCCTGCAATATCTGGAAGACGTGCCGCAGGAGGAGTCGCTCTGGGATGGCGAATGCTATGTCTTTGACGGGCGGGTTTCCGTGGGACACGGGCTGGTGCCCGGCCAGAACAGCAGCTGCGGGGCCTGCCGTCGTCCGGTGACGCCGACAGGCCGGGCGCATCCCGATCATGAAGAAGGTGTCTGCTGTGCAGCCTGTGTGAACGAATATTCGGAAACTGACCGCGCCCGGTTCCGCGAACGCCAGCATCAGATGCAACTGGCGCAGGCGCGCGGCATCCGCCACCTCGGCGCAGAGGGCTAAGGCAGCCGCATCTCTTCTGCCTTCATCTTTGCAAAAATACCCTGCGGGGTGCGACCATGGTTCGCGCCATTGGTTCAAGCAACCAATGGTCGCGTTAGAGGGGCGCAAAGCCCCTCCATCTGTCGGCCAGGGGCCCTCAGCCCAGCATGTCGCGCACCATGGGGATGACCTTTTCGCCGTAAAGCCGGATGCAGTCCATCGACTGTTCGTGCGGCACCGGGCCGGTGGTGTATTTCATGTCGAACCGCTGGATGCCCAGCGCCCGCACCGTTCCCGCGATCTTCGCCGCCACGGTTTCGGGCGAGCCGACATAAAGCGCGCCCTCGGTCACTTCGGCCAGGTAGCGGTCCTTCGTCACCGGCGGCCAGCCGCGCTCGGCCCCGATGCGGCCGAACATGTCGGCGTAATGCGGCCAAAGCGCCTCACGCGCCTCTTCATCCGTGGCGGCGACGAAACCGGGGGAATGCACGCCGATGGGCCGTTCGGCCCGGCCGATCTGGGCGCAGGCGCGTTTGTAAAGATCGACATAGGGTGCGAAGCGGCGGGCATCGCCGCCGATGATGGCCAGCATCAGTTGCAGATCCTGCCGCACCACCCGCACCACGCTTTCGGGGCTGCCGCCTACACCGACCCAGACCACCATGCCTTCGGGGCCAAGCGGCGGATAGACCACTTGATCGGCCAATGCGCTGCGGGTCTGGCCGCTCCATGTCACGCGGTCCTCGCGGACCAGACGGGCGAAAAGATCCAGCTTTTCCTCGAAGAGCTGATCGTAATCCGACAGGTCATAGCCGAACAGCGGATAGCTTTCGGTGAACGACCCCCGGCCCAGAATCGGCTCGGCCCGACCATTCGACAGCGCATTCAGGGTGGAAAACCGCTGGAACACCCGCACCGGATCGTCCGAGGACAGCACCGTGACCGCCGTGCCCAGCCTGATGCGTTCGGTCCGTCCGGCGATGGCAGCCAGTACGATCTCGGGCGCGGAAATCGCGAAATCCGGGCGGTGATGCTCGCCCAGGCCGATGAAGTCGATCCCGACCTGATCGGCCAGAACCGCCTGCTCCACCACCTCGCGCAGCACCTGATCCTGCCGCTTCAACTGGCCATCCGCCCCGCGCGAAACATCGCCGAACGTATCGAGACCCAGGGAAATATCCATGGCAAACCTCCTGCTGGCGGCGAAGATAGGCGCGGAGGCCCGGCGCTGTAAGGCGCATTCCGAGAGAACGGCCCCCGCAGGCGCGCACCCTTTCAGGCCTTGTCGCGCACCTTCAGCAGGGTGCCGTCCTGCTTCACCTCGAACCGCGGCAGACGGCGGATCAGATCCGACAGCTTGGCCGCGCCATAGGTGCGGGTGTCGAAATCGGGATTGCCCTGGGTGATGAACTGGCCGATCTGGCCCAGCGAATACCATTCGCCTTCCGGGTCGATGGCGCGCATCGCGGCGGCGATCAGCGGAATCGCCCTGGCGGGCGGCTCTTTCCCGCCGGGCCGGGCCTCGGCCACCGGGCCGGGCGAAGTTTCGGCGGCGGGCTTCGGATCATCGGCGCCCAGGTTTTCGACATAGATGAAGCGTTTGCAGGCCATGCGAAAGGCTTCGGGCGTCTTCTTCTCGCCGATGCCATAGACATCCAGCCCCTGTTCGCGCACCCGCGCCGCCAACCGGGTAAAGTCGGAATCCGAAGACACCAGAACGAAACCGTCGAACAGCCCCGAATGCAGGAAATCCATCGCCGCGATCACCAGCCCGATGTCGGACGCATTCTTGCCCTTGGTATTGGCAAACTGCTGATCCGCCACCAGACCCAGCGCCGCCACCTTCTTGGCCCAGGCGTTCAAGCGCAGCGCCGACCAGTCGCCATAGATCCGGCGGACCGATGCCTCACCCAGAGAGGCGATTTCCTCGAAGATCGCCTCGGCATGCGAGGCGGGGATATTGTCGGCGTCGATCAGGACGCACAGGCGCGGGGCGCGGGGGTCTGGCATCGCGGGCTCCTTTGTCTTCTTGTCGCAGGGTTGTGACGATCAGTCGAGGAAGAAGCGGTCATGAACCTTCCAGTAGGCCAGCAGGTCGGCTCCGGTGTCATGCGGCAGGCCCAGCCGCCGCATCATCGCCAGATCGACGCCCACCAGCCCGGCCATCCGCCAGGCCTCGCCGGTGGCGCGCATCAGATGGTCGCCCGACAGGGTGCGGTCCAGCGTTCCGGCCGCAAGGGCGATGACATGGATGATGTCCAGCGCGGGCTCCTGCGGCCAGCCCAGGGCCAGATCGCGGACCATCCGGCGCAGGTCGCCCCGGCCGGTGACAAGCACGCCCACGACGAACTCGATACGGTTTTCCACCCGAAGCTCACCCCAGCTACCCGGCCCTTGTCGCAAAGCCGGGCCGCAAGGTCACGCGTGAAATACGGGTGTCACCCTGCGGGCGGGCAGGCTCCTCCGGTCAGGATGGCCGCAAGTCTTTCCGTCTCGGCCTTGTCGCCGACGTTGACCACGAACTGACCGATGGCAAGCGGGATCATCAGCTCCATCGCTGCGACCTGCTGGCCGCAGATCAGAAGCTGGCCAGTGTCTCCGACATGGCGGGTGGTAAGCTCGGCAACCGCCGGGTTCAGCTCATCCGCCATCAGAACGTGCAAAAGAATGTTGCCCGTCATCCCGTCGGTCACTGCTGCGGCTTCGACCTGGCCCGCCTTGACCTCAATCGCATCCTCGCCGAAGGCCAGCCGCATGAGCGCGGCTTCTTCGGCCAAGGCGCTGCCGCCAAAGGCAAGCAGCGCCAAAGCGAGGAGCGAGGCCCGCATCAATAGATCACCACGCTGCGGATGCTTTCACCGGAATGCATCAGGTCAAAGCCCTTGTTGATGTCTTCCAGCTTCAGCGTGTGGGTGATCATCGAGTCGATCTCGATCTTGCCTTCCATATACCAGTCGACGATGCCCGGAACGTCGGTCCGTCCCCGTGCGCCGCCAAAGGCCGTGCCCTTCCAGACCCGCCCCGTCACCAGCTGGAACGGCCGCGTCTCGATCACCGCCCCCGCAGGGGCAACGCCGATGATGATCGACTGGCCCCAGCCGCGATGGGTGCATTCCAGCGCATCGCGCATCACCTTGACGTTGCCGGTACAGTCGAACGAATAATCCGCCCCGCCGATCTTGTCGAAAGGCGTCTTGGTCAGATCGACGATGGCCTGCACGATCGACCCTTCCACCTCTTTGGGGTTCAGGAAGTGGGTCATGCCAAACTTCTCGCCCCAGGCCTTCTTGTCGTTGTTCAGATCGACGCCGATGATCATGTCGGCCCCGGCCATCTTCAGGCCCTGAATCACGTTCAGCCCGATCCCGCCCAGACCGAAGACCACCGCCTTGGCCCCGATCTCGACCTTCGCCGTGTTCAGCACCGCACCGATGCCGGTGGTGACACCGCAGCCGATGTAGCAGATCTTGTCGAAAGGCGCGTCCTCGCGCACCTTGGCCAGCGCGATTTCCGGCACTACGGTGTGGTTGGCGAAGGTCGAGCAGCCCATGTAGTGATGGATCGGTGTGCCATCCAGCATGGAAAAGCGGCTGGTCCCGTCGGGCATCAGCCCCTGCCCCTGCGTTGCCCGGATCGAGGTGCAGAGATTGGTCTTGCGGCTCAGGCAGCTGGGGCATTCGCGGCATTCGGGGGTGTAAAGCGGGATGACGTGATCACCCGGTTTCAGCGATTTCACCCCCGGACCGCAGGCGATGACCACGCCCGCGCCTTCGTGCCCCAGGATGGCGGGAAACAGCCCCTCGGGGTCTGCGCCGGACAGGGTGAATTCATCCGTATGGCAGATGCCGGTGGCCTTGATCTCGACCAGAACCTCGCCCTCTTTCGGGTCGGCAAGGTTCACTTCCATGATTTCCAACGGTTTTCCGGGCGCAATGGCAACGGCGGCACGGGTGCGCATAGGCAATTCCTCCCTCTTTTCGGTTGGGGCAAGGCTGTGCGAAGCTGCGACCGATTGCAACGCCGGAAACGACAGATGAAGCCAGTTGTCGCCCTTTTTGCCCTGTTCCTGTCTGCCTGTATCGCAGCCACCCCTCCTGCACCTTCGCCGCCCGCGCCTGCGGTGGAAACCGTGTTCGACGAACGCGCGCCCGACACCTGCAAGGCGGCCGCTTTGCAGGCCCTGATCGGCCAGCCCGCAGGCAACCTGCGCACGGTCAGGACGCCCGGCCCGGTGCGGCTGATCGTGCCCGGCACGGTCTATGATCAGGAAGAATACCGGTCCGACCGGATCAATGCCTTTCTGGATGTCCAGGGGCTGATCACCCGGTTCAGCTGCGGCTGATCGGCGGTACGCCGCCTGCAATCTGCGGAACGGAGTCCGGCCCTTGCAGGTTGTCGGGTGGTGCCCAAGATAGGGCTATTGCCAAGGAAAGGCCCATGACCATGATCCGCTTCACCCTGCCCGCCGTGCTTGTCTGCGGGATGGCGCTTGCCGCCTGCGTGCCCGAAGGAGAAAGCCCGATACCTGACGAAGACGCCTGCGGAGCCGCGGCCCTGTCGGGCCTTGTCGGCCAGAACCGCAAGGTTCTGGAGACGATGAAATTCGCCAATCCGGTGCGGATCATCGAACCCGGCATGGCAGTGACGATGGACTACATCGCCACCCGCCTGAACATCGAACTGGACGGCAAGGGGACCATCACCCGCCTGTATTGCAGCTGAAGAATCGGCAGCCCCGCTGCAAGGCGGGGCTGCCGGTCTGTTACTTCATGACGCGATAGGTGGTGTGGCAATCCTTGCAGGCCCCGCCAAGGCCCCCCAAAGAGGCCCCGATCGCCTCGGCCGAAGACACATCCGCCGCCGTTGCCGCCGCCGTAAGTGCATCGGCCTTCTTCACGAAATCCTCCCAGTTGGTCCAGATCTCGGGCTTGGCCTCCGAGGTGGCATCCGCGCCGCCAGGGGCTTCGAAGGCATTGGGCACCGATTGGGCCGCCGCGACAAGTGCCGCCTTGGCCGCTTCGGCGGCAGCGGCATCATAGGGAACCTCGCCCTTGGCCATGCCGCCCAGCGCACCCATGGCCCCGCCGATGGCCTTCATCGCATCCTCGCGTGCCTTTGCGGCGGGATCGGTCGCATCGCCCGCCGCATAGGCGGCACCGGCGGCAAGCATCGCCCCGAGGACGGCGATCTTCAGAAGTTTCATGGTCTGGCTCCCTGAACGGTTGGGTTGGCTGGAATGGCAGCGGATGCGACGAAAATCGCATACTGTCCGACAGTAAGACCTGTCTTCCCGTGGTTCGCAATCACAGTCGCGTGACAGGCGGCATCACGCCTTTTCAGCCGCCCGCGCGCAGCGCGTCCAGCACATCGGGGCTGGGATAGCCGTCCGGCACATCACCCCGCGCCTTTTGCCAGGATTTCACCGCCGCAATGGTTTTCGGCCCCACCCGACCATCAACGCCGCCGGTATCAAGACCCCGTTCCACCAGAAGACGCTGCATTTCGCGGCGTTCCTCCAGCGTCAGCGCGCGCCAGTGCCGGGGCCAGTCCGCCGCGATGGCAGGCCCACCGCGCAGCCGGTCGGCCAGATGCCCGATGCCGATCACATAGGCATCGGCCAGGTTGTATTTCTCGATCACCTGGAAATTCGCATAGATCAGAAAGGCCGGTCCGCTGTGCCCGGCAGGCAAAAGCACCGATGCCTCATCATCCCCCGGCAGGCTGCCCCCGGCGGCAGGCCGCACCCCCATGGCCCGCCAGTCGTCAACCGGCTTTTTCACCCGCTCCGTGGTCTGGTCATAGTCGAAACCGGGTGGCAGCGTCACCTCGATTCCCCAGGGCAGGCCGCGCACCCAGCCCCAGTGCCGCAGGTAATTGGCCGTCGAGGCCAGAGCATCCGTGGGATCGTCGCTCCAGATATCGCGCTTGCCGTCGCCGTCGAAATCCACGGCGAATTCCGCCCAGCTGGTCGGCATGAACTGGGTATGCCCCATCGCCCCGGCCCAGCTGCCGACCATGCGGGCACGGCTGACATGGCCTTCGTCCAGAATCTTCAGCGCCTGCACCAGCTGCGTCTCGAAAAAGACGGCGCGGCGCCCGTCATAGGCCAGCGTCGCCAGCGCGGAAATCGTATCGGTATCGCCGCGCCAGGACCCATAGGCCGATTCCAGCCCCCAGATCGCGGCGACCACCTCTTTCTCGACGGCGAATTCGGCCTCGATCCGCTCCAGAACCGCGGTATTCCGTGCAACCGCATCGCGGCCGCTGCCGACCCGTTCGTCCGAGACCGCGATGTCGAGATAATCCCAGATCGTCTTGGTGAATTCGGTCTGCCTGCGGTCGCGCTCCACCACCTTGGGCAGATAGACCGCCAGGCGCATCTCTCGGTCATAGACCGCTGCCGGAACGCCGGCTGCGATGGCGCCGGGGCGGAAGGTGTCCACCCAGTCGCGGAAGCCCGCCTCCGACCCGTCTTCGCGGCCCTCGACCATCACCGTCTCCTCCGGCTCTTCCGGTGTCTGGGCTGCGACCGGCGTGGCAAGCAGCATCAGGCCCAGCAGAAGCGCCCTCATTTCCGCCGCCGCACCACGCGGCGCTTTGCCGCCTCGCGCCCCGGCCCGCGCCGCACCGACTTGCCCCGCGCCGGGCGACCGCCGGGCAGCGCCTTGGCGTCGATTTCCAGCAGTTCAAGGATCAGCCCGCCCGTCACCGGCACCGCCTCGCGCAAGCGCACCATCACCCGCGCGCCGATGCCGATGGTCAGGCCGGTATCCGCACCCATCAGGCTTTGCCGGTCGGGGTCGAAGTGGAAGAATTCGCGCCCCACCTCGCGGATGGGCACCAGCCCGTCAGCCCCGCTTTCATCCAGCTTGACGAACAGCCCGAACCTTTGCACCCCCGATACCCGGCCGGTGAAGGTGGCCCCCACCCGATCGGACAGCCAGGCCGCCAGATAGCGATCCACCGTGTCGCGTTCGGCCGCCATGCTGCGGCGTTCCGCGTCCGAGATCAGCTTGCCCGTCTCGCCCAGGTTCTCGATATCGAAGGCGGACAGCCCGTCGTCGCCCCAGCCATGGCCCCGGATCAGCGCGCGATGCACGATCAGGTCGGAGTAGCGCCGGATCGGGCTGGTGAAATGCGCATAATCCTTCAGCGCCAACCCGAAATGCCCGAAGTTCTTCGGATCGTAATAGGCCTGCGTCATGCTGCGCAGGGTGGTGATGTTCAGCAATTCGTCGAAATCGCTGCCCTCGGCCTGGGCCAGCAGCCGGTTCAGATGCGCGGTCTTCATCACCTGCCCCTTGGCCAGGGTAAAGCCGCTCGCCTCGGCCACCTCGCGCAGCGCGTCGATCCGGTCGGGGCTGGGCTCTTCATGCACGCGGTAAAGCAGCGGTTGCTTCAGCCGCTGCAACTCCTCGGCCGCGGCCACATTGGCCAGCACCATGAATTCCTCGATCAGCTTGTGGGCGTCCAACCGCTCCTTGAACTCCACCGACAGTACCTTGCCCTCGTCCGACAGCACGATCTGGCGTTCCGGCAGGTCAAGGTTCAGCGGCTGGCGTTCACCCCGCGCCAGCAGAAGCGCACGGTAGGCGGCGTATAGCGGCAGCAAAACCGCCTCAAGCAGCGGGGCCGTCCTGTCATCCGGTGCCCCGTCCACCGCCCGCTGCACCTGCGCATATTCCAACGAACCGCGCGACCGCATCAGCCCGCGATGGAACCGATGGCTGATCTTGCGGCCCTGCGCGTCGATCCGCATCCGCACCGCCAGACAGGGTCGGTCGACACTTTCATGCAACGAGCAGAGATCGCCGGACAGGATGTCGGGCAGCATCGGCACCACGCGGTCGGGAAAATAGGTGGAATTTCCCCGCCGCCGCGCCTCGCGGTCCAGCGCCCCGCCGGGGCGGACGTAATGCGCCACATCGGCGACGGCGACCCAAAGCACATGGCCGCCGGGATTGCCCGGCTCGGTATCCGGCATCGCCAGCACCGCATCATCCCGATCACGGGCATCGGCGGGGTCGATGGTGACAAGGGCCAGGTCACGCAGATCTTCGCGATTGTCCAGCGTCACCGGGCGGGGGCTGTCGGCCTCGGCAATCGCCGCATCAGGGAACCGGTCGGGGATGCCGTGCTGGTGGATGGCGATCAGCGATACCGCGCGCGGCCCGGTGGGATCGCCCAGCCGCGCGGTGATCCGCGCCTGCGGCAGGCCAAGCCTGCGGTTGCCCACCGCCTCGGCCTCGACCAGCTCACCATCGCGGGCCCCAAGGTCATCCTCGGCGCGCACCCGCCATTCCTTGTCCTGTCCCTTGTCGATCGGCAGGATGCGACCGCCCTCGGATCCGCGCCGAAAGATGCCCAGCACCTTCAGCGGGTTCGATCCGATCCGCCGGATCAGCCGCGCTTCCCAAGTGTAATCGTCCAGATCCACCTTCGACAGCCGCGCAAGGATGCGGTCGCCGGTCGCAAGGGCCGGATCGCCGGTCTTCGGGATGATCAGGATGCGGCCAGCGTCCTTGTCGACGCCATCCTCCATGGCTTCGGCGAAAAGATCACCCGCCGCATCGGGCTTCAGCACCCGCAACAGCGCCACCGGCGGCAAGTCTCCCTTGGGGCGGAAACGGCGGGCGGATTTCACCAGACCGCCTTCGTCCGCCATCTCGGCCAGGATGCGGCGCAATTCGGCCCGCTGGTCGCCCTTCAGCCCGAAGGCCCTGGCAATGTCGCGTTTCGAGGTAAGGCCGGGGTTTTCGGCGATCCATTGGCGGATCTGGTCTTTGGAAGGAAGCGGTGTCATGCCGCAGCCCTAGCACGCCCTTGGCCCCACGCAAACCGGCGGTTTTCAATCGGCGCGGCTGTCGCCGCATGTAATTTGTCTCGTCGTCGGCTTGGTGCCTCCTCCTCGGGGGATGAGGGGCCTTGCCCCTCAAACTCCCCAGGATATTTGCAGAAGGGAAAGAGGAAGCGTCCCGGCTTTCCCTTCCTGAAATATCCCCGCCGGAGGTGCGAGCGGGCTGCGCCACCGGTTCGAGCAGACCGCGAGCGGCACCGAGCCGGTTGCGCGGAACGCGCAGAGGCGAGACAGAAAACTTGCGCCTGAAAGGCGCTCAATCCGATCCCTGCGGGTCCAGCAAAAGCACCATATCCCGATGGGGTATGCCCGCATCCATGTATTCCGGGCCACTGGCAGCGAACCCCAGTCGTTCATAAAAACCGATGGCATGGCTCTGCGCGCCCAGCTTCACCCTGGTCAAGCCGGGCTGCTTGCGGAACTCGGCCACCGCCGCCCGCATCAGGGCTGCGCCCAGCCCAAGACCGCGGGCTTTGGCCAGAACACAGACGCGCCCGACTTTCCCGGTCTCGCCCGTCACCAGCAGGCGGGCACAGCCGAGGGGCCGGCCATCCTGCGAGGCCAGGAGATGAATCGCCTGATCGTCCAGATCATCCACCTCATCGGCCTCGCTGACGCCCTGTTCCTCGATGAAGACGATGCGGCGCAGGGCGCGGCAGGTGGGGATGTCGCGGGTGGGGACGATGTCGATCATGCGAAATAGTCCCGCAGGATGCGGCCATAGATCGCCTTGAGCTGGACGATCTGCGTCACCGCGACCCGTTCGTCCACCTGATGCATCGTCTTGCCCACCAGACCGAATTCGACGACCGGGCAATGGGTCCTGACAAAGCGCGCATCCGATGTGCCGCCGCTGGTCGAAGCCACCGGCACCAGCCCCGTTTCTGCCTGCACCGCCGCCGCCACCAGATCCGACAACTCTCCCGGCGGTGTCAGGAAGCTTTCGCCCGAGATCTGGATGCGGGTCTCGATCCGCACACCGGTTTCCTGCTCAACCTCCCGTGCGTGGCGACGCAGCCAGTCCGACAGGCTGGCCCCGGAATGCAGGTCGTTGAAGCGGATGTTCACCGTGGCCGTCCCCCTGGCCGGGATCACATTGGTCGCGGGGTTGCCGCAATCCACCGTGGTGATGGCCAGCGTCGAGGCGTCGAAATGCTCGGAGCCTGCGTCCAGCGGCTTTTCCTCCAGCCGGGTCAGCAGCCGGACCAGCGCCGACATCGGGTTCTTCGCGCGATGCGGATAGGCGGAATGGCCCTGCACCCCCGTCGCGGTGAACCAGCAGGTCAGGCTGCCGCGACGGCCGATCTTCATCATCTCGCCCATCCGGTCCGGGCAGGTCGGCTCGCCCACCAGGCAATGCGTCATCCGTTCGCCCTGCGCTGCCATCCAGTCCAGAAGGGCAACGGTGCCATCCACCGCATCACCCTCTTCATCGCCGGTGATCGCCAGGATCACCGCGCCATCCGGCGGCGTTTCCCGCACGAAATCCACCGCCGCCGCCGCAAAGGCCGCAACGCCGGATTTCATGTCGGCGGTGCCGCGGCCATACATCCAGCCCTCCACCACCGCCGCACCGAACGGATCCTGCGTCCAGGCGGCGGCATCGCCGACCGGAACCACATCGGTATGACCGTTGAAGCCGAAAGACCGGTTCGCCCCCCGTGCCCCCCAGCGCGCGAACAGATTGGCCACCCCGCCCCGATCAACGCGCGTGCAGCTGAATCCGGCAGCCGTCAGCAGAGGTTCCAGCACGCTAAATGTCCCGCCCTCTTCGGGTGTGACCGAAGGGCAGCGGACCAGGTCGGCGGTCAGGGCAACGGGATCGACGGGATCTTGGGACATGGCTTGCTCCGGTTCCTGAGGCAGTCCTAAGCATCGCCGCATCGGGCTGCAACCTGTGTCTCCGGGGCAACCCCGCCACATCGCCGCCACAATCGCGGGTGACAGCCCGGCCGATTCACCCTAGGGTCGAGAGAAGAACAAGTCCCAGAGGCAGGACGAACGCCGGGCCAACGTGCCCGACCCGAGCAGGACGCGAAGACAGGCCACCCGAAACCGGGGGTGATTTGCGGCGTTCCCTTCTGCCTGTCGGCAAGGACGGAGCAAAAGGCATGGCGACAGGCGCCGAGCTGACCTACAACACCAGCGCCTCTGCGATGCAGATGGCCAATGCCATCTTTGGCAATGGCGTGACTGTCGTGGGCGCCAGCTATACCGGCCCGGCCAATTCCTCTGCGATCTATTCCAACGGCCAGTTGTCGCCAGGTGTCACCCCGTCGAACACGGGCGTCATCCTGTCGACCGGCAACGTGCGCGATTTCACCCAATCCTCGGGCGATCCCAACCGCGCGACGAATACCACAACCGATACAAGCGGAACCAACAACAACGCGGCCTTCAATGCCGTCGCCGGGCGGGCGACCTATGACGCGGTCTGGATGGATGTCGATTTCATCCCTACCGGCAACGTGATGACGATCAATTTCGTCTTTTCGTCCGAGGAATACCCCGAATACGTCAATTCCAACTACAACGACATCATCGGCGTCTGGATCAATGGCCAGTTCGTGCCCATCACCATCGGCAACGGCACCACGGCCATCAACAACATCAATCCGATCACCGAACCGAACCTGTTCATCTCGAACACCGGCGACCAGTTCAACACCGAGATGGACGGCTTTACCCTGACGCTGAAGCTGACGATCCCGGTCAATCCCGGCGTGGTGAACACGATCCGCATCGGCATCGCCGATGTCGGCGATGCGCAATATGATTCCAACCTGCTGATCGGTGCGGATTCCGTGCAGACCCATCTGGTTGCACTGGATGACAGCCAAACCCTGATCCCCACTGGTTTCAAGACGGTGGATGTGCTGGCCAATGACGTGCATCTGCCGGGGGCCACTCTGGTCATCACGCATCTGAACGGTGTGGCCGTCGTGGCGGGTCAGATCGTCACCCTGCCCTCGGGGCAACAGGTGCGACTGAACGCGAACGGCACCATCACCATCTTTGGCGACGGCGATGCCGAAAACCTGCATTTCACCTATACCGTCAGCGACGGGCTGGGAAATACCGACATCGGCCTTGTCACCATCAATTCGGTGCCCTGCTTTGTCGCGGGGACACTGATCCGCACCCCCGAAGGCGACCGCCCGGTTGAAAGCCTATCGCCCGGCGACATGGTGCTGACACTGGACGACGGCCCGCAGCCCTTGCGCTGGATCGGCAGCCGGACCGTTCCGGCCCAGGGCAACCTTGCGCCGGTCTGCATCCGCGCTGGCACCTTCGGCGACCATGGCAAGCTGCTGGTTTCCCCCCAGCACCGCGTTCTTCTGCGCGACAGCCTGGCCGAACTGCTGTTCGGCGAGACCGAGGTTCTGGTTGCCGCCAAGGATCTGGTGAACGATCGTTCGGTGCGGCGGGTTCAGGGCGGCGATGTCGAATATGTGCATCTGCTGTTCGACCGGCATCAGATCATCGTCTCGGAAGGGCTGGCGACCGAAAGTTTCCATCCCGGTCCGCAAAGCATGGCCGACCTTCCGCCCGAGGCACTGGAAGAGCTGATCGCGCTGTTTCCCGACATCTGCCCGGAAACCGGCGATGGCTATGGCCCGGCGGCACGCCGTGCGCTGAAATCCTTCGAGGCGCGCGCGCTGATGACACCGCCGCAAGCCGGAGACTATGCGGCATGACCGGCTGGCTTCTGCTTTCGGACCGTGATCATCCGGTTGGGGACAACCTGCCGCCCCTGCTGCCGCAGGGCACGCTGGTGATGGAACTGTCCTGGCCGCTGCCCATCGGCGTGCTGCTGGACTGGCGGGCCCCGGACGGGCGCGAGGCACTGTCGCTGTTTCACCATCCCGCCAGCGGCATTGCACTGCTGTGGCGCGACGGCGAAACCTTGCGGCGGTTCCTGTTGTCCGGTCCGTTGCGCATCGAAGGCCGGGTGGCGCGGCTGTTGTTCCGCTGGGGCCTGACCGGCGGTGGTTGGTCGATGCGGCTGGATGACGGGTTGGACAGCACCGTTGCCTCGACCGGCGGGATGAACGCACCGGCCTTGCGGGCTGCGGCGCTGGCCGGGCTATGCGGCGGGCGCGGCGTGACGCGCCGGGAATCCTCGGTGTTGTGGTTCGGCGTCATGCAGGGCAGCCAGCCCCCGGCCCGCGTTGCCTGGATCGGCCGCTCCACCCCGGTGCTGACCGTTGAAGGGGCCGTGCCTGCGGGCCTGCTGCGTCCCGGCCAGTGGATCCTGACCCGCGATGCCGGGCCTGTACGTCTGAGGGCGCTGCACCGGATGGATATGCCGTCGCGCGGCAGCCATGCCGCCATCATACTGCGTGCGCCTTGGTATGCGCCAGACCGTGATCTTCTGGTGTCCGCCGATCAACTGGTGATGATCGGCGGGCTGGAGACCGAATACCTGTTCGGCGAGGACGAGGTTCTTGTATCGGCCGGTGCGCTGGTCGACGGGCGCTCTGCCCTGGCCGATAACCGCCGGGCCACCACGGCCGCCGTTTCTCTGGATCTGGGCGGGCTGCATCTGATCGAGTCTGCCGGAGCCTATCTGCTGTCGGGCCATCACGGCCCGGCAACGGCACGACCAATGATGCCCTTGCGTGCCTTGCAGGATTACGAGGCCTTGCCCCTGCTCAGCCTGCTGCGTCGGCTGAAATCCTCGGATGCGGCCTGACCTCCTGATCCGGCTGCGGTAGGGACGGTTTCTAATCGAAGAACGGCGTCATCTGCGCGACGATGACAGAATTCTCGTTGAGCGCGCGCCCCATCAGTGCCCGCTCTTCCGCTCCGATCTCTTCGCCCGCCTCGACCCGTTCCTCCAGCGTGCCCAGGCCCTGCACCTCCAGCGGGGCCAGATCGGCATCCTTCAGGATCGCCACCGTCTCGCGCACGGCCTCGGCCTCGTCCACGCCCGAGGCATAGCACATCAGCGCCGCGCCGGTGGCCTTGTCGGGCAGCCCGTCGCCGGTCTTGCGCCCCACTTCAACGATCAGCGTGAACACCCGCTGCGGCCGTTTCACCTTGTCTTCCCGCGGGGGGGCATCATCACTCATCGCGGTCTCCCTGGCACCGGGCGGAACCCTAGGCGTCCCGCCCGGCCCGTGCAACCGCATCAGTCCCGGCAGACACCGCCGCTGTAGCTGCCGACCTCGCGGATTGCGCTTCCTGTCTCCTGACGCTGGCCCGAAAGTTCGGTCGCCAGAATTCGGGTCAGCAGGTCCTGCAACGAAGTGACGCGATAGCAGGGCACTGTCGGTTCGGCATGCGCGTTTCCAACGCCCGAATCGTCGGTCAGGAACAGATAGCGGCCACCCGTTGCGACCGAGGCCTGCCGCATAAGATATTCCGATTCCGCCGCGACGCCCGACGCGCCCAGGGTGAAGATCTGCACGCCTTGCTGTGCCGCAGACCTTGCCGCCCGCAGATAGGCAGCGGATTCGCCCGGATGCGGCGGGGCGTCGGCGATGTGAAGCAGGATCCGCTCTCCCTTGCCCTTGCGCCAGGGCATGTTGACACCTGCGCGCAGGGCCGCTGCCGCCGCTTCGGGATAGTCGCCGCCGCCATCTGCCGACAGGCCGCGCAACCAGCCGTTCATCTCGGCCGCCCGCGTCGTAAAGCCGAAGTCCTTTACCACATAATCGTCACCCTGGTCCCGATAGGCGATCAATCCGAAACGGATGTTCACGCCCGGCGCACGGTTGCTGGCCCTGCGGACGATTCCCGTCAGTTCCTTTTGCAGGAAGGCAACCTCGTCGCCCATGCTTCCGGTGGTGTCCACCACCAGCACCAGATCCAGGAAATCCGGCCGCCAGCCGCCCGCTTGCGGCAGGGCCAGTCGTTGTGCCCGGCCTGTCCGCAGGGTTTCGCGTGCAATCTCTTGCCCGTCGTCGGCGAACAGGCGGATTTCGACTGTGCCCAACGCCCCGGCCCCCAGAACCTGCGGGAAATCCGCAATCCGCCCGTCCGGCCCGGCATAACCGGAGTGGAACGGTTCGGCCGCTCCGGGACGACGCAGGGTATAGCGGATGCCGGGCGCCGGGTGCCCATCAGGACCCGTCACCTGCACCAGCAAGGGCGTGCCCAGGCCCGGTTGCGGAAGGCCCGTTCGCCCGGCAGCCCGTGTCGCATAGCGCGAAAAGGCAGCAAGGTTCAGTGCGTCGTCGATATCGCCCGCCGTCAGAACCCCACGCCGGACCGGGCCTGCATAGGAACCGCGGGCGGCGGACGACTCGCTCGTGTCCGGGGCCACAGCCTCCATCACGGGTTCCATTTCCGCTGTGTCAGAGACCTTTCGGTAGGATTCCGGTGCGACACAGGCCGCAAGAAGGGCGGTCATCGAGATGAACAGCAAAAGAATGGTTCGGGGCATGAGGGCCTCCTGATTGAATGTGTAATTTACACATTAAAGATCACGCTGGACCTGTCAACAAAAATGTGTTATTTGCACATCATGCAGATCTTCGATGCGCTCTTTGCCCCCATCGCCCGCCTTCTGGTGGCGCGCGGGGTGCTGTTTTCCGAGTTGGTCGAACGGATGAAGGCGCATTATGTGCAGGCTGCTCTGACGCAGGCAGGCGAACGGACGACGGATAGCCGGATTTCCGTGCTGACGGGGCTACAACGGCGCGACATCGCCCGACTGCGCGGCGAGGATGTGAAGGACCGCCGACCCAACCACCTGTCGCGGCTGATTGCGCTGTGGCAAACCGGACCGGAGTGGAGCCGGGACGGGCACCCGCTGCCGCTGTGCCGCAGCGGCGAAGGGGCAAGTTTCGAGACGCTGGCCCAGTCTGTCCGCCGGGATGTGCATCCCAGAACCATGCTGGACACGCTGATTTCCGCAGGAACAGTGACGCTTTCGGATGATGGCACCATGGTGGCGCTGGTGCAGTCATCCTATCAGCCGCTGGCCGGAACGGATGATCAACTGGCCTATCTCAGCCGCAATCTGGGAGACCATGCCCAGGCCGCGTTCGAAAATGTACAAGGCCGGGATCCGCCCCATTTTGAACGGGCAGTGCATTACACCGGGCTGACCGAAGCCCAGGTTGCGGCGCTTGCCGTCCGGTTCAATGCGGCAGAGATGGCGCTTTTCCATGAAATCAGCCAGACTGCCGCCGAGATGAAGCGCGGAAACACCACCCCCGGACCAATGCGGTTTCGCGCGGGGGGGTATCTGTTCCGCACCAGGGATGGGGCTTGATGCACCGGATCGCCGCCCTTTGCGCCTTGCTCGCGCTGGCTGCCTGTACCAGCGCCGCACGCCATCATGCCACAGCCCAGGCCCCGGTCATGGAACCCGAAGCGGTTTATGAGGCGGCCCCGGCCTGCAATCCGGGTGAAGGCGACGGGATCGGCGGCACCGGCTGTCAGGCGGGGGTAGACTGATCAGGCGATTTGCCAGATCCGCCGCGCATTCCGCTGGAACAGAGCCTGTTTTTCATCGGCCGAACAGCCCTGAATCAGGGCGTGGGTCACTGCGACCCACTGGTCCAGCGATGATTGCAGCGTGCAGACCGGGCTGTCGGACCCCCAGACCACGCGGTTCCAGCCGAAGGCGGCGATGACATGCTCGACATAGGGTCGCAGGGTCTCCAGCGTCCAGGCGGGGCTGGCATAGGCGGTGATGCCCGAAATCTTGACGTTCAGATTGGGGCGACGCGCCAGATCGGTGATCGCGGTCGCCCAGTCGACGAAATCCCCGCCCGCAATATCGGGCACGCCGCAGTGATCCAGCACAAAGACCGTATCGGGGCAGGCATCCACCAGCCCGGCCGCAAGGGGCAACTGTCGTTGCAGCATCACGATGTCAAAGGGCAGCCCGGCAGGGCCAAGGCGGCAGATGTTTTCCCGGAACAGCGGGGTTTGTGACACCTCGTCCGGCACCACATGCAGCACGCGGCGCAGACCCTTGACCACGCCGCGATCCTGCCGTTCCAGCCAGTCGGCAAAATCCCCGGACTCGGGCCGTGCCGCCGAAATCGCCCCGCGCAGGGGGCTGCCGGGCAGGGCCATCAACTCTGCGATATAGGCGGTTTCAGTCTCTATGCAGGCGGAATCAACGTCCACCTCCATATGCAGGACATCGGTGATGCCCAGCCGCGCAGCTGTCGCGGTGTAGTCTGCAAAACTCCAGTCCCGGTCCAGCGCCAGGGCAGACGACAACCAGGGATAGGCCAGCCTGCTGCGGTTCACGATGTGCAGATGCGTGTCGAAGATCATCGCTTTCTCCCAAGCCGGTTCGGCCGCGATTGCAGCTTGACTCATGCTGTTTGTCAAGTTTAGGTATGAAATGTAGTTTCGGATATGAAATTGAAACGCATGTGATCGCCCGAACAGGCCCTGACCGGCACCGGGCAGAGGGAGGAGAACCGGATGAAACATCTTTCAGCCACAAGCGTGCTGGCCTTTGCGGCGGCAATGGGGCTGGCCACGGCGGCGCTGGCCGATGGCGAATTCGCGGGCGTGACGATCGAAGCCAAGCTGATCGGCGGCCAGCAATATGAGGCGCTTTACGCGCGCATCCCGGAGTGGGAGGCGAAGACCGGCGCCAAGGTCAACATCATCAGCCAGAAGAACCACTTCGAACTGGACAAGGAATTCAAGGCCGATATCGCCGCGGGCACGACCAGTTGGTGCGTTGGGTCGAACCATTCGTCCTTTACCCCGCAATATCCGGGGCTATATGCCGATCTGGCCGCGCTGATCCCGGCCGAAACCATCGCCGAATTCGTACCCGCGAACATCGCCGCGGCCACCGTGGACGGCAAGCTGACCATGCTGCCGCGCGCGCAATTCGACGTATCTGCGCTGTATTACCAGAAGTCGATTTACACCGATCCGGCCAAGGCCGAGGCCTTCAAGGCGGAATACGGCTATGATCTGGCCGTGCCGGAAACCTGGGACCAGTTCCGCGATCAGGCGATCTTCTTCGCCGATCCGCCGAACTTCTACGGCACCCAATATGCCGGCAAGGACGAGGCGATCAACGGACGCTTCTATGAACTGGTCGTCGCAAATGGCGGCAGGATGTTCAACGACGATTTCTCGCCCGCCTTCAACTCGCCCGAGGGCAAGATGGCGCTGCAATGGTTCGTCGATCTCTACAAGGCGGGCGCGGTTCCTCCCGGCACCACGAACTATCTGTGGGATGACCTTGGCAACGGCTTTGCCTCGGGCACCATCGGGCTGAACCTCGACTGGCCGGGCTGGTCGGGCTTTTTCAACGATCCGGCGGCGTCCAAGGTTGCGGGCAATGTCGGCGTCGCCCCTGCCCCCAAGGGTGCGGCCGGCGTGCGCACCGGCTGGTCGGGCTTCCACGGCTTCTCGGTCACGGAAAACTGCGCCACCAAAGAGGCTGCCGCCTCGCTGGTCGACTTCCTGACCAATGAGGACAGCCAGAAGCTGGAATCCTCTGCCGGTCCGCTGCCCTCGCGCACCGCAGTCTGGGATTATGTGATCGAACAGGCCAAGGGCGATGCCTACAAGACCGAGGTTCTCTCGGCCTTCCAGGAAACCGCAAAAACCGCCTTCCCGGTGCCGCCGACCCCCTACTGGATCGAATCCGGCAACCTGATCTTCCCCGAACTTCAGGCCGCGATCCTGGGTGACAAGACCGTCGATCAGGCATTGCAGGATGCCTCGGATGCGGTTGACGGGCTGATGCGCGAAAACGGCGTCTACTGATCCCCGGAACCCGGCGGGGCGGCGGCCTGCGGGCTGCCGCCCCTTTTCCTGTCACCCCGCGGATCAAGGCCCGATGTATCGACAGAAACTTCCCCCCTGGCTGGTCCTTCTGACCCCGGCGATCGTGATCCTTGCCGTCGTGGTGCTGATACCGCTGGTGCTGAGCCTGTATTCCAGCTTCACAGCATTCCAGCTGACCCGGCCGGACAGCATCTGGAACTGGATCGGCACCTTCAACTATCAGAAGGCGGCGGGGGATGCGAATTTCTGGCGGGCCTTCGGGCGCACGGTCCTGCTGCTGACGCTGGCGCTGAACCTTGAGATGCTGCTTGGCCTTGGCCTTGCGCTGATGCTGGCCAAGGTGACGCGCGGGCAGCGGCTGCTGCGCACGATGATGATGTTCCCGATGATGTTCTCGCCCATCCTTGTGGGCTTCATGTTCAAGTTCCTGTTCAACGACAATGTCGGCCTGGTGAACAACGCCCTGCAGTCGCTAGGGTTGACCGATGTGGCGATCCCATGGCTGGTGGATGGCAATCTGGCCTTCATCGCCATTCTGGTGGCCGAGGTCTGGACCAGCACATCCGTGTTTGCGATCCTGATCCTTGCCGGGCTTTTCGCCATTCCGCAGGACCCGGTCGAGGCCGCGAAGGTCGATGGCTGCACATCCTGGCAGACCTTCCGCTATGTCACGTTGCCCTTCCTGATGCCCTTCATCCATATCGCCATGGCAATCCGGTCGCTGGATGTGGCGCGGGCCTACGACATCGTGCAGATCATGACCAACGGCGGCCCCGCCCGGCGGACCGAACTGTTGTGGACGCTGATCGGGCGCACCGGCTATGTCGATGCGCGGATGGGGTATGCCAATGCGATGGGCTATATCTCGATCCTGCTGGCCATCGCCTTCACCGTCTATTTCTTCCGCAAGCTGACCGCCGCGCGGACGCAACTGGGCATGGGAGACTAGGCCATGACCGCATCCGCCTTGGCCCACCGCAACCGCAAGCGCCTGCTGAAAGCAGGCCATTTCATCGGCTTGTTCCTGGCGATGACCGTGATCTGCCTGCCCGGTCTGTGGATCGTGCTGAACAGCTTCCGCCCGACGGTCGAGATCATGGCCAAGCCGCCAGTCTGGATTCCGACCGAGCTGAATCTTGACCATTACCGCGCCATGTTCGGTGGGGCGGGCGAAGGCGGGGTGCCGGTTCTGCAATATTTCCGCAATTCGCTGATCATCTCGCTGACCTCGACGGTGATCGCGCTGTTGATCGGGATGGCGGGGGGATATGCCTTCGCCCGCTACAAGTTCCGCGGCAAGGCGGCGATCTTCGTCGCCCTGATGGTGACGCGGGCAGTGCCCGGCGTAGCGCTGTCGCTGCCGGTCTTCATCATCTTCGGCCGCACCGGCATCATCGACACCCATTTCGGCCTGATCCTGGTCTATGTGGCGCTGAACGTGCCCTTCACCATCTGGCTGATCGACGGCTTCTTCCGGCAGGTGCCCAAGGAACTGGCCGAGGCGGCCGAGATCGACGGCTGCACCCGCTGGCAGGCGTTCTGGAAGGTCGAGTTTCCGGTGGCCCGCGCGGGCATCGCCAGTGCCGGGATCTTCGCCTTCCTGACCAGCTGGAACGAATATGCGCTGGCCAGCCAGCTGACCCGGTCGACCAACTCCAAGACCATGCCGGTCGGCCTGCTGGATTTCACCTCGCAGTTCACGCTGAACTGGGGCGGCATGTGTGCGCTGGCCGTGCTGATGATCATCCCGGCGCTGATCCTGACCTTCCTTGTCCAGAAACACCTTATCGCCGGGCTGACCTTCGGCGGCGTGAAAGGATA
>DAIOGH010000005.1:0-154263 GCA_036745335.1 Paracoccaceae bacterium
CTTGTCAGGCTCATAACCTGAAGGTCGCAGGTTCAAATCCTGCCCCCGCAACCAAAATACCACCAAAAAACCGCGCTAGAGCATGATGACGCTACACGGAAGCCGCGCTGAACGGGCAGGCCGAGGCTATCGTGACGCATAACGTCAAGGATTTCCGCCCGGCGCTCGCGCTGGGCGTCACCATCGCAACGCCGGGAGAGATCGTCAGGAGACTGAACACATGACTCAGACCCAACGCTACAAATATCCGCTGCAATTGCCGCAGTCGCTCAAGGAGACGGCGGCGCGGCTGGCGCAGGAGGACGGCGTGTCGCTCAACCAGTGGATTGTCTCGGCGGTCGCACAGAAGATCGGCGCGGTGGAGACGGCGGCCGATTTCCTGAAGGCGCGCGCAGGCACGGCGAAGCTCGGCGACCTGACCCGGCTTCTGGACCGGGCGCCGGATGTTCCGCCGGCGCCGAAGGATGCCATCAGGGACTGACCGAACGGAGACCATGCCATGACCCGCGCCGCCCTTTATGCTCGCTATTCGGACGACAAGCAGAACGGGGCGTCCATCGAGGACCAGTTCCGGCTTTGCCGTGAACATGCTGCGCGGGCACCTTGGCTTCCTCCGAAACTGCCCGAACCCACTTGCCGAGCGTCGAAAGCCCGATCCCCAAGTCAGACGCAACCTGACGCCGTGTCAGGCCGCTGGTGAGCGCGATGCGCACCGCATCCCGCTTGAACTCGTCGCTGTGTATCGCTGCCATATCCGGTCTCCTTGATGGTGAGTATCGCTCTCAATAGACCGGAACAGAACCGGCGCAGGTCCAAACCAATGACGAAGACCGGCAGCAGCTCAACAAAGGCGGTCCTGATCCTGGAGAAATCCAGACCAGGATCATCTTCGGTCGATCAGTGGAGACCGAACTCGGCCATCAGTCTTCGGCGCATGGCGACAAAGCTGGCTTCGCTCCGGTCCCTGGGGCGCGGAAGTGTGATGTCGATCAGCCGCGGGGCAGCCCCCTGACCCTTCGGCAGCACCAATACCCGGTCGGCCAGGAAGATCGCTTCTTCCAGGTCATGGGTGACGAGGATCATTGTCACTTTCTCTTCGCGCCAGATCCGGGAGAGTTCCTCCTGCATGATCAGCTTGGTCATGGCGTCCAGCGCGCCGAGCGGTTCGTCGAGGAGCAGGATTTCCGGTTGTACGGTCAGGCCGCGGGCAATACCGACCCGTTGCGCCATGCCGCCGGAAAGCTGGCGGGGATAGGCGGTTTCGAACTCGGCAAGGCCGACAAGGCGGATGTAGTGGCGAGCGCGGATTTCTGCGGTAGAGCGCGAGGTGCCGCGCATCTCCAGCCCGAAGGCGACGTTGCCCAGCACCGTGAGCCAGGGCAGAAGGCGCGGTTCCTGGAAGATGATCGCCCGCTCGGCACCCACGCCCCGGACCGAGTGGCCGTCGATCAGAACCTCACCCCGGTCGGGGGTTTCCAGCCCCGCCAGAACCCGCAGCAGCGTGGTCTTGCCGCAGCCGGACGGGCCGACGATGGCCAGCGCCTCGCCACCCTGCACGTCAAGGCTAAGATCACGCAGGACCTGCAAGGGTTGGCCATTCAGCGCGAAGGACTTGGAGAGGTCACGCACCGTGACCTCTCCAAGTCGGATGCGGGTTTCTGCACCCATGATCCGCCCCTCAGTTCGTGACCGGGGCTTCGCCCGTCACATAAAGGATGTCCTTGGCCACAAGCTTGCCTGCGGGAACCGCACCTTCGCGTTCCAGCACGTCGATCCAGAACTGGATGTCGCGTTCGACCGGCAGACCGCCTGCCCGCACGCCATAGCCGGCGAAATACTGCGCCACCTCGGCATTCTCGTCGCGTTCGGCCAGCACACGCGCGAAGATTGCCTTGGTTTCCTCGGGGTGTTCGCGTGCATAATCCAGTGCCTTGACCGAACCTTCGACAAAGGCCTTGGCCTCGGCGGGGTGTTCGGCGATCCAGTCGCGGCGCAGGACGACGAAGCCGCCTGCGATCTCGCCCAGCACGTCGGTATCATCGAAGACGGCGCGAAGGCCCCCGGTCTTCAGCGCGGCGCCGGTGAAGGTGGTCTGCCAGTAGCCGAAAGCCGACACATCGACCTGACCCGACCGCAGCACCTGTTCCAGTTGCGGTCCCGGCACGACGATCAGGTTGGCGGCGTCTTCCGGCAGACCCTTCTGGTGAAGCGCCTCGCGGACGGTGTAGTCGAGATGCGCGCCAAGGGTGTTGACGGCGATGGTCTTGCCCACGATGTCTTCGATGGACTTGATCGGGCTGTCTTCCAGCACATAGAAGACCGACTGCACTTCATCGTTGATGCCGTTCGAAGGGTAGGCCGCGACAAAATCGTTCCCCGCAGCGATGGAGTTCAGCACCGCTGCCGTTGCGGCCGAACCAAGTTCGACGCTGCCGCCGGCAAGGGCGACAAGCGAGGCTGGGCCGCCCTGGGCATAGCCCACATTTTCCAGCGTGATGCCGGTGCCGTCGAAATAGCCCAGTTCGGCGGCAAGCTCATGTGCCGACAGGCCGCCCTGGCTTGCAAGATAGCGGATCGTCACGTCGGCCCAGGCCGGGGTGAGTGTAAAGCCAAGCGTGGTCGAAAGCGCGAAAGTGCGGAAGAGTTTCATGGTCATGTCCTTTGGTTGGCTGCGGATTATCGGGTCAGTTCGGCCCAGCGGCAGAGGCGGCGCTGAAGCGTGACAAGG
Organism: Paracoccaceae bacterium; assembly: GCA_036745335.1. Classification (GTDB taxonomy): domain Bacteria; phylum Pseudomonadota; class Alphaproteobacteria; order Rhodobacterales; family Rhodobacteraceae; genus Pseudogemmobacter. Next base: position 2,729 of record DAIOGH010000005.1, read on the forward strand.
GCGGTGTTGGCGAAAAGGCCAAGGGCGGCAAGCAGCAGGATTGCGGCGAACATCTGGGGGATCTGGAAGTTGTACTGGGCGTTCATCACCTGGAACCCCAGCCCCTTGTTCGCACCGATCATCTCGGCCGCGATCAGTAGGAGGAGCGCGGTCGTTGCCGACAGGCGCAAGCCGACAAAGATCGGCGGGACGCTGGCGGGCAGGATGACCCTGCGGAAGATCGTCAGGCGCGACGCGCCGAAGGTGGTGGCCATCTCGATCAGCTTGCGGTCCACCTCTTTCACGCCGCCGACAGTCGCCAGCAGGATCGGGAACAGCGTGGCCCAGAAGATGACGAAGACCTTCGATGCCTCGCCCAGCCCCAGAAGCAGGATGAAGACCGGATAAAGCGCCAGCGCCGAGGTCTGGCGGAAGAATTGCAGGATCGGGTCCAATGCCTGTTCGAATGCGCGGATCTGGCCCATGAGCAGGCCCAGCGGAATGCCAAGGCCAATGGCCGCAGCAAAGGCCAGGCCGGATCGTTGCAGACTGATGGCGATGTCGTCCAGAATCGCGCCGCCGGAAAGACCCTGCCAGAGCGCGGCAAGGATGGCATCGAGTGGCGGAAAGACGGTCGGGTTGATCCAGCCTTGCGTGGCACCGATCTGCCAAAGCGCAAGGAATCCGATCAGCAGCCCATAGCGGCGCAGGCCCGCCCGTGCGCTTGCCTCCCCCCGGCGCAACAGCGCCGCGCCGGGGGGCACTTCGACAGAGACAGAAGGGGAGGACTCGAGGCTCTGGAAGGTCATCGGATCACTCCGCCGCATGGGCCGGGCGCCGCGCGAGCGCCCAGCGGTTTTCGGGGAAGGGCAGGCCCAGGTTCTCGCGCAGGGTCCGACCTTCGTATTCGGTGCGGAACAGGCCACGGCGTTGCAGTTCGGGGATCACCAGATCGACGAAATCGGTCAGGCCGGTCGGCAGCCAGGGCGGCAGGATGTTGAAGCCATCGGCACCTTCGTTTCGGAACCAGTCCTCCAGCGTGTCGGCGATCTGCACCGGCGTTCCCACCACGGTGAAATGGCCCCGCGCCGAGGCGACATGCTGATAGAGCTGACGGATGGTAAAGCCGTTCTCGTCCGCGATCTGCCGGATCAGAGCCTGCCGGGATTTCATGCCCTCGGTCGGGGCAACCGGCGGCAGCGGGCCGTCAAGATCGGTCCCGGTCAGATCAAGGGTGCCTCCGGTCAGGCCCTTGATCAGCGCGATACCGTCTTCTTCAAGGATCAGCCCGGTCAGTCGGTCGTATTTCTCGCGCGCTTCGGCCTCGGTCCGGCCGATAAAGGGCGAGACGCCGGGCATGATCAGGATGTGGTCGGGGTTGCGGCCAAGACCGCGGGCGCGAGCCTTGATGTCGCGGTAGAATTCCTGCGCCGTGTCCAGTTTCTGATGCGCGGTGAAGATCACCTCGGCCGTCGCCGCGGCAAGGCCGCGACCGTCGTCCGACTGCCCGGCCTGCACGATGACCGGATGGCCCTGCGGCGAGCGGTTGACGTTCAGGGGCCCGCGGACCTTGAAATGCTCTCCTTTGTGGTCGGTGTAATGCACCTTCTCGGGGTCGAAGAACCGGCCCGTTTCCCGGTCGCGGATGAAGGCGTCGTCCTCGAAACTGTCCCACAGTTTCTTGACGACATCGACATGTTCCGCTGCGCGCCGGTAGCGGAAGGCATGCGGATGCTGCTGGTCAAGGTTGAAGTTGTGCGCGGCGCTTTCCGTCGCGGTCGTCACCACGTTCCAGCCCGCACGCCCCTCCGAGATCAGGTCCAGCGAGGCGAATTTCCGAGCAGTGTTATAGGGCTCTTCGTAGGTGGTCGAGGCGGTTGCGATGAAGCCGAGATGCTTCGTCAACGGTGCAAGCGCGGAAAACAGCGTCACCGGCTCGAACCCCGCCACCTTGGCATTTCCGCCCTCGATCCCGCCGCCAAAGGCGATGGCCAGGCCGTCGGCCAGGAAATAGGCGTCGAACAGTCCCCGCTCGGCCTCTTGCGCGAGTTCAAGGTGAAAGGCGAAGCTGGTCGCCCCATCGGCGGGGCTGTCAGGGTGGCGCCAGGCGGCGATATGCTGGCCGCCACCGGGAAGGAAGGCGCCAAGGCGGATCTTGCGGGTCATGGTTTCTCTCCTTTGTAGCGGTCAGGGGGCGGGTTTGATGCGCGGACGGCTATGCGCACCGGTCACGCCCACCGGGACATCTCCGGCAATCGTCACCCGGCGGACGACGCGATGCGCATCGCCGTAATCGTTCACCGCCAGATGCTGCGTCGCCCGATTGTCCCAGATCACAACGTCGCCCGCCTGCCAGCGCCAGCGCACGGTGTTTTCGGGTGCGGTGACATAGGCCTGGAACAGTTCGTAAGTCTTTTGCGATTCATCCCTCGCCAGCCCCTCGATCCGCTGGACGAAGCTGCCGAGAAGAAGGTTGCGTTCCCCCGTCTCCGGGTGGACGCGAACCACCGGATGCTCGGTCTCGTAGACGGTCGAGGCGAATACCTCGGCATGATACTTCTGGTCGATATCGCGCGATCGGGGCCTCAGCGCCGCATAGTCATAGGCGTTGGAGTGGATGGCGGTCAGGCTGTCGGCCAGCTGCTTCAAGGGGGCGGGCAGGTCGTCATAGGCCGTGGCGGTATTGGCCCAGATCGTGTCGCCCCCGACCGGCGGAATCACGACACCGCGCAGGACCGAGGCCTTGGGATAGGCTTCCACAAAGGTCACGTCGGTGTGCCACTGGTCGGCCCGTCCTCCACCCTTGCTGGAGTTCAGTTCCAGGATGGAAGCCGTCCCTGAAACGATGGCCTGCGTCGGATGCGGTGCCAGCGGGCCAATACGCAGGGCAAAGCGTTCCTGTTCACCGTCGTCCAAGTGGTCCTGCCCCCGGAAGAACAGGACCTTGTGGCGCAGAAGTTGCTGCCAGATGGCGTCGATCACCGGCTGCGGCAAATCGCCAGCAAGGCGCAGATTGCGGATTTCCGCGCCGATCCGGGCGGTCAGGGGCACGATGTCGTCTTGCGGGATGATCGCGGCAAAGCTTTCGTGGCGGGTCATCTTTGGGGTCCTTTCGGGGATGGGAAGGCCGGTCCCGGCCAGCAGGCTGCCGGGTTCAGGCTGTTCTGAAGGTGGTTCGCGTCAGGCGGCGGTGGCGGTCGGGATGCGGGTCAGCCGGGCAGAAAGCTGCTCTGTTGCGCGGTCGATCCGGGCGAGAAGTGCCGCAGAGGCAGGCAGGCCATCGGTGAAGTCGGAAGCGGTGGCATAGACGCCGGTCGGCACTGTCGCCGCCTCGAAGAAGCCGAACAACGGGCGCAACTGGTGTTCGATCACCAGCGCATGCTTCTCGCCACCGCCGGTCGCGGTCAGCAGCACCACTTTGCCTGCCAGGGCAGCGGGGTCGACAAGGTCGAAGAGATGCTTGAAAAGACCGCTATAGCTGCCCTTGTAGACCGGACTGCCGACCACAAGCGCATCTGCCGCCAGGATCGAGGCGACGATGGCGGCAGAGGCTGGCTCCAGATCTTCCAGCCTGGCAGCTGCGCCAAGTCCGGGCTGGATGTCAGTCAGATCATAGGTTACGGCAGTCGCCCCAAGACGCGCGGCGCTGCGGACGGCGACAAGGTCGACCAGCGCGCGGGTCTTTGACGGGCGGCTCAGGCTTCCGGCAAATCCGACGATGCGGAGGGGCATGGGGATCTCCAATTAACGATTCATCTTGTCGTGTAATCTGCCGGGATATGGAATCTGTGACCATTCCAAAGATCATGGCGTTTGGAGCAGGAACGGTTTCATGAACCACGGGGAAAGAGAGTATTGATCCCGAATACCCGATCGCGGTCAGAGGCGGATGCCCGCAAGCATGGTGGCACATGGCGACGGGTCTGGTGCAAGAGCTACATCCGGCGCGTCATGGATCAGGCCTCGTGATGCGGCTGTGACATGGCCGCGGGCCGGGATGGCGATGATCGGCGACAGGCCGTGAACCGATTTCACAGCAGGTTCGCGCAGGGCCAGCGGAACCTCGGCCCGTGGGCCTGCACATGACATTTCATCCGGCTTCGCCGATGTAGCCATGGGCAGGCCGCAGCGGTTCAATCCCGTCAGGCGAAGATCGACCGCAGCCGCGCGTGGTCCAGTGCCCGGCAGGTGGCCCCCTCGGGCTTGACCGTGGGCACGTCCTCGCCGGCGACCAGGGCATTGACCACCGCTTCCTCGATCGCCTGCACGGCCCCGAGATACAGCCCGTCCAGCAGGTCGATGTTCAGTTCGTGCCGCGTCACCACGGCCTCGGCGAATTGCGGCATCGGGCCGGGATTGGCGGTCGACAGGGCCAGGAAGATGTCACCCGAATTGTTGCCCCCCGGCGTGCCGCCGCGGCCGATGCCGATGGCGGCGCGTTTGGCCAGTTGTTTCAGCGCCAGCCCGGACAAGGGCGCATCGGTGGCCACCACCACGATGATCGACCCCATCTCGGCCGAATAAAGCGCATCCTCCGGCATAAGCGCGCCCACAGGACGGCCCAGGATGGTCAGCCAGGGCCGGATGCCGTGATTGGCCTGCACCAGCGCCGCGACGGTGAACATCTGCCCGCCCAGCATGACCCGGCGGGATGAGGTGCCGGTGCCACCCTTGAATTCATAGGCGATCATGCCGTTGCCGCCGCCGGTCGATCCTTCGGCCACCGGGCCGGTGCTGCGCGCCTCAAGCGCCGCGATGGCGTGTTCGGGCTGGACGTGCAGCGCGTTGATGTCGTTCAGCACGCCGTCATAGGTTTCGGCCACCACCGGCATGGCCCAGGCGTGATGCGTGCCGAAGTAATCGGCATAATGGTCGATCATCCAGCGGGTCGCGCCCGTATGTGCGGCACCGACGCCATGGGTGTTGGTGATCAGCACCGGGCCGAGGAAATAACCCGCATCGTTGATCCAGTGCGTTCCCGTCATCTCGCCATTGCCGTTCAGGGCGTAGTGCCCGGCCCAGACCGGCTGCGGTTCGGTTGCCGGGCGCGGCAGGATGGCGGTGACGCCGGTGCGCATCTTCTTTGCCGGATCGGTCAGCGTGCAGAAGCCCACCGCCACCCCCGGCACATCGGTGATGGCGTTCAGCGGCCCCGTTGTGCCGGGAAAGGGCAGGCCAAGGTCGCGGGCGCGCGGGCGGGCGGGCGTGGTCATTCAGTCGGTCTTTCTGGAGCGGAGCCAAAGGCCAAGGGCGGCGATCACCACCGAGGCTAGGATGATCAGGGTTGCGATGGCGTTGATCTCGGGCTTCACGCCGCGCCGGATCATGCCGAAGATGAAGACCGGCAGCGTGGTGTCGCCGGTGCCCGAGACGAAATAGGTGATGACCAGATCGTCCATCGAGATGACAAAGGCCAGAAGCGCCCCGCCCAGGATGCCGGGGGCAAGCTGCGGCAGCAGCACCTTGCGCAGCGTGACCCATTCGCTTGCGCCCAGGTCGGCCGATGCCTCCTCCAGCGCGGGGTCGATCCCGGCGATGCGCGCCTGCACGATGATGAAGACGTAAGAGGTCAGAAAGGTGCAATGACCGATGATGATGGTCAGCATCGACAGGTTCATGCCGATGGTGACGAAGAAGATCAGCAGGCCGATGCCCAGAACGATGTCGGGCATCATCATCGGCAGCAGCAGAAAGCCGTTGTAGAACCCGCGGGCGCGAAAGCGGTAGCGCGCCAGCGCGATGGCCGTGGCGGTGCCGATCACGGTCGAGATCGTGGTGGTGAACAGCGCGACCGTCAGCGAATTGCGCAGCGCCGCCAGCATCTGATCGGTGCTTTCGATATAGGCGGCGCGGTTCGACACATCGGTGGTGCGGTCCGACAGGCCGAACAGGCCCGCATACCAATCCAGCGTGAAACCGTCCCAGATCATCATGTTCACCGGGTTGGCGTTGAACGAATAGCCGATGATCACGAACAGCGGCGCATAGATGAAGGCGAAGAACAGCAGCGAAAACGCGGTCAGCGCCGCTGTGCCGATGGGGTTACGCATGGCCGCCCGCCTTTCTGGCGCGGGTGACGGCCACCAGCAGCGTGATCAGGACCACGGTCATGATGATCATCGACAGCGCCGATCCGAAGGGCCAGTTGCGGGCCGACAGGAACTGTTGTTCCACCAGATTGCCGATCATCAGCCCCTTGGCCCCGCCCAGCACATCCGGCACCACGAAATTGCCGACCGAGGGGATGAAGACGATCACCGCCCCGCCCATGATGCCCGGCAGGGTCTGCGGCAGGACGACCTTCAGAAAGGTCTGCACCCGGTTGGCGCCAAGATCCAGCGACGCCTCGATCTGCGCGCGGTCAAGGTTGTCGATCGCGGCGTAAAGCGGCAGGAACATGAAGGGGACCATGACATAGACCATCCCCAGCACCACCGCCGTGGGGGTGTAAAGGATTTCCAGCGGCTGCGAGATCACCCCCAGCCACAAAAGGACAGTGTTCAGCAGGCCCGTCGGCTTCAGGATCAGAAGCCAGGCGTAAAGCCGCACGATCAGGCTGGAAAAGAACGGCAGCGTGATCAGGAACATGAACACCAGCCGCCAGCGGTCGGACAGGCGCGACACCCAGAAGGCGACCGGGTAGCACAAGAGCAGCGTCAGCACGACCGTCAGCAGGGCAAAGGACAGCGACCGCAGCAGGATCTGCAGGTAGATCGGTTCGAATATCTCGATGAACCCGTCAGCCCAGCCGAAGATGCGGCCATAGTTCCAGTGATAGAAGGACCATTCCACGCCACCATAAAGACCGGGGGACAGGACCGAGAACACCGCGATGATCAGCAGCGGCAGCAGGAAGAAGACACCGAGGAACAGCGTCACGGGCGTCAGCAAAAGCCCAAGGGCGACGGATTGGCGGCGCATCGCCATCACGCGCCCTCCAGCACATGCACGCGGGCGGGATCATGCGCCAGATGCACGGCCGCGCCTTCGTCAAACCCCGCGCCGTCGCGGGCGATGACACGGATGTCCGGTCCGCCCGCCTGCGGGGCGATGAACAGGTAAAGGTCCGATCCCAGATAGACCGCGCGGCTGACGGTGCCGGGAATGCCGCTGTCCGACAGGGTGAAATCGGCGGGCCGCAGGATGGCGGTGACACGTTCCCCGGCCGTGCGGCCGGTGGCGGGCAGATGCAGCGGCAGCCCTTCGGCGGTGCGGGCAAGCGCGGTCGCACCTTCGATCCGGTCCACCGTCACCGGGAAAAGATTGGTCTCGCCGATGAATTCCGCGACAAAGCGGTTGCGCGGGTGGCGGTAGATGTCGCGCGGAGTGCCAATCTGTTCGATCCGGCCCGCCCGCATCACCACGATCCGGTCACTCATCGTCAGGGCTTCTTCCTGATCATGGGTGACGAAGATGAAGGCGATGCCCAGCTCATGTTGCAGGGTCTTCAGCTCCAGCTGCATCTGCTGGCGCAGATTGCGGTCAAGGGCGGACAGCGGCTCGTCCAGCAGCAGAAGCCGGGGTCGGGCGATGATGGCGCGGGCCAGCGCCACGCGCTGCCGCTGACCTCCCGACAACTGGCCCGGTTTGCGGGCCCCCATGCCGGACAGGCCGACCTTGGCCAGCGCCTCGGCCACCTGGGCATCACGGTCGGCGCGGGGCAGGCCCGCCACCTCAAGCGCATAGCCGACGTTGCGGGCAACGGTCATGTGACCGAAAAGCGCATAGCTTTGGAACACCGTGTTCACCGGGCGGCGGAACGGGGGCAGGGCTGTCAGGTCCGCGCCGTCCAGCCGCATGGTGCCGCCATCCAGCGTCTCGAACCCCGAGATGGCACGCAGAAGCGTGGTCTTGCCGCAGCCGGAGGGGCCCAGCAGGGTGACGAATTCATTGGCCCCGATGTCCAGATCCACCCCGTCCAGGGCGGCCAGCAGGCCGCCCTCTGGGGTTGCGAAGGTTCGCCGCGCCCCGCGGATTTCCAGAAGACTGGTCATCCTGCGTCACTGCGCAGTGCGGATGGTGTTCCAGGCCCGGTCGTAGAATTTCAGCGCCGCGCCGATGTCTTCGAAGATCTGCAGCCGGGCCAGCGTTTCAGGGCCGACATTGATGTTCGGGTTGGACTTGATGATGTCGGGCGTCAGCTCATTCGCGGGGATGTTCGGCGTGCCGTTGAACTGTTGTGCCACGTTCAGCGCGGCGATTTCCGGCTTCAGGTAGAACTCCAGGAATTTCTGCGCATTTTCCTTGTTCGGGGCCGAAGCCAGAACGCAGATGTTTTCCTGATACATCGTGCCGCCTTCGGCCGGGATCACATACTTGATGTTGGGCGTTTCGGTGAAGAAGACATTGCCGCCGACGAAGAAATGCCCGGCTGCGATGTCGCCTGCGGTCAGCAGCGGCGGCACTTCATAGGTAAAGGCCGAAATTGCCGCCTTGTGGGCAAGGATGGCATCCGCCGCCGCCTGCACCGCCGCCGGATCGTCGCTGTTGACCGGGGTTCCGTTCATGAAATGGCCGATGGCGATGACTTCGCGCATGTCGTCCAGCAGGGTGATCTTGCCGCCGGTCTTTTCCGGCACCGCGAAGAAATCGGCCCAGCTGGCGATCGGGCCGGTCACATCCTCGTTGTAGAAGATGCCGACCGTGCCCCAGGCATAGGGCAGGCAGTATTCGCTGGCCGGGTCTTCCTTGGCGCGCAGGAAGGCCGGGTCGATGTTCTTGAAATCGGGATGCGCATTGATGCCGGTCTTTTCCAGCAGGCCCAGCTTGATCATGATGTCGTTCATGTGGACCGACGGAAACACGATGTCATAGCCGGTCGCCCCGGCCTGGATCTTGGCCAGCATCTCTTCGTTCGAGGAATAGGTGTCCAGCGTCACGGCAATGCCGGTTTCCTCGGTGAATTTCGTCAGCACCTCGGGGTTGATGTAGTCGCCCCAGTTGTACAGCGAGAGCGTTCCTTCCGCCCCGGCCATTCCGGCGGCAAGGACAAGGGCAGAGGCGAATCCGACGGCTTTCATGATCTTCTCCCGGTTGCTGCCTTCTGGCCGGGCCGCTGGGTCGAAAAGGCTTGGCGGCGACGACTCGGGCATGTTATCAATATGACAGAACGCTACCATTCATAAATAATGATGTAAACTCTGTCATGAACGATCTGCCCTTTCCGCCGGAAGACTCTCCGCTTGCTGCAAGATTGCGCAGCATTTCCGGTGCCTTGACCAAATCCGAGGCGATCATTGTCCAGTGGCTGATCCTGAACGAGACGACGCTGGGGCTGGAAACCGGGGCTTCGATCGCGGCCAAGACCGGCGTCAGCGAAATCACGGTCAGCCGGTTTCTGAAACGCGCGGGCTACCGCGGGCTTCAGGGGCTGAAAGAGGATTTGCAGGCGGCGCTTGTGCATGCCCATGTCTCGCCCAGCGACCGCTATTTCCGGCTGTTGGACAGCGAGATCGGCGCCATCCTCAAGCGCGATGCCGATGCCGTGCTGGCCCTGGCGCATGAGGTCGAAAAACCGGCCTGGGCGACGGCCATCGACATCATCGCCGCCGCAGATGAAGTCTATGTCACCGGCTTTCAGACCGTTCGCGGCATTGCCGAGGATTTCGCCCGCCGTCTTGCCATCGTGCGCGGATCGGTGCGCTTCCTGTCGCCGCATGACGGCGGACTGGTGGAATGGATCCCCTCGTTCCGCCGCGCCGAGGAAAGGCGCTGTCTGGTGATGGTCGACATGGCCCCCTATGCCCGCGAGGCGCAGCACATCCTTCAGATGGCACGGCAGCTTGGGATGCAGACGGTGATGGTGACGGATGAGCTGAACACCTGGGCCAGCGCCGAGACGCCGTTCGTCTTTCACGTCACCACAAAGGTGGATGCCTTCCTGGAAAGCACCGGCCCGATGACCACGCTGATGAATGTCATCATCCACGATGTCGCCGGGCGCGCGCCGGACAAGGCCCGCAAGCGGATCAAAGACTGGCCGCCGATCATGCGCGGGCTGGGCTTGTATTGAGTGCCGGGCCCGGCCACAGTGGCGCAGACAGGAACAGGGGCAGGGTGCGGGAATGGTGCTGGGAACGTCGGACAGTCCTGCGGCGGTTGCCTCCGGGGCCTCGGTCAGCATCGCCGAGGAAAGCCCGCTGACCGAGGATCTGGCCCTGCTGTTCCAGCGCCATACGGCGGACATGCATGCCGACACCCCGCCCGAGTCGATTCACATGATGGATCGCGGCCAGTTGGCCGTGGCCGACATCCGTTTTTTCGTGCTGCGCGACCGGGGGCAGCCGATGGCGATGGGGGCCTTCAAGCGGATCGAGCCGGGCCATGCCGAGATCAAGTCGATGCATGTCCTGACCGAGGCGCGCGGCAGGGGGCTGTCAAAGGCCATGCTGGCGCATCTGATGGCCGAGGCCAGGGCGGCGGGGATCGGACGGCTCAGCCTGGAAACCGGGGTCCAGCCGGGCTTTGCCGCGGCACGGGCGCTGTATGAGCGCGCAGGTTTCGAGGAATGCGCACCCTTCATCGGCTATGCCGAGGATCCGAATTCGGTTTTCATGACGAAACGGCTGGTCTAGAAAGACCCGACGGTTCCGTAGCTCAGCTGGATAGAGCAGCTGCCTTCTAAGCAGCGGGTCGAGGGTTCGAGTCCTTCCGGGGCCGCCATCTTGCCTTGTTTTGTGCCAATGCGGCATGGGTGCGTGCGAAAACCGTTTTTAGTGTGCATCTCCTGCCGAGCGGGTTTTTCAGAATGGCCGATGGGACTGCTTCGCCACGGCGCGGCCTGGTCGAAAAGAGCCCATTGCGGACGGTTGGGATTGGGAAGCAACGGAAGGCCAACGCCCGACCGCGGGTGGGCGCCTCCAACGATGCGCAGGCAGCGCTTTATGGTGCGGTCTCTCCTGTGGCCTGAGCGGAGGGCCAACGGCGCAGAAGCGCCCGCCCATGGGGCGGTCGGGCGCTGGCCGGGGCGGCTGACGCCGCTGTTAACCCGGCCGGGACATCATTCCGAAGGACAGTGACAGGAACCCCATTCGCACCGTCCGCTGCGTCCCGCAAAGCAGACATACTACGACCTTGCCCCTGTCAGGCAGGATCCCGCGACGGCCCGCCCGCCCCCGGCATCACAGCCCCTCGAACGAACAAAGGGTGTGAACATCCATCCCCATCGCCTCCAGCTTGCGGTGGCCGCCAAGGTCGGGCAGGTCCACCACGAAGGCGCAGCCGATCACTTCGCCGCCCAGCCGTTCGACCAAGCGGATACCGGCCTCGGCCGTGCCGCCTGTGGCCAGCAAGTCATCGACCACCAGCACCACCTCGCCAGGCTGCAGGGCATCGTCATGCACTTCGACCACGGCATCGCCATATTCCAGCTTGTAGGCCTGGCTGATGGTCTGGCCCGGCAGCTTGCCCTTCTTGCGGATCGGCACGAAGCCGGTGGACAGCTGATGCGCTACCGCCCCGCCCAGGATGAAGCCCCGCGCCTCAAGCCCCACCACCTTGTCGATCCGCATCCCGGCATAGGGCGCAAGCAACTGGTCGATGCACATGCGAAAGCCGCGCGGATCGGCAAAAAGCGTGGTCACATCGCGGAACAGGATGCCTTCATGCGGGAAATCGACGATGGTGCGGATGTAATCCTTGACGGTCTTGTGCATGGAATCCCCATGGAAATGGCCTGTCGTCGATAGCATCCGTGCCGCAGGCCAGACAAGCGCGCCGACAGGGCGCGGTGACGGGGCGCGGTGACAGGTCAGGGCCGCAGGGGATACAGCCAGCGCAGGAGCCTGGCATCCTGCCCGGCGATCCGCGTGGTCGCGTTCGAGGTCTGGGACAGGATCGAGACGCCCTCATAGGCCGCCCCGTCGATGTCAAAGCGTGGACCCAGGGTCTGGAACACCTCTTCCAGCACCACCGATTCCATGTCTTCGGGCAGGATGGCGGTGGAAATCAGGATCGTCGCTTCGGTGATCTCGTTGCGGCCGTTCCACCAGAAGGTCATGTAGCCGACGCCCATGATGCCGGCGGCCGAGACGCCCGGCTCATCGGTCATGATGTCGCCGTTCAGCCGCAGGCTGGGCATGACCCGGATGTCGGCGGCGCGGCCGCGGGCATCGTCGCGGCGGATGCGGAGGCCCGCGCCGGAGCGGTTGATCTCGCGGATCGCATGGTCCAGCGTCTCGTCAAGATGGGCGGCAAAGCCATCTGGCGTTTCCACCGCATCCGGCAGGAACGCCAGCGTGATCACGCTGCGCCGCCAGCGCAGTGTCGGCCCGGCGCAGTCGCCCCCCGGCGGTGCGCCGCAGGTGGCAAGGCGAAAGAAGTCGCGGTCGCTCAGCAGTGTTTCGGCCAGGATGCCATCCGAATCCTCGGCGGATGCGGCGGCACCGGCCAGCGCCAGCAGCAGGGAAAGGGCGATGCTGCGCAGGATCACAGCACACGCGCGGCCACGGCATCCAGCCGGGCCATCAGATCGGGGTCGCGCCGGTCGGGGGCGGTCATCAGGGCATGGGTCAGGGCACGGTCGCAGCCATGCGGGCAGGGCGCGCGGTCGGCCCCCAGCAGCGCAGGCAGATGCGCGACCGTGGCGCGGGCGGCATCGGCATTGGCCGTCAGCGTGGCAATGACGGCGGCCACATCCACTGCGTCATGATCGGGGTGCCAGCAATCGTAATCCGTCACCATGGCCAGGGACGCATAGCAGATCTCGGCCTCACGGGCCAGTTTCGCCTCGGGCATCCCGGTCATGCCGATCACATCTGCCCCCCATTGCCGGTAAAGGCGGCTTTCGGCCAGGGTTGAAAACTGCGGCCCCTCCATCGCCAGATAGGTGGCACCGTCATGCACGGTCTTGCCCGCCGCCCGCGCGGCTTTGGCGGCGGCCGCGCCCAGGCGGGGGCAGGTCGGATGGGCAAGGCTGACATGGGCCACGCAACCGGGGCCGAAAAAGGATGTCTCGCGCGCAAAGGTGCGGTCGATGAACTGATCGACCAGCACGAAATCGCCGGGGACGAAATCCTCGCGCAGCGATCCGACGGCCGAGACGGCGACAAGATCGGTCACGCCCAGCCGCTTCATCGCGTCGATATTGGCGCGGTAGGGGATCGAGGACGGCGAATGCACGTGGCCGCGGCCATGACGGGGCAGGAAGGCCATCGGAATGCCGTTCAGCCGACCGCAGAGGATGTCATCCGACGGTCTGCCCCAGGGGGATTTGACCTTGACCCAGGATGCGCCCTCCAGCCCTTCGATCTGATAGACGCCCGATCCGCCGATGATGCCGATCATGGTCTTCATGGGGTCCTCCGGGCTGGTTTGCGGATGCAGAATAGACCGGGGCCGGTATCGGGGAAAGTGGAATTGCCGGTGGTAAGTGGAAATTGAAGATATTTGATTTCAATGGGTTGTGTGGCGATCTTCAGGAAAGGACATAGGCCGGGCCGGGCAGAGGAACTCAGGTCGGAGTTCCCCGCTGGATGATCCCCGTCGCGGCGGCAGCGGCCAGCGCCGAGACCAGCCATCCCGCGAAGATCAGCGGCCAGCGCGCCCACCATAAGGTAAAGCCCCACAAGCCGCGGTCCTTCGATGGCGACCAGCTGTCGGTCTGGCCAAGGCCGATCACCGGCACGACGACATCCACCCCATAGGCAAGGGGATGAAAGCTTTCCCAGTCCAGCCCGGCCCCGTCGGGACCGTTCCACACCTGCGCAGGGTTGGCGATGCAGCCGGGAACGGCATCGGGCACGCAATCCTGCGCCAGCAATAGTTGCCAGCCGTCCGAGGCGGCGATCAGATCGTTGTTGGGGGCCATCGACCCTTCGCGCCAGGCCAGATGGGCCAGCAGCGCGGCCACGACGGCCAGCGCCGTGATCCAGCCAAGGGCGCGGAACGGTGCATAGCCATAGCCGACGATGCCTTGCGCGGCGCGGTCCCAGAGCCAGTCGATCAGGTTTTCGGCCCGGCCCCACAGCAGGGCAGCCCCGCTGCGGCGGGCGCCATCCGGCGCGATAACGCGGTTGCGGCGGCGCTGACGGCCCTTTTGCCGGGTCTGCGCCTCCATGATCTCGCGCGCTTCGGCCTCATGCCCCATGCGGGCCAGGGTGGCGGCGCATTGGGCATAGGGTTGCGGCAGGAAGCGGCCGTTGTGGTGGCTGACCCCGGCCAGCCAGCGCAGGCGGGTGGCGGCATCGACGGGGGCATCGCGGGTGATGCGGTCATAGGTGAGGCCGTCGATATAGCTGCGCTGCGGCCCCGATGCGCTGCCGGGCCACGACGCCGGATCATCGACCAGATCGCCGACATGGGCCGAGGGCAGGTGCAGCGTGCCGGAAGGGACGCTGACCTTCTGCCAGAAGAATTCCGCCCCGACCCGCATCCTTTGCGCCGAAAAGGCGGGACGGTTTCCGGCGCTGAAACTGGCCCCGGTGCAGTCAAGCTGGCCGGTGATCTCGGCCGCGGCAAGGCGGACTTCACCATTGGCGCGGAACGGGTGCGGGCCCTGCGGCGTCAGGATCACATCGCCGTCGATCCGCGCCCCCTGCGCGTTCAGGGCAATGCCTTGCGGATTGTTCAGCAAGGCACCGTCAACCGCCAACTGGCCGTCGATCAGGGCGTTCGACAGCGAAACCTCGCCTGTGGCGCGGAACGGGGCGGCGGTCGTGGCGCGCAGATAGACCGAGGCCCCGATCTGCGCGCCCTGTGCGGTAAAGGGGCCGATCGTGGCCCCGTTCAGGGCCAGCTGCCCCCCGATGCGGGCGGTGGCGAACGAGAGGCGGCCGGGGCAGATGACGCCGATCAGAAAGACGGACCCGGCGATTTCGGCCCCTTCGCAGGTCAGGGCGGGGAAGGCCGAACCGTTCAGGACAAGTTGCGTCAGTCGGGCGCGGCGGGCGCTGACCGGGTCGGTGAAGGCGCAAAGACGCAGATCGGTTTCGCCCTTGGCTTCAAGGAAAGACAGGGTCAGCGGGCCGTCGACGACTGCCCCGATCAGGCGCAGGCCCTGCGGTGCAACGGGGGCCTCGGGGCTGCCGCCTGTCAGGAGATGGGCAAGAAGGGGCGCACGGATGCGGGGGGCCTTCGGGTCGGCGGGGTCGGGCAGGGCGGTCCCGAACTGGCAAGGCGTGCCTGCCGCGGCATGGGCAAGCAGGGCGGCTTCGGCCGGGGTGGGGGTGGACAGCAGATCGGCAAGGCGGGCAGCATCGGGCATGATGGCGCGACTATCGACGCCCGCTGCACGACGCGCAAGCGGCGTGAAAATCCTTGAAGAAGGATTTTTCAAATTCCTTGATCAAGGAATTTGGCCCTTGTCCGCCGTTACAGCGTGATGCGGAACCGGGCGAAGCCGTCGGCCCCGTCGCCTGCGGCTTCGATGTTCAGGCCACGGGCACGGACGTCTTCAAGATAATCCACCGCCTTGGGCCCGGTCTCGAACAGCACCGTCGCCCCACCCGCCGGGGCAAAGCCCCAGTTGGCATCGGCGGCGGGGGCAATGGTGCCCTGATCGACGATATAGCGCACGATCACATCGCGGTTGGTGTCGGGCGCTTCCAGGATCACGGTCGACCCGTCCGCACCGGGAAAATCGCCGCCGCCGCCCGCCCGGTAATTGTTGGTGGCCACGATGAATTCTGCCGTCGGGTCGACCGGCGCGCCCTGATACATCAGATCGGCGATCCGGCTGGCACCGGCATCGGCCAGCCCGCCCTTGGCATCGAATTTCGACGGCCGGGTCACGTCGATCCGATAGGTCAGCCCGTCGATCACGTCGAAATTGTAGCTTGGGAAGTCGGGGTTGATCAGGGGCTGGTCGGGCGTACCGGGGGTGATGCGGTTGAAAAGGCCCGCAGACCGCTCCAGCCAGTCCTTCAACTGCGCACCGCTGATGCGCACGGCTTGCAGCGTGTTGGGGTAAAGGTAGAGATCGGCGACATTCTTGATCGCCACCGGTCCCACGGCAACATCGGTGTAATACTCCGGCCCGCCGCGCCCGCCCGCCTTGAATGGCGCGGCGGCGGACAGCAGTGGCAAGCCTTCGTGTTCGGTGCCTTTCAGGAGTTGCGCCACATACCACAGCTGCGCCAGTGACACGATCTGCACCGAAGGATCATCCGCCACCAGCGCGAAATAGCTGTGCAGCGGGGCCGAGGTCTGGCCCACTTCGGCCCGGACATAGGCCAGGGTTTCCTCATGTGCTGCGGCGGTGGCGGCTAGCGCGGGGGCATAATCCTCGACCAGCGGACGGATCTGGCGGTCCTCGCCGCGCTCGAAGATCGCGCGCAGGGTGGATTGATGGCCCGCGATGCGCCAGCCGTTTCCGCTTTCGCTGCCGTCATGTTCCAGCATCAGGTCGATCAGCCCCATATGGCTGCCCCAGAATCCGGGCATGACGGCCGGCTTTCCGGCAAGCGTGCCTGCCGCATTGTCGATGCCGTCGCCGGTGAAATCCTCGCCTGGGAACATCCGGTGGGCATGGCCGGTGACGATGGCGTCGATCCCTTCCAGCGCCGCCAGCTGCAGCGAGGCATTCTCCATCAGCGCGGCTTCGGCCCCCGGCGTGATGCCGGAATGCGACAGCGCGATGACGATCTGCGCCCCCGCCGCGCGCAGGGCGGGCACATGGGCGCGGGCGGCTTCAAGGATGTCGCGGGCAAAGACCTTGCCCTCCAGATGCCCGCGGTCCCATTGCATCACCTGCGGCGGCACAAAGCCGATGATGCCGATGCGGATCGGGCGCCTTTCCCCCGCACCATCGGTCAGTTCGCGCTCAAGGATGATCCAGGGGCGGGCATAGGGTTCGTCTTCGGCCGCCGTGGCGCCCAGGCTGCTGACGATATTGGCGCAGACGATCGGGAAATCGGCCTTGGCGTTCACCAGATCCAGAAACGGCAGGCCATAGTTGAATTCATGGTTGCCGAGCGTGCCCGCATCATAGCCGACGCTGTTCATCCCGGCGATCACCGGATGCACGTCGCCCGGCTTCATCCCGCGCGAATAGGCGATGAAATCGGCCATCGGATTGCCCTGCATGTAATCGCCATTGTCCAGCGTCAGGGTATTGGTCGCCTCGGCCCGGACGGCCATGATGTGACTGGCGGTGCGGGCAAGGCCCATGGTGTCATTCGGCTTGTCGGCGTAATAATCATAGGGCTGCACATGGCAATGCAGATCGGTGGTGGCCAGAATGCGCAGATGCGCCTGCCCGGCCTGCGCCTGGGCCGAGAACGGGTGCAGCGCGGCCAGCCCGGCGGCACCGGTGCCCAGAAGAAAGCTGCGGCGGGACAGGTCTTGCATCGGAACCTCCGGGTTCGGGGGAGGCTGTGACCGGCGGCCAGCGTTTCCCCCTCTGGCCATTCACCCGCAAGTTGTGGCGCTTGTCAATCGTCGGGGCGGGCAAGTTCGAACACCTGGGTGACGGCGGCATAGTCGCGGTAGCCCAGCCGCGAGAGTGGCTGGAACAGCGTCAAGTCAAAGTGGCCATCCCGCAGGCAATCGTCACGCAGATGCACGCCGACGACCATGCCGATCACCATCAGGTTGCCGTCGCCGGGCAGCGTCAGCACCCGGCTGGCGCGGCATTCCAGCGTGGCGGGCGCATCGGCAACGCGCGGACAGGCGATGGCGCGGCATTCGGCGCGGGCGATTCCGGCGCGGCTGAATTCGTCGGTGCCGCGGGGAAATCGCTCGGAGGTGGCGTTCATCGCATGCAGGGCGGCGGAGGCGACGATGTTGACGGCGAAGACGCCGGTTTCCTCGATCGTGCGGATCGAATCCTTGTGACCGCCGGCAAACATCACCTGCGGCGGATCGTCCGCGACGGCGTTGAAGAAGGAATAGGGCGCAAGGTTGTCACCCTGGCTGCCACGGGTGGAAATCCAGCCGATCGGCCGGGGCGCGACCACGGCCTTGAACGGGTTGTGCGGCAGGCCATGACCTTCGTCGGGGCGGTAGAACATCGGGGCAGATCCGGCGGCAGGGGTGATTTGAACCTGACACTTTCGCATGTTACGGGGCGATGCCAGCAGATTCGGCAGGGCTTCGGGGGCAGCGCGACTTGGCCTATCGTCTTGAAGAGGAAACCGAAGCCGACTGGTGGGAGGTCGAGGCGCTTTACGATCTGTGCTTTGCGCCGGGGCGGACGGCGCTGTCTTCCTATCGGCTACGCGACGGGGTGCCGACAGTGGCCCCGCTCTGCCTGACTCTGCGCGACGATGACGGCACGCTGGCGGCGGTGATCCGCTACTGGCCCGCGCTGATCGGCGAAGAGGACGTGCTGCTGCTGGGCCCCGTGGCGGTTCACCCGACCCGGCAGGGCGAGGGGCTGGGCGGCCTTCTGATCAACGAAAGCCTGGCCGAGGCGCGGCGTCTGGGCTGGGAACGGGTGCTTCTGGTCGGCGACGCCCCCTATTATTCGCGCTTCGGGTTCCGCAAGCTGGACGGTGTGGAAATGCCGCCCCCCACCAATCCTGACCGGGTGCTGGGGCTGGAGCTGAAATCCGGGGCCTGGAAGGATGTGCGGGGCCGGGTGACGAAGGCGACCTGAGGTCTTGTGCGCGGGGCCGACGGCCCCGATATTCAGGGTATGGAACACGCCCTGCCGATGGTCCTGCCGGACCCGCCCGAACCCGAGATCACGGCCCTGGCCCGCCGCTATGCCCGTGCGGGCGGGCCGGTGGTGATGATCCTGACCCGGCTGGGCGGCAGTTTCGAGCGCCAGCTTGCAGCCCTGCCCGAAGGGCTGCGGATGCGGGTCGGACAGGCGACCGAGGCAGCGCTGGCCGCATCCTGGGGGCTGGCCGATCTGGGCGCGCGCGCCCTGCCAAAGGCGGCGGGCAAGGCGGGACGTCATGGCACGATGGCGGCGGCCGTCGCATCGGGGGCGGCTGGCGGAGCCGGGGGCCTCGCAACCTCGCTGGCGGAATTGCCGGTGACGGTGACGGTGATCCTGCATGCGATCCGCGCCGAGGCGGTGGCGGCGGGCTATGATCCGGCCGATCCTTCGGTGCGGGCAGATTGCCTGAAGGTCTTTGCCGCGGGCAGCCCGCTGGCGGGCGATGACGGGGTGGACACCTCGTTCCTGTCGGCCCGGATGACACTGACCGGCCCGGCGCTGCAACAGCTGATCCAGACCGTCGCACCGAAACTGGCAGCGGCACTGAGCCAGAAACTCGCCGCCCAGGCGGTGCCGATGCTGGGCGCGGCCACGGGGGCCGCGCTGAACGCGGCCTATCTGGCCTATTACCGCGAACTGGCGGCGATCCGCTTCGCCCTGCGCCGTCTGGGCGAACGTCATGGCGAGATGCCGGTGCTGGAGGCCTTCCGCCGCGCCACTACCCCGCCGCCTGTCACCAGGGCCTGAGCGGCGGCAAGGAAATTGCGCGCCTTGGCAGGCGCAGGTTTTCTGTCTCGCCTCTGCGCGTTCCGCGCAACCGGCTCGGGTGCCTCCGGCGGGGGTATTTATACAAAGATGAAGCCATCTGTTTTCATCTTTGTATAAATACCCTCAGGGGGGTTTGGGGGCAGAATGCCCCCATCCGCCCGAGGAGGAGGCGAAGCCCGACGACGAGACGAAAGGCTTGCGGCGTAGCCGCGCAATCAGATCACTCCGGCTGCGCGGCAAGCCAGTTCATCAGGGCAGGGCGTGCGCTTTCGGCCCCGCTGGCACGGGCCGCGTCGATCACGCGGCGGGCTTCGGACAGGTCGACCCGGCGGATCAGCGCCTTGACCGGCCCGACCGAGGCCGGGCGCATCGACAAGCTGCGGATGCCGAGCGCGGCGAGGGCAAGGGCCTCGACCGGGCGGCCCGCATCCTCGCCGCAGAAGGACAGAGGCGTGCCGGATGCCGCGCAGCGGGCGACGATCTGTTCCAGAAAGGCCAGGAACGACAGGTTCAGCGTGTCATAACGGCGGCGGACACGTTCATTCTCGCGGTCGGCGGCGAAGAAGAACTGTTTCAGGTCGTTGCCGCCGATCGAGATGAAATCGGCCATCTCGAAAAACGCCTGCGGCGCATAGGCCAGCGACGGGGTTTCGCACATCGCACCGATTTCCAGATTCGACGGCACCGGATGGCCCAGCGATTTCTCGCGGTGGATCTCGCGCAGCACATGGGCGCGGGCTTCGGTGAATTCGGCCAGTTCGGTGATGAAGGGGAACATGATCGTCAGCGGCCGCCCCGCCGCCGCACGGATCAGCGCCTGCACCTGCATCCGCAGCACGCCCGGCTTGTCCAGCCCGACGCGGATCGCCCGCCAGCCCATCGCCGGGTTCGGCTCGTCGTTGGGTTTCATGTAGGGCAGCACCTTGTCCGACCCGATGTCGAGGGTGCGGAAGGCCACCCGCCGGCCCTTGGCCGCATCCATCACGCGGGCGTAAAGGGCTGCAAGTTCCGCGCGTTGCGGCATCTTGTTGCGGATCAGGAACTGCAATTCGGTGCGGAACAGCCCCACCCCTTCGGCACCCGAACCTTCAAGGCTGGGCAGATCGGCCATCAACCCCGCATTCATGTGCAGCGAGACGGTGGTGCCACAGGTCGACCGGGCGGGCAGGCCGCGCAAGGAGGCATAGCGTTTCTGCGCCTGGGCCTGCATGGCGATCTTGTCGCGGAAGGCGCGGGCCACGGTTTCCTCGGGGCGCAGATGCACGATGCCCTGATCGCCGTCGACAAGGATATGGTCGCCGTTCAGCGCCTCGCCGGTGATGCGGGTTGCATGGATCACCAAGGGGATCGTCAGCGCGCGCGCCACGATGGCGGCATGTGACCCGACCGAGCCTTCCTCCAGCACCACGCCCTTCAGCTTGCGGCCATATTCCAGCAATTCCGCCGGGCCGATGTTGCGGGCGACCAGCACCGGGTTTTCCGGCATCTGCGCCCCGGTGTCGGCCCCCTGTCCGGTCAGGATGCGCAGAAGCCGGTTCGACAGATCGTCCAGATCGCTGAGCCGTTCGCGCAGATAGGCATCCGGCACCTGTTCCATCCGGGCGCGGGCGGCGGATTGTTCCTTTTCCACCGCGGCCTCGGCCGAGAGGCCAAGCATGATGTCTTCTTCCATCCGGCGCAGCCAGCCGCGCGACTGGGCGAACATCCGGTAGGCTTCCAGAACCTGCTTCTGTTCCTTGTCCAGTTCCTCGGCTTCCAGCAGGTCGTCGATCGAGACGCGGAGTTCGCCAACGGCCCCGCGGATGCGGTCGATTTCGGTCAGCGGATCGTCGGCGACAGGGTTCGTCACCACGACACGGGGTTCGTGCAGCCAGACCCGGCCTTCGGCGGCCCCCTCCTGCCCGGTGGCCCCGCGAAACAGGACGGGCTGCTTGTGCAGCGCGCGCATCGCGCCATCGTCGCCGGTCGTGAAGGCCCCAAGCTCGGTCATCTCGGCCAGCACCATGGCCACGACCTCGACGGCATAAACCTCGTCTTCAAGGAATTCGCGGGCGGTCTTCGACTGGACCACAAGCACGCCCAGCTTTTCTCCGACCCGCTGGATCGGCACGCCGAGGAAGGAGGAGAAGATTTCCTCCCCTGTTTCCGGCATGAAGCGGAATCCCTTTTCGCCGGGCGCATCGGCGGTGTTGACCGGCTGGCCGGTGCGGGCGACGCGGCCGACAAGACCCTCGCCCAGTTTCATCCGGGTCTGGTGGACGGCCGCCTTCTTCAGCCCTTCGGTGGCACAAAGCTCCAGCGTGTCTTCATCGCGGAAGAGATAGATCGAGCAGACCTCGGTCCCCATCGAATCGGCGATCAGATGGGTGATGGCATCCAGCCGGTCCTGCCCCTTGCCGGGCACGGCAAGAACATCGCGCAGGCGGCGCAACAATTTGCGGCTTTCGCTTTCGGTCCGTTCGGGCATCATCATCCCTGTGGCGGCTTTCCCTTCTCTATAGGCGAGCAGGGGCGGGAAGGGGAGGGGAGAAAGCAGCACAAGGCAACCCGTCCGGCCGGAAATGCGGCAGGGGGCGCGGGCCATGCCGGAAAAATGGGCAGGCACAAAGCGCCACCCCGGCGCGAATCCGGCCGGTCGGTCGGCCTCTGGACCAGGGCGTCCGATGGGGCCAGTCTTCACCGGCAGCAGCGACAGGAGGCGGAAATGGAGCAGGTGACAGGGGGGTGTCTCTGCGGAGCGGTGCGGTTCATCGCCACAGGCAAGCCCTGGCGCGTCGGGCTGTGCCATTGTCTCGACTGCCGCAAGACCCATGGCGCGCTGTTCCATGCCTCGGCGATCTTTCCCGAAACGGCGGTCACGGTGACGGGCAATCCCGCCGAATATCAGCGGCGCTTCTTCTGTTCGCGCTGCGGATCACCGGTCTATGCCCATTTCGACGATGAGATCGGGGTGAATCTGGGGGCACTGGATGCGCCCGACCGGTTCAGGCCGACCTATGAGCTGTGGACGATCCGGCGCGAAAGCTGGCTGCCGCCACTGCCCGGCGGACGGGCCTACAGCGGCAACCGCGAAGGGACGGGCCGCAGCGAGCCCTGACCCGCCGCGACGCGCATCAGGCCTTTTCCAGCTCGAAGGCGTCGTGCAGCGCCTGGACGGCCAGTTCCATGTATTTGCGGTCGATCAGGACGGAAATCTTGATCTCGGACGTGGCGATGACCTTGATGTTCACGTTTTCAGCCGCCAGGGCGGCGAACATCCGCGCGGCGACGCCGACCTGGCTGCGCATCCCGATCCCGACGACCGAGACCTTGGCCACATCGGTATCCTCGACCAGTTCGTCATAGGTGATGATCCCGGCGGCGCGCGCATCCTCCATCGCCTTGCGGGCGCGGGCAACCTGGTTGACCGGCACCGAAAAGGTCATGTCGGTGGTGGCACCGGAATGGCCCGCCGCCTTTTCCGAGATGTTCTGGACGATCATGTCCACGTTCACCCCGGCTTCGGCCAGCGGGCCGAAGATGGCGCTGGCGACGCCGGGCCGGTCGGCCACGGCGATCAGGGTCATCTTCGCCTCGTCACGGCTGTAGGCAACGCCAGAAACGACTTTCGATTCCACGATATCCTCCTCGTCGCAGACCAGGGTTCCAGAGGTTTCGGTGCTGTCCTCGAAGGACGACAGCACCCGCAGCTTGACCTTGTAGCGCATCGCCAGCTCGACCGAGCGGGTCTGCAGCACCTTGGCCCCCAGCGAGGCCAGTTCCAGCATTTCCTCGAAGGCGATCCGGTCCAGCTTGCGCGCCTTGGGGCTGATGCGCGGATCGGTGGTATAGACGCCATCGACATCGGTGTAGATGTCGCAGCGTTCGGCCCCGAAGGCGGCGGCAAAGGCGACGGCGGTGGTATCGCTGCCGCCCCGGCCAAGCGTGGTGATCCGGCCCTCGGCCGACAGGCCCTGAAAGCCCGCCACCACCGCCACCTTGAATCCTTCGGCGAATTTCGCGTCGATGTTCTCGCGCGGGATCGACACGAACCGGGCCGATCCATGCGCCGAAGTGGTGTTGATCGGCACCTGCCAGCCCTGCCAGCTGCGGGCAGGCACGCCCATCTCCTGCAGGCGCAGTGCCATCAGCCCGGCGGTGACATTCTCGCCGCTGGCGACCACGGCATCATATTCGCGGGCATCGTAGAGCTTGGATGTGCTTTCGACCCAGCCGACCAGTTCATTGGTCTTGCCGGACATGGCCGAGACGATGACGATCACGTCATAGCCGCGCTCGACCTCGGCCTGGACCTTCGTCGCGGCATTCTCGATCCGCGCCAGATCGGCCACCGAGGTGCCGCCGAATTTCATCACCAGAAGCGGCATGGACATCCTCCGGGCCGTTCAAATCCGCCGGTGTCTTATGCGGGGCGGGGGGCAGGCGCAAGGGGCCGCGGTTGCTGATCGGGCGCCTTGCGGCGCAAGGTCGTTTCTCGCCTCTGGCGCAAGCGCCAACCGGCTCGGGTCTGCGCTCCGCGCGGGGGGTATTTCGGCAAAGATGAAGACAAGCGGCTTTCGCCTTTGCCGAAATACCCTCTGGGGGTCCGGGGGGCGAAGCGCCCCCGGCACCGAGGAGGAGGCGAAGCCCGACGACGAGACGAAAGGCTTGCGGCGCAAGCCGCGCAATCCGGTCAGAGCGCGCGCCAGCCGATGTCGCGGCGGCAAAAGCCGTCGGGCCAGTCGATGCCGTCCACCATGGCATAGGCGGCGTCGCGCGCATCGGCCAGGCTGTTGGCGCGCGCGGTGACGTTCAGCACGCGACCGCCGCTGGCAGTGATCCGGCCGTCGGTTCCTGCGGTGCCGGCATGAAAGACCATATGGCGGCTGTCCTCGGGCAGGGTGTCCAGCCCGCCGATCGCGCTGCCCTTGGCATAGGCACCGGGATAGCCCCTTGCGGCCATCACCACGGTCAGGGCATGGTCATCGGCCCAATGCACCCTGGCGCGGTCCAGCCTGCCTTCTGCGCAGGCCAGCATGAGATCCAGCGCCTGTGCGCCCAGCCGCATCATCAGCACCTGCGCCTCGGGGTCGCCGAAGCGGCAGTTGTATTCGACAAGCCGGGCCTGGCCGTTCTCGATCATCAGCCCGGCGTAAAGCACGCCCTGATAGGGGGTGCCGCGGCGGGCCATCTCGGCGATGGTCGGCAGCACTATCCGCTCCATCGCCTGCCGTTGCAGGGCGGGCGTCAGCACCGGGGCGGGGGAATAGGCCCCCATGCCGCCGGTGTTGGGACCGGTGTCGCCGTCGCCGACCCGCTTGTGATCCTGCGCGGTGCCGATCGGCAGGGCGTTTACCCCGTCCGACAGGATGAAGAAGCTGGCCTCCTCGCCCGTCATGAACTCCTCGATCACCACTTCGGCCCCGGCTTCGCCGAATTCGCCGCCGAACATGTCGTCGACGGCGGCCAGCGCCTCGGCCTCGGTCATCGCCACGATCACGCCCTTGCCGGCGGCCAGGCCATCGGCCTTGACAACGATCGGCGCGCCCTTGGCGCGGATATGGGCGCGGGCCGGGGCGGCGGCGGTGAAGCGGGCATAGTCGGCGGTGGGGGCACCGCAGGCGTCGCAGATCTCCTTGGTGAAGGCTTTCGATGCCTCCAGCCGTGCGGCGGCGGCCGAGGGGCCGAAGGTCAGGAGGCCCGCCGCCCGGCAGGCATCGGCGACGCCGGCGGCCAGCGGGGCCTCGGGGCCGACGATCACGAAGTCGATGGCATTGGCCGCGCAGAAGGCCACTACTTCGGCCCCCGACAGGATGTCGATCCCGGCCAGTTCCGCCAGTTGCGCGATGCCCGCATTTCCGGGGGCCACGATCAGCCGGTCGCATTTCGGGTTCTGCTTCACCGCCCAGGCCAGCGCATGTTCGCGCCCGCCGGAGCCGAGGATCAGGATGTTCATCGCCATCTCCGCCTGTTTGCCGCCTCATAGGTCGGGGGCCGCCCGCTGGCAAGCGGCGAGGGGGCGCTGCCACCGTCCTTCGGACTCCCCGGAAGCATTTTCGAGCGTCATCGGCGGGCGGTTGCCTTGCGGGGACTGGCGGGGCACAAGGGAGGCATGGATCTGTTCGAAGACGACACCCCCGCCCCCGGCAATGCGCCCGAATACACCGTGTCCGAGCTTTCGGGCGCGGTGAAGAGGGTGATCGAGGGGGAGTTCGGCCTTGTCCGGGTGCGGGGCGAGGTGGGGCGGGTCAGCCGCCCGGCCTCGGGACATCTGTATTTCGACCTGAAGGATGACCGCAGCGTGATTGCCGCGATCAGCTGGAAGGGGCAGGTCGCGCGGATGCAGGTGCGGCCCGAAGAGGGGATGGAGGTGATCGCCACCGGGCGGATGACCACCTTTCCCGGCCAGTCGAAATATCAGCTGATCGTCGAGGATGTGGCGCCCGCCGGGGCCGGGGCCCTGATGGCGATGCTGGAAAAGCGCCGTGCCACCTTGCAGGCCGAAGGGCTGTTCGACCCTGCCCGCAAGCAGCCCGTTCCCTATCTGCCGGGGGTGATCGGCGTCGTCACCTCGCCCAGCGGGGCGGTGATCCGCGACATCCTGCACCGGCTGCGCGACCGTTTCCCGCGCCGGGTGCTGATCTGGCCGGTGGCGGTGCAGGGCCAGGCCTGCGCGCCCGAGGTTGCGGCGGCGATCCGCGGCTTCAACGCGATTGCGCCGGGTGGGCCGGTGCCGCGACCCGATGTGATCATCGTGGCGCGCGGCGGTGGCTCGCTGGAGGATCTGTGGGGCTTCAACGAGGAAATCGTAGTGCGGGCGGCGGCCGAGAGCCGGATCCCGCTGATCTCGGCCGTGGGGCATGAGACGGATACCACGCTGATCGACTTTGCCGCCGATCTGCGCGCCCCGACGCCGACGGCGGCGGCCGAGCTGGCGGTGCCGGTGCGGCTGGATCTGATGGCTGCGGTCGCGGGTCTGGCGGCGCGGCAGGGCAGGGCCGTCGGGCATGGCGTGGAACGGCGCGGGCAGCGGCTGCGCGATCTGGCGCGGGCGCTGCCGCGGCCGGATGCGCTGACCGGGGCGGCGTCGCAGCGGCTGGATCTGTGGTCCGGTCGGCTGGCGGGCGCGCTGGGGCTGATGGTGGCGAAGAAGCGCGGGGCCTTCGACAAGGCTGCCGGGCCGATGCGGCCCGAGCTTCTGGCGGGCGCTCTGGCGCGGCGGGCCGAGAAACTGGCTTTGTCGGGCGACCGGTTGCAGATGCGGGCCGCGCTGGTGCTGGAGCGTCAGCGTCAGCGTTTTGACAGTTGGGCGGCCCGGCTGGCACCATCGCTGGTGCGGATGCTGGCCGATGCCGACCGCGATGGCCGCAAGTCCCGTGACAGGCTGAACGGGCTGGCCGGGCGTCTGGAGATCGCGCCCCGGCGGCGTCTGGAGGACCTGGCACGGCGACTGGATCAGCTGGACAGGATGCGGCAGGGCTTGGGTCATGCCGAGACGCTGAAACGCGGGTTTGCCATCATCAGGGGCGACGGCCATGTCGTGACCAGCCGGGCCGAGGCCGCAGGGGCATCGGCGCTGGAGGCGGAGTTTCACGATGGCAGGCTGGCGCTGGGGCCGGGCCGGGGCACGGCCGCACCGGGAACGCCGCGCAAGCGGCCTGCGGGCGATGACGGGCAGGGCAGCTTGCTCTGACCGGCGCTGCGTCGGCCTTGCCGGCTGGGATCAGGCCCCGAGATATTCGTTGCAGGTCATCGCGCGGTTCGACGGCGTCAGCTCGATCGGCATGGCCAGCGGATCGCCCTGGAACTGCGCCGTCAGCCGCCCGTCGCCGGCGTCGAAATAGGTCCAGCAATCGGGGTTGGCGGGATCGTCCTCATAGGTGAAGCAGATCAGCTCCCCCACCTGTTTCCAGGTGCCATACATGCAGCCGCGTTCGTCTTCCCAGATCGACTTGCCGCCGGGCAGGAATTTCTCGACGCCATAGACCGTGCCGCCCGACCAGGTGTCCATCACCTGCCCGCGGGTCAGGGCGTCGAATTCCTCGGCCGTCAGGGGGCTGGGATCTTCGGCCAGCGCGGGCGCGGCAAGGGCAAGCGCGGCCAGAAGGGCAGGCAGCAGGCGCATCGTCACACCCCCACATCCAGATCGGGGCAATCCAGACCGCGTGTGCTGTCCTGCACCTCTGACAGTTCCGAGCCGGGCGGGTCGTCGGTGGACAGCGCCTTCAGCCCGTCTTCCTCCTGCCAGAAGGTCCAGCAATATTCCCCTTGCGAATATTCGTAGGTAAAGCAGATCAGATCGTCCTTTTCATACCAGTGCCCGTACTGGCACAGATCTCCCGTCACCTGCCAGCGCACGCGGCGGCCGGGCAGGTATTCCTCGGTACCATAAATCTCACCGTATTGGGTATAGGTCAGGGTCTTGCCGGTGGCATAGGCGTCGAAATCCTCGGCGCTCATCGCCTCCTGCGCAAGGGCGGGGGCGGTAAGAAGGCAAAGGCAGGCAGTCAGCAGGGCACGCATTCGGGCGGTCCGGTGTTGGGACGGTCGCGGCAGAGCCTGCCAGAGCGGGACGGGAAACGCCAGTCAGCCTTCTGTGACCTTTGCCAGCACTTTTGCCGGTGCGTCGGCGACCTGCCATTGGCGCAGCACCGGATGGATGCCGCGTTTCCACAGGGGCGGCACCAGCGCGATGGTGCAGGCCAGCGGCAGCGGCCAGGGCAGGCGGGGGGCTTCCTCCGCCGCATCCAGCCGAAGGGCCGGATAGGGCCGGGTCGGGTGGCTGTGATGGTCGGAATGGCGTGGCGCGTTCAGCATCAGCGCCGAGGAAAACCACGGGGCCGAATTCCAGCTGTGTGCGGGGCCGACCGGTTCGGCCCGGCCATCGGGCAGGGGCTGGCGTTGCAACCCGTAATGCTGGACGTAATCCGACAGCAGGATCTGCGCTTGCGTCAGCGCCGCCAAGCCCCACCAGGCCAGAAGGCCCGGCCCCCCGACGATGGCCCAGGCGGTGCCAAGGGCGGCAAGGCTGCCGGCCAGATGCCACAGATAGGGATGCGGACCGCGCCTGCCGCCGTTGCGGGCGCGCAAGTCTGCCTCGGCCCGGTGGCCGGCGCGGAAACTGCCGATCCAGGCGCGTGGGGCAAAGCGGTAAAAGCTCATGCCCCTGGGGGCGGAATTCGGGTCCTGACGGGTGGCGACATGGCGATGATGCACCAGCCGGTGTGCGCTGGCGTGCTGGCCGAACAGGACGGCGGCATAAAGCGCGGTGCCCAGCCGGAACAGCCAGCGGTTCGGCCGGTGGATCAGCTCATGCGCCGCTGGATGGCCGACCTGCCCCAGCCACAGCGCGGCGCCGAAGAAGAGAAGCGCCCGCGCGCTGCCGGGCAGGGCGGAGGGTCCGGCGATGGCCCAGGTGGCCAGGGGCAGCAGCAGCAGGGCCGACAGCGCCACCGTGACCAGCAGCGCGTCGGAGCCGGGGAATTCCTGCCCCTCGGCCGCATCTGCGGCGACATGCGGGGTCAGCCGGTCCAGCACCGCCGTCAGCGCGAACATGTAAAGAAAGCCGGGCCAGAGCCAAGGCCCCCCGGCCCAGAGCCCCAGCCCGAACATCGGCAGGGGGGCCAGCGCCACGGCGGCGAAGGTGGGGACAGAGAGGGGCTGGCGAAGGCGCGGCGCGTCGGTCATGGTCGCGGCAGGGAAGCATGAAACCGGGGCCGGGAAAAGGCTGCGGGATGACGCAGGGGCGGCTGATGGAGGTCTTGTCGGGCGTGCTGGCGCTGATCGCCATGGCGGCGGCGCTGGTCTATTGGGCGTGGTTCTGCGCGCTGGACGATCCGGGGCTGCCGGGGGCGGCGGTCAAGGCGCTGTCGACCGGGGTGCTGGCGCTGATCCTCTGGGGTGCCGGGCTGCCGCTGTTCTGGACCATCGCGCTGGGGATGACGCTGGGTGCCCTTGGCGACTGGTTTCTGGCCCGGCGGGGAGAGGCGGCGTTTCTGGCCGGGATGGCAGCCTTCGGTGCGGGGCATCTGGCCTATGCGGGCGGCATGCTGGCGCGGTCGGCGACCCTTGGCCTTGACGGGCTGTCGCTGGCCGAAGGCGCGGCACTGGCGGCGCTGCTCGGCCTGGTGGTCTCGACTGAAAGCTGGCTCGCCCCGCGCACCGGGGCCTTGCGCTGGCCGGTGCGTGGCTATGTGGTGCTGATCGGCATCATGGGGCTTGCGGCCGTGATGCTTCCGGCCAATCCGGGGCAGGGGTGGCTGCGGCTGGGCGCGGCGCTGTTCCTGATCTCTGACCTGTTGCTGGCGCTGCGAATATTCGTCGTGACGGATGCGGCATGGCAACGGCTGTTGTCGCGGACGCTCTGGCCCGCCTACTGGATCGGGCAGGCGCTGATCGGCTGGGGGGCCATGGCCTTCTGGCTGAATCCCAAGGGCTGACGGCCTTTCCTTTGCAGGCCGCAGGCATTAGGTGACAGGAGACCGGCAAGGGGTGCCGGGGCGAGGGTCTGCCGATGTCGTTCTTCAAGAAGCTCAAGGACCGGATGTTCCGGTCGTCGTCGAAGATCGGCGAGGGGCTGGACAATCTGGTTGCCGAGGGTGCCGAAGAGGATGAGACCCTCCCTGAGGTGCCTGCGCCCGAGGCCCCCGTTGCCAGTGCGCCGGCAGCCCCCGCGCCAGCGGCCGCCCCCCCCGAGCCCGAACCCAGACCTGAGCCCGCAACCGCACCGCAATCCACCCATGCGGCGGAGCAGGCCCCGGAACCTGCCGCGAAACCCGGCCTGCTGGGCCGCATCTTCGGCCGCAGCCCCACCCCGGACGAACCGCGCCGTGTGCTGGACGATGCCATGCTGGAAAGCCTGGAAGAGGTGCTGATCCAGGCCGATCTGGGGCCGGAAACCGCGATCCGGGTGACGGCGAACATCGCCGAGGGGCGGTTTGGCCGCAGGGTTTCGACCACGGAACTGAAAGAGGCGCTGGCGGCGGAAGTGGCGCGGATCATGGGTCCGGTCGCGCGGCCGATGCCGCTTTATCCGCAGAAACCGCAGGTGGTGCTGGTGGTGGGCGTCAACGGATCGGGCAAGACCACGACGATCGGCAAGCTGGCCAGCCAGTTCAAGGCGGCAGGCAAATCGGTGGTGATCGCGGCGGGCGATACCTTCCGGGCGGCGGCGGTGGAACAGTTGCAGGTCTGGGGCAGCCGCGCCGGGGTGCCGGTGCTGACGGCCCCCGAAGGCAGCGATCCGGCCAGCCTGGCCTTTGATGCGCTGACCCGCGCGCGGGCCGAAGGGGCCGATCTTCTGATGATCGACACCGCAGGGCGATTGCAGAACCGCGCCGACCTGATGGAGGAACTGGCCAAGATCGTCCGCGTCATCCGCAAGGTCGATCCGACAGCACCGCACAACACCCTGCTGGTGCTGGATGCCACCACGGGCCAGAACGCCCTGACGCAGGTCGAGATTTTCCGCAAGATCGCCGATGTCTCGGGCCTGGTGATGACCAAGCTGGACGGCACCGCCAAGGGCGGCGTCCTTGTGGCGCTGGCCGACCGCTTCGGCCTGCCGATCCATGCCATTGGCGTGGGAGAGCAGATCGACGACCTGTCGCCCTTCGACCCTGACGATTTCGCCCGCGCGCTGGTGGGGCTGGAGGGGTGACGCCCGCACCCCGGACCCGGCCCGCATGAGCGGCTGGCTGCTGTCGATCGAAGGCACGCCCGCCGGGCATGACGTGGCACTGGGGCTGGCGCTGCTGGCGGCGGTGCTGCATGCGCTGTTCGGGGCCTTGCAGAAGGGGCGGCACGATCCCTGGCTGTCCCGCGCGGCCATCGACGCCTGTTACGGGCTGATCGCACTGCCCTTCGCGCTGTTCCTGGTGCCCTGGCCCGAGCCGCATATGTGGCCGATCTTTGCGGGTGCCGTGGGGATTCACATCGTCTACAAGGTGTTGCAGGCGATGACCTACAGCCGCGGCGCCTTTACCGTGGTCTATCCGGTGGTGCGTGGCACCGGGCCGGTCGTCACCGTTCTGGCCGCAGGCGTGGTGTTCGGCGAACGCTTCACCCTTGGGCAATGGGGCGGGCTGGCCTTGCTGAGCGGCGGCATCCTGGGGCTGGGCGCGTGGAACTACGCAAGGCTGATCGTGGGCCGCGACACGCTGGGGCCTGCCTTGGGTTTTGCCGTGGCCACCGGCGTTCTGGTCGCGGCCTATACCACCTATGACGCCTATGGCATCCGGGCGACGGCGGACCCGTTCACCTTTCTGGCCTGGTTCTTCCTTCTGGATTCGGTCTTCATTCCGGCCGTGACCTTCCGCCGCTGGCGGCATCTGGCGCGGGATCAGGTGGCCCCGCTGCTGAAACGGGGACTGCTGGGCGCTGTGGTGGCCTATTTCAGCTTTGGCTCGATCATGCTGGCCACAAGGCTGGACAAGGTGGGCGAGGCCGCAACCCTGCGCGAAACCTCGACCGTCTTTGCCGCCTTGATCGGCTGGCTGGTTCTGGGCGAGAAGGTGGGGGCAGTCAGGACCGGCCTGATGGCGCTGATCGCGCTGGGGGCCGTGCTGATACAGGCATTGGGATAGGGGCGAAGATGGCCGAGAAGAAAATCAACGGTGTCCTGAAACAGGTGCTGGAACTGGGGCCGACGCTGGTCTTCTTCCTGATCTACATGCGGATCAAGGATCAGGTCTATACCATTGGCGGAACTGAATATTCCGGCTTCATCATCGCCGCTCTGGTCTTTATCCCGATCCTTCTCGCCTCGATCGCGGCGCTGTGGGTCCTGACCGGCAAGCTGAGCCGGATGCAGATTTTCGTGGCCATCACGGTGATCTTCTTCGGCGGTCTGACCGCCTGGTTCAACAACGAAGCCTTCTTCAAGATGAAGACGACCATCGTCTACGGCACCTTCGCCGCGATCCTGGGGATCGGGTTGCTTCAGGGGCGCAGCTATCTGCAATATGTGCTGGGCGAGGCGCTGCCGATGCGGCCCGAAGGCTGGATGATCCTGACCCGCCGCCTGACCGGCATGTTCGCGGCGCTGGCCGTGGCGAACGAGGTGATCTGGCGCACGCAATCCACCGATCTCTGGGTCAAGCTGGAAACCTTTGCCATGCCGGCCGCGCTGTTCCTGTTCCTGATGTCGCAATTCGCCATCCTGTCGCGCTTCGTGATCGAACCGGGGGCCGAAGAGGACAAGGCCACAAAGGACCGGCCGGAAGACTGACGCCGGAGCGCATGTCAGGGTTGAGGGCGCGCGGTAAATTCGATTGCCGCGCGAATGGCCCCAAACCGCCACATCCCCGCCCGATTCACGGCGCAAGAGGGGGCAGTTGCCAAAGGACTGCTGCCCCATGCTGCGCCAGACGCTTGAATCCGTGCGCCTGTTCCTGGAACTGTTCCGGGACGTGCCACCCATGCCGCGCAAGACCTTTCTGCCCGGTGTCGTGCTGATCCTTGCCTATCCGCTGATGTCGGTCCTGCTGGGGCCGGGCGAGGATGGGCAGGCCTTCGTCACCGCCTTCCTGCTGGCGCTGGCCACCCGGATTTCGGTGCGGTTCGAATCCATGGTCGGCAAGCTGCTGGACCAGTTCAGCCGCCGCGAAACCGTGCTGATCGCGCTGCTGGTGGCGATGGGACCACTGTTCCTGCTGGCCTCGGTCGATGATCCCTTGTGGTGCCAGCGCAGCCAGAGCGCCTATTACATCATCCTCGGCTCGATGTTCGTGTCCGACATGCTGGCCAACCGGCATGACATGGCGGCGCGCTTCTGGCCCTGGCCCGAGATGGTGCCGTTCCTGCCGGTGATGACCCGGATCATGGTGCTGTTCAACCTGGGCTTTCTGCTGCTGAACGAAACCATGATCCGTGCCGTCGAGGCCCCGCACTGGCTTTTGTATTGGGCGGTGCTGCCCGTTCTGGCGCATGTGGTGCTGTCGGCGGTGATCCTGACGCTGATCCACACCGATGACGGCGACGCGCCGGTCAACTGACGGCCAGAGTCTGTCCGACGCTGAAAGAAGCGACGGACAGACTCTGCCCTCTTCGGGATCGCGCGTCTTTCGCCAAAACCGGATTCCACTTTTGTCGGACACGCTCTAGCTGCTGATCCGGCAGTCTGCTCCCTTGGCCTCAAGACAGCGGTGCAGGGCCAGCGCGACATTGTGCCGGGCCGAAGACAGCGGCAGGAACCCCAGTTCCGACAATCCGCGGGTGTAGATCCGGGCCAGCGACGGGTCCAGCGCCATGGCGCGGGTGAAATGCCGTGCGGCCTCGGCGGTCCTGCCCTGCGCCAGATCCAGTTGCGCAAGGGCATCGTGATGGCTGCCCTCCATGCTTGCCAGCGGGGCGGTGCGCAGCGGGGCGGCGGCCGTTTCGGCGTCGTCCAGACGGCCGGCGCGGGTCAGGACCCAGACCCTGACCGCGGCAATCGCCAGATTGTCGGGATAATCGGCCGCCAGCCGGGTGGCTTCGGCCAGGGTTTCCTCTGTCGGTCGGCTGCGCGCCATGGCGGCCAGGCCAAGGCTTTGCACCCCTTCCAGGGCCGCCACATTGTCGGCGGGGATCGCGGCCAGGCCAGCTTCGGCGGCGGCCAGCGCCTCGGGCGCGCGGCCAAGCGACAGCAGGGCGGTGACACGGGCCAGACGCGGGGCATCCCAGGCCGGATCGCTGGCCTCGGCCAGGTCGATCAGCGGCAGGGCGTCGGCCGCGCGGCCAAGATCGGTCAGGCAACGCGCCTGCACCAGCGCGGGCCAGGGGTCTTCGGGGGCCACGGCCTGCACCGGGCCGACATCGGAAAGGCAGCGGTCCGGCGCGTTCAGATGCCACCAGGCATCGGCGCGGTTCACCCGTGCATAATTGTCCTGCGGATCAAGCTCCAGCCCGGTGGAGTAATGCGCCACCGCCCCGGCCGGATCGCCCGCATCGAACCGGACATTGCCCAGTTCGACCCAATACCACGGGTTCTGCGGGGCCAGCCGCAGCGCCTGAAACAGCGTGGCGGAGGCGGCCTCCAACTGCCCCAGCAGACGCTGCGATTCCGCCTTGTAGCCCAGGGCAATCGCCGCCTCATCAGGATCGGCAGCCTCGGCAAAGGCCTGATCGCACAGGGCAATCCGGGCCTCGTGCCCCATGTCGGTCGCCTCGCAGCCCGCCGCGCGCACCGGCACGGCGAAGAGGGCGCAGAACGCCAGGACAAGCGGAAGGGCAATGGTCGGGGAAGGTGTCATGGCGGGCCTCTGGCGGGGCAGGTGGTCGGGGCAAATGGGTGGGGCAGGTGCCCGGCAGCCTTGGCCAGTGCGGCGGGAAAATCAAGTCCGGGATGGCCGCGCCGCCGCGCCGCCGTCCTGTGGCGGCGTCAAGGAGAAAAGCCGCGACCAGCGCCGCGCGGGCTGTGCTGCGGGCAACAGGGCGGGGGACAGGCTGCCATCGAGAATGGCGCGATAGAGGGCCATCCCCCCCGGCCGCAGATAGGGCGACCAATGGCTGATGCGCCGGGGCGGATCGGGCAGTCGGTGGCCAAGTGCGGCCAGCCTGTCCTGACTTGCGGGATGGTCGATCCAGAGATCGTGCCAGTTGGGCAAATCCTGCCCCAGACCCTGTCCGACCGAAGTCTCCAGCCCCAGATGCACACCCCATTCGTAACCGGCGTCGAAGATGTCATTCTCGCGCGTGGCGACATTCACGATGCGGGCGGCGCGACCTGCGGTGGTCGTCATCGCATGCGCTGCCGTGCGGCGGCCTTCGGCGGCGGCCATCAACACCATCCGGCCCAGGGTGCCGGGCCGGGCATGGGTCAGCGCATGCAAGGCGACACGGGCCCCCATGGAATGCGCGATGACATGCAACTGCCGGCCTGGCGACAGATGGGCCACGGCATCGGCAATCGCGGCCAGCGCCACCCCGGCCGACCGGGCGCGGGCATGGGCGGTCCAGAGCCCGCAACGCGCCTGCCAGCCAAGGGCGATGGCCAGACCCCGCTGCCCATCCAGATGCAGATGGCGCGGCCAGCTGATCGCGCGGGGATCGTCCGGGGCGGGATCGAGCGACAGGATCGACCCGTGCGGACAGTCGCGCCCGAAGGCCGGGGCATAGCGCCATCCGTGGACCATGGCGACTACCGGGGCATTCTCGGGCAGGACCGCCAGCCTTTGTGCGAGATGCGTCAGATCAAGGCCAAGATTGCCCCGGACGACATCGGCGCGGATGGGGACGGCATCCAGTGACATGGCAGACCCGGCGTTGGATTTCTTTACCAGCCTGCCCCAGGCGCACAACCGCACCATGACCGCCAGGTGACATCCCGGTAAAGGAATGGCGCGGCCATGCGGCCGCAGGCTTGTCTCTCGCCTCTGCGCCTTGCGGCGCAACCGGCTCGGTGATTTTGTCTCCGACGGGGATATTTCAGGAAGGGAAAGCCGGGACGCTTCCCCTTTCCCTTCTGCAAATATCCTGGGGAGTTTGAGGGGCAAGGCCCCCTCATTCCCCGAGGAGGAGGCGAAGGCCGACGACGAGACGAAAGGCTTGCGCCGCAAGGCGCGCCATGCGTTCACCGCCGTTGACCCTGCCGGAGCAAAGGCGTATGCGGTGCGGCGTGGCGCTTTGTTACCGGATTGCGGGCCACGTTAAACAAGCCGCTAAAGAGGTTCGGGCATCGGCCCCGGCACCTCTGGTTTGCCGGGGCTTTTTCTTTGGCCAGGGGGCCGCGCGATGAGCAAGGACTGGAAAACCCGCACGAAACTTGTCCATCAGGGCATCCGCCGCAGCCAGTATGGCGAGATGGCCGAGGCGATCTTTCTGACCCAGGGCTTCGCCTATCCCGATGCCGAGGCGGCCGAGGCGCGGTTCATCAAGGCGGGCGAGGACGAGTTCATCTATGCCCGCTACGGCAATCCAACGACGCGGATGTTCGAGGAACGGATTGCGGCACTGGAGGGGACCGAGGATGCCTTTGCCACCGCATCAGGCATGGCGGCGGTGAACGGGGCGCTGATGTCGATGCTGCGGGCGGGAGATAATGTGGTGTCCAGCCGGGCGCTGTTTGGGTCCTGCCTTTATATCCTGGAAGAGATCCTGACCCGGTTCGGGGTGACGGTTACTTTCGTCGACGGGGCGGATCTGGACCAATGGGAAAAGGCCGTTGTTCCAGGGACTAAGGCGGTGTTCTTCGAGTCGATGTCGAACCCGGCGCTGGAACTGGTGGACATTGCCGGAGTGGCCAGGATCGCCCATGCGGCGGGGGCCGTGGTGATCGTCGACAATGTCTTCGCCACGCCGGTCTTTTCGCGCGCGGTGGAGCAGGGCGCAGATGTCGTGGTCTATTCCACCACCAAGCATGTGGACGGGCAGGGGCGGGCGCTGGGCGGGGTGATCTGCGGCACGCGGGACTTTGTCCGCAAGGTGGCGGAGCCCTATATGAAGCATACCGGCGGCTCGATGTCGCCGTTCACCGCCTGGATGCATCTGAACGGGCTGGCGACGCTGGATCTGCGCTGCCGCGCGATGGCGGATTCTGCGCTGAAGATTGCCAGGGCTTTGGAAAATCACCCGAAAATCCGGAAGGTCATCTATCCGGGGCTGGCCAGCCATCCGCAACATGATCTGGCGATGGCGCAGATGGGATCGGGCGGCACGCTGGTGGCGTTCGAGGTGCGGGGCGGCAAGGATGCGGCGTTCCGCATGATGAACGCGCTGGAAATCGCCTGCATTTCCAACAACCTGGGCGATGCGAAGTCGATCGCCACCCATCCGGCCACCACCACCCACCAGCGCCTGCCGCAAGAGCAGAAGGATGCACTGGGCATCACGCCGGGGCTGATCCGGTTCTCGGTGGGGCTGGAGGATGCCGATGATCTGATCGCCGATCTGGTGGCGGCGCTGGACGCGGCCTGAGCGGCGGGCCGGACCGTCCAGCCTGCGTCTGTTTGACGTATGGCTGACGTATGGCTGACGTATGGCTGATGTATGGCTGTGGTCATTGCCCGGCAGGGCGGCGCTTTCCGGGGCAGGGATGTCGGGATCGGCGCTTGCTTTCGGGGCCGGAATGACTATCTCATGGGTCTTCGCGGCCGGACCAGGGTGATCCGGGCGCGGGCCTTTGGCGGAAACTGTCCGGAAATTGACGGCGGGCCATGGCCCGGCCCGAACCGAAAGGATCACCTGATGAACCTGCACCTTCCCGAGATCGACCGCAAACCGTCGCGCGACGAGGCAGAGGCGGCGCTGGCCGTGCTGCGACACTGGGCCGACACATCCTCGGAGGAGGAGATCGCGGGGCTGGACCCGGCGGTCGGCAACCTGCTTGCGGGGCAGGGCTATCCGGCGCTGAGCCGCGTCTATCCCGAAGGCTTCATCGCCGATCAGGAATACCGCGCCACGCTGCCCGATTTGCAGAACGGCCCGGCCAGCCTGATCCGGGGCGCCAAGGCGCTGATCCAGCATGTCGGGATTTCCAACTTCCGCCTGCCGATACGCTACCGGACGCGCGAATCAGTGCGAACCGGGGCGGGCGAGGTGATGCTGGAAACCAGCGTCACCGGCACCGTCAGCCTTGAGGCGGAAAAGAAGGGCATCAACATGAGCCGCATCATGCGGTCGTTCTATGCCCATGCGGAAAAGGATTTCTCGTTCGCCGTGGTCGAACACGCGCTGGACGACTACAAGCGCGACCTGGGGTCGTTCGACGCCCGGATCATGATGCGGTTTTCCTTTCCGGTGAAGGTGGAGAGCCTGCGGTCGGGCCTGTCGGGCTGGCAGTATTACGACATCGCGCTGGAACTGGTGGATCAGGGCGGGGTGCGCAAGCATTTCATGCATCTCGACTATGTCTATTCCAGCACCTGCCCCTGTTCGCTGGAACTGTCGGAACATGCGCGGATCACGCGCGGGCAACTGGCGACGCCGCATTCGCAGCGGTCGGTGGCGCGGCTGTCGGTGGAACTGGTGGGCCGCAAATGCCTGTGGTTCGAGGATCTGATCGAACTGGCGCGGGCCGGGGTGCCGACCGAGACGCAGGTGATGGTCAAGCGCGAGGACGAGCAGGCCTTTGCCGAGTTGAACGCCGCCAATCCGATCTTTGTCGAGGATGCGGCGCGCAGCTTTGCCCGCGCGCTGAAGCTGGACCCGCGCGTCGGCGATTTCCGGGTGCTGGCCAGCCATCAGGAAAGCCTGCACAGCCATGACGCGGTCAGCCTCTTGACCGAAGGCCCGACCTTTGCCGCCGAAAGCCTGGACCCGCGGCTGTTCCAGAGCCTGTTCCACGTCGGATAGGGGCCGGGACGGGGCCGCCGCCACCCTGTTTGCGCGGCCCTTCCTGCGGTCGGGGCGGCGGGTGGGCTCTGGCCGTTGATACATGGGCCTTTGATACACGGGCGTTGCAGCCGCAGCCGCCGTGTCGCCCCGCCCTGGCCGAAACCCCGGCCCGGCGTCCGGTTCCGCTTGCCCTGACCGGGGGAATGCCGAAAGATTGGGCAGATGCTGCGGCGTCTGGCGGCAGGTTCGGCGGTTTCGGCAGGCAAGGGGCTTTACCGGCGCGGGCCGAGGCGGTTGACTGGTGTAAAGTTCACGAGGGGGTGCGACGTGGCCGGCAAGCAAAGCCAGGGTGGCAGCAATGGGGCGGCGGCCTATTTCAACGAGATGACCGGCATGGGAGCCGATCTGCGTGCCCCCTATGCCCGCCTTCAGGACTGGGTGCAGTCGATGCCGGTCGAATTGCGCAGCCTGAAGCAGGCCGAGGCCGAGGCGCTGTTCCGCCGGATCGGCATCACCTTTGCCGTCTATGGCGAGGGCGGCGATCCCGACCGGCTGATCCCCTTCGACATGTTCCCGCGCGTCTTTGCCGCCGCCGAATGGGCGCGGCTGGAAAAGGGCATCAAGCAGCGCGCCCGTGCCCTGAACGCCTTTCTGGTCGATGTCTATGGCAGGGGAGAGATCATCCGCGCCGGCCGCATCCCCGGCCGTCTGGTCTATCAGAACGAGGCCTATGAAAAGGAAGTGGCGGGTTTCACCCCGCCAAAGGGGGTCTATTCCCATATCGTCGGCATCGACATCGTGCGCACCGGGCCGGATGAGTTCTAT
The DNA here is from genome assembly GCA_036745335.1 of Paracoccaceae bacterium. GTDB lineage: Bacteria > Pseudomonadota > Alphaproteobacteria > Rhodobacterales > Rhodobacteraceae > Pseudogemmobacter. The sequence continues at coordinate 42,135 of DAIOGH010000005.1, forward strand.
GTGCTTGAGGACAATTGCCGCACCCCGTCGGGCGTGTCCTACATGCTGGAGAGCCGCGAGATCATGATGCGGATGTTCCCCGGCCTGTTCCGCGAAAACCGGATCGAGCCGGTGGACAATTACTCCGAAGTGCTGCGCCGCACCCTTGCCTCGGTCGCGCCGGCGAAATGCAAGGGCGATCCCAGGGTGGTGATCCTGACGCCGGGCCATTTCAATTCGGCCTATTACGAACATTCGCTGCTGGCCGATCTGATGGGGGTCGATCTGGTCGAGGGGCAGGATCTGTTCGTGGATGGCGAATTTGTCTATGCCCGCACCACCGAAGGCCCGAAGCGGGTGGATGTGATCTATCGCCGGATCGACGACAGCTTTCTTGATCCCTTGTGCTTCCGCCCCGACAGCATGGTCGGCGTGCCGGGGCTGATGGATGTCTATCGGTCGGGCGGGGTCACGATCTGTTCGGCGCCGGGGGCGGGGGTGGCCGATGACAAGGCCGTCTATACCTATGTGCCGGAAATGGTGCGGTTCTATCTGGGCGAAGAGCCGCTGTTGCAGAACGTGCCGACCTGGCAATGCGGCAGGCCGGACGATCTGGCCTATGTGCTGGATCATCTGGCCGAACTGGTGGTGAAAGAGGTTCACGGCTCGGGCGGCTATGGCATGCTGGTGGGGCCGAAGGCCAGCCGTGACGAGGTGGAGCGGTTCCGCGCGCTGCTGGCGCAGGACCCCGGCAACTACATCGCCCAGCCGACTCTGTCGCTGTCGACGGTGCCGACCTTTGTCGACGAAGGGGTTGCCCCGCGCCATGTCGACCTCAGGCCCTATTGTCTGGTCGGCGAACGGGTGGAACTGGTGCCCGGCGGGCTGACGCGGGTGGCGCTGAAGGAAGGCTCGCTCGTCGTCAATTCCTCGCAGGGGGGCGGCGTCAAGGATACCTGGGTGCTGGCGGAATGAAGGGCGCGCGATTTTTCGACGAAAAATCGGGGCGCGGTGCGGGTATGGTGATCTGCGGGGGAAAGACGGGATGCTGAGCCGGACGGCGGAAAACCTCTACTGGATCGCCCGCTACATGGAGCGCGCCGATACCTCGGCCCGGCTGCTGGAGGTGGGCAGCCGGATTTCGCTGATCCCGTCCGCCCATGGCTATCGCAGCGAATGGGACAGCCTGTTGCAGGCATCGGGCATGGCGGCGGGCTTTGCCGCGAAATACGGCGATCCGGTCCAGCGCAATCTGGAAAGCTGGCTGTTCTTCGACCGCGACAACCCGTCTTCGGTGGCCAGCTGCATCACGGCGGCGCGGGAAAACGGGCGGATCGTGCGCACGGCGCTGACCAGCCAGGTCTGGGATGCGCTGAACACCGCGTTTCAGGAGTTGAAGCTGCTGGAGCGCGAGGAACGCTCGACGCTGGAACTGTCGCGGCTGACCGACTGGGTGATGCGCCATGCCGCCATGGTGCGCGGGGCCATCGACGCGACGCAACTGCGCAACGACGGGTTCAACTTCCTGAATATCGGCTATTATCTGGAACGCGGCGACAACACCGCCCGGCTGCTGGACGTGAAGTACTACGTTCTGCTGCCGCGGCTGGATTTCGTCGGCTCGGGGCTGGATAATTACCAGTGGACCACGCTGCTGCGCGCCATGGGGGCGCATCGGGCGTTCCACTGGGCTTACGGCGGCGAGGTGACGGCCGCCAAGATCGCGCATCTTCTGATCCTGAACCCGCAATCGCCGCGGTCGCTGATCACCTGCGTTGCCGGCATGGCCAACCATCTGGGCCGCATCGCCAAGGCTTACGGCCGCGACACCGGGGCACAAGCGGCGGTGCAGGCGATGCTGGCCGAACTGGAAGCCGAGACGGTCGAGCGGATCTTCGACGAGGGGCTGCATGAATATCTGACGCGCTTCATCGGCGGATCGGCGGCGCTGGGCCATGCCATCCACGATGCCTATCTGAGCGGGGAGATGCGCTGATGCGGCTCAGGGTCGATCATGTCTCGGTCTATCGCTATCAGGCCCCGGTGCGGTCGGTGGTGCAAAGCCACCGGCTGACGCCGTCGGCCTGCGACGGGCAGAAGGTGCTGGACTGGCAGGTTCAGGTTTCGGGCGGGGCGGCGGGGGCCGCCTTCCGCGACGGCGCGGGCGACCGGGTGCAGGGCTGGACGGTGGCGGGCCCGGTCGAGGAGGTGGCGGTCACGGTGCGCGGCCTGGTCGAGACCATCGACACCGCAGGCGTGCTGCGCGGCAACCGCGAAAGCGTGCCGCCCGAAGCGTATCTGCGCGAAACCCCGATGACCGCGCTGGATCAGGCGCTGCATGCGCTGGCGGCGACGGTGACAGAGACCGACCGGCTGTCGCTGTGCCATGGCCTGTCGGCGGCGGTGTCCGCGGCCATCGCCTATATGCCCGGCGCGACGGCGGCGGCCACCACGGCGGCCGAGGCGCTGGCGCTGGGGCAGGGGGTCTGCCAGGACCATGCCCATGCCCTGATCGCGGTGGCCCGCGCGCATGACGTTCCGGCGCGCTATGTCTCGGGCTATCTTTTCGCCGATGCGGACGGGACCGCGCAGGAGGCCGCCCATGCCTGGGCCGAGGCTTTCGTTCCGGGGCTGGGCTGGGTCGGCTTCGATCCCGCCAACCGCTGCTGCCCGGACGAACGCTATATCCGGCTGGGATCGGGCTTCGACGCCCGCGCCGCCGCCCCGATCCGCGGCATCGCCCGCGGCCTGTCGGGCCCCGAGGCGCTGGATGTGCGGGTGGCGGTGGTGGCGGGCGAGCAGTAAGGCACAGGACGCCTGCGGCGACGGTCTTCCTCTCGTCGTCGGCCTTCGCCTCCTCCTCGGGCCGTTGGGGGCGCTTCGCCCCCCAAACCCCCCGAGGATATTTTCAGAAGGGAAAGCGGAAGGGCCTGCCCTTTCCCTTCCCGAAATATCCCCGCCGGAGGCCCCGGCCTGCAAGGGGGCCTTGCGGGTTCAGCAGTTCGGGACGTTGACGGCAAGGCCGCCGAGGCTGGTTTCCTTGTATTTCTCGTGCATGTCATGGCCGGTCTGGCGCATGGTCTCGATACAGGCGTCAAGGCTGACCAGATGCTGCCCGTCGCCGCGCAGAGAGAGCGAGGCGGCCGAGACCGCCTTGATCGCGCCAAGGCCGTTCCGCTCGATACAGGGCACCTGCACAAGGCCCCGGATCGGGTCGCAGGTCATGCCGAGGTGATGTTCCAGCGCGATTTCGGCGGCGTTTTCCACCTGTTCCGGGGTGCCGCCCAGCACGGCGGCGAGGCCGGCGGCGGCCATGGCCGAGGCGGATCCCACCTCGGCCTGGCAGCCGCATTCCGCGCCCGAAATGCTGGCATTGTGCTTGCAGAGCCCGCCGATGGCGGCGGCGGTCAGGAGGAAATCCCCCACGTTTGCAGGGGTGGCACCGGGGACGTGATCCAGCCAGTAGCGGATCGTTGCGGGCACCACGCCGGCTGCGCCGTTGGTGGGCGCGGTGACGACCTGCCCGCCGGCGGCGTTTTCCTCGTTCACCGCCATGGCATAAAGCGACATCCAGTCGTTGATCGTATGCGGCGCGACCAGGTTCAGCCCGCGTTCGGCCATCAGCGCATCATGGATGCCCTTGGCGCGGCGGCGGACCTTCAGCCCGCCTGGCAGGATGCCGGTGCCTTCCATCCCGCGCGAGATGCAGGCGTTCATCACCTCCCATATCCGGGCGATGCCGCGGTCCAGGTCGGAAGGGCTGCGGAATTTCAGCTCGTTGGCGCGTTTCATCGCGGCGATGGAGAGGCCGGAGGCGCGGGCCATCTGCAACATCTCGGCCGCCGTTTCGAACGGATAGGGCACATCGGCGCGGGCCTTGGCCTTTGCGCCCCCGGCCTCGGCCAGTTCGGCGGCGGTCAGCACGAAGCCGCCGCCGATGGAATAATAGGTTTCCTGAAGGATCACGTCGCCTTCGGCATCGGTGGCCTTGAGGATCATGCCGTTGGCATGGCCGGGCAGGGCGGGGCCGTAGTCGAAGGCGAGATCGGCGGCGGGATCGAAGCGCAGCGCGGGCAGGCCGGGCGGGGCGATGGTCTTCGTGGCCTTGATCGCGGCCAGCGCGGTTTCGGCCTTTTCGGCGTCATAGGTATCGGGTGAAAATCCGGCGAGGCCGAGGATGGTGGCGCGGTCGGTGGCATGGCCGACGCCGGTGAAGGCCAGGCTGCCGTGCAGCGAGGCTTTCAGCCCCTTCGGGTGGAACGGGCTGGCGCGCAATGTGTCGAGGAATCGCGCGGCGGCAACCATCGGGCCCATGGTATGCGATGACGAGGGGCCGATGCCGACCTTGAACATATCGAAGACGGAAAGGAACATGGGCGGCCTTCAGCGGTCGGGGCGGGTGAAGATCGTCGGGCCCAGGCCCTCGGCCTTTGCCACGTGGCGGGCGGCGGGGCAGGATTCGCTGGCGGCCAGACTGGCCGCAAGGGCCGGGGTGTCGGCGGCGCGGATCAGGCCGGGGTGGCCCTCGGGCAGTTGTGCCAGCCAGCGCATCAGCGTGCCGAGATAGAGCGGCAACAGGGCAGGGCGGTCGGTGGGGAAAAGTCCGGGCGCGGTGGCGGCGGCTGTTTCCAGCACGGCCAGCGCCTCGGCCGCGCGGGCGGCGCTGCGCGGCAGAAGGGCCGCTGTGGCGTCAGGACCGGCGATGCGGTCGGGGTAGAAGGCCGCCAGCGCGGCGGGATGCAGGTTGGTCGAGGTGAAGAACAGCCATTTCAGGAAGGCGCCGCGATCCGTGCCGCCGGGGGCGGGGGCAAGCTGGCCGGGGGCATGGGTGTCGGCCAGCCACAAGAGAATGGCGGCGGTTTCGAACATCGGGCCTTCGGGGGTTTCCAGCACCGGGATTTTGCCCAGGGGGTGCAGGGCGCGATAGGCGGGCGAGGCGAGTTCTCCGCCGTCACGATCCACCAGCCGGGCCTGATGGGGCAGGCCCAGATGTTCCAGCAGGATGCGGACCGGGGTGGCCGCCGTGTCGGGGGTGAAATGCAGGGTATACATGCCGTCTCTCCTGTGCGCCGGCGGATCATGCGCCGGCCGGGCGGCGGCGAACAGCCGGAATGCGACGCTTTCGGTGTCGGAGATGACGCGGGACTGTTTCCGCGATTGCCTCTCGCCCCGGAACGGCGATTGCGCTAAGCGGGACCAGGCCTGCTGCAAGTTGCCCCGTGACGAAAGGAAGCGCCGATGCCCGCCGATCTGAACCCCATCGACAAGGCCAAGTTCATTGCGGCAAAGCGCGCGGTGGAATTCGTCGAGGACGGGATGAAGCTGGGCCTGGGCACCGGGTCGACCGCGGCCTGGATGGTGCGCTGCCTGGCGGAACGGATGCGCGAGGAGGGGTTGCGGATCGTCGGCGTGCCGACCAGCAGCCGGACGGCGGAGCTGGCGGCCTCGCTTGGGGTGCCGGTGTCGACGCTGGACGATGTGAAATGGCTGGATCTGACCATCGACGGGGCCGATGAATTCGACCCCAGCCTGAACCTGATCAAGGGCGGCGGGGCGGCCCTGTTGCAGGAAAAGATCGTGGCGACGGCATCGGACCAGATGATCGTGATCGCCGATGCGGCCAAGGAAGTGGCGCAGCTGGGCGGCTTTCCCCTGCCGGTGGAGGTGATCCCCTTCGGCTGGCAGACGACCAAGGCGCTGGTCGAGGAAACGCTGGTGTCGATGGACGTCCTTGGCCGCGACGTGACCTTGCGGATGAACGGCGACCGGCCGCTGGTGACGGACGAATCGAATTACATCCTGGACCTGCACCTGAACCGGATCGGCAATGCGCGGCAGCTGGCCCTGGTCCTGAACCAGATCCCCGGCGTGGTGGAGAACGGCCTCTTCATCGACATCTGCGACATCGTGGTGATTGGCCATGCCGATGGCCGCGCCAGCGTGCGCGACATCAACACCGGCCGGGTCGAGGATGACCGGGTGGAGTTTGCCCCCAGCGACAATATCTTTGCGGATCTGGACTGAGGGCAACAGATCCGCTTTGCGCGAGACGGAGCGGACAGTCAGGGCAACGAGAGGCCAGCGCCCGGCCGCGGGTGGGCGCATCCAACGGCACGGGTGCAGTGCCTTATGGTGCGGCCACTCCTGCGGGTTGGACGGAGACTGACGGCGCAGAAGCGCCCGCCCCCCAATTCTGTAACGGGGGGCGGTCGGGCGCTGGCCGGGGCCGCTGGCGCGGCTGCTAACCCGGCCGGGGCATCATTCGGAACGGCAGGAAGGACCCAAATCGATACGCCCGACAGGATGGCCAAGCCTTGCTGTCCCGACGCCTGCTCTGGCCTTTCCCGTCCCTGCGTGAAATACCCTGCGTGATCCCTGATGGAGGCCGGACATGGCATTCGACGTTGATCTTTTCGTCATCGGTGGCGGCTCGGGCGGGGTGCGCGCCGCGCGGATCGCGGCGGCCGAGGGCGGGGCGCGGGTGGCGCTGGCCGAGGAATCCCGGATGGGCGGCACCTGCGTGATCCGGGGCTGCGTGCCCAAGAAGCTGATGGTCAATGCCAGTGCCTTCGGCGGGATGTTCGCGGATGCTTCGGCCTATGGCTGGAACGTGCATCACCACGGTTTCGACTGGGGCCATTTCCGCGCCGCGCTGGAGGCCGAGCTGGACCGGCTGGAGACGGCCTATCGCAGCACGCTGACCGGGGCCGGGGTGACGATCCATGACAGCCGGGCGGTGGTCGAGGAGGCCCATGCGGTGCGGCTGGCGACGGGCGAAAGGATCACCGCCAAGCATATCCTGATCGCCACTGGCGGGCGGCCCTTCGTGCCGGACATTCCGGGGGCGGAGCTGGCCGTCACCTCGAACGAGATGTTCCATCTGGATGTCCTGCCGCGCCGGGCGCTGGTGGTGGGCGGCGGCTATATCGCATCGGAATTCGCCTGCATCCTGAACGGGTTGGGGGTGGAGACCACGCAATATTACCGCGGCGCGCAGATCCTGCGCGGTTTCGACGACGAGGCGCGCGGCCATGTGGCGACGGCGATGCAGGCGGCGGGTGTCACGCTGCATTGCGGGACGGATGTGCTGCGGCTGGAACGGGCGGCGGGCGGTATCCGTGCGGTGGCGACGGACGGCACGGAACGGGAATTCGATCTGGTGCTGTATGCGACCGGGCGGCGGCCGAATTCGGCGGGTCTGGGGCTGGAGGCGCTGGGGGTGGAACTGGGCCGCAAGGGCGAAATCCGGGTCGACGACTACAGCCAGACCGGGGTGCCGTCGATCTTTGCCGTGGGCGATGTCACCGACCGGCTGAACCTGACGCCGGTGGCGATCCGCGAAGGCCATGCCTTTGCCGATACGGTGTTTCTGGGCCGCCCGACCAGGGCCGATCACGATCTGGTGGCCAGCGCGGTCTTTACCCAGCCGGAACTGGGCGCGGTCGGACTGACCGAGGAAGCCGCGCGTGAAGCCGGGCCGGTCGAGATCTATGTCGCCAGCTTCCGACCGATGAAGACGCTGTTCGCCGGGCGGCAGGACCGGATGATGATGAAGCTGGTGGTGGATGCGGGCACCCGCCGGGTGCTGGGCTGCCATATCGTCGGCGATGGCGCGGGCGAGATGATCCAGCTGGCGGCCATCGCGGTGAAGATGGGGGCGACGAAAGAGGATTTCGATCGCACGGTGGCGGTGCATCCCACAGCGGCCGAGGAACTGGTGACGATGCGAAAGCCGGTCCGCAAGGGCTGAGACCGCGCCACCCCGACGAAGCGGGGCCATCGCCGGGGGGCGCAAGGTCGGTCGACAATCGCCCCCGCGACGAAGTTTGCAATTCCCTGTTCCTGCATTTTGTCCCATAGGACCGGTGCGGCGCTGTGGCAGGGCCGATTGCGCTTGAATTTGCCGTGCGGATGCACAGGTTAGGACGAGAGTTTCAGAAAAGGACGGCCAGATGGCAGGTAGCGGAGGTCCCTGGGGGGGCGGCGGGGGCGGCGGGCGCGGGCCCGACGACGAGAATGGCCGCGACGACGAACGGCGGGGCGGCGGGCGGCGGCCCGGCGACGGGCCTGCGATCCCCGAGATCGACGAGATCATGCGCAAGGGCCAGGAACAGTTGCGCGTCCTGATGGGCGGGCGGGGCCAGCGCGGCCAGAACGGCGGCGGGGGCGGTGGTCCGCGCATGCCGTCGACCGGGCCGATCTTTACCCGGCAGGGCCTGGTGCTGGGCCTGATGGCGGTGGTCGCGGGCTGGGCCTTCATGTCCTTCTACTCGGTCCGCCCGGAAGAACGCAGCGTCGAGCTGTTCCTTGGCCGCAGCAGCGGCATCGGCGAGCCGGGGCTGAACTTTGCCCCCTGGCCGGTCGTGACCTATGAAAAGGTTCAGGTGACGGGCGAACGCACCACCGACATCGGTGCCGCCGACGGCAACACCGGCGCGCTGATGCTGACGCGCGATCAGAACATCGTCGACATCGGGTTCCAGGTGGTGTGGAACGTCTCGGACCCCGAAGCCTATCTCTTCAACATCGCCGACCCCGAGGAAACCATCCGCGCCGCCAGCGAAAGCGCCATGCGCGACATCATCGCGCGGTCGGAACTGTCGCCGATCCTCAACCGCGACCGGGGTGCGATTGCCGCCGATCTGCGGGTGGCGGTGCAGACCACGATGGACCAGTACAACGCGGGCATCCAGGTGATCCGGGTCAACCTGCGGCGCGCGCAGCCGCCCGCCGATGTGGCCGCCGCCTTCCGCGCCGTGCAGGACGCCCAGCAGGAACGCGACCGGCTGGAGAAAGAGGCCGACGGCTATGCCAACCGCGTCACCGCCGGTGCCCGAGGCGAGGCCGCGCGCCTGGTCGAAGAGGCCGAAGCCTATCGTGCCCAGGCGGTGAACAGCGCCGAGGGCGAGGCCGCGCGCTTCGTCTCGGTCTATGAGGAATATGTGAAGGCGCCCGAGATCACCCGGCGGCGCCTGTATCTGGAAACCATGGAACAGGTGTTCGGCGCGATGGACAAGGTGATCCTTGACGGTGTCACCGGCGGGCCGGATGGCGGCCAGGGCGTGCTGCCCTATCTGCCGCTTGACCGGATCGGTCGCAACGCCGATCAGGCCCCGGCAACCGGAGGGTCCAACTGATGCGTCCGATCTATATCCTTCCCGTCGCCCTGTTCGTTCTGCTGATCGTGGCGCTGTCGTCGATTTTCATCGTCGACGAACGCAAGCAGGCGCTGGTCCTGCAATTCGGCGAGATCATGCAGGAGAAAGAGACCCCCGGCCTGGGCTGGAAAGTTCCCTTCATTCAGGAGGTGGTCTATTACGAGGACCGCATCCTTGGCCTGCAGACCGCGCCGATCGAGGTCACGCTTCTGGGCGAACGCCGTCTGGTCGTCGATGCCTTCGCGCGCTGGCGGATCAACGATCTGCGCGCCTTCCGTCAGGCCACCGGTTCGGGGGCCGAGGAACGGGCGCAGGTCCTGCTGGGCAACATCCTGCAACAGGCGATCCCCGAGGTTCTGGGCAACACCACGCAGGACCGGGTGCTGAGCCAGGACCGCACCGGCCTGATGAACCAGATCCTTGAAATCGCCCGGCGCGAAGCCGAGGCGCTGGGGGTGACGGTGATCGACGTGCGGCTGACCCGCACCGACCTGCCCGAACAGAACCTGAACGCAACCTATGCCCGGATGCGGGCCGAGCGCGAGCGCGAGGCGGCGGACGAGATCGGCCGCGGCAACGAGGCGGCGCAGCGGGTGCGGGCGGCGGCCGACCGGACCGTGGTCGAGGAAACCTCGGCCGCGCGGCGGACGGCGGAAACCATCCGCGGCGAGGCCGATGCGGAACGCAACCGCATCCTTGCCGAAGCCTATGGCCAGGACCCTGAGTTCTTTGCCTTCTTCCGGTCGCTGACCGCCTATCGCGTCGCGCTGGACGGCCGGAATTCGACCATGGTGATGAAGCCCGACAGCGAGTTCTTCGATTATCTGCGCAGCGAAGGCGGACCCGAGGCCGGGGCGGTTACAGCCCCCACGGCGGTGCCGGGCACCACGCCTTGAGCTGGCTGCTTCTGGCCCTTGGGCTGGTGCTTGTGGTGGAGGGGCTGGCGCTTGCGCTGGCCCCTTCGCGCATGGAGGACGCGCTGCGGCTGATCGCGGCACTGGGCCGCGACCGGCGGCGGGTGCTGGGTCTGGTGGCGCTGGCGCTGGGCGTGGTGCTGATCTGGCTGGCAAAGGGGCTGGGGGCTTAGCAGACGGAGGGTGGGACCGGGCGGAAACAGGCGAGGCAATGCCTTGCCCCGGCCCGTGCGCGGCAGATCCATCGGAAACGGATCGGCACATAATGACAGAGGCCAGCGCCCGCCGAGGGCGGGGCGGGCGCTGGCCGGGCCTTTGGAGGCCCCGCGGTTCCTTTGGCCGCTGTTCCGCCGTGGCGAAGGCGATGGCCTTCGCCAGATGAACCCGCCCGATCCCCCGGATGACAAATCCCTTCACGAGGCATTGATTCCGCGCGACAGGGTTTGCATTGCGTCCCGCTTTGCCTAACTGTTCTGTCATGCCAGAAGCGCGCAGCCGCCGGACAGCCCCGGCCCGCCGCGCCCGACCGGACGATAGAGGAGTTCGCACCGTGCCCGTCCTGCCTGAAAATGCCGTCCTGCCCGCAAAAGACCTGCCCGCACCCGACCTGTCCCGCAAACGCCGCCGCAACGGCGCGGCATCGCTGGTCTCGGCGCTGGCGCTGGCCACCGGGCTGGCGCTGGCGATGCCCGCCGCGCCCGTTCTGGCCTTCGGCGCGCCGGAAAGCTTTGCCGAACTGGCCGACAAGATCAGCCCCTCGGTGGTGAACATCACCACATCCTCGATCGTTTCCGGCCCCGCCTCGGGCGGCCCGATGGTGCCCGAAGGCAGCCCGTTCGAGGATTTCTTCAACCAGTTCGACGATCCGAACGGCGCGCCGCAACGGTCAGAGGCGCTGGGTTCCGGCTTCGTGATCAGCGAGGACGGCTATATCGTGACGAACAACCACGTCATCGAAGGCGCCGACGAGATCATGATCGAATTCTTCGGCGGCGAGAAACTGCCGGCGAAGCTGATCGGCACCGACCCCAAGACCGACATCGCGCTTCTGAAGGTGGAGGCGACGAAACCGCTGCCCTTCGTGCAGTTCGGCAACAGCGACCTGATGCGCGTGGGCGACTGGGTGGTGGCGATGGGCAACCCCTTGGGACAGGGCTTCTCGGTCTCGGCCGGGATCGTCTCGGCCCGCAACCGCGAATTGTCGGGCACCTATGACGATTACCTGCAAACCGATGCCGCGATCAACCGGGGCAACTCGGGCGGGCCCCTGTTCAACATGGACGGGCAGGTTATCGGGGTGAACACCGCGATCCTGTCGCCGAACGGCGGGTCGATCGGTATCGGCTTTTCCATGGCGTCGAATGTCGTCACCAAGGTCGTCGACCAGCTGAAGGAATTCGGCGAGACCCGGCGCGGCTGGCTGGGCGTGCGCATCCAGGATGTGACGCCCGACATCGCCGAGAGCATGGGCCTGACCGAGGCCAAGGGCGCCCTTGTGACCGATGTGCCGGACGGCCCGTCCAAGGACGCGGGCATCCAGGCCGGCGATGTGATCACCATGTTCAACAGCCAGCCGGTCGGCGATGCGGGCGATCTGACCCGCCGCGTCGCCGATGCCCCTGTGGGCGAGGCGGTGCCGGTGGTGATCCAGCGCGACGGCAAGACCGAGACCATCCTTGTCACGCTTGGCCGCCGCGAAGAGGCCGAGGCACAGCCGGTTCCGGCCTCGGGCAAGCCCCAGGCCGAACCGAAAGAGATGGACATGCTGGGCCTGACCCTGCAACCGCTGACCGACGAGATGCGCAGCCAGCTGGGTCTGGAAAAGGGCGATGCCGGACTGGTTGTGACCAAGGTCGATCCGGCGTCGGAAGCCTATGTCAAGGGGCTGCGCGAGGGCGATCTGATCACCGAGGCGGGCCAGCAGAAGGTGGTGCGGTTGCAGGACCTGAAGGACCGCGTGACCGAGGCCAGGGATGCGGGCCGCAAGTCGATCCTGCTCCTGATCCGCCGTGGCGGCGATCCGCGCTTTGTGGCGCTGTCGGTGGAATGATCCGGCCCTGAGGCCGGCCAGGGCGGGGCGGTGGGGCAACCTGCCGCCCTTTGCCAGGGGGCCGATTTTCGCCGAAAATCGGGTTGCGCTTCGGCGCAGCCGACAGGCCCCCGGTCATCCGATCTCGGCCAGCAGGCGGCTGCGGAAACCCTCCATCCATTCCACACGTTCGGCGGCGATGCGGCGGCCGGTCTCGGTGCGCATGGTGGCGGCAACCGGGAACAGCTTGACCTCCAGATGATCCAGCGCAAAGGCCCGGTCGTCCAGCGGGCGGCGGCGGGCCAGCGGATCCGCGGGGTCGAACAGCGCCCGGCCCAGGGCGCCCGACACCGCGAACATGCGGGCGATGCCTATCGCCCCCAGCGCCTCCAGCCGGTCGGCATCCTGCAGGATCGCGGCTTCGGCCGTCTGCGGCTCGATCCCGGCGGAAAAGCTGTGCGCCTCGATCGCATGGACCACAGCGGGGATTTTCGCCGGAGGAAAGCCGCTGCGCGACAGATAATCCACCGCCACCCCAGCCGACAAGGCCGAGGCACGGGCGCGGTCGGGGTGATCCTTGGGCAGGTTCACCGCGTCGTGAAAGAAGGCGGCGGCCAGCAGGATCTCCAGATCGGCCCCCGGTTCTTCGCGCGCGATCCCTTGCGCATTGGCCCAGACCCGGCGCAGATGGCCGAGGTCATGCGCGGCATCGGCCTGCCCAGCCCACAGCCGGGCGATTTCCGCCTCATAGGCCGCCTGCTGGCGAAGGCGGCCGGTCACAGCCGCGACGGATCGGCGGCGACCAGGCCCAGATCGCGCGCGGCGACCAGCGAAAGGTGGTCGCTGTTCAGCCCCCGGCTGCTCTGGAATCGCCGGATCGCATCGCGGGTGGGGGCATCCATCACCCCGGTCAGCGGCAGCAGATAGAAGCCGCGCGCCTTCAGCGCCCGTTGCAGGGTGGCGATGAACTCCACGGTCATGTCCGCCGGGCAGGGGGCGCGGAACCAGATCGTCGAGCGGTCCTCGACGATGCGCTGGCGCGATTCCGACCCGTAGACCGCCGGAATGACGCTGCCATCGGCCGCCCGCCCTTCGGGTTGGATCAGGATCTGGTCGGTGACGGTCTCGATCACGGCGGGGCGGATGTCGGCCTGCCAGCAGGCATCCTGCGGCCCAGGCGGCGGGCCGGGCTGATCGCGCACGACAAGGTCGGCAGAAAAATCCCCGCGCGACGGGGCCTCGGGCCCGGACGGCTGCACGCAACCGGCAAGCGCCAGCGCAAGGACGGCCGCAGGAATGGGTCTTTTCGTCATCTGCCCGTCGACTGCCCGGCGGTTGCACCCGGTCTGATGCCGGGCCTTTCGCCGCAGATTACCGTTTGCCGGGCGGCCCGGAAAGCCCCAGGCCCCCGGCCATGCCCGCAGCGTGGCTTTCCGGGCACGGGGGTATGGCCGCCGTGCCGATCGTCCCCCTCTGGCAAAGCCCCGGATTTTCGCCTATGTCGCGGGGACAGAACGAAGTCCGGGGAAGGCCATGGCGAAAATCACCTATGTCGAACACAGCGGCAAGCGGCATGACGTCGAGGTGCCCAATGGCCTGACCGTGATGGAAGGCGCGCGCGACAACGGCATTCCGGGGATCGAGGCCGATTGCGGCGGGGCCTGTGCCTGTTCGACCTGCCATGTCTATGTCGATCCCGACTGGGTGGACCGCATCCCGGCCAAGGACAGCATGGAGGAAGACATGCTGGATTTCGCCTGGAACCCCGATCCGGTTCGGTCCCGCCTGACCTGCCAGATCAAGGTGACGCCGGCCCTGGACGGGCTGGTCGTGCAGATGCCGGAAAAGCAGATCTGATGTCGCAAGGGGGCGCTGCCCCCGTCCGCTGGCGCGGACTCCCCTGGGGTATTTCAGGCAAAGATGAAGTTCCGGCGGCTTCATCTTTGCAAAAATACCCCCGCCGGAGGCAAGGGCCATCCGGGGGGCGACGGGCCGGCAGGGGCGGATTTTTCGTAGAAAAATCGTGCCTATTCGGCTGCCGCTTCGCCTTTCATCAGCCGATCGGCCTTTTTCCGCACCAGCACCGCGCGCAGGTCGTGCATGGCCAGCAACAATGCGTCCGTCACCTCTTCCAACTGCGCCTCGGTCGCCTTTGACTGCACCCATTGCGCGGTCAGGTTCAGGTGATCCACCGCGCGCAGGATGTCGTCCACATCCCGCGCCTCGAGAAGCGCCCGGCGTTTCGTCAGCCAGTCGCCGATCACCTCCAGATCGGCCGGGGTCAGCTTCACCTCGCCATGCGGCTTGATGTTGCCGTTCCTGACGTTGACGGTGGCGATCTCTTCCAGCTCGATCCGGCGCTGGCGGTTTTCGGTGTCCACCTTGAACACGGCGGCCCCGTTGTCGCGGATGCGGAAATAGTAATCGGGCAGGTCAGAGGACATCCGCAGCCTCTCCGGCATCGCGGTTGTCGATCACCCGCAGAAGCGAGCCATCGGCATCCACCAGTGCGAACATGCGCGGGGCCCCGCCATGCTTGAAGACCCCGGTCAGCCGCGGGATCGACTTGTGGTCCGACGGCAGGCCCGAGGTTTCGCGCCATTCGGCCAGCAGGGCATCGGGATCATCCACCCGGATGCAGGCCGAGAACCAGCTGGACCAGGGGTCAAGATCGGGATGCGGAAAGAATTCCAGCATCAGCGGGCCGCGCCGCAGGATCATCCAGCCTTCGTCGCGGAAGGTTTCGGCAAACCCCAGCCGACCGTAGAAGGCCGAGGTCGCCGCAAGATCGCGGGCGGGAAGGTTCGCGGTGATCCGGTCGGCCATCTGACCCCTATACCAGTGCGGCGCAGAATTTCTGGATGCGCGCGCAGGCATCGCGCAGCACCTCGTCGCCGGTAGCGTAGCTGACGCGGAAGTTCGGCGAAACCCCGAAGGCCGCGCCGAAGACCACGGCGACGCCGGTTTCTTCCAGCAAGGCGGTGGCAAACACCTCGTCATTGGTGATGACCGTGCCGCCCGGCGTGGCCTTGCCGATGCAGCCCGAGATGTCGGGATAGACGTAGAACGCCCCTTCGGGTTTCGGACAGGTGATGCCCTGCGCCTGGTTCAGCATCGACACCACCAGATCGCGGCGGCCCTGGAACACCTGCCGCCAGTCGGCCAGAAAGTCCTGCGGGCCGGTCAGGGCCTCCAGCGCGGCATATTGCGACACCGACGACGGGTTCGATGTCGACTGGCTCTGGATCGTGCCCATCGCCTTGATCAGCGCCACCGGCCCGCCGGCATAGCCGATGCGCCAGCCGGTCATCGCATAGGCCTTGGAGACGCCGTTGCAGGTCAGCGTGCGGTCGTAAAGGCCCGGCTCCACCTGCGCCGGGGTGCAGAATTCGAAATCGTCGAAGACGAGGTGTTCATACATGTCATCCGACATGATCCAGACCTGCGGATGCCGCATCAGCACATCGGTCAGCGCCTTCAACTCGGCCCTGGTATAGCCCGCCCCGGTGGGGTTCGACGGGCTGTTGAAGATGAACCACTTGGTCTTCGGGGTGATCGCGGCTTCCAGCGCCTCGGGCGTCAGCTTGAATTCGGTCTCGATGCCGCAGGTGATGGCGACGGGCGTGCCGCCCGCCAGCAGCACCATGTCGGGATAAGACACCCAATAGGGCGCGGGGATGATCACCTCGTCGCCCGGATTGCAGGTGGCCATCAGCGCATTGTAGAGGATCTGCTTGCCGCCGGTGCCGACGGTGATCTGCTGCGGAACATAGGTCAGGCCGTTTTCACGCAGGAACTTGGCGCAGATCGCGGCCTTCAGTTCGGGGATGCCGTCAACGGCGGTATAGCGGGTCTTGCCGGACTCGATGGCGCGCTTGCCGGCCTCGCGGATATGCGCGGGCGTGTCGAAATCCGGCTCTCCGGCGCCAAGGCCGATCACATCGCGGCCCTCGGCCTTCAGGGCCTGGGCCTTGGTGGTGACGGCGATGGTGGGCGAGGGTTTGACGCGGGCAAGCGTGTCGGACAGGAAGGCCATTCGCGGTGTCTCCGGCTGGCTGTTTGCGATTTCCGGTCGCAGGTCTTAGGCTTGGCCCCCGACCGACACAAGCGATATCGCAAGAAGGAGAGGCAAGATGGCGGAAAGCGGCACCTGGTATGCGGCGGATGTGGCAACTTTGGGCGACCGGCTGGCCGGCGCGCGCGAGGCGGCGGGCCTGACGCAGGATGAACTCGCGGCCCGGCTGGGCGTGCGGCTGACGACCCTCCAGGCCTGGGAAGAGGATATGGCCGAGCCGCGCGGCAACCGGTTGCAGATGCTGGCCGGGATGCTGAATGTCTCGCTGGCCTGGCTGCTGGTGGCCGAGGGCGACGGGCTGGACGGCCCCGACGCCGCGCCGGCGCTGCCGCCGGGCGGCGATGCCGCGCTGGCCGATTTGCAGCGGCTGCGGGCGCGGGCCGCGGGGATTGCCGAGGAACTGGCACAGGTGGAACATGCGCTGCGCGCGGTCTTGCGCAGAGAGGTGGCGTGATCTTGGAAACGGCAGAGGCACGGCTGAAACGGATGCGGATGCGCAGCTGGCGGCGCGGCACCAAGGAGATGGATCTGGTGCTGGGCCCCTGGGCGGATGCGCATCTGCCGGGGCTGACGCCGGAGCGGCTGGAGATCTATGGCCGGCTGCTGGAAGAGAACGATCAGGACCTGATGGCCTGGCTTCTGGGCCAGATGCCGCCGCCCGCCGGGTTGGCCGCGCTGCTGGCCGAGATCGGCACCTTCGCGCGGGCGCGTCTGGGGCGCTGATCCTTCGGCCCGGATCGCGCCAGTTTGCGGAAAAACCGGCGCGAGTTTACGGAATGTTTGCGGTTTATGCCGATTCTGACCTCGTTCCAACCGAGGTGAGGTTCACGAATGACGGTCCACCAACCCCTTCTCGATGGTTCGCAGAAAGCGTTCCTGTCCTGTTATCTTGAAAACCTGTCGCTGGTAGAACGCCTGCACAGGCTGCTGCTCGATGTCATCAAGGATGAGTTCGAGCGGCTTCAACTGCTCGAGATCAACTCGGTCCAGGCGCTTTTGCTGTTCAATATCGGCGAGAACGAGGTGACGGCGGGCGAGTTGAAATCGCGAGGCTATTACCAGGGGTCGAATGTCTCCTACAATCTGAAGAAGCTGGTCGAACTGGGCTACATGCACCATCAGCGGTCCGAGATCGACCGCCGGTCGGTGCGGGTGCGGCTGACGGAAAAGGGCCGTCGGGTGCGCTGCCAGCTGGCCGAGCTGTTCGCGCGACAGTCCGAAACGATCGAAAAACGCGCGCTGGTCGACATCCGCGGCATGGATGAGATCAACACTGCGCTGAAGCGGATGGAGCGGTTCTGGACCGAGCAGATCCGCTATATCTACTGAGCAGTGCAGGCGGAGAGGCCGCGCAGGCGCGGCCTCGTTCCCTTGTCTCGCCTCTGCGCGTTCCGCGCAACCGGCTCGGGCCGCATCGCGGATGCCGGGACGGCCGTTTGTAACACAGGTGCCTCCGGCGGGGGTATTCCTGTTCTGAAAGAAGCCTCTCCTCTTTCAGAACGTAACTATCACGGAGAGTTTGAGGGGCGCGCCCCTCATCCGTCCAAGACTGGCCAGAGGTGGGACTTCGCCCCCCACAACAGGACTTGCGGCGGCAGCCGCGCAATTCTCTTGCGGTCAGTTGGCCTTGCGTGCGGGCAGGAAGGGCAGGGGGGCGACGGGCACGCCGTCTTCCAGAAGTTGCCGCGCCTCTTCCGGCCGTGCCTCGCCATAGATCGACCGTTCCGGCGCATCGCCCTGATGCATGGCGCGCGCCTCGGCGACGAAATTCATGCCGACGTAATCGGATTCGGCCTCGATCTTGCGGCGCATCTCGGCGATGGCCTTTTCCATCTCGGACGCCGGTGCCGAAAGGTCGGGGCGCCCGCTGCGTTCGGCTGGCATGCGTCCGGCCGCATCGCCTGCACCGGCCCCGGCCTTGCGGGCGGGGGTGACGGCGGGGGCCATCAGCGTCTTTTCCACCGTCGTATCGCCGCAGGCCGGGCAGGCCAGCTGCCCGGCCGCCGACAGGCTGTCGAAGGCAGCGGCACTCTGGAACCAGCTGTCAAAGCCATGTCCCCTGGCGCAGGTCAGCGTATAGCGGATCATCCTGAACTTTCCCGTCCCCGTCCGGTGGGGGTTGGA
The DNA here is from genome assembly GCA_036745335.1 of Paracoccaceae bacterium. Lineage (GTDB taxonomy): Bacteria > Pseudomonadota > Alphaproteobacteria > Rhodobacterales > Rhodobacteraceae > Pseudogemmobacter. The sequence goes on from DAIOGH010000005.1 coordinate 60,414, forward strand.
TCGAATCTAGCCTTTGCCCGTGCAGGATCAAGGGGGCAGGATCAAGGGGGCAGGATCAAGTGCGGGCGGGTTCAGGCCCCGGCCGCTTTCTTGCCGCCCTTGGGCCGGTCCGCCTCTTCCGGCGGAGCGAAGGCAAGGATCAGCTGGCGCAGATCGGGTTCGTCCACCTTCCTTGCGGCCTTCTCGGGGCGGAACCATTTGCGGCGGCGCTGGCCCTTTTCGGGATAGCGGTCGGTCAGCCGGTCGACCTTCAGGGCAAAGACCTCGACCACGCAGGGCACGGCGCGATTCTGGTCCAGCCCCTTGCGATAGGCAAAGAATCCCAGCGCGCTGTCATCGGCGGCCCCTTCGATCCCGGCCTCTTCCCAGGCCTCGCGCAGGGCCGATCCGGCGGCGGTCAGCCCGTCGATCAGCCAGCCCTTCGGAATGATCCAGCGGCCGGTGTCGCGGCTGGTGATCAGCAGAACCTCATGCCCCTTGCCGTGCCGCCGCCAGCACAGCGCCCCGATCTGGTTGCGTGGGGCCATCCCGCAGGGCCCTTCTGCCAGGACCGATTTGTCGTGCTTGCCCATCCGCCTGCCCGAACCCGGACCCCGACTTCCCGGTGGTCCCTTGCTTTGCATCGAACCTGACATGGATTGCGGCAAAGTTACAGGGCCAAGGGTGATTTTCCGCTGATTTCGCAGGATTCGATGTGATTTTTCAACGACGGATACCACAAATGGGGCAGGCGAAACCCTGCTGGACGCGTCCCGCACAGCGCCGGTAAGATCGGCGATCCCGACTGTCAGCCCCGGCCTGCCCTTGATGATCCGCGCCTTCCTTGGTCTTGACCTGCCCGACGACATCCGCAGCGCGCTGGCGGTGCAGCAATTCCTGCTGCCCTTGCCGCGGCGGGTGGACCCGGCACTGTTCCACCTGACGCTGCTGTTTCTGGGCGAGGTGCGCGACAGCGATCTGGAGGCCGCGCACGACCGTCTTGCCGCGCTGAAGGTTGCACCGTTTCCCTTGTCGCTTCAGGGGCTTGGCCTTTTCGGGGGCGACCGGCCCAAGATGGCCTGGGCCGGGGTCGCCGCCTCTGATCCGCTGATGCGGTTGCAGGCAAAGACGGAACAGGCGGTCCGGCTGGCCGGTCTGGCACCCGAGCATCGCAAATTCATGCCGCATGTCACCCTTGGCCGCTTTCCGCCGCCCCCGCCGCCGCTGGCCGCCAGCCTGGAACGCGCCGTGGCCGAGACGCCCTTTGCCGCCGGGCCGTGGCAGGTGCGCGGCATGGTGCTGTGGCAAAGCCACCTTGGCCCGAAAGGCCCGCGCTATGACGCGCTGGCACATTACCCGTTTTCTTGACATCCGCCCCGCCCCGCGCCACCACGGGCTGCCAAGGGAGCGCACAGATGCCGAATGAAATCACCATCGCCGGCCGCAAGATCGGCCCCGCCCATCCGCCGCTGGTCATTGCCGAGATCGGCATCAACCACGGCGGCGATCTGGCCGTGGCGAAAGAGATGGTGCGTCTTGCCGCCGGCGCGGGTTGCGAGATGGTCAAGCACCAGACCCATATCCTTGAAGACGAGATGACGGATGAGGCGAAGTCGATCTTTCCGCCCAATGCCGATGTGTCGATCTGGCATGTGATGGAGCGTTGCGCGCTGACGCTGGACGAAGAGGCCGAGCTGAAACGCTATACCGAATCCCTCGGGATGATCTGGATTTCCACGCCGTTTTCCCGTGCCGCTGCCGACTATCTCGAAGGTCTGGACGTGCCCGCCTACAAGATCGGTTCGGGCGAGGCCGACAACCTGCCGCTGATCCGCCACATCGCCCGCAAGGGCAAGCCGGTGATCCTGTCGACCGGTATGCAGACCATCGACACCATCCGCGCCAGCGTCGACATCCTGGATGCGGCCGGCGTGCCCTATGCGCTGCTGGAATGCACCAACCTTTATCCCAGCCCGGCCGAGATTGTTTCCCTGCGCGGCGTGACCGATCTGAAGGACGCCTTCCCCCGCGCCGTTGTCGGCTTTTCCGACCACTCCATCGGCCCCGAGATGGCGCTGGCCTCGGTGGCGCTGGGCGCCTGCATCCTGGAGCGGCACTACACCGATACCCGCTATCGCAAGGGGCCGGACATCATCAATTCGATGGACCCGGCAGAACTGCGGCTGCTGGTCGACCGGTCAAAGGAAATCTGGATCGCCGCCAACAACCCCAAACAGCGCAGCGCGCCGGAAGAAGATGTCTATCGCTTTGCCCGCGGCTCGGTCGTGGCCGACGCCGACCTGCCCGCGGGCCATGTGATCACCGAGGCGGACATCTGGGCGCGGCGGCCGGGATCGGGAGAAATCGCCGCCTATGATTTCGACAAGGTGCTGGGCAAGCGGCTGACCCGTGCGGTGACGCGCAACACCCAGCTGACATGGGCTGATCTGGCATAGGGGCGGCCCGGTGATCCTGTCCACCTCGCACCGGTTCATCTTCGTCCATGTGCCGAAGACGGCCGGGACCGCGATGACGGCGGCGCTGGAGCCCTTTGCCGTGACCGGCACCCGCACGCCGTTCCGCCGGGCCTTGCGCTGGCTGCCTGTGCGCGAGGCGCCGGACCGCGCCTATTTCCGCAAGCACGAAACCGCCGCCGACATGCGGGCCAAGCTCGGCCCCGAGGTGTTCAACGGGTTCTTCCGCTTTTCGGTGGTGCGCAACCCGTTTGACCATGCGGTGTCGCATTACGAATATCTGAAGGAATTCCGCAACGCGAAGAAGGCGGCGGAATTCGCGGCCATGAGCTTTGCCGATTATCTGGACTGGCGCACCACGGCGCGCGGTATGTTCGTGCCGTCCTTTTCGGTGCTGCCGGATCAGGCGCATTGGCTGATCGACAGGGCAGGGGCCCTGCTGGTCGATCGCGTTATCCGCTTTGAAGCCCTGTCCGAAAGCTGGCCGGGCCTGATGGCGGATCTTGGCCTGCCGGGGGTGGAACTGCGTTACGTCAACCGCACCCAGGCCAAATCGGACAAGCGGCCGCTGGTCAGCTATTACGACCCGGCCACCGCCGACAGGGTGCGCAGCCTTTACGCCCGTGATTTCGATCTGTTCGGCTATTCCCGCGACCTTCCGACCGGCTAGCGCGCATAGCCGAACCGGTCGAAGACCGGGGCTTCCTTGCGATAGAGACGCTCTTTCTGCCCGGTTGTCAGCAATTCCCGCGCCGGAACGCGGTCTGGCCGGTGCCCGGACTTGGCCAGCGGCAGGCAGGCATTCAGGTCGATCCCGGCGCGGTCCGACAGACGGCCAAGGTCCCGCGTCATCTCTTCGTAGCGGATCACGAAATCCGGTTCCCGGTCATCGAAGAGATAGGGCAGGTTGGACGATGGCAGTGCAAGGCCCAGATCCACGATCTCGGTCAGCGATTTATCCGGCCAACGCAGCTTTTTCTGATGCCAGGCCCAGCTTACGGCCTGTTCATAAGGATGCCGCACCATCGACACCACAAAGGCGCGGGCCAGCATGTCGGTCCCGCCGCGCGCCCGGATCATCCGCGGCGTGATATGGTTGTAATACCGCGCCGACAGCTTGGAATAGAGCTTGCCGCGCCCGCCCGGCAGCAGCCGTGGCGGAATACGGCCGGTGGTGCCGAACCGGGCAGGTTGCGCAGGTAATATCCTTCGGTCAGGGCCACCCAGGCCCAGTTGCGCGGCATGTGGCCGCCGGTGCGGCAGCGCAGCAGCTCATCTTCGGGGATCAGCGGGGTGATGATGTCGCGCGGATCGCGGGCGGCACAGGACAGGGCGATCTCGACGCTGGTGGATGCCGTCTTGTGCGGCTTGACGAACAGCAGGTTCTGCGACGCAAGATAGATCATCGGTTCCCGGACGGTTGCACGGCTGGGCCGACGCATGGATGTATGATCCGTGAACGTCACAGTCCTGTGTTTCCGTCGAAGAAAGTTCGGGGCCGCCGACCCCTGGTCCGCCCGCCGCTATCTGCAAGCCGCCCTAACGCGGGGTCCAGACGCTGCGGCGGATCTCCTGATTGCCGAACAGCGCGCGGTCCACGATGTCGAAGCCCAGTTTTTCGGCAAGGGTCGGCGTATCGGACATGAGCGACCGGCCAAGATTGCCTGCGCCGTCCTTCAGGGTGAAGCCAAGCGATTCAATCAGGGTCGGGAAGATGTCGATCATGGTCGCCGCCCGGTCGGTCTTGGTTCCATCGGTTCCGCGCGGGCTGTTCAGGATGACGAAATAGTTGCGGCGGGCATCGCCGATGCCTTTCAGCTCTTTCACCATCGTGTTCGGCATTGCCAGATGGTCGCTCATCAGCGCAACCACGGTGTTTTCCGCCAGTCCGCGCCGCTGCAAGTTGTCCAGGAACCCCTGAACCAGCGCCCCGGTGCAATGGATCGCCGCCGGCATCTGGCTGTCGGCATTGCGTGGCTTGATCGGCGGATCGTAGCTGCATCCCGGATCCAGATAGCCGCCCGGCCCATGGGTCGAGGCGGTGAAGACCATCAGGAAGAACGGCTTGTCGCCCGCGCTCAGCCGGTCCATCTCTTCCCCGGCAACCTGGAACAGCGCGGTATCGGGCACGCCCCAGGTGTTGCTGCCGGGAAGATTGGCATAGTCCGGTTCGTTTTTCAGGCCGCGCACGGTGGCAACGCCATGGCCCTTCAGGAAATCGGCAATGGCAAAAATCTCGGCATTCGATCCGTTGACATAGGCCCCCTCATAACCCTGGGCCGACAGCACGTCGCCCAGACAATCCACGCCGGGCAGGAATTCGGCGATGTCATGCGCGGCCACATCCTCGGCCGACTGGATCAGCTTGGGGTCGGTCAGTCCGCGCGGCAGCAAGGGTATGCCGCATTGCGAGGCGACAAGGCCGGCCGCACTGAAATGCGTGCCCTTGACCTGGCCCACGTTGACGGCCGCAAAGCCGCGGTCTTCCCAGGCCGCAAAGGCCGAGAACGCATCGGCCGAGGCCGGAATGTCGCGATAGCTGCGCTCCAGCGATTCCAGATAGATGATCACAAGATTGGGCTTTTGCGGCGGGACTGCCGTGACCTGCGGTGCGACCAGATCGGCAGCGCCCACCATGGCCAGTGCCGGATCGGGAAAGACCTGCCGCCACAGATAGCCGACCGGATGGCTGGCCCCGATGGCAAAGATCGAAATCGCCAGCAGCACCGGAACAAAGCCCGGCATCCGCCGCAACAGATACCAGGCCGATCCCGCCAGCAGCAGCGTGGTCAGCGTGGCCTCGATCAGCGGGCCGGAAAAATCCTTGAAGGCCACATCGGCAATATCGGCCGTGTTGTTGTCGGCGATCGAGATCAGCACCGTCTCGAAATCGACATAGCCGAAATTCTCGGCGATGAAGCTGAAGGGCACGATCAGCAGCAGGGCGATACTCCCCAGCCAGCCCGCCAGCCGCGACCAGCGGTCCGGCGCGCGCCACCGCAACGGCAGCACCAGCGCCAACACGGCACAGGCCAGCGCCGTCAGGGTCAGCGCCGTCGTCACGGGTGACAGCGAAAACCCCAAGAGCCGGGTGGACAGTTCGAACCGCAGGATCGCGTGCTGGATCAGCCCGGCTCCGAACAGCAATGTCAGGATCGCCCTGACCCCTCGGGAAGCCATTGCCCGCAGCATCGTTTCCTCTCGCCCTGCCTGTCAGGCAGGCATTCCACCGGCACCGCATGAAGTCAAGCGCCCTGCGCCTCTCTTGTCCGCCCCGCGCCAAGCCGGTATCACGGGCGCGAACAGGGGCTGCGGGTGGATGATGCAGACAGGCGCGCGCGGGGGGCCATATCGCCCCGACATCGACGGGCTGCGCGCCATCGCGGTGCTGTCGGTGATCGCCTATCACCTTGGCCTGCCGGGCGCGGGCTCCGGCTATGCCGGGGTGGATGTGTTCTTCGTCATCTCGGGTTTCCTGATCGGTGGCATCGTTCTGCGCGAACGCGCCGCGGGAACCTTCACCTACCGCGCCTTCTATGGTCGCCGGGTGCGCCGCATCCTGCCCGCGCTTTGCGCCACCATCCTTGTGACGATCCCCTTCGCCTGGATGGTGATGACCCCGCATGAGCTGCGCTATTTCGGCGGCGCGGTCTTTGCCACGCTGCTGTTCGTATCGAACCTGTGGTTCTACAGCCGGATCGACTATTTCAACCCGAATTCCGATCTGGACCCGCTGCTGCACACCTGGAGCCTGGGGGTCGAGGAGCAGTTCTACATCCTGTTCCCGCCGCTGGTGGCGCTGGCGGTGCGGTTCGGGCGGCGGGCGGTGCTGCCGGTTCTGGCGGTGGTGGGGCTGGCCAGCCTGGTCCTTGCCTTGGCCACATCGGCCGAGCGTCCTACGATTGCCTTCTACATGCTGCACACCCGGCTGTGGGAGATGATGGCCGGTGTGCTGGCCGCCGCTGCGCTGCACCGGGCCGGGCGTCTGCCCCCTGCGGTGGCTGCGGCGCTGGCGACCCTTGGTCTGGCGCTGGTGGTCGCCGGGGTGACGATCCTGCCTGCTGTCCGGGGCTGGCCGGGGGCGACAACGCTGATCCCGGTGGCGGGGGCCACGCTTCTGGTGCTGTTCGGTGGCGCGGCCGGCCCGGCGCGGATGCTGCTGGCCAGCCCGCCGTTCCGCGCCGTGGGGCTGGTGTCCTATTCGGCCTATCTGATCCACCATCCGCTGATCACGCTTCTGACGCTGGCAGACTGGCCGCCGGAAAGCCCTGCCGCCAAGGCGGGGGTGATCCTGTTGACGCTGGCGCTGGCGGGCCTCAGCTGGGCGCTCGTCGAACAGCCGTTCCGCCGCCATGGCCCGTTGCCCCGGCCGCGCCGCTGGATGCTGGCGGGGGCCGTTGCGGGGCTGATGGCCTTTGCCATCACCGGCCATGTGACCAAGGGCTATCCGTCGCGCCTGCCGCCCGAGGCGCAGGCCGTGCTGAAGTTCCGCGAAAGCCGGTCGCCGACGCTGGACAAATGCCGGTTCGGCCGCGACGACGTGCAGGGCTGGAGCCCCGGCGAGTCCTGCCTGCACAACCCCGATGCGCCCGGCCCGCAGATCGCGGTCTGGGGCGACAGCCATGTTGCCGCCGCCGCCCACGGCATTGCCGCCGCGCTGCCTGATCTGCCGGTGCGCGAATTCTCGGTGGGCGGCTGTCCGCCGATCCCCGGCATGATGAACATCGACCAGATGACCCGTGCGGCCGTGGTGGATGCCGAAGGCTGCGCCGAGTTCAACGCCGCCATCCGCGACTGGCTGCTGGCGCAGGACGAGGTCAAGCTGGTCGTCCTTTACGCCTATTGGGCCAATTATGTCGAACGCGACGATTTCGACACCCGCGACGGCTATGTCCTGCCCGATGTGCAATGGGGCGTGCCGGTGGGCGATGACGGCTCCATCCCCGAAGCCGACCGGCAGGCGTTTCTGCAACGGCAGTTCGCCGGTCTGGTGCAGGATCTGGCGGATGCTGGGAAAGAGGTGGTGATCGTCTATCCCCTTCCCATCGCCGCCCGCGACCTGCCGCAATATGTGGCGCGGAAAATCTGGAAGGAAGGCGTCGTGCCTGCGGTGGTCTCCTATCCCGAAGCCGCCTTCCGCGACCAGACCGCCAATTCCCGTGCCGTTCTGGATGCGGCCCCGGTCGGCCCGCGCATCCACCGGATCGACCTGTCGGGACATTTCTGCTCGGACGGCAGCTGCCGCCTGTTCGCCGATGGCATCGCCTATTTCTTCGACACCAACCATCTCTCGCAGGAAGGGGTGGCGCTGATCGCCCCGGATATCGCAACGGCGGTCCGCGCCGCCCTTGCGGGCAGCCCCCCATGATCCGGCCCCCCGTGACTTTCCGGCCCCCCGTGACTTTCCGGCCGGATCGGCTTAGGTCAGGCGGATGACCCGTTCGATCCTCTTCCTCACCGGCACCCGCGCCGATTTTGGCAAGCTGGAACCGCTTGCCGCCGCCGCGCGCGATGCGGGGCATCGGGTCGGCTTTTTCGTCACCGGCATGCACATGCTGGACCGCTACGGATTGACCAAGCACGAGGTTGCCCGCATGCCCGGCGTCGCCGTGCATGATTTCGTGAACCAGCGCCCCGGCGATCCGCAGGATGCGGTGCTGGCGAAAACCGTCACCGGATTCTCCGACTATCTGGCCGAACACCGCCCCGATCTGGTGGTGATCCACGGCGACCGGGTCGAGGCGCTGGCGGGTGCCCTTGTCACCGCGATGAACTATGTCCGCTCGGCCCATGTCGAGGGCGGCGAGGTTTCGGGCACCATCGACGAGGTGTTCCGCCACTGCAACACCAAGCTTTGCACGCATCATTTCGTCTCCTCCGACGCCGCCGCCCGCCGGGTCAAGGCGCTGGGGGAACCGGAGGAGAACATCCATGTCATCGGCTCGCCGGAACTGGATTTTCACGCCCGCCCCTCGGGCGTGACGCTGGACGAGGTGCGCAGCCGCTATGCCATTCCCTTTGCCGACTACGGCATCGCCACCTTTCACCCCGTGACCAGCGAGCAGGACAGCATGGGCGCGCAGGCGAAGGCGCTGTTCGGCGCGCTGGCGGCCTCGGGGCGGAATTTCGTGGTGATCGCGCCGAACAACGATCCGGGCTCGGACGCCATCTTCTCCGTGCTGGACCGGCTGCCGAAAGACCGCTTCCGCGTGCTGCCCTCGATGCGCTTTGCGCATTTTTCCGAACTGATGAAGAACGCCGCCTGCATGGTCGGCAATTCATCGGCCGGTGTGCGCGAGGCGCCCTTCCTCGGCCTGCCGTCGCTGGACATCGGCACAAGGCAGTCCAACCGCTCTGACGCGGCCTCCGTCACCGCCTGCGAGGCGGCGGATACCGGGGCAATCGCCGCCTTCCTGGCCCGCGACTGGGGCCAGCGCCATGCGCCGGATGCGGGCTTTGGTCAGGGGGGCGCGGCGGGACGCTTCGTGCAGGTGCTGGCCGATCCGTCGTTCTGGGAAAGGCCGCTGCAAAAGGCCTTTCAGGACCCCGCCTGATGGGCTGGCAGCTTGGCCTCTACCGCCTTGCCACCCACGCGCTGCCTCTGGTTGCGGCACCGGTCCTGCGCCGCAGGCTGGCCGCCGGCCGCGAAGACCCCGCCCGATGGCGTGAAAAGCTGGGAGAGGCCAGCGCCGCCCGCCCCGAAGGCCGGTTGATCTGGCTGCATGCCGTCGGCCTGGGCGAGGTGCTGGCCCTGCGCGGCCTGATCGCCGCGCTGGCCGCGCAGGATCCCGATCTCAACTTCCTTGTCACCTCGACCGCCCGGTCCTCGGCACAGGTGATGGCCGCCAACTTGCCGCCCCGCACGCAGCATCAGTTCCTGCCGCTGGACGCCCCGCGCTTTCTTGACCGCTTCCTTGCGCATTGGCGGCCGGACCTGTCGGTCTGGGCCGAACAGGATCTGTGGCCCGGCGCTGTTGCGGCGGCCGACGGGGCCGGGGTGCCGCTGGCGCTGGTCAATGCCCGGATGAACGCCGATGCCTTCGCCCGCCGTGCCCGTGCCCGCGGGCTTTATGCCGATCTTTTCGCCCGCTTCCGCCTTGTCGCCGCGCAGGATGCGGCCACGGCGCGGCATCTGGCCGCCCTCGGTGCCCCCGCCCCCCGCGTCAGCGGATCGCTGAAGGCCGCCGCCCCGCCGCTGGCCGCCGATCCCGGCGAGATGGCGGCGCTGCAACAGGCGCTGCGCGGCCGCAGCCTCTGGCTCCTCGCCTCTTCGCACCCCGAGGATGAGGCCCCGGCCCTGGACGCCCACCGCAACAGGCTTGCCGAAGATCCCGCAGCACTTCTGGTCATCGCGCCCCGCGACCCCAACCGCGCCCCGGCGATTTCCGATGCGACCGTGGCGCTGGGCCTGACGGTGGCGCGGAAATCGCGGTCTCCCCATCCGGCCCCCGCCACCCAGGTCCATATCGTCGACGCCTTCGGCGATCTCGGCCTCTGGTATCGCCTTGCCCCCCTGGCCCTGATCGGCGGCACCTTCGGCCCGACCGAAGGCCACAACCCTTGGGAGCCCGCCGCTTTGGGCTGTGCCATCCTGCACGGCCCCCGCATCGCCAATTTCGCCGCCGATTTCGCCGCGCTGGACGGGGCAGGGGCCGCCTGTGCCGTCACGCCCCAAACCCTTGGCTCTGCCCTGATGCAGGACCACGCCGCCATGGCCGCCCGCGCCCTTGCCCTGTCGCAGGCGGCCAAGGACAGCCTTTCCCCGCTGGCCGCCGATCTGATCGGCCTGATGGCATGAGGCTGTTCCTTGCCCTCTGGTCGCTGCTTTGGACGCTGGCGCTGCCGGTGGTGCTGCTCTACCTGCGCCGCCGCGCCCGCAAGGACCCGCTTTACGCCCGCCACATCGCCGAACGCTTTGGCCGCCATCGGCAGCCCCTGCCGGGGGCCGTCTGGGTCCATGCGGTCAGCCTTGGCGAGATGCGCTCGGCCGTGCCGCTGATCCGTGCGCTGCTGGACCGGGGCGAAAGCGTCGTCACCAGCCATTTCACCCCCGCCGGCCGGCGCGAGGCGGACCGTGCCTTTGCGCCCGAAATCGCCGCTGGCCGCCTGCGCGCCGTCTGGGTGCCCTTCGAATTGTCGTGGTGCTACAAGGGCTTCTTCCGCGCCTTCCGCCCGAAACTGGGCCTGGTGATGGAGGTGGAGATCTGGCCGCGCATGGTCTTTGCCGCCCGTGCCGCCGGGGTGCCGCTTTACATGTGCAACGCGGGCTACCCGTCGAAATCGGTGGCCCGCGATGCCCGGCTGCCGCTGCGCCCCGCCGTCATGCGCGGCTTTGCCGGGGCGCTGGTGAAATCCGACATGCAGGCCGCGCGCTTTGCCGCCGTGGGGGTGCCGAACATCCATGTCACCGGGGAATTGCGTTTCGACCAGCCGATCCCGCCGCGTCTGATCGAAGCCGCCGCCATCCGCCCCCGGCTGGCGCAGACCCGCCCGGTGATCACCTTCGCCTCGGTGGTCGAGGGCGAGGATGACATCTACCTTTCCGCCATCGAAACCGCGCTGCGCGGCCCGAACCCGCCCTTCGTCATCTATGTGCCGCGCAAGCCCGAACGCTTTGTCGAGACCGCCCGTCTGATCGCCGCGCGCGGGTTGACCGCGGCCCGCAGATCACAGATTTTCGACGAAAATCTGCACCCCGGCCCGCTGCCGCGCACCGACATCCTTCTGGGGGATTCGCTGGGCGAGATGTATTTCTACCTCGCCTTGGCCGACCGCGTGGTCACTGGCGGCGGCTTCACCCCGCAGGGTGCCCATAACATCATCGAGCCGCTGGCCTTGGGCAAACCCGTCATCGTCGGGCCGGCCATCCACACCATCGAATATCCGGCTGCCGAGGCGATTGCGGCGGGGGTCTGTTTCCACGCGCTGTCCGCGCAGGATCTGACCCGCGCCCTGACCCCCGAGGGTTGGCCCGGACCGGCGCCCAAGGCGATCGGCGCCTTTCTGGACGACCATTCCGGCGCCACCGCCCGCACGATGCAGGCGATTGCGCCCTTGCTGTGCTAGGCCGTTTTCCCTGAAGAAAACTGCAAATTCCTTCGACGGAACTTGCTTACCAGCCGCTGAAGCCGCCATCCACGTTCAGAAGCTGCCCGGTCATATAGCCCGCGGCGCTTGAGGCCAGGAACAGCATCGCATCGGCGATCTCGTCCGGTTTCGCCATCCGGTCCAGCATGATCAGCTCGCCCACCCGGCGCTGGAACTCCTCGGAATGGTTGTTGAACACCGCCCCCGGCGCGATGGTGTTCACCGTCGCCCCGCGTTTCGCCCAATAGCCGGCCAGCCAGACCGTCAGCCCGTGGATGCCCGCTTTCGACACGCCATAGGCCGAGAAATTCTTGAACGGCATCCCTTCGTAAATCCGGTGATGCGCCCCGTTCAGCGCATACATGCTGGCCACGTTGATCAGCGTGCAGGGCCATTTGCCCACGATGTCGCGGTCCATCTGCCGGGCGACCATGAAGGGACCGGTCAGGTTGGTGCGCATGGTCTTTTCCCAATCGCTGACCTCAAGGTCGCAGAAGTCGGGAAAGCCTTTGCCGGCGCCCATCAGCAGCTCGCCCGTGATGGCGGCATTGTTCAGCACCACGTTCGGCTCCCACCCGTCCTTCAGGATGCGGGCAAAGATGCCGGTGACTTCATCTTCATTCGCCACATCAAGCGGATAGAAGCGGAAGTTCGCGTTCTTTCCATGCGCCTCGACCAGCCCATCCGCCCGGTGCCCCGGCAGGTCCGAGGCGATCACCCGCGCCCCTTCGGCCAGCATCCGGCGGACATAGGTCGACCCCAGCACCCCCCCCGATCCGGTGATGAAAACGGTGCGGCCTTTCAGCTGATCGGTCATGTCGCGGGGCCTTTCAGGGCTTCGGTCAGAAGGAATTCGACAAGGCGGAAGTCGAAGGGGCTGTCGATGTCGACGCAACGCTCGGGCGGCATCAGGAAGGGGATCACGCGGCCCTCCCACAGCCCCTTCGACCGCTTCAGATAGGCGGGCGACACCACATAGGTGCTGGCGGCATGCTCATAGACCACGGGCGCCTGCTGACGCGCCACCACACCGCCGGGCAGCGGTTTCGACACATGCAACGCACCCGTGGCATCCGGCTCCACAAGGTTGAAATATGGATTCTTCCGGGCCTCACAACAGCTCATCACCATGTCGGGATGTTCGATATTGTAAAGCGCCAAGGCGCCCGAAATATCCTCGGGCCGCCGCAGCGGCGAGGTGCAGTCCAGATCGAGGAACGCCGAAACCGGCCCCGTCAGCGCCTCGGACGCCTCCAGCGCATGCTGCCAGACGCCCCATTTCCCCGCCGTATCGGTGGCCAGATGCGTCGGCCGCAACCCGATCTTCAGCGCGCCCTTCGCCACCGCGTGATCATAGATCTCTTCGTCATCGGTGCTGACGACGACCGCATCCACCTGCGGGTGTGCGAACAACTGGTCCAGCGACCAGTCGATCAACGGCTTGCCGCAGATTTCGCGGAAATTCTTGCGCGGCACGCCCTTGCTGCCCTTGCGCGCGCCGATATGGCCCAAAATCACCGATCAAACCTCATCATGGGATCTCCTTCGCAATCTCGCCGACAAATTCCCGCGCCGCCCAGGCCCGCGCCACCAGCCGCGCCGATCCCAGACACAGGTCCAGCCGTGGCATCAGCGGGTTGCCCGAGACCGGCCCGCCGAAGGCCAGCGCCAGGAAATCCTGTGCGGCGTCCAGGAACATCGCATTGCGCTCCAGCGGCAGGTCCAGCATTTGCGGGCCCGCCTCCTCCGTCACCCGGTAGGTCTGCGCGGCGAAGTCGAAATCCGCCATCCGTTCGGTCCCGCGCAGATGGGCGCGCCGGTGCAGGCCCGGCGTCAGGTAATCCATTGCGACATCGCCCACCAGCCCGCCCCGCCGCAGGGAAATCCGGCTGGCGAAATCCACCCCCGGAAAGGCGGGATGGCCAAGGCATTCGACCCGCGTCACCTCCAGCCCAGGGAACAGGCACAAGGCCATGTCCAGTTCGTGACACAGATCCAGCAGCACCCCGCCGCCCGCCGCCCGCGCGGCATAGCTGTCGGAAAACCGCCAGTCGGCCCGCCATTGCGTCACATCATGGCCGATGGTCAGCGCGAACTGGAACACGTCGGAAAGGTCCATCGCCGCCAGCGCCCGCAGCGCCGGATGATAGCGCATCATATAGCCCAGCAGCGACCGCCCGGCGACCGGGGCGGCCGCGGCCGCAATCGCCTCCACCTCGCCGGGGGCAAAAGCCAGCGGCTTTTCGACGTATATCGGCAGGCCGCGTGCCGCCGCCGCCTCGATCAGCGGCAGGCGAACATCGGTGGCCGTCGCAACCACCACCGCCTCTGTGGCGTCCATCGCGGCCAAAGCCCCGGCCAGCCCCGCCGCGCGCCAGGACAAGGTGGTCACGTCGGCCCCCAGTGTGGCCAGATTGTCGGAATGTCGCCGCCCGATCGACCCGGACCCGATCACCAGAACCCGCATGACGCCCCCTTTCGGGCCATGGCTAGCGCGAAACCGCCCCGGCCACCAGAGGCGGCCGCTTCTGCGGCCATTCCGTCGCGCGGTGGTAAGCCTGCCCCACCGCCAGCACCCCGGCATCATCGCCCGACCGGCCGATGATCTGCATCCCCGACGGCAGGCCCTGCGGGCCGAACCCCACCGGCACCGACAGCGCCGGCAGGCCGATCAGGCTGGCGGGCACCACCACCTCCATCCAGCGATGATAGGTGTCCATCTTCCGCCCGGCCACCTCCTGCGGCCAGCGCCAACCGGCCGGGAAGGGCCAGACCTGCGCGGTCGGCAGCACCACGGCATCGAACCGCGCGAACATCCGCGCCGCTTCGGCATACCAGCGGCTGCGAATCTCGCTGGCCGCATGGACCGCCTGCGCCGACAGGCCCAACCCCTGCTCGATCTCCCAGATCGTCTCGGGCTTGGTCAGCGCGCGTTTCGCCGGATCCTCGGCCAGTGCCCGCTTGCCCCCGGCATTCAGCATCGCCCGCAGCGTGATCCAGGACGACCACAGCTCCTCGGCGGGGAAGGGCGGGGCCAGATGCTCGACCACCGCACCCAGATCCTGCAACACCGCCAGCCCGGATTCGCAGGCCTCCAGAATGCCCGGCTCGATCGGATAGGCCCCGCCCCAATCGGCCAGCCAGCCGATCCGCAGCCCCGTCACGCCACGATCCAGCCCCGACAGCACATCGGGCACCGCGCGCGGAAACGGCACTTCGGGGTTCTCGCCGGCCTGCACCAGCAGGAACCGTGCCACATCCTCGACCGTGCGCGCCATCGGCCCCTCGGTCGCCAGCGTCGCCAGATGGGTGTCGCCCGCCGCATCGCCGGGCACCAGCCCCCAGGTCGGGCGAAAGCCATAGACGTTGCAGAACCCCGCCGGGTTGCGCAAGCTGCCCATCATGTCGCTGCCATCCGCCACCCAGGCCATCCGCGCCGCCAGCGCCGCCGCCGCCCCACCCGAAGACCCGCCCGCAGACCGCCCAGGATCATAGGGATTGCGCGTCACCCCGAAGACCGGGTTGAACGAATGCGACCCCTGTCCCCATTCCGGCACATTGGTCTTGGCCGCGATCACCGCCCCCGCCGCCCGCATCCGGGCCACCAGAAAATCATCCGCTTCGGGCACATGATCGGCAAAGACCGCAGATCCCCAGGTCGTCCGCAGCCCTTTCGTCGCCAGCAGATCCTTCACCGCCAGCGGAATCCCGTGCAGCCAGCCCGCGGGCTGCGCATCGTCCAGCGCCCGTGCCTCGGCCATCAACAGATCGGGGTCGCGCAGCGACACGATGGCGTTCAGCCCCGGATTGACCTCTGCCACCCGGTCCAGCCAGGCCGCCATCACCTCCGAAGGGGCCACCTGCCGGGCATGGATCAGCCCCGACAGTTCCGTCGCCGAAAGATCCAGAAGCTCCGCCGTCATCATCTTTGCAAAAATACCCTCGGGGGGTGCGGGGGGCGAAGCGCCCCCGCCCGTCGGCCAATGGAAATGCCGGGGCCGTCATGGCCCCGGCACTGCATTCCGCTCAGCGGATCATTTCTGCAACTCGGTCCAGATCGCGGTCATGTATTCACGCGACTTCTCGTTGCAGGTGGGCAGGAAATGCCCGGCCGCCTTGAATTCTTCGGGGATCAGCAACTCGGGCGCGGTGGCCATCTGCGGATCCATGAATTCTTCGGAACCGGTGATGCCGTTGGCATAGCGGGCAAAGTTCGAGATCAGCGCCGCATTCTCGGGCTTCATGATGAAGTCCATGAATTTATAGGCATTCTCGGCGTTCTGCGCATCCTTCAACAGCATGATGCTGTCCATCCACAGCACATAGCCTTCCTTGGGATAGCCATAGGCGACATCCGGGTTGACCAGCCGCGCCCGCATCGACGATCCGTTCCAGTTCACCGATGCCGCCCAGTCGTTGTTGCCCATCTTCTCGGTGGCGCCGTAATCCATGGCGATCCAGTTCGGCTTGGCCGCGATCAGGCCGTCACGAACCTTCTTCAGCACTTCCAGATCTTCCGAACAGGCTTCGCCGCCATAGTAGAAGGTCGCCAGCGAGATGACGTCGATCATCTCGGGCACCACGTTGACCTTGCCCTTCAGCTCATCCGGCGGGTCCAGCCAGATCGCGCTGGTGTTGATGTCGCCCTTGTAGACCGAGGTATTCACCACCACGCCGGTGGTGCCCCATTGCCAGGGCAGCGAATACTTGCGGCCCTTGTCCCATTCGACATCCATCCATTCCGGGGCGATGTTCTTGTGGTTCGGCAGCTTGGACATGTCCAGTTCGACCGTCAGGCCCTTTTCCACGAAGATCGGCACATAGTTGGCCGAGGGCACCACCAGGTCAAAGCCATGGCCGCCGGCCTCGATCTTGGCCAGCGCGGTATCGTTGCTGTCGTAATCCGTCACCTGCACGGTGATGCCGGTCTCGGCCTTGAACTTCTCCATCAGCTCGGGGCTGGAATAATTGCCCCAGTTGTAGAGGTTCAGCACACCTTCGGCCTGGGCAAGGCCCGAGGTGGCCAGCAGCAGCGCGGTTGCAGTCAGCAGTCTTTTCATTGTTGGTCTCCCGGTTGTTGTTCAGTCTTTTGGTTTTCAGTCCTTCTTGCGCGTCAGCAGGAAGAACGCGGTCAGCAGCACCACGGTTGCGGCCAGCAACATGCTGGACACCGCGTTGATCTCGGGTGTCAGCTGGCGGCGCAACTGCCCCAGCATATAGGTCGGCAGCGTGTCCTGCCCACCCGATTTCACGAATTCGGTGATCACCACGTCATCCAGGCTGATGACAAAGGCCAGCATCGCCCCCGCCACCATCCCCGGCGCCAGAAGGGGCAGGGTGACACGGCGAAAGGTCTGCCACGGGGTCGCGTAAAGATCCGCCGCCGCGGTCTCCAGCGTCAGATCCATGCCCTCCAGCCGCGCCCGGATCGGCAGATAGGCAAAGGGCACGCAAAAGGCGGCATGGGCCAGCACCAGATAGCCCAGGCCATGAATGCCGGTCGCCTGCTTGACCAGTCCGAACAGGATCATCAAGGCCACCGCCGTCACGATTTCCGGCACCATCAACGGCTGGTTGATCATCACATAGATCAGGGTCTGGCCCTTGAACTTGCGCCGCCGTGTGGTGCCAAGGGCCGCCATCGTGGCGACAGAGGTGGCGATCAGCGCCGCGAAACTGGCGATGATCAGCGACCGCATGGTGGCATCCTTGACCTGGTCGTTCGCCCAGGCCTTGACATACCAGTCGAAGGAAAACCCGCCCCAGACGCCGACATTGGTCGAGGCATTGAAGGAATAGGCCACCAGCGTGGCGATCGGCACATAAAGCGCCACGAAGACCGCCACCGCGATGGCGGCGAACCCCGGCAGGCGCGAGACGTGGAAGCTGCGCTCAGCCATGGGCATTCTCCCGGTTGGCATAGCGCACATAGACCAGAAGCGCCGCCATCACGATGATCAGCAGCACCATCGCCAGCGCCGCGCCCAAGGGCCAGTTCTTCCCGGCAAGGAACTGCAATTCGATGAAGTTGCCGATCATCATCTGCTTGCCGCCGCCCAGCACCCGCGGCGTGACATAGGCCCCCAGCGACGGCACGAAGACCAGGATCGACCCGGCGATGATCCCCGGCTTGACGATCGGCAGGATCACCCGGCGCAGGACCTGCATCCGGCTGGCGTAAAGGTCATAGCCGGCCTCCAAAAGCTTCATGTCGAAACGGTCGATGGCGGCGAACAGCGGCAGCACCATCAGCGGCAGATAGACATAGGTCATGCCGATGAAGATCGCGAAGGGGCCGTACAGCATGTCCAGCGGGGCCTGGATCACCCCCAGCTTCAGCAGCAGCGCATTGACCAGCCCTTCCTTGCGCAGCACTTCGTTGATCGCATAGGTGCGGATCAGAAGGTTGGTCCAGAACGGAATGGTGATCAGGAACAGCCATAGCGCCCGCTGCGCCGGGGGCCTTGTGGCGATGAACCAGGCGGTTGGAAAGCCCAGCAAGAAGGTAAAGACGGTGGTCGCCATCGACAGGCTGACCGAACGCCAGAAGATCGTCAGATGGGCATCCGCCAGCACCCATTCATCGGTGAAGATATCCTTTGACCACAGGATGCCGACCCAGCCCGCGGTAGAAAATTCCCAGACCACATTGCCATGCGTGCCTGCCGTCAGGAAGGAATAGACCACGACGATCAAGAGCGGCCCTGCCGCCGCACAGGTCAGCAGCACCAGCGCCGGGGTGGACAGCAGCCAGCCGTTGCGGGCCGATCGCCGGATCTCGCGCTCTTCGGCGGGGCTGGACATGCTCAGTCCTCCACACGCTGCACGGCATCGGCGGCAAAGCGCAGGCCGACGGTGTCGCCCTCGCTCAACCCCGCCTCGCCAGTGGCGGGGCTTTGCAGCCGGGCCACCAGTTCGGTGCCATCGGCCAGATGCAGGTGACAATGGGTGTCGGTGCCGAAATAGACCAGATTGGCCACCAGCGCCTGCAATCCGCCATCGGCGGGCTTGCCCAGCCGCAATTGCTCGGGCCGCACCGACACCGTGGTGACGCCCGGTGCCGCGCGCAGGCCCGGCACCTCGATCCGCTCTCCGGTGCCCAGCCGCAGCGCGCCATCCTCGGCGGTGCCGGTCAGGAAGTTGGTCTCGCCGATGAAGCTGGCGACAAAGCGGTTCTTCGGATGGATATAGATGTCCTTCGCCGTGCCGACCTGCTGGATCTTGCCCGCCGACATCACCGCGATGCGGTCAGACATGGTCAGGGCCTCTTCCTGATCATGGGTGACGAAGACAAAGGTGATCCCGGTCTCCAGCTGCAACCGCTTCAGCTCGATCTGCATTTCCTTGCGCAGCTTCAGGTCCAGCGCCGACAGCGGTTCATCCAGCAGCAGCACCTTGGGCTGCGGGGCCAGCGCGCGGGCCAGCGCCACCCGCTGCTGCTGACCGCCCGACAACTGCGCCGTCTTGCGGCCCGCCAAAGCCTCCAGCTTGACCAGCGCCAGCATCGCCTCGGTCCGGGCCTTCACCTCGGCCGGCGGCTTGCCCAGCATTTCCAGCCCGAAGGCCACGTTCTGCGCCACCGTCAGATGCGGGAACAGCGCATAGCTTTGAAACACCGTGTTCACCGGCCGCTTGTTCGGCGGCAGGGTGGTGATGTCCACCCCGTCCAGTTCGATCACGCCGCCTGTCGGCATCTCGAACCCCGCGATCAGCCGCAGAAGCGTGGTCTTGCCGCAGCCCGAAGGCCCAAGCAGCGTGAAGAACTCGCCCCGCCGGATATCGACCGAGACATCGTCCAGCGCCCGCACCTGCGTGGCACCCTGACCGAACGCCTTCACCACATTGCGGGCAGAGATCGTCACCTCATCGGCCACCGCAATACCCCCTGTCTGTGTTATTTTGATCATATTGGGCCGGGCCGGCGCGGCCTGACAAGCGATTCCTTCCCCCCGGCACGGATTAACCCGCCATCGGCGCACGTTTTCCCGCCCAGGGTGCGGCACGTTCGATTTCTGCACAAAGCGCGATCAATTGCTCATCCCGGCCGAAGGCGGCGGCCAGATGCACGCCGATGGGCAGCCCGTCCTGCGACCAGCCAAGGGGCAGGCTGGCGGCGGGCTGGCCCGAGGCGTTGAAGATGGCGCAGAACGGCGAATAGGCGAAAATTCCTTGGCTTCCCATGCGATAGCCAAGGTAATCTTCCGTCCCATGCGCAAAACGCCCCACCCTTGCGGGCGGTTCGGCCAGCGTCGCCGACAACAGGATGTCGGGGCCGCTGCCGGTTTCCGGCTCGAACACCGCCGCCATCTCGCGGCCAAAGGCATGGATCGCGCCCACCGCCTCCAGGTAGCGGGTCGGATGCAGCCCCTCGGCATGCGCCACAGCGCCGCGCCCGACGCCCTCGACCAGATCATCGGTCAGCGGGCGGCCCTTCAGCGCGCGGCGGATTCCCAGCGCCGTGCCCACCGCGACGATATCGGTCCAGGCCCGCATCATCCCGGCCACATCGGCCCTGATCGTCACCGGCTCAACCCGATGCCCCAGGCTTTCCAGCAGCTGCCCGGCCGCCCGCACCGCCTGCGCGACCTCGGGGTCAATCGGCTCTCCGGCAAAGGTGGTGTCCACGATCCCCACCCGCAGCCCCCCCGGCGGGCGCGAGATCGCCGCCATATGCCCCCGCCCCAGCGGTGGCGCCCAGTATGGCGCGCCCAGGTCCGCGCCTTCGCAGGCATCCAGCATCGCCGCCGTGTCGCGCACGCTGCGGGTCAGGAAGCCGTCGATCGCCATCCCGGCCCAGCCCTCGCCGACAAAGGGCCCGTCCGGCAGCCGCGCCCGCGTCGGCTTGAACCCGTAGAGCCCGCAGCTTGACGCCGGTATCCGCACCGATCCCCCGCCATCCGACCCATGCGCGATGGCGACGATCCCCGCTGCCACCGCCGCCCCCGCACCGCCGGACGACCCGCCCGAGGTATGGTCCAGATTCCAGGGGTTCCGTGTCGGCCCGCCGTAGACCGCGGCTTCGGTCGCCGCCCCGATGCCGCCTTCGGGGCTGGTGGTGCGGCCGAAACAGACCACGCCGGTCGCCCGGATGCGTTGCCAGATCGCCGAATCCCTGGTCCAGGCCGTATCGCGCAACAGCCGGCTGCCGTTGTGGCCGGGATAATCCACCGCCTCGGCCCCCAGATCCTTCAAGAGGAACGGCACGCCCCGGAACGGCCCCTTCGGCAGGCCCGCCGCAATCGCCCGCCGCGCCACGCCCTCCTGCATCTGCACCACGGCATTGATCGCCGGATTGCGCGCCTCGACCGCCGCCAGCGCCGCCTCCAGCAATTCGGTTGCCGAGACCTCTCCGGCCGCCACCCGTTCCGCCAGCGCGGTGGCATCCCGCGCGCCCAGATCCCCGATCATCCGACTCTCCCCCTGATTTCCCGCATGCTGCCCGCCGGACGCCCGCCACGTCCATCCGGTTTGCGACAACAGGTCTCCATGGCGAAGGCCATTGCCTTTGCCACGGCACAGCCTCTCCACCCGCGCCGCCGGGCCCATCAGGCCCGGCCGGGGGCTGGCTTCTATTGTCTTGCGCCGCATCGCCTCCGGTGGACGTGTCACACGCGGGCGGGGCGAGGCCGTGCCTCGCTTTTTCCCGCCCGAAGCTGCCCACCCCGCTGCCGCCGCAAAGCCACGCCCAGCCCGCATCATGCCCGCCATCGCATCGCCGCTCTTGACTCCGGGCCGCCCCGGCCGCAGGAAACCCCTGCCTTAGGTTCCGGGCGTCACACCCCGGATGAAAAGGGAATGCGGTGCAAATCCGCAGCTGCCCCCGCAACTGTAAGCGGCGAGTGCGGACGGAACATGCCACTGGGAAACCGGGAAGGCCCGTCCACCACCCCGACCCGCGAGCCAGGAGACCTGCCAGGGTGATCACCCTTTCTTCCGTGCGGGGGGCACGGGGGCAGGCGGCTTCCGCCAGAGGTGACGTTCACCACCGGCGGAAGGGGCAACCTTTCCCGGAAACCGCACTCAAGGGGGCCGCCGCGCCCCTCCGGAAAGGAAACGATATGCAAGGCATGTCAAGGCTTGCCCTACTGGCCGCCAGCACCGCACTTCTGGCCGCCACCCCGGCGCTCGCGCAAGAGAATGACGACGATCCGCTGCTTCTGGGCACCGTCACGCTGACCGCATCGACCGTGCCGCTGGATCTCAGCGAGACCGGCACCAGCGTCAGCGTCGTGACCGATGAAGACCTGCAAAAGAACGGTGACAAATCGGTGGCCGCCCTGCTGGCCCGCCTGCCCGGCGTGTCGATGACCCGCAACGGCGGGCTTGGCACCTCGACCGCGCTGCGGCTGCGCGGCCTTTCCGGCCCTTACATCGGTGTGCGCATCGACGGCATCGACGTGGCCGATACCTCGGGCACCCAATGCGCCTATGACTTCGGCTCCACCATGTCGGGCGGCATCAGCCGGATCGAGGTTCTGCGCGGCTCGCAATCGGCGCTGTTCGGCTCCGAAGCCATCGGCGGTGTCGTCGACATCACTACCTTCCGCGCCACCGAAGAGGGGACCGAGGCGAAGATCAGCGTCGAGGCCGGATCGAACGCCACCTATTCTGGCACCGCCGCCGTCGGCATGAAGACCGACCGCGTCGAACTGGCGTTCAGCGCCAGCCGCACCATCACCGACGGCATCTCGGCCTATGCCTTCGGAACCGAGGACGATGCCTTCCGCTCGACCACGCTCACCTTCTACGGGGCCTATAACCTCACCGACAACGTGACCGTCGGCCTGAACGGCATCTGGCGCGACAGCTATGCCGAATTCGACAGCCAGACCGCCGACAATGCCGAGACCGAAGAGGGCAAGCTGCGCGGCATCCGCGCCTTCGTCACCGCCGAAACCGGCGCTGCCTCGCATGAACTCTCGTTCGCCCACACCGAAACCGAACGCTACTATCCGCTGGGCTGGGTGCAGCATTATGCGGGCGACCGTGACCAACTGGCCTACAAGGGCAAATGGCAGCCGGACGGGCCGGTCTCGCTGACCTGGGGCCTTGACCACACGCGCGAAAGCTTCACCTCGGATTCCGACAGCGGCAAGGCCGATACCACCTCGGCGTTGGTCGAACTGCTCTATGCGCCTTCGGATGCGCTGGATCTGTCGCTGGCCATCCGCCACGACGATCACAGCACCTTCGGCGGCAAGACCACGGGCCGCGCCGCGCTGGCCTGGCGGCCGACCGAAGACTGGGTGATCCGCGCCGTCGCCTCGACCGGCTTCCGCGCGCCGTCACTGTATGAGTTGTACAACGGCTTTGGCGGCAACCCGAACCTGACGCCGGAAAACAGCAAGAACTTCGAACTGGGGGCCGAATATCTGTTCGGCAACGGCGGCTCGCTTCAAGCCACGCTGTTCCACACCGACATCGACGACAAGATCGACTGGGCCGGGGCAGGCTATGTGCAGATTCCGGGCACCACCACCACGCGCGGCATCGAAGTGACCGGCCGGGCGGCGATTGCATCCGGGTGGGAGCTGTTCGGCAGCTATACCTATACCGATGCTTTCACCGACACCGGCACCACCGAAATGCGGGCTGTCCGCGTTCCGCGGCACGATCTGGTTCTGGGCCTTGAAGGCCAGATCACCGACCGGCTGTCGGGCGTGCTGACCGTGCAGCATACGGCGGATTTCCTTGACAATCTGGTCGGCGTTTGGCCTGCCGTCGCCGCGCCGATGCCCGATTATACCGTGGCGAACATTGCCGTGACCTACGGACTCAACGATACGACCGAGGCCTATTTCCGCGTCGAGAACATCTTTGACGAGGACTATCAGACCGTGCGCAACTATGGCCAGCCGGGCCGGCAGGTCTTCGTCGGCCTTCAGGCCAAATTCTGATCGAACGGCGGGGCCGGGGGGTGCCTCTTCCGGCCCATGCAAGGAAAGGGACGAGGATGGCAGCGGTTCGGGAACGTATGGCTGTTTGCCATACGTTTGCCATACGTAATCCATACCTGCCGCAGCCCCTGTTGCGGCTGGCGGGTTCCGTCATGCTGGCCCTTGTTGTCGCCATTCCCGCCGATGCCGATGCCCCCGCCCGTGTCGTGTCGATGAACCTCTGCACCGACCAGCTGGCCATGCTGCTGGCCGCGCCGGGCCAGTTGATCTCGGTCAGCCATCTCGCCTCCGATCCGCTGTCGTCGTCGATGGTGGACGAGGCTGCGGCCTATGTGCAGAACCGTGGCCAGGCCGAGCAGATTTTCCTTATGAATCCTGATCTTGTGCTGGCGGGCACCTACACCTCGCTGGCCACCGTCACCCTGTTGCGCGATCTTGGGATCGAGGTGTTGCAGGTCCCCCCGGTCAATTCGCTGGACGAAGGCGTTGCCCAGATCCTTCAGATCGGCAGCGCCCTGGGGCGAGAGGAACAGGCCCAGACGCTGGCGGATGAATTTCGCAGCGGGATCAGGGATTTGACCTGGGAAGGCCCCACCGCCTCCGCCGCGCTCTACTATCCCAACGGCTATACCACCGGGGCGGGGACCCTCGCAGATGATGTGTTGGCCAAGACCGGGTTCCACAACATAGGGGCCTCCGCGGGCCTGACCGGGGGCGGCACCCTGCCGCTGGAGCGGCTGGTGATGGCATCGCCGCAGGTCGTCGTCACCTCCACCCCCTATCCCGGTGCCTCGCGCGCCGAGGATCTGCTGACCCATCCCGCCCTTCAGGCGCTGCGCCAGCGGGCCGGGATCGCGGCCACCACCAGTGCCGATTGGGTCTGCGGCACCCCCCATATCCTGCGGGCGATGGCGCAGATGAAGACTGCGCGCGAGGCGCTTGAATGATCAGGGTTTTCCTGCCGCTTGGCCTGTCGGTCGCCCTGCTGTTCGCCGCTTCGCTGCTGATCGGCCCCGCCGGTCTGGGGCTGGGTGAAAGCCTGCGGGCGCTGTTCACCGGGCAGGGCGGTCCCGTGGTTCAGGTGATGCAGGAAATCCGCCTGCCGCGCGCCCTCCTTGGCCTGCTGACCGGCGCTGCCTTCGGGCTGGCCGGGGCGGCGATGCAGGGATACCTTAGAAATCCCCTTGCAGAACCTGGCCTTATCGGTGTTTCCTCATCCGCCGCCCTGGGCGCGGTGCTGGCCTTGCAGACCGGTCTTGCCGCTACATTCGCCCTTGCCTTGCCGCTGTCGGCACTGGCCGGGGCGGCGGTGTCGGTGCTGCTGATCCTGGCCCTTGCCGGCCCGCGCGGCGGGGCGCTGGCGCTGATCCTGGCCGGGATCGCCATTTCCGCACTGGCCGCGGCGCTGACCTCGCTGGTGCTGAACCTGTCGCCAAACCCTTTTGCCGCAATGGAAATCGTCTACTGGATGATGGGTTCTCTCGCCGACCGTTCGATGACCCATGTCTGGCTGGCCGCCCCCTTCATCCTGACCGGCATGGCCGCGCTGCTGACCCTTGGCCGGGGCCTTGATGCGCTGACCCTGGGCGAGGATGCGGCGCAAAGCATGGGCGTCAACCTGTCGCGCCTGCGCTGGGTGCTGATTCTGGGCACCGCCGCCGCCATCGGGGCCTCGGTCGCCGTCGCGGGGGCGGTGGGCTTCGTCGGCCTTGTGGTGCCGCATCTCCTGCGCCCGCTGGTCGTCGCGCGTCCCTCGCGCCTCTTGCCCGCCGCGGCGCTGGGCGGGGCGGCGATGCTGCTGGCCGCCGACATCGCCACCCGGCTGATCGCCCCGGATCAGGATCTGAAGCTGGGCGTTTTGACCGCCATCGTCGGCGCGCCCTTCTTCCTGCATCTGATCTGGCGGATGCGGAGGGTCGAGGCATGACATTGCTTTTGCTGGACAATCTGACCGTGCGGCGGGGGGAATGCCCGGTGGTGGACCGGGTATCCCTGACCATCGGGCCGGGCGAATGCGTCGGGCTGATCGGCCCGAACGGGGCCGGCAAGACCAGCCTGCTGCGTGGCGCACTGGGGCTTCTGCCGCACAGCGGAACCTCCAGCCTGTCGGCCCTGCCACCCGCCGCCCGCGCCCGTGCCACCGCCTTTTTGCCGCAGGGGCGCGAGATCGCCTGGCCGGTGACGGTGGAAACCCTGGTCGCGCTGGGCTGCGCGGAAGGAGGAGAGAAGGCCGAAGCTGCCGTTACCCGCGCACTTTCGCGCATGGGACTCGACTCCTATCGCGGGCGCATCGCAACGGCCTTGTCCGGCGGTGAACAGGCCCGCGTCCTGATCGCCCGCGCGCTGGCGCAGGAAACCCCGCTGTTGCTGGCCGACGAACCCGTCGCCGGGCTTGATCCCGAAGCGCAGATCCGGACGATGGAGGTCTTTGCCGCCCTTGCCAGCGAAGGGCAGAGCGTGGTCGCCTCGATCCACGACCTTGGCCTTGCCGCCCGCCATTGCTCGCGGTTGCTGATGCTGCACCGGGGGCAGCTAGTGGCCGATGGCACGCCTGCCGAAGTGCTGACGGATCAACGGCTTGCCGAGGTTTTCGGCATCCGCGGCTTTCACGCCGACACGCCGGACGGCCCGGTCTTTCAGCCAACCGGAGTGGTGCGGTGATCTCCGTCACGCTGGACCGTCCCTGGCTGATCGCCCGGCTTGCCGCGCCGATGCGGCTGCTGTCGCATGCCCCGCATGGCGCGGGCTATCGCAGCACCGATACCGTGCTGTGGCGCGAGGTGAAGAATGCCGATCTGCCCGCGGGCTTTGCCGCCGAAGACTGGTTCGCCGGGCAGATGGCGCGCGCACCGGGGGCCGTCGGCATGATGACCTCACGCGATATCGGCACCTGGCGGCAGGCGCGGGCGCAGGTCGACGGCGTCACGGCGCAGGCTGTCGTCACGCTGGGCCTGTCGAATGCGGAATCGGTCGGCCACAGGCTGCCCTGGCATTCCGCCGATTTCGGCACGATCAACATCCTTGTCGCCACCGATGCCGCCCTGACCGAAACCGCCCAGCTTGAGGCGCTGACCATCGCCGTGCAGGCCCGCACCGCCGGGGTGATGGCGGCGGGCCTGGAACTGGCCACCGGCCGCGCCACCGGCACCGGCACCGATTGCATGGCCATCGCCTGCCCGCCGGGGCAGGGGCGCTATGCCGGGTTGCATACCGCCGTGGGCGAGGCCGTTGGCGCCGCCGTACTGCAGGCCGTCTCTGCCGCCGCCGCCGATTGGATCAGCTGGCGAAACGCCCGGCGGGCGGCGCAATGAGCGGGGCCGAACGCATCGTCTGTCTGACCGAGGAAACGGTCGAAACGCTGTATCTTCTGGGGCAGGAGCATCGCATCGTCGGCGTCACCGGCTATGCCGTCCGCCCGGCCCAGGTGCGCCGCGAAAAGCCGCGTGTCGGGGCCTTCACCAGCGCCGATGTGCCGAAGATCCTGGCGCTGCGCCCCGATCTGGTGCTGTGCTTTTCGGATCTTCAGGCCGATATCGCCGCCGAACTGATCCGCGCCGGGGTCGAGGTGCATGCCTTCAACCAACGCGACATCGCGGGCATCCTGCGGATGATCCGGCGCGTCGGCGCGCTGGCCGGGGCGGCAGAACAGGCCGAGGCGCTGGCAGAGCAGTATGAGACGCGGCTGGCCGGGGTTGCCGTCACGCCGCGTGACCATCGGCCAAGGGTCTGGTTCGAGGAATGGGACGATCCGCTGATTTCCGGCATCGGCTGGGTGTCTGAACTGATCGCCATCGCGGGCGGGCAGGACATCTTTCCCGACTTGGCGGCCGAACCGCTGGCCCGCAACCGCATCCTTCTGCCGCATCAGGTTCTGGCCCGCGAACCCGAGGTCATCCTGGCCTCGTGGTGCGGCAAGAAGGTGGTGCCCGGCCGCATTGCCGGCCGACCCGGTTGGAGCGTGCTGCCCGCCGTGCGGCAGGGCCGCATTCACGAAATCAAGTCGCCGCTGATCCTGTCGCCCGGCCCCGCTGCGCTGACCGATGGTCTGGATGCCATCCTGGCCGCGCTGTGGGGTGGGGCGAAAACCACGCAAGGCGGGCGCGGACCCTAGCCGGGCGGCAGCAGGCGTGACAGCTCGGCCGCCAGAACTTCGGGCAGAAGAGGCTTCGGCAGGTAGCCGTCCAGTCCCGCCCGCCGGATGGTCGCAACCTGATCCGGCATCACATCCGCCGTCATCGCCACCACCGGCACCGTTGCGGCCCGGCCGCCCATTTCGCGCGCCCGTTCCAGCGTATCGAACCCGTCCAGCCCCGGCATGTTCATGTCCAGCAGCACCAGATCCAGCGATTCCGAGGCAAGGATATCCAGCGCCTCGTTGCCCGACGCGGCCTCGATCACCCGCGCGCCCAAGGGCCGCAGGTAGCTGGCCGCAACCAGCCGATTGGTTGCAACATCGTCGACCACAAGGATCAGCCGCCCGGTCAGATCGGGCGGCTCTGCGGTGGCCTGCGGCGGCTCGGCCATCGCAAAGCGCAGGGTCAGCCGGAAATGTGCCCCCCGGTCGCGCGGCAGCAGGAACAGATCGCCCCCCATGCTGCGCGCCAGTGCCCGCGCGATGGCCAGCCCCAGCCCCGATCCGGGTGCCGCCTCGCGCCCCTTGTGGAACGCCTCGAAGATCGCTTCGCGCTGGTCCTCGGGCACGCCGGGCCCATTGTCCTGCACATCCACCACCAGCGTGCCGCCCGTGCCCGAGGTATCCAGATGACAACGGCAGACCGCATGGACCGGCCCCTGCGGCGCATGGCGCAGCGCATTGGCCAGCAGGTTGCCAAGACATTGGCGCAGGCGCACCGGATCAATCCGCACGAAGTCCGGCAGATCGCCCTCGGCTGCCGTGGTCAGCGGAATGCCCAGCCGCTGCGCCCTTGCGCGATGGACCGCGCCGATGGCCGCCAGTTCATCCGCCAGCCGCAGCACGCGCGGATAAAGACCCAGCCGCCCGCGCAGGATGGCATCCATGTCGGTCACATCGTCAAGGATCAGCGCCAGCGTCCGCGCCGCTTCGGTCATCGTGTGCATCCTCTGCACCCGGCCGCCGGAAGCGGAGCCTTCGTCCCGTGCCTGCGCCAGTTCGGACTGGCCCATGCCGATGATCGCATTCAGCGGGGTGCGCAGCTCATGGCTCATCTGCGCCAGAAACCGGGTCTTGGCCTGATCGGCCGCACGGGCTGCGGCTTCGCTTGCCGCCATCGACCGGTGCAGCCGATGATTCGTCAGCATCGTGGTCAGCGCATAGGACAGCATCCCGAAACAGGCGGCAGTGGACAGGCCGAACCCCGCCATGTCGCCCCGTCCCAGCCAATAGATCGTGTTGACGGCCAAGACCGTCATTGCGACCCCCGCAAGCCCGGCCATGCCAAAGGGCAGGTGGATCGACCGCATCGTGGTCAGATGCATCAGCCCCGACATCACCATTCCGACGGCAAAGGCCTTGGCAAAGGGATTATCGACCTGCCAGACCAGCCCCGCCGCCGTGACGAACAGGGCCGACAGCAGCACCATGCCCAGAAGGGCGAACCCATATTGGCTGCGGCTTGCCAGAAGGTGCCGATAGTTGCGATCGCGCGAAAGCAGGACATCCAGGGCGGCATCGGCTGCCCAGATCGGCACGATCAGCCAGGGCGAAACCCAGACCAGACAGAGGCCATACCCCAGAGACAGCATCACCAGCCGCTCGGGCAGTTCGCGCTGGATGATGCGGTGCTGGCGCTCCAGCTCGCGCAGCGCGCTGTCATGGTCCGTCGGCATCCGGGCCCCTTTCTCGCCTTGCAGTTCAGCGCAACCGCCCGGCGCGGGTCAAGGGGCGGGCAGCGGCTCCAGCGCAATCTCCTGCCGCAACCGGCCTTCGGCGGTAAAGATCAGGATCCGGCCGTCTTCGGTAACGACGGCAATCATGTCATTGGCAAAGGTCACGGCGCGGGCCTTGGCTCCTTCGGGCATCTCAAGGCTCTCGGGCACCTCGGGCAAGCCGCCGAAGGCCTGCGGCATCCGGGTGACAAGCAGGCCGACGACGGTTATGACACCGCCGATCATGGTCAGGGTCAGCAGGATGACCAGCCATTTCAGGAAACGCAGCGAAGGCGGCAGACCTTCCCCGGCCGGAGCGTCGTTCATGCAGGACCCTTTCGATGACGAGGAGGAGGACGCCAGCGCCGCCGCCCCGCAAAGCCTGAGCGTCACGCTTGTCGGCGAGACACCCGAACGCCTTGATAAGGCGCTCGCCGCGGCGGTGCCAGAAAAAGCCGCACTGTCGCGGTCGCGCCTGATGCGGCTGATCGGCGAAGGTGCGGTCAGCCGGGATGGCATGGTGATCACCAACCCCAGGGAAAAGGTGCTGCCGGGTCAGGTCTTCGCGATCCGCCTGTCCCCCCCGGAAACCGCCGATCTGCGGCCCGAGCCGATCCCGCTGGAGGTGGTGCATGAGGATGCCGATCTGATCGTGGTGAACAAACCGGCCGGGATGGTGGTTCATCCCGCCCCCGGCAGCCCCACCGGCACGCTGGCCAATGCGCTGATGCATCATTGCGGCGACAGTCTCTCGGGCATCGGCGGCGAACGCCGTCCCGGCATCGTCCACCGCATCGACAAGGACACCACCGGCCTCTTGGTCGCGGCGAAATCAGACCGGGCGCATCACGCGCTGGCCGCGCAATTCGCCGCCCATTCGGTGACGCGCCGCTATCTGGCGCTGGCCCATGGCGTGCCGGACCCTGCCGATCCCCGCTTGCGCGGCATCCGGGGCATCGGCTTCGAACCTGGCGGCGTGATCCGCATCGCCACCGGCCTTGCCCGCCACAGGACCGACCGACAGCGTCAGGCCGTGGTCTGGGACGGCGAGGGCCGCGCCGCCGTGACCCGCATCCGCGTGCTGGAGGTCTTTGCCGATCAGGCCGCCCTGGTGGAATGCTGGCTGGAAACCGGCCGCACCCATCAGATCCGCGTCCACATGGCCCATGCCGGGCACGGGCTTCTGGGCGACCAGACCTATGGCGGCAAGCGGCGGCTGTCGGAAAAGGCGCTGGGGCAGGGGGCGATCCTTGGCAATGCCTTCCCGCGTCAGGCGTTGCATGCCGCCACTCTGGGCTTCGATCACCCCGCAGGCACGGGCCGGATGGAGTTTGCCGCCCCTCTGCCCGGTGACATGGCAGACCTTCTGACAGCCCTGCGCGCCGGATAGCGAACGATCCCCTGCGGGGATTTCGCCTCCGGCGGAGATATTTCAGGAAGGGAAAGCGGAGAGTCCTCCCCTTTCCCTTCTGCAAATATCCTGGGGAGTTTGAGGGGCAAGGCCCCTCATCCCCGAGGAGGAGGCGAAGGCCGACGACGAGACAAGGACCGTGCGGCCGCAAGGCCGCGCCGTCCGGTTGCCTTCGCAACCGCAGCATCTTGCGCGGGCGATCACAAAGGCGTAATTTGGCAGGGTCGCCGGGCTGCCCGGTCGTACCAGTGGAGCCACGCTCATCCCCCCTGCCAGGAGGGACCCCGACCTGCCGCTGCCGCCCCCAACGGGCCGCCCCGCCGGTCACAGCCTGCCCGACATCCCTTTCCCCCCAACCAACGGCGCATCTGCGCCCGGTGGAACCATGATCCATGACCCTGTCCGCTTGCCGGACCAACCCAAGCTGCCGCTGTTTGACGAGGACGCCCTCGACATCGCCGATTACCTCAAGGCCGCCGAAGCCGAAGCCGAGGATGACATCCACCGCGACGAGACCCGTCGGCAGGGCCTTGCCGCGCTGACCCTGGGCGCGATCGGCGTGGTCTATGGCGACATCGGCACCTCGCCGATCTATGCCTTCCGCGAGGCGCTGCGCGCCACCGGTGCCGGGCCCACCCCCGAATCGGTGCTGGGCATCCTGTCGCTGCTGATCTGGACGCTGATCCTGATCGTCACCGTCAAATATGTCTTCACCCTCCTGCGCGCCGACAACCGGGGCGAGGGCGGCATCCTGGCGCTTTACACGCTGGTGCGGCTGGCGGCGGGGCGGCGGTCGCTGCCGGTGCTGGCGCTTGCCGTCGCCGGGGCCGCGCTTTTTGCCGGGGATGCCGCCATTACCCCGGCGATCTCGGTCCTCTCCGCGGTCGAGGGCACGGCGCTGATCCTGCCCGCTGCGGCGGGCTATGTGCTGCCGGTGACGCTGGTGATCCTGATGGCGCTGTTTGCGGTGCAGCGCCGCGGCACCGCATCGGTCGCCAGGTTGTTCGGCCCGGTCACGGTGGTCTGGTTCCTGACGCTGGGCGGTCTTGGCCTCTGGCACATGCTGGAAACGCCCTGGGTGCTGTCGGCCTTCAGCCCGGTCTGGGGGGTGAACTTCCTTCTGCATCACACCGGCGTCGCCTTTGTCGTCCTGGGCGCCATCTTCCTGGCCGTCACTGGCGGCGAGGCGCTTTATGCCGATCTGGGCCATTTCGGGCGTCGGCCGATCACCCTGGCCTGGTTCGGGCTGGTGCTGCCCGCGTTGGTGCTGAACTATCTGGGGCAGGGGGCGATGGTGCTGGCCCATCCCGACCGCATGGAGAACAGCTTCTTCGGGCTGGCCCCCGAAGGGTTCCTGCCCGTCCTTGTGCTGTTGGCGACGGCGGCCACGGTCATCGCCTCGCAGGCGGTGATCACCGGGGCGTTCTCGATGGCGCGCGGCGCGGTGCAACTGGGCTTCCTGCCGCGCCTGCGCATCCTGCACACCGCCCGCGACCAAAGCGGCCAGATCTACATCGGCGCGATCAACTGGCTGCTGCTCGGCGGCGTTCTCTGGCTGGTGATCGCCTTCCGGTCCTCGGCCGCGCTGGCCTCGGCCTATGGCATCGCGGTGACGGGAACCATGGTGCTGACCACCACGCTGGGCGTTCTCTACCTGATCCGCTCGGGCCGGATGCGGGCCCCGGTGGCGCTGGTGCTGGCCGCTCCCATCCTGGGGGTGGAACTGGTGTTCCTGTCGTCGAACCTGACCAAGATCGCCGATGGCGGGCAGGTGCCGGTGATGGTGGCGCTGGTGGTCGGCGGGCTGATGTGGATCTGGTGGCGCGGCAGCCAGGCGGTGCGGGTCCGTGTCCACAAGACCGCCGTTCCGGTGGCCAGCTTCGTGCGGATGATGCGCGACACCTCGGCCCACCGCATTCCCGGCACCGCCTTCTTCCTGTCGCCCGATGCCGATATCGTGCCCTCGGCGCTGCTGCACAACCTGAAACACAACCGTGTCCTGCACGACCAGACCGTTCTTCTGACCGTGGATACGCTGCGCGTGCCCTATGCCACCGCCGAGGAACGCGCCACGGTTGAGCCCTTGGGCGGGTCCTTCCTGCGGCTGACCCTGCGCTTCGGCTTCATGGAGACGCCGAATGTCAGCAAGGCGATGGTGCATGCCCGCCGGGCGGGCCTGAAATTCGACGTGATGACCAGCACCTTCTTTCTGGGCCGTCGCCGCGCGGTGGCGACGGGCAGCGGGCTGGAGCTGATCCTGGACCGCGCCTATGTCGCGATGAGCCGGTTCTCGGCCGATCCGTCGGACTTCTACCACCTGCCGCGGGACCGGGTGGTCGAACTGGGCGAAAGGGTCGCGATCTGAAGCTGACCGGCTGCCGGGTCGGGAACCGGCGGCCGGCCGGGGCGTTGCCTTGCCACGGGGCGATGTTTGCGCTGACATTCCCGTGATGGGAAGGTCACAAATCTTCCCCGGCGACGGAAACGACCACATATCCGGTTAACACTTCGGTGATAGGGGCCGAAAGGCCTGCCCTTGAACGGGGCAAGATGTCACCTTAGGTAACACGATCCGCCGGGGGCTGATGGCACCGGCGGCAGAACAGGGGGCAGAAATGAGCACCTACGCAAACCTTCCGGCGCCCAGTCCCGAACAGGGGCTGAACCGCTATCTTCAGGACATCCGCAAATTCCCGCTTCTGGAACCGGAAGAGGAATACATGCTGGCCAAGGCCTGGGTCGAACGCCAGGATTCCGAAGCCGCGCACCGGCTTGTGACCAGCCATCTGCGGCTGGCCGCCAAGATCGCCATGGGCTATCGCGGCTATGGCCTGCCGCAGGCCGAAGTGATCTCCGAAGCCAATGTCGGCCTGATGCAGGCGGTGAAACGGTTCGATCCCGAAAAGGGCTTTCGCCTGGCCACCTATGCGATGTGGTGGATCCGCGCTTCGATCCAGGAATACATCCTGCGGTCGTGGTCGCTGGTCAAGCTGGGTACCACCAGCGCCCAGAAGAAGCTGTTCTTCAACCTGCGCAAGGCGAAGGCCAAGGTCGGTGCGCTGGAAGAGGGCGACCTGCGCCCCGAGAACGTGGCCAAGATCGCCACTGCCCTGTCGGTGACGGAAGACGAGGTGATCTCGATGAACCGCCGCCTGTCGGGCGCGGATGCCTCGCTGAATGCCACGGTCGGCTCGGAAGAGGGCGGGTCGCAATGGCAGGACTGGCTGGAGGATGAGGACAGCGATCAGGCCGGTGCCTATGCAGAGCGTGACGAGATGGACACCCGCCGCGAATTGCTGGCACAGGCCATGTCTGTGCTGAACGACCGCGAAAAGGATGTGCTGATCCAGCGCCGTCTGGCCGATGAGCCGAAGACGCTGGAGGATCTGTCCGAAAGCTATGGCGTCAGCCGTGAACGCATCCGCCAGATCGAGGTGCGGGCCTTCGAGAAGTTGCAGGCGAAGATGCGCGATCTGGCGCGCGGCAAGGGCATGGCAGTCCCGGCGTAAGGCGGGGCTGCGATTTTTCGTCGAAAAATCGGGCCGACGATTTCTTGCAAGAAATCGTTTCGGAGCCTTCCCAGGCTCCGGTGCGGAGTTTTTCAAAAACTCCGCTGCCTGGTCCGGGCGGCTTTTCATTTGCCCCCGGCGCGGCGGAAGGATAGAGGGCTCGCATGAAAATGACCGAGACCTTCCTCAAGCCGATGCACCCCGAGGGGTGGAAGTTCGTCCCTGTCTTTGCGGCGGTGACGCTGCTCCTGTTCTGGCTCTGGCAGCCGCTGGGCTGGATCGGCCTTGGCCTGACGGTCTGGTGCTATTACTTCTTCCGCGACCCCAGACGCGCCGTGCCGGAAAACCGCGGTGTGCTGGTCAGCCCCGCCGATGGCGTCGTGAGCCTGATCGAACGCGCCGTTCCGCCCGAGGAGCTGGGCCTGGGACCGGAGGCGCTGGTCCGCGTCTCGGTCTTCATGTCGGTCTTCAACTGTCATGTGAACCGCGCGCCCATCGCGGGCCGGGTGACGGCCGTCGCCTATCGCCCCGGCAAGTTTCTGAATGCCTCGCTGGACAAGGCCAGCGTCGACAACGAGCGCAATGCCCTTGCCATCGAGATGGAGGACGGCCGCAAGATCGCCGTGGTCCAGATCGCCGGTCTTGTCGCCCGGCGCATCCTGTGCTGGGTGCAGCCCGGCACCAGCCTGCGCACGGGTGAGCGGTTCGGCCTGATCCGGTTCGGCAGCCGGCTGGATGTCTATCTGCCCGAAGGCGTGCAGCCGCAGGTGGCGCTGGGGCAGACCATGGTGGCGGGCGAAAGCGTCATTGCCCTGATCGGGCAGGATGCCCCGGCGCGGGCGGCGCGGATCGACTGATGGCGCGCGGGCCCGACCAGACGCCACGCGACCCGCAGCTTCATCTGCTGAAGCTGTTGCCCAACCTGGTCTCGATCCTCGCGCTTTGTGCCGGGCTGACCGCGATCCGGCTTGCGATTTCGGGGCGCATTTCGGAAGCGGTGTTCCTGATCGCCCTGGCGGCGGCGCTGGACGGGCTGGACGGGCGGCTGGCCCGGATGCTGAAGTCCGAAAGCGCGATCGGGGCCGAACTGGACAGTTTGTGCGATTTTGTCAATTTCGGCGTGGTTCCGGGACTGGTTCTCTACCTTTGGGGTTTGAGAAGTGAAATCGACATGGGCTGGATCGCGGTTCTGGTCTATGCTGTATGCTGCATGCTGCGGCTGGCACGGTTCAATGTCGGCAACAAATCCGCCGATCCCGCCGAAAAGACCGCCTTCATCGGCGTGCCGTCCCCGGCGGGGGCCATGCTGGCACTGTTGCCGATCTATCTGAGCCATGTCATCGACATTCGCCTGCCTGCGCTGGCGGTTGCAGCCTGGATGGTGGCGGTGGGGGCGCTGATGATCAGCCGCCTTGCCACGCCCAGCCTGAAGCGGATGACGATTGCGGCGTCATGGGCGCGCTATGCGCTGGTAGGGGCGGTGATGGCGGTGGCTTCGCTGGTGACTTATCCCTGGGAGACGCTGCTGGTGCTGTCGCTGGTCTATCTGGGCGCGATCCTGTCGCTGGCGTTGGCGGGGCTGCGCAGCAAGGTCTGACCTCGCAGCCCGGCAGCCGCTCGATGGTTGCGCTAACAGGCGATCCGTCCTAGCCTGCCTGCCAAAAGGGGGACAGCATGAAAACCATCCGCTGGGGCATTCTGGGGGCGGCGAAATTCGCCCGCGAACATATGGGGCCGGCGATCCATGCCGCGCAGGGGGCCGAACTGGCGGCGCTGGCCACCTCGGACCCGGCCAAGGCCGAAGGCTTCCGCGCCTTCTGCCCCTCGCTGAAGATCCATGCCTCATACGAAGCGCTGCTGGCCGACCCGGCGATCGACGTGGTCTATATCCCGCTGCCCAATCACCTGCATGTCGAATGGACGCTGAAGGCGCTGCGGGCCGGCAAGCATGTGCTGACAGAAAAGCCCATCGCTCTGCGCGCCGAAGAGATCGACGCGATCATCGCCGAACGCGACCGCAGCGGCCTGCTGGCCTCCGAAGCCTATATGATCGTCCACCATCCGCAGTGGCAACGCGCGAAGGAATGGCTTCAAGCGGGCGAGATCGGCACCCTGCGCCACGTCGACGCGGCGTTTTCGTTCAACCTGACCGACGGGGCCAATATCCGCAACCGCCCCGACACCGGCGGCGGCTCCTTGCGCGACATCGGCGTCTACACCTTCGGTTCGGCCCGCTTCGTGACCGGGGCCGAAGCGCAGGCGATGGAATCGCGGATCATCCGCGAAAATGGCATCGACACCTTCGCCCTGGTCTTCGGGCGGATGGCGGGCAACGGCCATGCCTTCACCTATCATTCGATGACCTCGATGCGGCTTTACAACCGGCAGGTCGTCACCTTTCAGGGCGACAAGGGCATGATCCGGCTGGAGGGCGGCCCGTTCAACGCCAATGTCAACGACATGGCCGAGGTGGAACTGCATGTGGGGGGAAACCGCGTGATCACCGACCGCTTCCCCGCCGCCCCGCAATACAAGTTGCAGGTCGAGGCCTTCGGCCGGTCGGTCCGCGACGGTGCCCCCTGGCCCTGTCCGCTGGAATTCGTGCAGGGCACGCAGCGGATGATGGACATGGCCTATGCGGGCGAAGGGGTGATCTGAGCCCTCACCCGCTCAGGACCGCTACTCGTCATCTGCGTGATCCCTGACCAGCTTCTGCAAATCCTCGACGGACAGCAGGTCTTCACCACGATGAACCATTGCGTGACAGTTGGGACAAAGCGGCACCAGCGCCTGCGGACCCGCAATCTGGCGCGGGCCAGATGCTTTGGCCAGCGGCTCGATGTGGTGGAAATGCATGAAGCCTTCGCCGCGTGGCCCGTAGCGGCGGCCAAAATCCAGATCGCACCCCTGACAAACCAAATTGCCGCCAGCCTGCACCCGCCACCACGTCTCGGCTGCGCGGCGGGCGGCGGGGTCACGTTCCTTGATGTTGCGCGTGACCTGCCGTTCCGCGCCCTCGATTCCGATGGGCAGTTGGGCCAATGTCTCGGGCGATTCCGCGATGTCGGCGGCTTTCTGGTCAGGTCCGGGCACGTCGAACCCCAACCTGCGCAGCCCGTCGCGCGCCTGATGGGCGTTGAAGTCACGTCCGGTCTTGCCGCTCGCCAGCCCCCAGACAATCTTTGCGGGGAAGAACGCCCCCGTTTCCGGGTAGCGCACAAGCCATGACCGCGCAGGACCAAACCCTTCTGACGCCTCGCCTGCGGCAATTCGGGCCATTGCGGCAAGGACGGTCGCGCGTGTCGGCGCCCCGTCCGACCGCATGAAAAAGCTGCGTCCGGTCCAGTCAGGCCCGCTGCTGCGCCGGGACGGCGCGGTTCCCAGCGCGGCGCAGGCCATCAAAAGCGCGTCCCAAGCCGCCTCAAACCCGGCATCACCGGGGCGGATGCGCCGATAGCCCACTGCGGAAAGATCACGCGCAACCGCCGTCAGCGACACATTGCTGCGCTTGGAATCGGCAAAGGACTTGCCGGGGCTGCGCATGTGCAAAAGCCAATGCAAAGGCTGAACCCGGCACATTTCCCCGGCATCCAGAACCAGAAAAACCTCGGCATTGGCCAGGTTCCTGGCTGCCTTTTTGCGGTCCTGCCGGGCAAACACATCCGCGCTATCGGCAAGCGTGGTCAGGTCGTCCAGCAAGCCCATGCCTCACACCTCCAGCGCCTCCAGTTCGTCGATGAAGCCTGCGATCATGTCCAGGCCCTTGTCCCAGAACGCCGGGTCCGAGAGGTCCAGCCCGAAGGGGGCCAGCAATTCCTTGTGGTGCTTTGATCCGCCCGCCTTCAGCATGTCGAAATACTTCGCCTGAAAGTCGGGCAACCCGCCTTCATAGGCGGCATAAAGTGCGTTCACCAACCCGTCGCCGAAGGCATAGGCATAGACGTAGAACGGCGAATGCACGAAATGCGGGATATAGGCCCAGAACGTCTCGTATCCGTCCATGAACTCGAAGGCATCGCCCAGCGACTGCGCCTGCACCGACATCCACAGCGCGTTGATGTCGTCCGGCGTCAGCTCGCCCTCGGCCCGCGCGGCATGCAGCTTGCATTCGAAATCGTAGAACGCGATCTGCCGCACGACCGTGTTGATCATGTCCTCGACCTTGCCGGCCAGCAGGGTCTTCTTCTCGGCCGGGGTCTTTGCCGCCGCCAGCAGCTTGCGGAAGGTCAGCATCTCGCCGAACACCGATGCCGTTTCGGCCAGCGTCAGCGGCGTTGCCGACAGCAGCTCTCCTTGTCCCGCCGCCAGCACCTGATGCACGCCGTGCCCCAGTTCATGCGCCAGCGTCATCACGTCGCGCGGCTTGCCCAGATAGTTCAGCATCACATAGGGATGCACCGTGGTGACGGTCGGATGGGCAAAGGCCCCCGGCGCCTTGCCCGGCTTTACCCCGGCGTCGATCCAGCCCTTGCGGAAGAACGGGGCTGCCAGATCGGCCATTTCCGGCGCAAAGGCCGCGTAGGCCTCCATCACCGTCCGTTCGGCGGTCGGCCAGTCCACCACCTTCGGCTGTTCCAGCGCCAGCGGCGCGTTGCGGTCCCAGACCTGCAGCTTCTCCAGCCCCAGCCATTTCGCCTTCAGCCGGTAGTAGCGGTGGCTCAGCTTCGGATAGGCGGCGACGACGGCATTGCGCAAAGCCTCCACCACTTCGGGCTCGACATGGTTCGACAGGTGCCGTCCATGCTGCGGGCTGGGCATCTTGCGCCAGCGGTCGTGGATTTCCTTTTCCTTGGCCAGCGTGTTGTGAACGCGCGAGAAGAGCTTGATCTGCTTGCCGAACCCCTCCGCCAGCGCCCGCGCCGCCGCTTCGCGTTTGCTGCGGTCGGTGTCCGTCAGCAGGTTCAGCGTGGCTTCCAGGTTCAGCGCCTCGTCCTCGCCCGCGACGGTGAACATCATCCCGGCCAGCGTCTCGTCGAACAGCTTGTTCCAGGCGCTGGCACCCACGACGGATTCGTCATGCAGGAATTTTTCCAACTCGTCCGACAGCTGGTGCGGCCGCATGGCGCGCAGCCGCTCGAACACCGGGCGATAGCGCGCCAGATCGGCATTCTCCGCCAGCAGCCGGTCCAGATGGGCATCCTCCAGGCGGTTGAATTCCAGGCTCCAGAACACCAGTGGTGTGGTGGCATCCGTCACCCGGCCCTCGGCATCGGCCATGAACTTGGCGCGTTCGCTGTCCATGGTGTTCTGATAGTAGCGCAAGCCCGCAAAGGACATCAGCCGCCCGGCGGTGATGTCGATCGCCT
Source organism: Paracoccaceae bacterium (assembly GCA_036745335.1). Classification (GTDB taxonomy): domain Bacteria; phylum Pseudomonadota; class Alphaproteobacteria; order Rhodobacterales; family Rhodobacteraceae; genus Pseudogemmobacter. The sequence continues at coordinate 99,924 of DAIOGH010000005.1, forward strand.
CATAGGCCCGCACGGCCTCCAGCAGCCCGGCCGCATCCAGCCCTGCCAGCCTGCCCTCATAGGACGCCGCGAAATCGGCACAGGCCTGCTCTAGCCAATCCATGTCGCGGGCGAATTCCGGTGCATCGGGCCCGGCATAAAGATCCGACAGGTCCCAGTCCGGCAGCTTGCCGAAGGCGCCGCCAGAGGCATTGGCATCGAACAGGGGGCGGGGCAGCGGCAGGGTCATCGACGGCATCCTTGATTGGCTCGGGCTCCATCTAGGCGCTCCACAGCCACTCCCGCAACCCTTCGCCCGTTCATCTGTCCTCAAATATCCCGCGGGGGTCCGGGGGCGCGAAGCCCCCGGTCAACGGCCAGCAAGCCGCGCAGACGTTCGATCGTGTCGATCCCGGCCGGTGACATGCCGCGCCGCCAGCGGTTGATGCGGGCCGATCGCAGGGCGATGCCGGATTTGTGGCGCGGGCTGGGGACGATCCCGTCGAAGGCGATCTCGAACACCAGGTCGGGCGGCACGCGCCGCACCGGGCCGAAACGCTCGACCGTATGGGCCTGCACCCAATGCGACAGCTCGGCGCTTTCGGCGTCGCCCAGCCCGACGGAGAGCCGCGCAAAGGGCACCAGCGCGGCCCCGTCGCGCAGGGCAAAGGTGAATTCGCTGCCTTGATCCGCCTGCCGCCCTTGCCCCGTCAGGGCATGACTCCGGGCATAGATCAGCACCGCATCCACCGTGAACGGCTCCGGCTTCCATTCCTGCCAGTCGCCGGAGGCCGGGCCGTCGCGGTAGGGGCTGTCCCGGCGTTTCAGCACCAGTGCCCCGGCGTTGTGGTCGGGGTTGCGCAGGGCCGACAGGGTGGACCAGTCATCAAAGGCGATCAGGGCGGCGGCCATCAGCGGCAACCCGTCGGGCAGGGCCGTCAGCAGGCTGTCCAGCCGGGCGCGGCGCAGGGAAAGCGGCAGGGCGCGCAGGTCATGGCCATCCGCCTGCAAGAGATCCTGTGCCAGAAAGCGGATGGGTGTCTGCTGCCGCCTTGCTGGCATGGTCTTGCGGGTGATGCGGTCCGGCAGCTTGGCAGGGGGCAGCACCCGGCCGGCGGCATCGTCCCAGGCCACAATCTCGCCCTCCAGCACGGTGCCGGGGGGCAGGAAATCCGCCAGCGCGGCGAATTCGGGAAAGCGGCGGGTAATCGGCCCGGCCTCCTGCGACCACAGCGCAAAGACGCCGGGGCGGGCGATCATCTGGCAGCGGATCCCCGCCCCGTGCCAGTCCGCGCGCCAGTCGGCTGCGGGACCCAGAGCTTCGGGCCCGACTTGCAGCGGGGCGACGACGGCAAAGGGATAGGGCCGCGCTTCAGCCGTCGCAGCGTCCAGAAGGGCGGCAAACGTCGTGCGGGCGGGGTCCCAGTCCCCGGCCAGCAGATGCGCCAGCGCCGCCTCGTCCCGCCCGGTGGCGCGGGCCAGCGCCTGGGCCAGTTCAGCCTGGCTGACGGGACTGCGAAAGCTGCCTGCGGCAAGGGCGGTGAAAAGGACCCGCGCATCGCCGGACAGATGATCCCAGGCGGTCTCGATTGCCTGGCGACGGCTGGCGGCAGGCTGGCCGGGCAGGCGCGAAAGCGCGTCCAGCGTTTCGGCAAGGCCGGGCGGCGGCTCACCGTCAGGGGGCGGGGGCAGGATCAGGGCGATGGTCTCGGCCAGGTCGCCGCAGAGCGCGTGGCTTTCCCCGACCAGCCAGTCGGGCAGACGGGCAGCCACGCCCGCCCAAAGCCGCAATTCTGCCGGGCTGGCACTGCGCCGGGGGCGGTGGCCCGCCAACAGCGCCGCGGCCCAGAGTCGATCCGCATCGGTGGCGCTGTGGAAGAAACTGTCCAGCGCGGCGGCACGGGCCGCGGGTGAGGAGGCTTCGTCCAGCCTGCGGCACAGGGCGGCAAAGATCTTCATCCGCGATCCTCTGTGCTGCCGGACAGGCGCAGGCTTTCCAGCGGGGCGGCGTCATAGCCCTGATCCCGCAGCCAGCAAGCAAAGGGCGCAGCGTAGCCATGGGTCGCCAGAATCCGCGTGGCCCCGGTGGCGCGGACGGCCGTGTTCAGCCCGTCCCAATCGGCATGGTCCGACAGGACAAAACCGCGACCTGCCCCCCCGCCGCCCCCCGCACCGGCTCCGCGGCGGCGGCGCAGCTTGCGCAGGGCCATCCAGCCCGAGGCCATGGCAGATTCGGCAGGGGCAAACCGTTCGGCCCAGGGACCGGCCAGCGCAGCGGGCGGCGCGATGACCAGGGCACCGGGGTGAGAACGGGCGGTGAGTCCTTCGGTCACGCGGATCGTGGCGGGCAGGTCATAGCCCTGTCCGCGCAGGACATGATTGACATCCTCGACCGCGCCATGGGTCAGGATCGGGCCAAGCGGGGGCAGCGCGGCGATCAGGCGCTGGGCCTTGCCGAAGCTGTAGGCCGCGACCAGCGCACATTTCCCCTGTGCCGCAGCGTCGGCCCACCAGGCGGCGATTCCGGCGATCACCTGCTGTTGCGGCTGCCAGCGAAAGACCGGCAGGCCAAAGGTGCATTCGGTGATGAAGGTGTGGCAGGCCACCGGTTCGAACGGCTCGGCCAGGCCGTCGGCTTCGGTCTTGTAATCGCCCGAGACGACCCAGACCTGCCCCCCGCATTCGACCCGGATCTGGGCCGAGCCGGGAACATGGCCCGCCGGGTGGAACGAGACGGCCACCTGGCCGATCCGCAGGATCTCGCCATAGGGCAGCGCCTGTGCCGTCAGGGCCCCAAGCCGGTGGCGGATGACGGGCAGCGCCTGCGGTGTGGCCAGATAGGCACCGTGCCCGGCGCGGGCATGGTCGGAATGGCCATGGGTGATCAGGGCGCGGGCCACGGGGCGCGACGGGTCGATGTGAAAATCCCCGGCCGGACAGTAAAGTCCTGCAGGGGTCAGGGTGAGAAGGTCGCCTGCCATGCCGGAAAGGTACTGCGGCCGGGCAGGGGCGCAAGGGGTCGGTCGTCGCGCCCCTGCGGAAAGGGCGGCGGGCGGCCCGTCTGCCGCCAAGGGGCCGGGACTTTCCGTGCGATCCGGGCTATGCTTGGATGGTGGCGACAGGGGGGCAACATGATCCGGCGCGGGGTTCTTGGGGGGCTGGCGGTGTTTGCGGGTGGGGCGCTGATGCTGCCCTTTCCGGCCGGTATGCCGCTGGCCGAAGCGAGGGACGAGACGACGGAATCGGCACGGGCGCTGATCCGCGCGGCCGAGCGTCAGGTGGGCGTGACCGTGATCTACGATCCGGCCTATGTGGCGCTGGCGTTTCCCGGCGGCGACGTGCCGCCCGATCGCGGGGTCTGTACCGATGTGCTGATCCGGGCCTTGCGGGTGGCGCATGGCATCGACCTTCAGGCGGCGGTGAATGCCGACATGAAGGCGCATTTTTCGGATTATCCGGCAAACTGGGGCCTGACGCGCACAGACCGCAACATCGACCATCGCCGGGTGCCCAATCTGGCGCGGCTTTTGCAGCGGATGGGGGCGGAACTGCCGCTGTCCACCGACCCGGCGGCCTTTCGTCCGGGGGATGTCGTGACCTCGATGCTGCCGGGCAATCTGCCGCATGTGATGATCGTCACCGATCGGTCGGGCAGCGGGGCGCTGATGGTGGTGCATAACATCGGGGCCGGTGCACGGATCGAGGACCGGCTGTTCGACTATCCGCTGACCGGGCATTTCCGGCTGACGCCCGAGGTGCTGGCGCGGTTGCGGGGGCTGGCGGGATGAGGGGCCGCTCGTCGTCGGCTGCGCCGCTCCTCGCCCGCGACGAAAAGCCGGAAGGCGCATGAGGGGCCTTCGCGCCGGAGTTTGACGGAAAGTCGCAGAGGGCCTAAGCCTTGCGGCCATGATCGACCTGCGCCCCGTTGCCTATGTGATCGGACGAATCCTTGTCGTCCTTGCCATCCTGATGGTGGCCCCGGCCATCGTCGACTGGCGCGCGGGAGATCCCAATGGCGCGGCCTTCGCGCAATCGGCGGTGCTGACCGGGGTGGTCGGGGTGGCTCTGGCGCTGGCCACGGCAAACGGATTGTCCACTTCGCTGGACGTGCGGCAGGCCTATCTGCTGACGGTGGGGATCTGGGCTTTCGTTCCGGCCTTCGGCGCCTTGCCGTTCTGGCTGGGCGCGCCGGGGCTGCCGCCGGTCTATGCCTATTTCGAGGGCGTCTCGGGCATCACCACGACCGGCGCTTCGGTGATCACCAATCTGGCCGAGGCCCCGCAGGGACTGAACCTGTGGCGCGGGATCATGCATTGGGTGGGGGGGTTGGGGATCGCCTTCATCGCCATGATCTTCCTGCCGATCATGCGCGTCGGCGGAATGCAGTTCTTCCGCACCGAGGGATTCGATACCTTTGGCAAGGCCCTGCCGAGGGCGACCGACATCGCCCGGCAACTGCTGGGGCTGTATCTGGTGATGAGCGTTGTCTTCTCGGCGGTCTATTCCGCCCTGGGTATGACTGCGCTGGATGCGCTGGTGCATGGCATGTCGACCGTGGCGACCGGAGGATTCTCGACCCGCGACAGCAGCTTTTCCAACTATTCGCCCGCGATCCAGTATGCGGCTTCGATCTTCATGATTGCGGCGTCGGTGCCCTATATCCGCTATGTCCAGCTGGCCAATGGTCAGCCGACGGCGCTGTGGCGCGATGCGCAGGCGCGGGCCTATCTGCGCTGGCTGTTGACGGCGGTGGTCTTCGTCGCGGGCTGGCAGGTCTGGTCGACCGGGATGGGGGTCGAGAAGGCGTTTCGGGAAAGCCTGCTGAACCTGACCTCGATCATGTCCTCGACCGGCTTCGGGACGGCGGAATTTCCGGCCTGGGGCGGGGTGATGCTGGTGGTGGCCTTCACGCTGGGGGTGGTGGGGGCCTGTTCGGGATCTTCGGCTTCGGGTCTGTCGGTGTTCCGGGTGCAGATTGCCATGGCGGTGCTGCGCCGCCAGATCCGGCAGATCACCAATCCTTCGGCCGTGGACCCGGTGAAATACGACGGGCGCACGGTGGATGAGGACATCATCTCGGCCCTGATCATGTTCGTGTCGGGCTATATCCTGATTCTGGGCGTGCTGACCGTGGCGATGACGCTGACCGGAGTGGATATCGAAAGCGCCTTGTTCGGCGTGTGGCAGGCGCTGGGCAATGTCGGCTACGGGTTCGGCCCGCTGGTGCAGCGGACCGGGTCCTTCATCGACTATCCCGAACCTGCGGTCGCCATCATGACGCTGGCGATGATCCTGGGGCGGCTGGGCCTGACGGCGGTGCTGGTGCTGATGCTGCCGATGTTCTGGCGACGGTAGGGGCGGGGTGCCGGTTTGAGCCCAAACCGGACATTCGGCTAGGTTGCATCCTTCAAGTTAAGACACTCCTGCATCTTCTTGGCCGCTTCTTTCCGCTCGCTGTAGCGGTCCGTCAGATCGGGCAGATCACGCGTCAGCAGGGGGAAGCGCTCCAGTTTCTCCATCACCTCTACGATACGGTCGTAGTAGGGTGGGGATCATGCACGGGCCTCCTCTAGCACGGCATCGCCGGAAACCATCGGCGGCCAAGGCGTAAGGCCACACTGACGAGCAGGATAAGAACCGGCACTTCGACCAAGGGGCCTATGACGGCGGCGAAGGCCACGGGCGAGGACAGACCATAGGCCGCGATGGCAACGGCAATCGCCAGTTCGAAGTTGTTGCCCGCCGCCGTAAAGGCAATGGCCGTGGTGCGCGGGTAGTCTTTGGCGATCCACCGACCCATGGCAAAGCTGAGGATGAACTGAACGATAAAGTAGATCACTAGCGGCACCGCGATCCGCAGCGCGTCAAAAGGCAGACGCAACACGTCGCCGCCCTTGAGGCTGAACATCGCGACGATGGTGAACAGCAGCGCCACCAGCGTCAGCGGGCCGATCTTCGGCAGGAACGTGTCCTGATACCAATGCTGACCCTTGCGGGCGATCAGGGCACGGCGCGTTACGAACCCCGCAAGGAAGGGCAGGCCGAGATAAATCAGCACGGCCTCCGTCACCGTCCAGAATCCCACCTCAATCACGCTGCCTTCCAGCCCGAACAGCGGCGGCAGCACGGTCAGGAACAACCACGCATAGGTCGAGAAGAACAGGATCTGGAAGATCGAGTTGAAGGCCACCAGCCCCGCAACATACTGGTTGTCACCCCGCGCGAGTTGGTTCCATACCAGCACCATGGCAATGCAGCGGGCAAGGCCGATCAGGATCAGGCCGGTCATGTATTCTGGTTGATCGCGCAGGAATATCACCGCCAGGCCAAACATCAGCGCTGGTCCGATAATCCAGTTCTGCACCAGCGACAGCAACAGAACGCGCTTGTCGGTGAATACCTGCGGCAGTTCCTCATAGCGCACCTTTGCTAATGGCGGATACATCATCAGGATCAAGCCGATGGCGATTGGAATGTTGGTGGAGCCGACCGACATGGCGTTCAGCGCCTTCGGGAGGCCTGTGAACACAGTGCCCAGCAAGATGCCGAATGCCATGGCGCCGAATATCCACAACGTTAGGTAACGGTCGAGGAAGGACAGGCGCTGCATCATGCGTTCCGCACACGGTTGCCATGTTCGTCCACGACCTGCTCGCCATCTTCCTTGCTGAAGGCGGCTTGCTGCGCGGGTAGTATGTCCAGCACGGCTTCGGACGGACGGCAGAGCCGGACCCCCTGCGGGCTGACGACGATGGGCCGGTTGATGAGGATCGGATGCTCCATCATCGCGTCGATCAGGGCCTCATCAGACAGAGCAGGATCATCCAGACCCAGATCGGCATAAGGCGTGCCCTTCTCGCGCAGCAGAGCACGGGGAGCGATCCCCATCCGCTTGATGAGCTGGACGAGCAAATCACGGGACGGCGGCGTTTTTAGATACTCGACCACATGCGGCTCGATGCCCGCGTTGTGGATCATCGCCAGCGTGTTGCGAGACGTGCCGCAGGCGGGGTTGTGGTAGATCACGATGTCCATCGTCATGCCTTTTCCGTGACTGTGGGTTCGCAGGCGCAAGCCATTGCCGTAACAGCAGGTGTGCAAATCTCGGGGTGTCCTTGGCAGCAGTCGCGCATCAGGAACTCAATCAGGCCGGCAAAGGCCCGATAAACCGCAGTATAGATGATGAAGCGACCTTCGCGCCGCGACTGTATCAGCCCCGCATGTTCCAGATGCGTCAGGTGGAAGGACAGGCGCGAGGTAGTGGCCCCGAGGGCCTCCCCGATGGCTCCCGCCGCCATGCCATCTGGTCCTGCTTGGATTAGCCGCCGCACGATGCGGAGCCGCGTTTCCTGCGACAACGCCGCAAAGGCTGCTAGTGCACGTTCTTCTTCCATCGAATCAACCCCTCAACTAATATTGAGTTATTGAGCGGAAGGGGATTGGATGCAAGAGATGGTGGAGAGCAAGAGGCAGCTTTGCCCCGCAAAGCGGTTGTTCGGGCTGACAGCCCTATTCCCAGCACGAGACCAGAACCGTCATCCCGGTGGCCTGCCGGGTCAGATCGGTCGGGGCAAGACGATCGGTCAGCGCGGTTTCCCGGATCGTCAGGCCGGCACCTTTCAGGAAGGCGACAACGCTGGCTGACGAGGCCGCAAAGGACACGCCGTCGGGCAATTGCTGTCCGGTGCCTTCGGCGGCAGGCAGCAGCATGCCCAGAACGGCCCCGGTGCCGTCAACCACAGGGCCACCCGCATCGCCGGGCAGCGCAGCCAGCGCCAGCCGCTTGACATCCGCTTCGCCGTTCAGGCCCTTGCTGTCTTCCAGCGTGCCGAAGGTCAGCACCGGGGCAGGCAGGCGGTCTTCGTAGGAATAGCCCGCGACCGAGACCTCGGCCCCGATCCGGTCGGGGGTCAGCTGGAATTCGGCCACGGCAGGCGGGGCCAGCCGCGCAGCGGGGGTCAAGAGCGCCAGCCCGTCCGCCGAAGCCGCCACATTGGCGTCAACCTCACGCTCCAGCGTGATGCGGCTGCATCCGGCGACGGCTTCGGCGGTGGTCAGGACCGAGCCTGCCGCATCGACGAAAAAGCCCGAACGGCTGAACTTCGGCTTCCTGACCTCAAGCCCGGCCAGCAGACCGCGCCGCGCGCTTTCCTCCATCGGAACCATGCCCGGATCCAGCGCCGTGGCCCCGGTCGAGCGGAAGCTGGATTCCATCACCTCGATGATGCGGGCATCGCGGTCGGCAGTGGCCGGTGTGGAGATCAGGAGAAAGCCCTTGACCGTATCATTGGCCAGTTGCGCCCAGGCATGGCTGTCGCGGCCGGCCGAAGTGCCGTGGATGCGGAATTCCTTGTCGGTCTTGCCGCGCTCGCCGGTGGCGGGCATCGCCTCCAGCGTCTGCAACACGTCATATAGGCCCGACAGCGCCGCCGCATCGCCGGGTTGCGAGATCAGCACCAGCGTCAGGCCCGATCCGTTCTTTTCCCGGAAATGCACGAAGGGCGGTTCGTAATGGTCGAATTCCACCAGCGCCAGCGGCATCATCACCTGAATTCCGGCCTCGGCCTCGTTCACCTCGGCAAAGCCGAAGGCGGCAACCTCGGATTCGTAATCGGCGACAAGTGTGGCGCGCTGACGGGTGGTCAGGATGCCGGTCGGCTCCAGCCCCATCGCCTCTTGCCAGGCCGCCATCGAGGCGCGGGTGCCGCGGCCGAAGGCCCCGTCGATTCCGCCCTGATAGAAGCCGAACCATTGCAGCGCGACCTGCAACAGCTTGCGGTCATCGGCCGACAGCTCGGCCTCTGACGCGCGGGCCTGCTGGGCGGTCTCCTCGGGTTCGGCCACGGGTTCGGGGGCCGGTTCGGCTTCGGCCACGGGGGCGGGATCGGCCTCGGGCAGGGCCTCTTCGGCAACGGATTCCGGGTCTTCCAGCGGCATGGCGGCAGGTTCGGCACCCGTGCCCGAAACGGGCCAGAACTGTTCGGTATAATCCGTGCCATCGGCGATGAAACTGTCGGCAGGGATCAGGTTTTCCCGCTTCAGCGCGGTCAGCCGGGCCGCCCCTTCGGCCACCTGATAGGGCCCCAGAACGATGGCATACCAGCCCGACCGCATGCGAAAGCCGTTGGTTTCCGGGAAGACGGCGGAATAGGCCCCGGCCCGGTCCTGCGCATCCTCAAGCGTGGCCTGGGCTTCGATCTGCACCCAGATCCGCTCTTGCGCATGGGCGGGGGACAGCGGGGCGGCAAGGACAAGGGCAAGCACAAGGGCAAGAACGGCGCGCACGGCAGCTGGCATATACTAACGGTCCCATGGGTCGGGTCTTTGGCGCGGATGGCCTGCCCGGATTGGTCATTGACCGGGCACCTTAACGGCAGCCCCTGCAAGGGCAAGGCAAAACGGGCCGCACTATCGGGGAATTGACCATGCCGGGGCCAGTGGGTAGGGAGAGCGCGCATCATCAAGGGGGCAGGGACGATGGCCGAAACGACCAGCGCGCCGCGCAGTTTCCAGGAGATCATCCTGCGGCTTCAGACCTATTGGGCCGACAAGGGTTGTGCCGTGCTGCAACCCTATGACATGGAGGTCGGCGCGGGCACCTTCCACCCGGCGACCACGCTGCGCTCCTTGGGGACAAAGCCCTGGGCCGCGGCCTATGTCCAGCCTTCGCGCCGCCCGACCGATGGCCGCTATGGCGAGAACCCCAACCGTTTGCAGCATTACTACCAGTATCAGGTCATCATCAAACCCAGCCCTCCCGATCTGCAGGCGCTGTATCTGGGATCTTTGGCCGCCATCGGCATCGACCTGTCGCTGCACGACATCCGCTTTGTCGAAGACGACTGGGAAAGCCCGACGCTGGGCGCCTGGGGCCTGGGGTGGGAGGTCTGGTGCGACGGCATGGAAGTCAGCCAGTTCACCTATTTCCAGCAGGTCGGCGGGCATGACTGCAAGCCGGTCAGCGGAGAGCTGACCTATGGGCTGGAACGGCTGGCGATGTATGTGATGGGCGTGGATCATGTGATGGACATGCCCTTCAACGATCCGGCCGCGCCGATCCCGCTGAGCTATGGCGACATCTTCCGCCAGACCGAGGAAGAATACAGCCGCCACAACTTCGACGGCGCGACGACCGAGATGCTGTTCCGGCATTTCGAGGATGCCGAGGCCGAATGCGAGCGTCTTCTCGCCTTCGAGCCGCAGGACCCGAAAACGGCCAAGCGGATCATCATGGCCCATCCGGCCTATGACCAGACGATCAAGGCCAGCCATCTGTTCAACCTGCTGGACGCACGTGGGGTGATTTCCGTCACCGAACGGCAGGCCTATATCGGCCGGGTACGCGCGCTGGCGAAGAAATGCGCCGATGCCTTCCGCCTGACCGAGGCCGGAAAGGATGCAGAGCCGACTTCGGGGGTCGTGGCGTGAATGCGGGCAAACTGGCAGCGGGGGCTATCGTGGTAAGCGCGGTTCTGGCCGGGGCGGCGATGTATTGGTTGCAGGTCTATGCCTTCTATGACGAGGTCGTCTTCGAGCCGGGCAATGAGATCCGGCTGATGCCCGTCGCGGGCGAGATGCCCGAGGTGATCGTGGCCAATGACGTGAAGGGCATCGATGGCGAAGCCTCGCCGCTGAAATTCCGCGCCTGCTTTACCACGCCGCTGTCGCTGGCCATGCTGAGCGAGACCTACCAACTTTATGCCGACCGCCCCGAGCCCAACTTTGCGCCCGGCTGGTTTGACTGTTTCGATGCCGAAGCCATCGGCGCCTCGCTTGAGGCGGGCGAGGCGCTGGCCTTCCTGTCGGAACCGCTGAAGGATTACGGCATGGACCGCGTGGTTGCCGTCTATCCCGACGGCCGGGCCTATGCCTGGCACCAGATCAACGAATGCGGCAAGGCCTTTTACGACGGGCGCGACTTGCCCGCAGGCTGCCCGACCCCGCCCGAACGGAGCAACTGATGCCGGATCTGCTGATCGAACTTTTCTCCGAGGAAATCCCGGCGCGGATGCAGGCCATGGCGCGGGATGAGCTGAAAAAGCGCGTGACCGACGGGCTGGTCGAGGCCGGGCTGACCTATGCCGGCGCGGGGGCGTTTTCTACCCCGCGGCGGCTGGTGCTGGCGGTCGAGGGGCTGACGGCGGACTCGCGCCCCGTGCGCGAGGAACGGAAAGGCCCGAATGTCAGTGCCCCCCCGGCGGCACTCGAAGGCTTCCTGCGGTCGACCGGGCTGACGCTGGACCAGCTGGAAAAGCGGGCCGAGAAGAAGGGCGAGGTCTGGTTTGCCGTTGTGGAACGCCCCGGCCGGGCGGCGGCGGCCATCGTGGCCGAAGTGCTGGAAGGCGTGATCCGCAATTTCCCCTGGCCGAAGTCGATGCGCTGGGGATCGGGCAGCTTGCGCTGGGTGCGGCCCCTGCATTCGATCCTGTGCATCCTGACCGATGAGGCGGGCGCGCAGGTGGTGCCGATGTCGGTGGACGGCATCTCGGCAGGGAATGTGACCGAAGGTCATCGCTTCATGGGCATCGGGCGGTTCACCGTCACCGGCTTTGACGATTACGCCGCCAAGCTGCGCCGGGCCAAGGTGATGCTGGACGCGGCCGAGCGCGAGGCGGCGATCTGGTCCGCCGCGCAGAACCTGGCCTTTGCGCAAGGTCTGGAACTGGTCGAGGACAAGGGCCTGCTGGCCGAGGTGGCGGGCCTTGTGGAATGGCCGGTGCCCTTGATGGGTCGGATTGGCCCCGAATTTCTGGGCCTGCCGGCCGAGGTGCTGCAAACCAGCATGAAGGAGCATCAGAAGTTCTTTTCGGTGCGCAACCCGAAGTCGGGGCGGATCGAAGGCTTTGTGACCGTCGCCAATATCGAGACGCCGGATGATGGCGCGACGATCCTGAAAGGCAACCAGAAGGTGCTGGCGGCTCGGCTATCGGATGCGCGGTTCTTCTGGGAGAATGACCTGCGGGTGGCGCGGGCGGGGATGGGCGAATGGGCCGAGGGGCTGAAAGCCGTCACCTTCCACAACAAGTTGGGGTCACAGGGGGAACGTGTAACTCGCATTGAAGGGTTGGCGCGATATCTGGCTCAGCGTCTTGATGCGGATGTCGATGAGGCCGAAGCAGCCGCTCGGTTCGCGAAACTTGACTTGCGCTCCGCCATGGTTGGAGAGTTCCCTGAACTCCAGGGAACTATGGGGCGCTACTATGTGCAGGCTTGGAATGAGAGAGAGGCCGCCGTTGCAGATGCGGTGAGGGACCATTACGCTCCATTGGGGCCTTCAGATGCTGTGCCAACCGCCCCAATTTCTGTCGTTGTCGCACTAGCAGATAAGATAGACACTCTGATCGGCTTCTGGTTTTACGACGAAAAGCCAACAGGTTCCAAAGATCCATTCGCTTTGCGACGAGCGGCATTGGGCGTTATCCGTCTGTGTCTGACAAACGAACTAAAGCTTAGTTTACGTGATGTATTCATCGAGGCGCTTCGGGAGGTTGTCCGAAGCCAAGGACCCGTGTCCGCGGAAAGCGGCAGGCTGTTTGAGGCTAAGAGGGACGTGGTTCCTGATGACCTCCTCTCCTTCTTCCACGACCGCCTCAAGGTCTATCTCCGCGATCAGGGCATCCGGCATGACGTGATCGACGCCTGCCTTGCCATGCCCGGCAATGACGATCTGACGCTGCTGGTCAAGCGGGCCGAGGCGTTGGCGGCGGTGTTGAAGACCGAAGACGGGGCGAACCTGTTGCAGGGGTTCAAGCGGGCCAACAACATCCTGTCTCAGGCCGAGGCCAAGGATGGGGTGGAATATTCCTTCGGCGCCGATCCGAAATTCGCCGAGACCGACGAGGAACGCGCGCTGTTCGCGGCGCTGGATGCGGCAGAGGCCAAGATCACCCCGGCGATGGCGGCAGAAGATTTTCCCGCCGCCATGGCTGCGATGGCCGCCCTGCGGGCCCCGATCGACGCCTTCTTCACCGCGGTGCAGATCAACACCGACAATGCCACGGTGCGGCGCAACCGGCTGAACCTGTTGCACCGAATCCGCGCCATCTGTTCCGGCGTTGCCGATCTTTCGCGCATCGAAGGCTGAATTTGGCGGACATGTTACGCTTGCGTGAAAGCGCAGGCGGCGTATGCTGCGCGCGCGAAAGGTGCCGCAGTGCAGAAACACGACCCGATTCTGGAATATGCCGAAATTTCCCCCTCTGCCCGCATCACGGCCGAGGATCACGGCTGGCGTGCCAAATGCCTGCAACGGCTGATACGGCTGGATCTGCCGGTGCCGAAATCGGTGGCGCTGCCGGCCGCCACCGTGCGCGCCATCGCGGCGGGCTATTCTGTCGATACTGCGGGGGTGCTGGATCTGTTCGGCGACGGGCCGCTGGTCTCGGTGCGCCCCAGCCCCGCGAACCCTGACTGGGGCGGGCCGGGGACGATCCTGAACATCGGGCTGAACGCCAAGCGGCACGCAAGGCTGGCCGAAACGCATGGCGAAACCGCCGCCGATGCGCTGTATGTCCGTTTCGTGCAAGCCTACGCCATTCACGTTGCCCGGCTTGACCCTGACGTGTTCGAAGACATCAAGCCCGGCCCCGGTGCCCTGCGCGAAGTTCTGCGGCTTTACGAAATCGAGACCGACGATCCCTTTCCGCAGAACCCGGCGAAACAACTGGCGGAAGTGCTGCGCTCGATGGCCCGCGCCTGGGAGGGCACCTCGGCCCGGCTGTTGCGGCAGGCCAAGGGGGCCCCGGCCGAGGCGGCGCTGGGCCTTGTGGTGCAGGAAATGGCGCAGGGCATCGGGCAGGGGGTTTCCGGGTCGGGCGTGATCCAGTTCGTCGACCCCGTCACCGGCCTGCCGCAGGTCACGGGGCGCTATCTGGGGCAAAGCCAGGGCCGCGACGCGCTGAAACAGCAAGAATCGCTGTATCTGACCCGCGACAAGCGCGGCCCGTCGCTGGAAGATGCCGCCCCGGCGCTGTTTGCCGAACTGGTCGCGTTCGGCGACACCTGCCGCGCCCGGCTGCGCGAAGAGATGCAGATCGAATTCACCATCGAGGATGGCCGTCTGGCCGTGCTGGATGCGGTGAAAGTGGCGCGCGGCGCGCGGGCCGGGCTGCGGATCGCCGTGGCGCTGGCCGAAGACGGCGTGATCCCCAAGGAAGAGGCGGTGCTGCGGGTGGAACCGCGCGCGCTGTCCGAGCTGTTGCACCATCAGGTCGATCCGCGCGGGGCGCGCGACGTGATCGCCCGTGGGATTGCGGCGTCACCCGGTGCGGCGACGGGCAGGCTGGTGTTCTCGTCCGATGCGGCGCAGGCATCGGCGGCGCGGGGCGAGGATTGCGTTCTGGTGCGCCGCGAAACCGCGCCCGAGGACATTCGCGGCATGCATTCGGCGGCAGCGGTGCTGACCGAACGCGGCGGCATGACCAGCCATGCGGCGGTGATCGCGCGGGGGCTGGGTCTCCCTTGCGTGGTTGGGGCCAATGACATGCGGCTGGACAGCCGCGACCGCAAGCTGACCACGGCCGATGGCCGGGTGTTCCGCGAAGGCGATGTGGTCACGCTGGACGGATCGAAGGGCGAAGCGCTGGCCGGCGCGGCGGTGATGCTGCCGCCGGCGCTGGACGAATCCTTCCGCCTGCTCTTGAGCTGGGCCGACCAGTTCCGCGACATCGGCATCCGCGCCAATGCCGACACGCCGTCGGACGCCGCCACCGCGCGGCGGTTCGAGGCGCAGGGCATCGGCCTGTGCCGGACCGAGCATATGTTCTTTGAAGAAGACCGTCTTGTGGTAATGCGCGAGATGATCTTTGCAGACAGCCCCGGCGACCGGGCTGCGGCGCTGACGCGGCTGTTGCCGATGCAGCGCGAAGATTTCGTGCAGCTGTTCGAGATCATGCAAGGATTGCCGGTCTGCATCCGCCTGTTCGACCCGCCGCTGCACGAATTCCTGCCGCATGACCGCGAAGGGCTGCGCGGGCTGGCCGAGGCACTGGACCGCCCGCTGAGCGAGGTGACACGTCGGGCCGAGGCGCTGTCGGAAGTGAACCCGATGCTGGGGATGCGCGGGGTGCGGCTGGGCGTGGTGCTGCCGGAAATCTATGACATGCAGGCGCAGGCGATCTTCGAGGCCACGCTGGAATCCGCCCGTCGCGGTGCCCCGGTGGTGCCCGAAGTGATGATTCCGCTGGTCTCGGCCCGGCGCGAGGTCGAGATGGTCAAGGCGCGGATCGACGCCGTGGCCGCGATGGTGCGCACCAAGGCCAAGGCGGATTTCGATTACAAGCTGGGCGTGATGGTCGAAACGCCACGCGCCGCGCTGCGGTCGGGCGAGATCGCGCAGCATGCCGCCTTCCTGTCCTTCGGCACCAACGACCTGACGCAGATGACCTATGGCCTGTCGCGCGACGATGCCGGGCGGTTCATGAACACCTATGTCCAGCAGGGCGTCTTCCCAGAAGACCCGTTCCATATCCTTGACGTGGACGGGGTGGGGGAACTGTTGCTGATGGGGGCCGAACGCGGCCGCGCCACCCGCCATGACCTGACGCTGAGCATCTGCGGCGAGCATGGCGGCAACCCCGAATCAATCGACTTCTGCCGACGCGCGGGGTTCGACTATGTGTCCTGCAGTCCCTATCGGGTGCCGATGGCCCGGCTGGCGGCGGCGCATCTGGCCCTGAAAGATCGTGTGGATAAGTCGTAATCACGCACAATATCATGTGTTTGCGATTGTTTCTTAATGCGAAACATTAGGAAAGTAGGCGAAATCTTGCCGAAATCGTGGCATTTTTCGTGGCATTTCCGCATCACCGCATGGACCCGGCCCGGCCAATGCCCATAAGCCCGGCGGCTGTTGCATGGCCTGCTGCGCCATGCTGGGGGTAACTAACGGGAACCTGCCATGAACCGCCTGGTCAGGCACGCGGCTTTCGCCCTTGTGATGGGCTGTGCCGCCACTCAAGCACCGGCCGAAGTTTCGGTCAGCACGAAGAACACGCCGATGGGGCAGATCCAGCTTCAGCTGGGCGATCTCCTGGGGATGGAGCGCGAGGGCCTGAAACGGCTGCCCGACGGGGCGCTGGTGGCCATCGCCACCGGCCCGGCCCCGGCTGTGGCCAAACCGGCCGATCCGCCCAAGGTCAAGCTGAAGAAGATGCAGCCCAAGCTGGACCCCGGCCTGCGCTATGATGCGGCCTGGCTGGCGGCGCTGCCCGCGCCGCAAGGCGATGCCGACTGGCAATGCCTGACCGAGGCGCTGTATTTCGAATCCCGCGGCGAAAGCATCAAGGGACAGTTCGCGGTGGCCGAGGTGATCCTGAACCGGGTCGATTCCGGTCTGTATCCGCGGTCGGTCTGTGCCGTGGTCAAGCAGCGCGGCCGGGGGGCCTGTGCATTCTCATACGTCTGCGACGGCTATTCCGACAAGATGCGCGACCGCGCCAGCCGCGACCGTGCGGCCCGCATCGCGCGGGTCATGCTGGATGGCGCGCCGCGGCTCTTGACCGACGGGGCCACGCATTTCCATACCCGTGCCGTGCGGCCGGGCTGGGCGCGGAAATTCCGCCACACCGCCACCATCGGCGCGCATATCTTCTATCGCCAGCCTGGGGCCTGAACGAAGGTCCGGTCGGGGCACCTGATGTCGCCGCCCTTGCCTTGCCTGCCGCCTTGGGGCAAGGGCAGGGCGGGGGCTGCGCTATAGCTCCCCATGCCCGACGTGCCGGGAGGGGCCGCGATGACCACGGATACCAAGCTTGCCTTCGCCCATCCCGAAGAGCGGGCCGAAGCTTCGGCCTCGGGCGATCCGCGCGACCGGATTTCATTGCGGGATCATGTGGTCGAGGCCGATATCGGGGCCTTCCAGAAGGAACGCGGCACCAAGCAGCGGCTGCGCTTCAACATCGTGGTCGAGGTGCGCCCCGCGCCCGCGCCGCTGGAAGACGATGTCGACCGCATCCTGTCCTATGACCGGATCACCGAGGCCATCGCGGATGAATTGGCGATGGAGCGGCTGAACCTGCTGGAAACGCTGGCCGAGCATCTGGCCGAACGCATTCTGGCCGAACCGCAGGCGATGCGGGCCTTCATCCGCATCGAAAAGCTGGATGTCGGCCCCTATGCCCTGGGCGTGGAAATCGTGCGCAGCCGCGCCGAGGTGCCGCTGCGGGCCGAGGGTGAACCGGTGCATCCGCTGGTGGTCTATTTCGACAATGCCACCGCGCAGGCCCCCGATCTGGCCGCCCGGCTGGACGCCATCCTTGCGCGGGGCATTCCGGCGGTCTTCTGCGTCGGCCTGCCGGATTTCCCGCGTGCCGTCACCGGGCATCGCCCCACGCAGCGCCGGATCGACCTTCTGGCGATCGAACAGAACGCTTGGGCGCTGGCGGCGCGCGATCCGCGCTGTGTGGTGGTGGCCAGCCGGACCGAGATCGACTGGGCGATCCGGCGCGGCCGGTCGGTGGTCTGGGCCCCGTCCAAGATCGTGCTGGATGCGGTGGACGGGCCGAAGGCCACGGATCCGGTGGCCCTGGCGCTGTGGCTGGCCGAGGAGCTGGCGGCGCAGGGCCTGCTGGTTCACGGGCCTGTTACACTTCCGGCGGGAAGCCGCGTTCCGGTCGAGCGGGGCTGATCCTTCCCCCTTGCCAAGAAGCCTGTCCTCCGGCATCCCGGCCCGATGGTCTACTGGCGTCCCCTTGTGCAATCCGGCCCCGCCCGCCCGAAAGGGGCGCTGCCGCTGGCCGGTGGCGCATTGTGGTTTGCGCAGGTGGAACGGCTGGAGCGGGGCCGGGCGTCCGAGGTGGTGCCCGTTGCCGAGGCAGGGGCGGCGCTGGAGGCGCTGTGCGCCACCCGCGCGCCCTTTGCCGGAATGGCGATGGACGGCCCCCGCATCATGGGCATCCTGAACGTGACGCCCGACAGTTTTTCGGACGGCGGGCGATTTCTGGCGGCGGATGCGGCGCTTGCGCAGGCGCGGGCGATGGCCGAAGCGGCCGACATTCTGGACATCGGCGGCGAAAGCACCCGGCCGGGGGCAGCGCCGGTGCCCGAGGGGGAAGAGATCGCCCGCACGGCCCCGGTGATTGCCGCCTTGCGGGCAGGCGGGCTGCGCAGCCCGATGTCCATCGACACGCGCAAGGCGGCCGTGGCCGGGGCGGCACTTGATGCCGGGGCGCAGGTGGTGAACGATGTGGCGGCGCTGACCCATGATCCGGCGCTGGGGCCTTTGGTGGCGGCACGCGGCGCGCCGGTGATCCTGATGCATCATCAGGGCACGCCCGAGGTGATGCAGGCCGATCCGCGTTATGGCGATGTGCTGCTGGATGTCTATGACTGGCTGGCCGAACGGCTGGCGGCGGCGCTGGCGCTGGGCATTCCGCGCGACCGGATCGCGCTGGACCCCGGCATCGGCTTTGGCAAGACGGTGGCGCACAACCTTGCCCTGCTGCGCGGGCTGTCGCTGTTTCACGGCCTTGGCTGCCCGATCCTTCTGGGCGCCAGCCGCAAGCGGTTCATCGGCAGCATCGGCGGTGGGGATGAGGCGCAGGCGCGGATGCCCGGTTCGGTCGCCGTGGCGCTGGGCGGCGTGGCGCAGGGGGTGCAGATGATCAGGGTGCATGACGTGGCCGAGACGCGGCAGGCGCTGCTTCTGTGGCAGGCCGTGAATGGAGGACAGGAATGAGCCGGAAACTCTTTGGCACCGATGGCGTGCGCGGGCGGGCGAACAGTTTCCCGATGACCGCCGAAGTGGCGCTGAAGCTGGGCGCGGCGGCGGGGCGGTTCTTCCGCCGCGACGGATCGGCGGCGCATCGCGTGGTGATCGGCAAGGACACCCGCCTTTCGGGCTATATGCTGGAAAACGCGCTGACGGCGGGGCTGACCAGCACGGGGATGAACGTGCTGCTGGTCGGCCCGGTGCCGACGCCGGCGGTGGGGTTCCTGACCCGCAGCATGCGGGCCGATCTGGGGGTGATGATCAGCGCCAGCCACAACCCGCATCAGGACAACGGGATCAAGTTCTTCGGTCCCGACGGATTCAAGCTGTCGGATGCGGCCGAGGCCGAGATCGAGGCTATGCTGGAAGGCGAGATACAGCCCGCGCAGGCCGAGAACATCGGCCGGGCCAAACGGATCGAGGACGGGCGCGGCCGGTATCAGGAATTCGTCAAGACCAGCTTTCCCGCCGGGCTGCGGCTGGACGGGCTGAAGGTGGTGGTCGATTGCGCCAATGGCGCGGCCTATCGGGCGGCGCCCGAAGTGCTGTGGGAACTGGGTGCCGAGGTGATCCCGGTCGGCGTGGCCCCGAACGGCACCAACATCAACGACCGTTGCGGCAGCACCCATACCGAAACCGCGGCCGAGGCCGTGGTGGCCCATGGCGCGCATGTGGGCATCGCACTGGATGGCGATGCCGACCGGGTGATGATCCTGGACGAACAGGGCCGGGTTGCCGATGGCGATCAGATCATGGCGCTTCTGGCCGCGCGCTGGGCCGAGGAGGGGCGGCTGAAGGGGGGCACGCTGGTTGCAACCGTGATGTCGAACCTGGGGCTGGAGCGGTTTCTGTCGGCGCGCGGGCTGCGGCTGGAACGCACCGCCGTGGGCGACCGCTATGTGGTCGAGGCGATGCGGGCAAAAGGCTTCAACCTGGGGGGGGAACAGTCGGGCCATATCGTGATGACCGATTATGCCACCACCGGCGACGGGCTGATCGCGGCGCTGCAATTCCTGGCCGAGATGGTGCGGACGGGCAAGAAAGCCAGCACCCTGACCCGGCAGTTCGATACCGTGCCGCAGATGCTGAAGAACGTGCGCTTTGCCGAAGGCAAGAAACCGCTGGACGAAGCCACCGTCAAGGCGGTGATCGAGGCGAATGCCACCCGCATCAAGGGCCGCGGCCGCATCCTGATCCGCAAGTCGGGGACCGAACCCCTGATCCGCGTCATGGCGGAATGCGAGGACCCGGCCCTGTTGCAGGCGGTGGTGGATGAAATCGTCGGCGCGGTCGAAGCGGCGGTCTGAAACGGGCGGCGCGGCGGGCGGCAGGGCCGGGGCGTCACTTCCGGTCTTCACCCCGGTTCGCTGACCCGGTGCCGTGATTTCTCCAGCCATGCGGGGTTGATCTCCACCCCCCAGCCCGGCGCATCGCTGACCATGGCGTTGCCGCCGGTGATGCGATGCGGATCGCCGAGGAACAGCCCGTCCTGCCAGGGGTAGTAGTCAAGCCCCTCGATGGAAAATTCCAGATACTTGCCGGGGTTCGGAATCGCCCGCAACAGATGCATGGTGCAAAGGGTGACAAGGCCAAGGTTCGCCGCATGGGGCGTGACCGGCAGGCCTGCGGCATGGCCCATGCGGGCCACCTCCAGCGTGCGGCAGATGCCGCCCATATACAGGATGTCGGGTTGCAGGATGTCGACGGCCCCATGTTCGATGGCCAGTTGCCAGGCGGTCAGCTCGCAATCCTGCTCTCCGCCCGCCACGTCCAGCGACAGCGCCCGGCGCACCTCGGCGGTCTGGTCCACCTCCCAATAGGGGCAGGGTTCCTCGAAATGGCCGATGCCGTGATCTTCCAGTATCCGGCCCACCTCGATGGCGCGGGCGGGCGAATAACAGGAATTGCCGTCGACCAGCTTGTCCACCCCGTCGCCCAGGGCCTTGGACACCACGGGGATCACCTCTTCGGTCCGCCCCGGCCATTCGTCGCGGTCCCGTCCGCATTCCGCCCCGACCCGCCATTTGAAGGCGGTGAACCCATGGGTATCCCGCAGGCGCAGGAAACGCGCGGCCTCGTCCTGCGGGGTGATGTCGCGCTTCATGCTGCTGGCATAGGCACGCACCGGCCCGGCCGAACCACCCAGCAAGGCGGCCACCGGCTTTTCGGCCACCCGGCCACGCAGATCCCAGACCGCCGTGTCCAGCCCGGCCTGGGCACGGCGCAGATAGCTGCCGGGAAACTTGTGTTCGCGTTCGTAGATCAGGCGCAGGGTGTCTTCCAGATCCTCGACCCGCGTGCCAAGGGCATGGGGCGCGACCTGGCGATGGAACACCTCGGCGGTGACATCGGCCATATAGGTCGAACACTGGCCCCAGCCGACAGCGCCGGTATCAGCCGTCACCTTGACGAAACACACGTAATCCGTGCCGAAAGTTTCAAGCCTTGCGATCTTCATACCTGCTCCTTGTTCGACGCCGTATCCTCCTCGTGCGCGACGAGCCGATGCAATCGGACGAGAAGCAGCCCAAGCCTAACCGCGCCGGATCACCCTTTCACGACCGAATCCGCCGCCCCCAGCGGTCCCGGACGTCGCTCTTCGGTCAGAAGCACATTGGCCTCGACGCTGCCCACCCCCGGCAGCGTCATGATCCGCCGCCGCAAGACCCGTTCGAAATCCGCCAGATCCCGCGCGACCACCCGCAGGCGATAGTCGAACAGTCCAAGGACATGCTGCACCACCTGCACCTCGGGGATGGCCTGCACGGCGCGTTCGAAATCCTCAAGGCTGACCCGCCCCTTGGTGGCCAGTCTGACGCCAAGGAACACGGTCACGCCGAAACCCAGCTTCTCGCGGTCCACCTCGACCCGGCGACCTGCCAGAACCCCGGTTTCCTCCAGCCGGCGCACCCGCCGCCAGGCGGCCGGCTGTGACAGGCCGAACCGCCGCCCCAGCTCGCCCGCCGACAGGGTGCCGTCCGCCGCCAGCGCCCTGAGCAGCGCCCGGTCCAGATCGTCCAGATCGACCACGGCAGTCACAACGGCAACCCCGCGCTGTCCTTGATGGTCGAGACCAGCATCAGCGCCTCGACCTCGGCGATATGCGGCAAGGACAGGATGCGTTCGCGGTAGACCCCCGTCCAATGGCCCATGTCGCGGGCGATCACGTTCAGCCGCACATCCACCCGGCCCAGGAAGGTCTCGATCCCGATCACCTCGGGCACCTCGCGGGCCGCTGCAATGAACTGATCGAAGGCGCGCGGTTCGGTCTTGTCCAGCGTGAAGCGAAGCGAGACCTCGACCGCATAGCCCAGACGGCGCCAGTCGATCACCGCGCCCTCGGCCCGGATCACCCCGCTGCCCTTCATCCGTTCGATCCGCCGCCACAGCGTTGCGGGTGTCACCCCGGCGCGATCGGCCAGAACGGCGCGATCCTGCCCCGGCTCGTCCAGCCAGTGCCGCAGGATACGTCTGTCGGTATCGTCGATCTGCATGAATTTTTCACCAACGGCGGAAATGGAGAACGAATTTTCGTCGAAAATTCGACATGCCTCAAATATTGCACGGTTCGCAGGGTGAAAATCCCTAAAGTGCCGCCATCAACAGCAAAGGAGCGCGACATGCGCGTTTACTACGACCGCGATTGCGATGTGAACCTGATCAAGGACAAGAAGGTCGCGATTCTCGGCTATGGCAGTCAGGGCCATGCCCATGCGCTGAACCTGCGCGATTCGGGCGCGAAGAACCTGGTCGTCGCGCTGCGCGAAGGCAGCCCTTCGGCCAAGAAGGCCGAAGGCGAGGGGCTGAAGGTGATGGGCATCGCCGAAGCGGCGAAATGGGCCGATCTGATCATGTTCACCATGCCCGATGAGCTGCAGGCCGCAACCTACAAGCAATATGTCCATGACAACCTGCGCGAAGGTGCCGCGATTGCCTTCGCCCACGGCCTGAACGTCCACTTCGGCCTGATCGAGCCGAAAAAGGGTGTCGATGTCATCATGATGGCCCCGAAAGGCCCCGGCCATACCGTGCGCGGCGAATACACCAAGGGCGGCGGCGTGCCCTGCCTGGTGGCCGTCCACCAGGACGCCACGGGCCGCGCGATGGAGCTTGGCCTGTCCTATTGCTCGGCCATCGGCGGCGGGCGTTCGGGCATCATCGAGACCAACTTCCGTCAGGAATGCGAGACCGACCTTTTCGGCGAACAGGCCGTTCTCTGCGGCGGTCTGGTCGAGCTGATCCGCATGGGATTCGAAACCCTGGTCGAGGCCGGCTACGAGCCGGAAATGGCCTATTTCGAATGCCTGCACGAAGTGAAGCTGATCGTGGACCTGATCTACGAAGGCGGCATCGCCAACATGAACTACTCGATCTCGAACACCGCCGAATACGGCGAATATGTCTCGGGCCCGCGCATCCTGCCCTATGACGAGACCAAGGCCCGGATGAAGGCGGTGCTGCGCGACATCCAGACCGGCAAGTTCGTGCGCGACTTCATGCAGGAAAACGCCGTTGGTCAGCCGTTCTTCAAGGCGACCCGCCGGATCAACGACGAACACCAGATCGAGAAGGTCGGTGAAAAGCTGCGCGCGATGATGCCCTGGATTTCCAAGGGCAAGATGGTGGACAAGGCGCGGAACTGACGCATCGTCCTTGCCCGGAAACAGGGGCCATGAAACGGGGGCGTGTCCGGCCGGGCGCGCCCCCGTGCCATTCCGAAGGGTTGCGGCTTTGCGGCGGACAGCCCGTTGCCGCCGGACCGCCCCTGTCGGGGGATGAGATGTGTCGGCGGCCCTTGCGGTCTGCCCCGCAACCGCCGACACTCGGCCCACCAACAGGAGGAGACCGCCATGCCCGGACTGCACGCCCATATCGACCCCGAGGGGCTGGAGGAATTTTCGGTCGTCTTCACCGACCGCAGCCTGAACCACATGTCGGCGCGGTTTCAGGGCGTGATGCGGGATGTCTCGGCCCTGTTGAAAGAGGTCTACAAGGGCAGCGCGGTGGCGCTGGTTCCGGGCGGCGGCACCTATGCGATGGAAGCGGTGGCGCGGCAGTTCGGACAGGGCAGGGCGCTGATCCTGCGCAATGGCTGGTTCAGCTATCGCTGGACCCAGATCTTCGAGGCGGGCGGCTTTGCGCAGGAAACCCATGTTGCGATGGCGCGCGCGGCGGGCAATGCGCCGCAATCGGCCTTTGCCCCGCCGCCCATCGAAGAGGTGGTGGCCAAGATCCACGAGGTGAAGCCCGATGCCGTCTTTGCCCCGCATGTGGAAACCTCCAGCGGGATCATCCTGCCCGATGACTATGTGGCCAAGCTGGCGCAGGCGGCGCATGAGGTGGGTGCGCTGATGGTGCTGGACTGCATCGCCTCGGGCTGCATCTGGGTGGACATGCAGGCAACCGGCGTGGATGTGCTGATCTCGGCCCCGCAAAAGGGCTGGTCAGCCTCGCCCTCTGCCGGGATCGTGGTGCTGTCGCCTGCGGCCGAGAAGCGGCTGGAGGAAACGGCGTCGAATTCCTTCGCGCTGGATCTGAAGAAATGGCGCAGCATCATGGCCGCCTATGAGGGCGGCGGCCATGCCTATCACGCCACCATGCCGACGGATGCCATCCTTGGCATGCGCGATGCCATGGCCGAGACGAAGGCGATGGGATTCGAGACCGCGCGCGAGGCGCAATGGGCGTTGGGCCGGGCTGTGCGCAAGATGCTGGCCGGGCGTGGGGTAAGGTCGGTCGCCGCCGAAGGGTTCCAGGCGCCGGGCGTTGTGGTCAGCTTCACCGAGGATCCGGCGGTGCAGAACGGGACGAAGTTCCGCGACAAGGGCGTTCAGATCGCCGCCGGGGTGCCCTTGCAGGTGGGCGAGGGGGCAGAGTTCCGCACCTTCCGGCTGGGTCTTTTCGGGCTGGACAAGCTGAAGGACGTGCCCGGCACACTGGCCCGGCTGGAGCGCGCGGCCGATGGCGTGCTTTAGAGCGTGTCCGACAAAAGTGGACTCCGGTTTTGGCGAAAGACGCGCGACCACGAAGAAGCCAGAGGTGGTCCGGCGCTTCTATCCGCGCCGTACAGACTCTAGGCTCCGATTTTTCGACGAAAAATCGCGCCCCTGATCAGCCCGCCCGCAAAAGCCGCCCCTCGCGGGCCCCAAGGGTGGGCCGGATCAGGGCCTGCTGCCATGGCTGCTGGGGAAAGATCGCCGCGATTTCCGACCGGGCGTTGTCATCCAGCGCCTCCAGCACCTGTTGCCCGAGATAAAGGCTTTCGACCGGTGCGCCTTCGGCCAGCAGAATCTGGTGGTCCTCCAGCAGCAGGTGGAAATATTCCACCTCGCGCTGCGGTTCCAGCCGGACCCAGCGGCCATCGACCAGATGGCGCGCGGCCACCAGCACCTCGGGCTCTCCAAACAGCAGTTCGGCCATCGCGCCTGCGACCATGACGCGATGGGTTTGCGACAGCATCAGGTCGCGGTCATTGCCCAGATGTCCGGCGCTGATCCGCACCGGAGCCAACCGCCCGGTGCCCGCCACCACCGACGACCCGGCCCAGAGCAGCGGCATCGGTCCGTTGTCCTGCGTCAGCACCAGATCGCCGGCCGCAAGCTCTTCGACGGTCTGCGGGCCGAAGGGGGTGGCGATGCGGGTGCCGCGCAGAAAGCAGGGGGCGGTCGAGGGATCGACCGTCAGATCGGGGATCGGCGCAGATCCCGAACCGACATAGGTGGAAACGCCCTGATGATAATACAGCGGCGTGCCCGGTGGCGGGGCCTCGTTCAGAAAGGCGATGCCGACAACCTGCGTGGAATAGCCCGTGGTGATGGACACGCCGACCATCTGGTAGGAATTGCCCAAGGCATCATACAGCACGACGCTGTATTCATGCTCCACCACCACCGGGGCCGGAGATTGCCAGCGGATCGTCGACCCGGTGGGCGACCAGCTTTGCCCGCCGATGGTGACGGGGGCGGTCAGCCGCTGATCGGCCACCACATCGCCGGAATAGGGATCATCCGACAGGATACCGTTCACATCGGCGAAATCCAGCGTGACGGTATTGCCGAAATCGAAGGTGAACCGCAGGTCATCGGGCACTTCCCAACTGAAGCCATCCCCCCAGAGCGATGTCATCAGCGGATTGCCGTTGCGCGGGGCCGCGCCCGCCAGATTGGTGACGGTGACACCGCCCACTGCAATGATGGTAAGGCTCGCCATTCTGGCGTTAACCTTCTTGTCGCCTTGCCTGTTGGGTGAAATCTAGCGGCCGACCGTCCGCCGCGCCACCCGAAATCGGCGTCATCCTTGAAAATGTGACCGAAGATCAGCCTCTTGCCGGTATCAGCGCAGACCCAGGCCCGCCCGCATCATGGTGCGCCGCAGCGGCGCCATGGAATAGAGCATGTCCAGAAGTCCGGCCCGCAGGTCGCGCAGGCCCTGCGCCCCCGCCATCGAAGCCCGGTTCAGCGCGTCGATGCCGGTGACGCGGGCCTGCACCTCGCGGTGTCTTGCCCGGTGATAGCTGTCCAGCATCCGCGCCGAGCCGAGATCGGCAGGATTGGCGGTGGCCAGATCCAGCAGCACCCGCAGATCGGCAAGCGACATGTTCAGCCCCTGCGCACCGATCGGCGGCACCACATGCGCCGCCTCGGCCATCAGGGCGGTGCGTTCGCCCGCCATCCGCACGGCGATCTGGGCGATGATCGGCCATTGCGTCAGGCGGCTGGTCACGGTCAGCGGGCCAAGGATCCGGCAGGAGCGCAGGTTCAGCGCCGTCTCGAATTCGTCTGGGGGCAGGGCCGCCAGCCGGGTGATCTCGGGGCCGGTCTCCATCCAGACCACGGCCGAGGCGGGCCGACCGTCGCGGTCGGGCAGCGGCACAAGGGTGAAGGGGCCGCCAGACCGATGGATTTCGGTCGAGACATTGCCATGCGGGATCGGATGGGTAACGGCGAAGGCCAGCGCCTTCTGGCCATAGCGCAGCGTCCTGACCGGAATCCCCAGCGCCTCGCGCATCGGGGAATTGCGGCCATCGGCGGCAATCAGCAGGCGGGCCGAGACAGTGCCGCCCTGTGACAGGTTGACCAAAGCCTCGCCTTGCCGGGTCAAAAGCCCGGTGGTGGCTGTGCCCGGCCGGAACGAGACATTGGCCATCTCTGCCAGCCGGGCGGAAATCTCGCGCCTCAGCAGCCAGTTGGGCAGGTTCCAGCCAAAGGGCTGATCCGAGATGTCGGCGGCGTCGAAATCCTTGACGATGCGCGGCTCGGGCTGCACGCCGCCGGCATCGACGATGCGCATCACCTGCAGGGGGGCGGCAAAAGGCAAAAGCCGGTCCCAGAGCCCGGCCGCCTGCAACACGGCAACCGATGGATGCAGGAAGGCGGTGGTGCGCAGATCCGATCCGGCGGCCGCTTCGGCGGTAACGGGCGGGTCGGGATCGACGCAGATCACCCGAAACCCCGCCGCGCCAAAGGCCGCCGCCGCAGTCAGCCCGGCGATACCGCCGCCGGAAATCAGGATGTCGGTGGTCTCACGCATGAGCAGCCCCTTCTTCGCTGCCGGTATAGGGCCAGGGGCGGGCAATGCACAGGCGGCAAAGCGTCTCGGGTCTAGTCCCTGGTGCCGAAAGGCCAGGAGATGACGACGAAGAACAGGAAGATCAGCGGCACCGCGGCCAGCGCGGCCAGGGTGAAGACGAAGACGCCCCATTTCAGCGCGGCCAGGATCAGCACCGTCAGCAGGACAACCACGGCATAAACCGCATTGTCGGTGTCGCGGGCAATGTCGCGGGCGAACCAGCCGATCAGCGGCAGCGCATAAAGCAGCCGCATGCCAGGGGAGGGGCGCAGGGGGGCGTCGGAGGGTGCGGTCATCGTCGGCTCCTTTCTCGGTCCCTGGACCATAGGATGCCAGGGGCCGGGGCGGAACCGGACGGAATGACGCATCAGGGATCTATCTTTGCAGGATGCCGCCCAGAAATTCCGACAGGTCGGCAGCATGGTGGTGGATATGCGCGGCCAGCAGCGGCTCGGGCGCGATATGGACGGTGCGCATTCCCAGCGCATGCGGCACGGCCAGATTGCGCGGATCGTCCTCGAACATGGCGGCGCGGGTCGGGTCCAGCCCGTCGGCGGCAAGGACGGCCTCGAAGGCGGCGGCTGCGGGCTTGGGGTGGAACCGGGTTTCCTCGACGCCATAGACGGCATCGAAAAGCCCGGTCATCCCGCGCGCCGCAAGCACCCTGCGGGCATAGGCCGCATCGGCATTGGTATGGACGATCCGCCGCCCCGGCAGCGCCGCCAGCCGGGCCGCCAGAACCGGATCGGGGGACAGCGCGGCAAAGTCTATGTCATGCACGGCCGCCAGATATTCGCCGGGCTGGATGTCATGTTCCTGCATCAGCCCCGCCAGCGTGGTGCCGTAAAGCGCCCAGTAGTGCCGGCGCAGGTGGTCAGCCTGCGTCCGGCTGACCGAAAGCCGGGTCATCACCCAGTCGGTCATCTTTGCCTCGATCTGGTCGAACAACCGGGCCGAGGGCGGATAAAGCGTGTTGTCGAGGTCGAAGACCCAGGTGGTCACATGCTGGAAATCGGGATGCGGCATGCGGCCTTGATAGGGCCGGGCGCCGGGCTTGGAAAGGGGGCGCTTGATCGGGCGGAGACCGGCGGCTAGGGTCGCGCGCGTGACGGAATTGCGACGGAAGGCCGGGAACCGGTGCAGAAGGATGCCTATACGCTGATCCTCGAGGCGATCGAGGGCGGGACCTACAAGCCGGGTGATCGGCTGGTCGAAAGCGAACTGGCCGAGCGGCTGGGCGTGTCGCGCACCCCGGTGCGCGAGGCGCTGCAACGGCTGGAAACCCAGGCGATGCTGACGCGTGACGGCCGCAGCCTGATCGTGGCCAGCCTCGATCACAACCAGTTGGCCGAGCTTTATGCGGTGCGGACCGAACTGGAAGGTCTGGCGGCCCGGCTGGCGGCGCGTCATGCCACGGCCGAGGAAATCCGCGTGCTGCAAAGCATGGTGGCCGAGGACCGCACATTGCTGGGCGGCGATCCGCGCCACCTGAGCCGGGCCAACAAGCGGTTCCACAAGCAGATTCACCTTGCCAGCCACAACCGCTTTCTGGTGCAGCAGCTGGATCTGGTGCATCGCTCGATGGCGCTTATGGCCAACACCTCCTTTGCCGCCGAAGGGCGCGACGAGGTGGCGCTGGCCGAACATGACCAGATCGTCGCCGCCATTGCCGCGGGCGACGGCGAGGCCGCCTATCAGGCGCTGCGCACCCATATCAGCCGCGCCTTCGAGACCAGGCTGCGGGTCGAGGCAGGCGAAATCCGCACCCGCTGACCCGCGCTTTCGCAACGGAGCGGCCGTGCGGCCGCAAGCTTTTGTCTCGCCTCTGCGCGTTCCGCGCAACCGGCTCGGGTGCCTCCGGCGGGGGTATTTATACAAAGATGAAGCCATCTGTTTTCATCTTTGCACAAATACCCTCAGGGGGTTTGGGGGCAGAATGCCCCCATCATCCGAGGAGGAGGCGCCAAGCCGACGACGAGAGCAAAGACTTGCGGCAGCCGCGCGATTTTCTCACTTCGCAAGGTCGGCGGGGTCGAAGATGCCATGGCGGGTCTTGTCCCAGTAGAACGGGCGGGCGAGCATTTCCCACAGGCCCTTGTAGGCTGCAAGGACGGCCAGCGGGAAATAGAGATGCAGAGAGGGCACCCAGAGCGGCGACAGGCGATGGCCGCTGCGCCGCAGCGCGATCACGCCAAGCGCGATGTTGACGATCTCGGACAGCAGGAACAGCGCGATCATGGCGTGCAAGACCGCGGGGCCCATCGCCGCTGCCAGCGGATGAGCGACGCCGAAAGGCAGCAGCCAGAAGCTCCATAACAGCGGTGCCAGCAGAGATTGCAGGATGCTGCCCAGGAACATCACCTGAAAGCCGGCAAACTGCCTTGGGCCCAGCTGTCGCCACAACAGGGCCGGGCGGCGCATATGCACGGCCCAGGTCATCATATAGCCCTTGATCCAGCGCGACCGCTGCCGGATCCAGGGCAGGACCCGGCAGTTCGCCTCTTCGCCCGTCACGGTGTCGATCAGTTCGGTGCGATAGCCGTGGCGGTAGAGCCGGATGCCCAGATCGGCATCTTCGGTGACGTTATGGGCATCCCAGCCGCCCAGTTCCTCGATCACCGATCGGCGGAAGAACAGCGTCGTGCCGCCAAGCGGAACCGCCAGGCCCAGCCGCGCGATGCCGGGCAGGATCAGCCGGAACCAGGTGGCATATTCGATGGTGAAGCAGCGGCTGAGCCAGTTGGTGCGCGGATTGTAGTAATCCAGCACCCCCTGCAGGCAGGCCACTTCGGACCCGCAGGTGTGGAAACGGTCCACCACCTTGCGGATCTGGTCCGGGTCGGGGGCGTCCTCGGCATCGTAGATGCCGATGATGGTGCCCCGGCAGTGATCCAGCGCCAGGTTCAGCGCGCGTGGCTTGGTCTTCACCCGTCCCGCCGGGACGGCGATCACCCGCATCCAGGGCGGCAGGGCGGTGGCGGCCAGCGCGGCACGGGTCGGATGATCCTCGGCCTCGACCGCCAGCACCACCTCCAGCAGGCCATGCGGGTAATCCAGCCGCGACAGGCGGCGGATCAGCCGGGGCGCGATGTCGCTTTCGCCGTAAAGCGCCACGATGACCGAGACCTGCGGCAGATGCAGCAGGGTGGGCACCGGGCCGGGCGGCGGGGCGCGCAGGGCGGCGATCCCGGCCGCCAGCTTCAGCCCTGCGCTGGCAACCAGCGAGAGCAGCGCCAGCACCAGCAGCCCGCCGAACAACAGCAGCGGTGACAGCCAGAGGATTGTGGCGATCAGAAGCCCGATGCAGGCCAAGGCGGCCAGACCGTCGGGGCGGCCCCAGCCGCGGGCACTTTCCGCCTCGGCCACGCGGTTTTCCGCTGCAAGCGCCAGGCGTGGGCCGCGGCGGGCGTGAATGGCGGTCTCGACACCGGAGGAGGCGGCGACCGCCATCAGAACCGGGCCTAGCGCCTGCTCCAGCCGGGCCCGCTGGCGGAAAAATTCCTCGGGCCGGGAGGTGGCGACCACGGTGGCCCCGCCGATCTGTCGCCAGGGCACCAGCCCCATCCGCAGGCAGTCTGCCGCGCCGAGGGCGTCGATCAGCTGCGGGTCGGGCAGCGGTGCGCAAGGATCGACGAAGGCCACGCCGAAATGTCGGGCGGCGGCCCGCAGCAGGTCTTCCTCCGAGGCGCGACCCCTGTGGCGCAACAGATCCAGGAGCCGCCCCTGCGACAGGCCCGGCCGGGTCGACAGCGAGTGCAGCAGATCTTCGGGCTGCACCAGGCCCTCGCGCAGCAGGGCAACGGCCAGCCGGTCTTCGGCCCGCCCCGGTGCCGGAACGACGGCTTCAGCCGTGGCAAGATCCAGAGGATGCAGTCTGGCCATGTCCCGCCCTGTGGAAGGGGCCGGACAGGCCCCCGAAGACGGGCCAGCATTGCCCGATCCCGGTTAACAGATGGTTAACCGAGACCGGTGGGCGTCAGGCGGCGCGGCGGGCCTGCATGGCGGCGGCAAACCGCTCGAACAGGTAGAAGCTGTCCTGCGGGCCGGGGCTGGCCTCGGGGTGGTATTGCACGGAAAACACCGGCTTTCCGTCCAGCGCGATGCCGCAATTGGTGCCGTCGAACAGGCTGACATGGGTTTCCGACACGCCCCTGGGCAGGGTGTCGGCATCCACGGTGAAGCCATGGTTCATCGAGGTGATCTCGACCTTGCCGGTGGTCAGGTCCTTGACCGGATGGTTGGCGCCATGGTGGCCGTGGTTCATCTTGCGGGTCTGTGCGCCCAGGGCCAGCGCCAGCATCTGATGACCAAGGCAGATGCCGAACAGCGGCAGGTCGGCCTTCAGCACGCCCTGGATCATCGGCACCGCATATGCGCCGGTTGCCGCCGGGTCGCCGGGGCCGTTCGAAAGGAAGACGCCGTCGGGCGCGTGGGCCAGCACCTCTTCGGCGGTGGCGGTGGCGGGCAGCACGGTCAAATCGCAACCGACCGAGGCAAGGCAGCGCAGGATGTTGCGCTTGGCCCCGTAATCCACCGCGACGACCTTGAAGCCCGGTCCTTCGCGGCGGCTGTAGCCTTCGGGCCAGGCCCAGCGTTTCTCATTCCACTGATAGCTTTGGGCGCAGGTCACGTCCCTGGCCAGGTCAAGGCCGACCAGCCCCTTCCAGCCGCGCGCCATGGCCACCAGCCGTTCGATGTCGAATTTTCCTTGCGGGTCATGGGCAAGCGCCACATGCGGCGCGCCCTGCTGGCGGATGGCGCGGGTCAGGCGGCGGGTGTCGACGCCGCCGATGGCGATGCGGCCGATCCGGGCCAGCCAGTCCTGCAACTCGCCCGTCGCGCGCCAGTTCGACGGTTCGGTCGGGTCCCATTTCACCACCATGCCGGCGGCGGCGGGGGTGGCGGTCTCGTCATCCTCGGGCGTGATGCCGGTGTTGCCGATATGGGGGAAGGTGAAGGTGACGACCTGCCCGGCATAGGACGGGTCGGTCATGATTTCCTGATAGCCGGTCATCGCGGTGTTGAACACCAGTTCGGCCACGGTTTCCCCGGTGGCCCCGAAGCCCTGACCGTAGAACAGCGTCCCGTCGGCAAGAGCAAGGCAGGCGGTAGCATTCTGCGGTGCAGGCATGGCGAGTCTCCGATCGGGCAGATTGGCGGGAACCTAATCGGCGGGGCGGGCAGGGTCAAGGGTCGGATCTGAAAAGGATTTCCTTTATATATCAGATATTTGCCGCATAGCAGCACAGTTGCGCCCCCTTTGGCTTTGGGCTATTCTGGGCAACCTGAAACCATGGGGATGGACCAGATGTCACTGCGCGACCGGCTTCAGACAGCCCTGAAGGACGCGATGAAGGCGAAGGAGGCCGATCGCCTTTCGACGCTGCGGCTGATCAATGCCGCCATCAAGGACCGCGATATTGCCAGTCGGGGCGATGGCGGGCCCGAGATGGTGGCAGAGGCCGACATCACCGCGATCATGGGCAAGATGGTCAAGCAGCGGCAGGAATCGGCCCGCGCCTATGAAGAGGGCGGGCGGCTGGAGCTGGCCGAGAAGGAACTGAACGAAATCAAGGTGATCCAGGAATTCCTGCCGCGCCAGATGGATGCGGCTGAGGTGGGGGCCGCCGTCGAGGCGGCAGTGGCCGAGACCGGGGCGGCCAGCATCCGCGACGTGGGCCGTGTGATGGCGGCTCTGAAGGCGAAATACGCCGGGCAGATGGATTTCGGCGCGGTGGGTGCGCTGGTCAAGGCGCGCTTCGGCTGAGGCCGGGGCAGGTCTGCATCGCGTCGGGGGTCTGCGTTTGGCAAGCGTATGGCACGCAGCCATACCTCAGCGCAGCGCGGCCAGCCGCGCGGTCAGCTCTGGCCGCAGGGTAAGGCGCTCTTCCTCGGACAGGAAGGCGCCGATCTCCACCTCGCGCGCGCCGCCCTTCAGGGTCAGGTAGTTCGGCACCGGGCCGCCGGTGGGGTGGCAGTCGACGCGCACCCAATGCGGGTTCGCCTCCCAGTCCTGCCGGCGGCCGCGGGGCCCGTGGCGGGTAAGGGTGATCCGGTCGTGTGTCAGCACCAGATCTTCGACGATATCGCGGTCGCGGCCGTTCTTGCGCAGCGCGACCCAGATTGCGGCGATGGCGGCGGCAAGGAAGGGCAGGAGGCCCCAGAGGACGGGTTCCCCCAGCACCGCGAGCAGCGGCATGGCGATGAGTCCGGCGGTCAGGCCGACGAACCAGACGAAGCCACGCTGGCTGAGCGACCGGTGCGGCCAGAGATGCAGGCGCTGTCGGTCAGCCTCGGGCGGAAGCCATTGGTAGGGCATGGGTGCGGGTCCTTGATCGGGGGATAAGACGGGCTGGCGAGCCGGAGTGCAAGGGGGAGGCAAGCCCTTTGCGGACGGTTGGGATTGGCATCGCTATCCCTGGCGCTTGAAGGGAGGCCCGGCCGGGCTGACAGCGGCGTCAGCGACCCCGGCCAGCGCCCGACCGCCCCCCGTTACAGAATTGTGGAGCGGGCGCTTCTGCGCCGTCAGTCTTCCGCCCAACCCGCAGGAGGGGCCGCACCATTAAGCGCAAGATCGGCGCCCAGCCGCGGCCGGGCGCTGGCCTGTCTTTGCTCAATCAGGCCAAGGGAATGCCTCGTTCCGGGCGGTGCAACAGCCATACGTTTGCCATACGTCGGCCATACGCAAATCATGCACGAAACATACCCGGTTTTCATGATTTTTCAGCGGGTTGAGTCTCCTGAGACTCGCAGGCCGTTGCTAAACCGGGTTCAGCAGTGCGCTCCCCTCGGCAAAGGCGATCAGGTTTTCCACCGCCATCATCCCCATCGCCTCGCGCACCTCAAGACAGGCGGTGCCCAGATGCGGCAGCAGGGTGACGTTTTCCATCTGGGCAAAGGCCTCGGGCACCTTCGGCTCGAACTCATAGACATCCAGCCCCGCGCCCGCGATCCGGCCCTGTTGCAGGGCGGCGATCAGCGCGGATTCGTCGACCACATCGCCCCGGCTGATGTTCACGAAGATGCCGGATTCCTTCATGTATCCAAGGGTTTCGGCATTGATCAGGTGATGCGTCGCCACACCGCCCGGCACCGCGACCACCACGAAATCCGCCGCCATGGCCGTGGCCATATCCACCTGCCGCGCCGGGAAATCCGGGGTGACGGTGCTGCGCTGGTGGAACAGCACCGGCATGCCAAAACCGAAATGACAGCGCCGCGCGATGGCCTGGCCTATGCGTCCCATGCCGATGACCCCCACCGTCTTGCCGCTGACATGGGTGCCCAGCATTTGCGTGGGGCCCCAGCCCTGCCATTGGCCGGACCGCACCACCCGCTCGCCCTCGCCCAGCCGCCGCGCCGTCATCAGGATCAACGCCAGCGCGATATCCGCCGTGGCATCGGTCACGGCACCGGGGGTATTTGTCACGGCAAGCCCGGCCGCGCGGGCGGCGGCAACGTCTATGTGATTGAAACCGACGCCGAAATTCGCCAGCATCCGGGCGCGCGGGGCGGGCACATCGGCAAAGACATCGGCCTGATAGCGGTCGCCCAGCGTCGGCAGGATCAGGTCGAAATCGCGCAGCGAGGCGCGCAATTCGCCGGGCGACAGCGGGTCCACCCGGTCGCGCAGCACCACGTCAAAGCGGTCGGCGGCGGCCTTGATCACCCGGTCAGGCAGGCGGCGGGTCAGCAGCAGGCGCAGCATCAGAACATCCTTCCGCCCAGGGGCACCTCATGGCCGGGGCCCAGCAGGACCACCTCGCCCGCCGCATCCGGCACGCCCAGCACCAGCACTTCGGACAGCACCGGCCCGATCTGGCGCGGCGGGAAGTTGACCACCGCCACCACCTGACGGCCGATCAGCCCCTCGGGCGTGTAATGCGCGGTGATCTGCGCGGATGATCGCTTCACCCCGATCTTTCCACCGAAATCGACCCACAGCCTGAACGCCGGCTTGCGCGCCTCGGGGAAGGGTTCGGCGCGGGTGATCACGCCGACGCGGATGTCGACCTTCTGGAAATCGTCGTATGAAATCATTTGCCCAGCTCTTTTCCACGTTCGGTTGCGGCCTTCACGGCCCGCTCCAGCAGGGCCGGAAACCCGGTCTGCGGGTCCATCAGCACCGCCAGCGCCGCCGCCGTCGTGCCGCCCGGAGAGGTGACGTTGATCCGCAACTGCGCCGCCGTTTCCGGCGACCGATAGGCCAGTTCCCCCGCGCCGCAGACGGTGGCGCGGGCCAGTTGCATCGCCACCTCGGGCGACAGGCCCTGCGCCACGCCCGCCGCCGCCATCGTCTCGATCAGGTGAAAGACATAGGCGGGGCCGGAGCCGGACACCCCCGTCACCGCGTCGATCTGATGTTCCCCGTCCAGAAGGACGACCTGGCCCACGGCGGCCATCAGGGCGCGGGCCAGATCCAGATGCGCCGCCGTGGCATGGGCATTGCCGCACAGCGCGGTGATGCCGCGCCCCACCATGGCGGGGGTGTTCGGCATGGTGCGGACGATCGGGGTGCGGTCGCCCAGCACGGTCTCGAAGGTGGCGATCGTGGTGCCGGCGGCGATCGAGACGAACAGCGTGGTGCCATTTCCCAGCGCCTGCAGGGCGGGCAGCGCGGCCCCCATCATCTGCGGCTTGACCGCCAGCAGGGCCACGGCGGGGGCGGCGGGCATCCCCCTGTTCAGATGCACGCCGCTGGAGGTCAGCCAGTCGGTCGGGTTGGGTTCGATCACCCAGACCGAAGTGGCGGGCAGCCCCGCCTCCAGCCAGCCCGCCAGCAGCGCCGACCCCATCTTGCCGCAGCCCAGAAGCACAAGCCCGTCACGGGCCACGATATCCAGTGTCATGATCATCCCCTATGCGCCGGGCAGGGTAGACCGGGTTGCGCCGGTTAGAAAGGCCATTCCCCGGCGACCGGGCAGAGTTTCGGCGCGCCAGCTGACCATACCATGCCAGAGGCCGATCTGCGGCTGATGAGACATACGCGATGTCGGTTTGAGCCCTTTGCGGACGGTTGGGATTGGGAAGCAACGGAAGGCCAGCGCCCGACCGCGGGTGGGCGCCTCCAACGATGCGCAGGCAGCGCTTTATGGTGCGGTCTCTCCTGTGATCTGAGCGGAGAGCCGACGGCGCAGAAGCGCCCGCCCATGGGGCGGTCGGGCGCTGGCCGGGGCGGCTGACGCCGCTGTTAACCCGGCCGGGACATCATTCCGAAGGACAGTGACAGGAACCCCATTCGCACCGTCCGCTTCGTCCGCAAAGCGGACGATGCAGGGGGGCACAGGCCGCATGCGCAGCCCCTCCACAAAACAAAAGGCCCCGGACATCCGGGGCCTTTCGGTTCCTATATCGGAAGGATCAGTGCGCGTGGCCCTTGTCCCAGTCTTCGCGCTTGGGCAGCTGCTCGAACGTGTGTTCGGGCGGCGGGGACGGCAGGGTCCATTCCAGCGTGTCGGCGTATTCGTTCCAATAGTTGTTCTGGGTCACGCGGCGGCCCCAGAGCAGGGTATAGAACACGATGCCGATGAAGAACACGAAGGACGCGAAGGACAGGAAGGCCCCGATCGAAGACCACCAGTTCCAGTAGGCGAAGGCCTCGGGATATTCGATGTAGCGGCGCGGCATGCCCTGACGGCCCAGGAAGTGCTGCGGGAAGAAGGTCAGGTTCGAGCCGATGAACATCGCCCAGAAGTGCAGCTTGCCCGCCCATTCCGGGTATTGGCGGCCCGACATCTTGCCGATCCAGAAGTAGACCCCGGCGAAGATGCCGAAGACGGCCCCCAGCGACATCACATAGTGGAAGTGGGCGACGACGTAATAGCCGTCATGGTAGACCCGGTCCAGCGGGGCCTGGCTGAGGACGATCCCGGTCACGCCGCCGACGGTGAACAGGAACAGGAAGCCGAAGGCCCAGAGCATCGGCGTCTTGAACTCGATCGAGCCGCCCCACATCGTTGCGATCCACGAGAACACCTTGATGCCGGTGGGCACCGCGATAACCATTGTGGCCAGCATGAAATAGGACTGCTGGGTCAGCGACATGCCGACGGTGTACATGTGGTGCGCCCAGACCACGAAGCCCAGCACACCGATGCCGACCATGGCATAGACCATCGGCAGATAGCCGAAGATCGGCTTGCGCGAGAAGGTGGCGATGACCTGGCTGATGATGCCGAAGGCGGGCAGCACGATGATATACACTTCGGGATGCCCGAAGAACCACAGGATGTGCTGATAGAGAATCGGATCGCCGCCACCGGCGGGATCGAAGAAGGTGGTGCCGAAGCTGCGGTCGGTGATCAGCATGGTGATCGCCCCGGCCAGAACCGGCAGCGCCAGCAGCACCAGCCAGGCGGTGACGAAGATCGACCAGCCGAACAGCGGCACCTTGTGCATGGTCATGCCCGGCGCGCGCATGTTCAGGAAGGTGGTGATCATGTTGATAGCGCCCAGGATCGACGACGCCCCCGACAGGTGGACGGCGAACAGCGCCAGATCCATCGAGAAGCCGCCTTCCTTGACCGAGAGCGGCGGATACAGCACCCAGCCCACGCCCGAGCCGCCCGCAACCGAGCCATCGGCCCAGGTGCCGCCGCCCGGCGCGAAGAGCGAGGCCACCGCCAGCGCGGTGCCCGCGACATACATCCAGTAGGACAGGTTGTTCATCCGCGGGAAGGCCATGTCCGGCGCGCCGATCTGCAACGGCATGAAATAGTTGCCGAAACCGCCGAAGAGGGCCGGAATCACCACGAAGAACATCATCAGGATGCCGTGGGCGGTGACGGTGACGTTCCACAGATGGCCGTTCGGAGTGCATTCGCCGACGGCGGCGGCGGTCAGGCGCATGCCTTCGTCGCACATGTACTGCACGCCGGGGTGCATCAGCTCCATCCGCATGTAGACGGTGAAGATGACCGAGATCAGGCCGACAAGCCCGCCGGTGAACAGATAAAGGATCCCGATGTCCTTGTGGTTCGTCGACATGAACCAGCGAACGAAGAAGTTCTTCTGTTCGTGGTCATGGCCGTGGATGGCTGCATCGGCCATTGGCTACTCCCGCTTCGATTCCGCTATGGCCCGGCCGGTTGGCCCCGGCGGGCATGTTCGCTTGCACGGATCGGTTTAGCCCCGCAGACGGGTGCCTGCAATCGGTGACTTTGACGCAGATCAAGAAATCCTGCGCTTTCGCGGGCAAAGTGTCACAGGCGGGGGCGGGCAAGGGAACGCGGCAGGCGCACCGGGACGGGCGCCCCTGCCGCGCGTCGGGCTGCGGCCGTTACTGGCCGGCCGAGGCCAGGTAGGCGGCGATGTTGTCGCCACCCGTGGCCAGCTTGAACGTCATCTTCGATTTCGCCCCGTCATCGCCCAGCGTCGCCTTCAGCCAGGCCGCCGGATCGGCGACATAGGCTGCCAGCGCGGCTTCGTCCCAGACGGCCCCCGTGGCCCCCACCGCAGCAAGCGAGGTGCCGTAGCGGAAATCGGGGTCGGAGGCGACGGCCTTGCCGATGATGCCGTAAAGGTTCGGCCCGGTCTTGCCGCCCTTCTGGATGTCGGTGCCATCGGGCGCGGTGATCGAATGGCACGCCTTGCACTTCTTGAAATCCGCCTCGCCCGCCGCCGGATCGGCCGCCAGGACGGGGCCTGCAAGCGCAGCGGTGGCAAGGGCGGCAAGGAAGGTCAGCTTGGTCATGGTATCCTCAGCATTGCGCGAGACGTCGAGTCGTGCGCCTCGGGGGGGAACATGGGGCTGGGGGGGGTTGTTATGCAATAGCAGCGGTGGTTTCAACCCTACGTCAGATGGTCGCGCTTGCCGCCGGTTCCGGATTTCGCAGGCAGGCCGGAGAGCCTTCGGCAAAGGCGGCATCGAAGCAGCGCAGCAGCGCCGCGTCCAGATCGGCCATCGTGACCGGCAGGCCCAGATCGACAAGGCTGGTCACGCCATGGTCGCGGATGCCGCAGGGCACGATGCCGGAGAAATGCGACAGGTCGGGTTCGACATTGATCGAGATGCCGTGAAAGCTGATCCATCGGCGCAGCTTGATGCCGATGGCGGCGATCTTGTCTTCGGCCGGGCTGCCGTCGGGCAGGGCGGGGCGGTCGGGGCGCTGCACCCAGACGCCCACCCGGCCGGGGCGGATTTCACCGCGCAGGTTGAATTCCGCCAGCGCCGCGATCACCCAGTTTTCCAGCGCGCGCACGAAGCAGCGCACATCGGCCCCGCGCGCCTTGACGTCCAGCATGGTATAGATCACCCGCTGGCCCGGCCCGTGATAGGTATATTGCCCGCCGCGGCCGACCGGAAAGACCGGGAACCGGCCCGGCTGCACCAGATCTTC
Organism: Paracoccaceae bacterium; assembly: GCA_036745335.1. Lineage (GTDB taxonomy): Bacteria > Pseudomonadota > Alphaproteobacteria > Rhodobacterales > Rhodobacteraceae > Pseudogemmobacter. The sequence continues at coordinate 139,518 of DAIOGH010000005.1, forward strand.
GGCACGGGCCGAGGTGCCCGCAGTATACAGCGGCGGATGTTCCAGCAGCCAGATCGCCTCATCGGCCTCTCCGCGCGAAATGGCATCGGCCCGCGCCTCCATCGCGGCCAGCGTTTCGGCATAGGGGGCAAGGCCGGGAAGATGGGTCCATTCGACCAAGGCACAGTCCTTCGGGCGGGTGCATGACGGCAGATGTCATGCGGTGTTGGGAATTCCGGTCTTTCGATCTGCGAAAGCCGTGTTAACATGGGGCAGTATTTCAAACCTCTCCACCGAATTGCGGAGCGATGCAATGAAGTTCAAGTCCCTTGCCAGCGGGGCGGTGATCGCCTCTCTTTCGCTGACCCCGTTTTCCCCCATGGCCCCGAAGCCCGCCCGCGCCGACAGCGGCGATGTGGTGGCGGGGCTGATCGTCGGGGCCATCATCGGCGGGGCCGTCGCCTCGGAAAAGGGCAAGAAGAAATCGAAGTCGAAGTCCAAGTCGACGAAGGCCAAGGCGAAAGCACCTTCGATCTCGGCCGAGCAGAAGGCCGAGAATGTCGAGGTGCAGCAGGCGCTGAACCATTTCGGCTGGACCGTGGGCACCGCCGATGGCGCGCTGGGGCCGAAGTCGAAGGCGGCGATCAAGGAATACCAGGCTTTCATGGGCTTCCCGGTGACGGGGGATCTGACCGATCATGAACGCAAGGTTCTGATCACGGCCTTCCACAGGGCCGAGGCCGGGGGCACGGCGATTGCCGAGATCGTGTCGGGATCGGTCTATGGCCTGCGGGCCGTGCTGATCGCCCAGGCCGAGGAAATGGGGCCAGGCGGGGCCGTGGCGCCGGGCGGCACGATGGCATCGGCCGGGCCGATCGCGCCCGAACCGGGGGTGAAGCCGGGCGATGTGGCCGCCGCCGCCGCCGCCGCGATTCCCGTGCTGCTGCCGCAGGGCGAGGATGACACCGTCGAGGCCGCCGCCGCGCCGATCGTTCCCACCGCCCCCGCCGTGGTGGAACCGGCCGCGCCGAAGGTGACGCCGGTGACGGCCCCGGTCGTGGCACCCGAAGCATCGCCTGCGCCGCTGCCGCTGCCGGTCGCCCCGGCGGCGGCCGCCGAGCCGGTGACGGAGCCCGCTCCGGTGGCGATTGTGGAGCCCGCGCCCGAGCCTGTGGTTGAACCGGCTGCCGCCGCCGAAGCGCCTGCCGAAGCGACAGGTCCGGGCCTGCCAACATTCCTTGCCTCGGGCAGCAAGGGCACGCTGACGGCGGCCTGCAATGCGGTGGCGATGCAAAGTTCCGTCAATGGCGGCCCGGTGGCTGCGCTGACGGCCGAAAACGCGGCGCTGGCGCTGGACGAGCAGTTCTGCGCGGCCCGGACCGAGGCCGTGGCGACCGGGGCCGATCTGGCCGCGCAGGTGGCAGGTTTCACGCCGGAACAGATCGCGCAGCAATGCGACGCACTGGCCCCGGCGCTGAAGGATCATGTCGCGGCCCTGTCCAGCCAGCCCGCCGAAGCGGTGCTGGCCGGGGTGCGGGAATTCCTTCTGGCCTCTGGCATGTCGCCCGATCAGCTGTCGGGCACGGCAAAGGTCTGCCTTGGCGTCGGCTATGGCGCGGACAAGGCCGATGTGGCGCTGGGTTCGGCGCTGTTGCTGATCGCCATGGGCGAGACCGGCTATGCCGAATTGCCGGGCTGGCATCTGGCGCGCGGTCAGGCCGAAGGCGCGCGGCCCGATCTGGCCGAGGGCTGGTATGAGGTGGCGGCCGAAGGCGGCGCGGTCTTTGGCGGCGGCGATGCGGCGCGGGCCGGAATGCTGGTCGATGCGGCCTATGCGGTGAACGGGCATGGCGCGGTCTTCGATCAGGCCGCGGCACTGCCCAGCTTTGTCGTGGCCCCTGCGGCCCCCGCTCCGGCTGTTGCCGATCCGGCCCCCGTCGCCGCGCCGATTGCTGCGGTTCCGGCCGATGAACCCGCGCCGCTGCCCGGTGCAGGCGATGCGATGACGATGCGGGCCAGCGGGCCGGGGGCGGATGCCATCCGCATGGGGGCGGAATTCGCCCGCGTGGCGCTGACCGCGCCCTTCATGGCGCTGGCGGCCAATCCGTAAGACCGGGCCGGAAGGGGCGAAAATGCCCCTTCCAATCCCGCGCGACTGCGGCTAGACACCAGCCACCCGGAAGCCGGTGCCGTGCGGATGTGGCGGAATTGGTAGACGCGCAGCGTTGAGGTCGCTGTTCCTTAACCGGAGTGAAAGTTCGAGTCTTTTCATCCGCACCACCGGCCCGGGGCATCGCCATGCCTCGGGTCTTTTCGTTCTGCCCCTGGCGGAATCAGTTCCGGCCCGCCCGGTCTCTGCGCAGGCTGCTTTCCCGGCAAACCCGGCCCGAACCGCCTGATCTTCCCGCTTTCGCGGCCGGCCGCGCCATGGCCGCACTTGGGCGTTGCAATGGCGGGCGGCATTTGATTACGTCACTTGCAACGAAGTGCAGGAACACCTGCCGGACCTACAGGGAGACGGAGTTTGGCTGCAGCGCCTCAGGGTGACGCATACGTCGCATTCGACCATGTCCAGAAAAGCTATGATGGCGTTTCGCTGGTCGTGAAGGATCTGAACCTGTCGATCGCCAAGGGCGAATTCCTGACCATGCTTGGCCCCTCGGGTTCGGGCAAGACCACCTGCCTGATGATGCTGGCCGGGTTCGAAACCGCAACTCATGGCGAGATCCGGCTGGACGGCCGCAACATCAACCAGGTGCCGCCGCACAAGCGCGGCATCGGCATGGTGTTCCAGAATTACGCGCTGTTTCCGCATATGACGGTGGGGGAAAACCTGTCCTTCCCGCTGGAAGTGCGCGGCATGGGCAAGACCGACCGCGAGGCCAAGATCAAGCGCGCGCTGGACATGGTGCAGATGGGGGCCTTCGCCAACCGCCGCCCGGCGCAACTGTCGGGCGGCCAGCAGCAACGCATCGCGCTGGCCCGCGCGCTGGTGTTCGATCCCGCGCTGGTGCTGATGGACGAACCCTTGGGCGCGCTGGACAAGCAGCTGCGCGAACATATGCAGTTCGAGATCAAGCATCTGCACGAAAGCCTTGGAATCACAGTGGTTTACGTCACCCATGACCAGGGCGAGGCGCTGACCATGTCCGACCGGATCGCCGTGTTCAACGATGGCCGCATCCAGCAGCTTGCGCCGCCCGCCGATCTGTATGAACGGCCCGACAACAGCTTTGTCGCCCAGTTCATCGGCGAGAACAACAAGCTGCCGGGCACCATCGAGGATCTGTCGGGCGACAGGGCGCTGGTGCGGCTGGCCACCGGAGAGGTGATCGACGCCACCCCGGTCAACGTGCGCGAGAAGGGGCAGAAGACGCTGGTGTCGATCCGTCCCGAACGGGTGGAGTTCAAGCCCGAGATGATGCCGGGCAATGCCCATACCATCGGTGCCGAGGTGCTGGAGGTGATCTACATGGGCGATATCCTGCGCGCCCGGCTGCGGGTGGCGGGATCGGATGATTTCGTGATGAAGATGCGCAATACGCTGGCGCAGACCCGGTTGACCCCCGGCCAGACGATCAAGGTGGGCTGGCATCCGCAGGATGCCCGCGCGCTGGACCCCTGACCTCGCCTTTCAGGCGGGCAACACTCCAAGAAACGTATCGAAACTGAAGTTCAAACCTGGGAGCCTGCAATGAAGAAGATCCTGACCCTTTCCACCGCGCTTGGCGCTTTGGCGCTTCCGGCTGCGGCTGACGACATCACCGTGATGGGCTGGGGCGGCGCCTATGCCAACAGCCATATCGAGGCGTATTTCAAGCCCTTCGAGGCTGCCACCGGCAACAAGGTGATCTCGGTCGACAGCGACAACCCGGCGACGCCGCTGAAGGCGCAGGTCGAGGCCAACAACGTCACCATGGACATTGCGGTCCTGGAAATCGCCGATGCCGTGCGTCTGTGCGACGAGGGCCTGATCATCCCGATCGACCCGGCGATCCTGCCCGCCGGTGCCGATGGCACCGCGGCGGCCGATGACTTCCTGCCCGGCACCGTCACCGAATGCATGATCCCGACCGACATCTTCGCCACGGTGATCGGCTATGACGCTTCGAAATTCGCCGAAGGCGAAGGCCCGAAGACCATGGCCGATTTCTTCGACACCACGAAGTTCCCCGGCAAGCGCGGCGTGCGGAAAAGCCCGAAGGTGACGCTTGAGATGGCGCTGATGGCCGATGGCGTTCCGGCGTCCGAAGTCTATGCGACGCTGTCGACCCCCGAAGGCGTGGACCGTGCCTTTGCCAAACTGGACACGATCAAGAAGGATTCGGTGTTCTGGGAAGCCGGTGCGCAGCCGCCGCAACTGCTGGCTGACGGCGAGGTGGTGATGACCATCGCCTACAACGGCCGGATCTTCAACGCCGCCCATCAGGAAGGCAAACCGTTCGAAATCATGTGGGACGGCCAGGTCTATGACTGGGAAGGCATGGTGGTGCCGAAAGGGGCCCCGAACGAGGCCGGCGCGCTGGAGCTGATCAAGTTCGCCACCTCGTCCGAGGCTTCGGCCAAGGCGGCGGAGTTCATCTCCTATGGCCCGCCGCGCAAGTCGGCCGCCGCCCTTGTTGGCAATATCCAGGGGTCCGACCAGCCGATGCTGCCGAACCTGCCGACCGCGCCGGACAACATGACCAACGCCCTGGCCTCGTCGCTGGAGTTCTGGGCCGACCGCGACACCGAGCTGGGCGAGCGTTTCAACGCCTGGCTTGCCGCCAACTGATGCTGACGGCGCGGCGCGGGGATGTCCCCGCGCCGTCGCCCCCCTTGCCCGCCCGCCGCTGACCGGACCCGGACCCCGATGACCTCTGTGCCCCAACCTTCTGCGGCCCCGGCGGCCGCCGCCCTGACCACATCCGATGGCCGCCCGCTGAAAGCGGCGCTTGCCGCGGCGGGGGCACGGGCGCGGCGCAGGGCGTTCCTGCTGGTGCTGCCGCTCTTGGCCTTTGTCGTGATCACCTTCGTGATCCCGATCGGGCAGATGCTGTACCAGTCGGTCTATCACCCCGGCTTTGCAAACAACGCGCCTGCGATTGCCGCCTGGTTCGACGCCAACCCCACGGGCACCGAGCCGGACGAGGCCGCCTATGCCGCCCTGGCCGAGGATTTCCGCCAGATGCAGGCCAACAAGACTGCGGGCGAGGCCGGAACCCGCATCAACTATACCCTGCCGGAAACCCGGTCGCTGATCACCAAGACCGCCCGCGCCGCCCAGAGCCTTGCGCCGCCCTACAAGGAGGCCTTCCTGGCCGTCGACGCCAAATGGGCCGATCCGGGCGTCTGGCAGGCAATGCGTTCGTCCGCCTCGGCCTATACCAGCGATTTCTATCTGGCCGCGCTGGATTTCGAACGTGCGCCGGACGGGTCGATCAAGCGGGTCGAAGAGAAAAAGCGGGTCTATGTCACGCTGTTCGTCAAGACCTTCCTCTTGTCGCTGATGATCACCGCGATCTGCCTTCTGCTGGCCTTTCCCATCGCGCATCTGCTGGCCACGCTGCCGATGGCCAAGGCCAACCTGCTGATGATCCTTGTGCTTTTGCCGTTCTGGACCTCGCTTCTGGTGCGCACGACCAGCTGGATCGTGCTGTTGCAGGAACAGGGGGTGGTGAATTCGCTTCTGGTCTATCTGGGGGCGGTCGGCGATGACGGGCGGCTGCGGCTGATCTACAACCAGACCGGCACCATCATCGTGATGACGCATATCCTGCTGCCCTTCATGGTGCTGCCGCTTTATTCGGTTATGCGGGTGATCCCGCCGAGCTATGCCCGCGCCGCGCGCAGCCTTGGCGCGACCAGCTGGACCACCTTCCGCCGCATCTACCTGCCGCAGACGCTGCCGGGGATCGGAGCAGGGGCGCTTCTGGTCTTCATCCTGGCGGTCGGCTACTACATCACGCCGGCACTGGTCGGGGGCGCGGACGGGCAACTGATCTCGAACCTGATCGACTTCCACATGGACAAGTCGAACTGGTCGATGGCGGCGGCGCTGTCGGCGATGCTGCTGGTGGGCGTGCTGCTGCTCTACTGGCTTTACGACCGCTTGATCGGCATCGACAACCTGAAGCTTGGCTGAGGAGGAAACCCATGGCCCTTCCGACCTATGCCGACCCGCTGGAGCGCGCCTGGTATTACGCCTATCTGGTGATCTGCACGCTGATCTTCATCTTCCTGATCGCGCCGATCCTGGTGATCATCCCGCTGTCGTTCAACGCCGAGCCCTATTTCACCTTTACCGAGAAGATGCTGACCTTCGACCCGGACGGCTATTCGCTGCGCTGGTATGACACGCTGGTGTCGGTCGGCATGCGTGCGCCCGACACAGGCAGCGGCTGGTGGGCCGACATGTGGGCCAATGCGACCTGGGTGAAGGCGGCGAAGAATTCGGCGATCGTCGGGTTCTGGGCCACGATCCTGGCCACCTGCCTGGGCACGCTGGCGGCCCTTGGTCTGTCGCGGCCGGAAATGCCCTGGCGGCGGGTGATCATGGCGATCCTGATCAGCCCGATGATCGTGCCGATCATCATCATCGCAACGGGGATGTTCTTCTTCTATTCGTCCCCCTGCGGGATGGTCGGGCTGGACTGCGGGCGGCTGACCAGCACCTATCTGGGGGTGATCCTGGCGCATACCACGCTGGGGATTCCCTTCGTCATCATCACGGTGACGGCCACGTTGTCGGGCTTCGATCAGTCGCTGGTGCGGGCGGCGAACAGCCTTGGGGCCAATCCGCGCACGACCTTTTTCAAGATCATCATGCCTCTGATCCTGCCGGGCGTGATCTCGGGCGGGCTGTTTGCCTTCGTCACCTCGTTCGATGAGGTGGTGGCCGTGCTGTTCATCGCCGGTCCCGACCAGCAGACCATTCCGCGCCAGATGTGGAACGGCATCCGCGAACAGATCAGCCCGGCGATCCTGTCGGTGGCGACGATCCTGGTCGTCGTCTCCATCGCGCTTCTGGCGACGGTGGAACTGTTGCGGCGGCGGTCGGACCGGCTGCGCGGCGTCACGGGGCGGTAGGGGCGGCTCCTCCTGCGTCTTCGACGTGTCGTCGCGGGGCGCGCGCGCGGGGGCGGCGACGCGCGGTCGCAGACCGACGAGGAGCGGCGGCTCAGGGCAGGATGTGCAGCCAGACCCAGATCGTGCCGATCGAGGCGGCGGTGGCGAACAGCACCGCCGAGGCATTCACCCGTTTCGCCACGCCATACATATGGGCGAAAAGATAGGCATTCACCCCCGGTGCCATCGCCGCCGTCATCACCCCGGACCGCAGCGCCGCATCGTCGAGGCCGAAGCCGAAGCGACCCAGAAGCCACATCACCCCCGGATGCACCACCAGCGAGGCGGCGCTGATCATGGCGATGGTGGCCCGGTCGCCTTCGGGGCGGTAGCGCAGGAGGACGCCGCCCAGCCCGAAGAGCGCGGCCGGAAGCGAGGCTTTCACCATCATCTCGACCGCATCCCAGACCGGCGCGGGCAGCGGGTTGCCCGCCAGGTTGACCGCAAAGCCCAAGGTGATGCCGATCACCAGCGGCTGCGAGAGGACCGAGCGCAGGATCTGCAACCCCAGCCGACCGGACGCCAGCCCCTGTCCACGCGATCGCGCCCATTCCATCAGCCCGATGCCGATGGCGTAGAGCAGGGGCGAATGGATCGAGATGATGGCATAGTTGCCTGCAAGCGCATCGGGGCCATAGGCGCGTTCGGTGATCGGCAGGCCGAGGAGAAGCGAGTTCGAGAAGAAGCAGGCAAAGCCGATGGCGATGGCATCGGTCAGCGGGCGGCGGAAGATCCAGAGCGCGGCGGCAAGGCCGAAGCCGAAGGCGGCAAAGGCCCCGAGATAGAAGCTGGCCATGAGGCCGAGGTCGTAGGCGGCCGAAAGGTCGAGTTTCGCGATGGAGCGGAACAAGAGGCAGGGCAGGGCGAAATTCTGCGCAAAGCGCATCAGCCCGTCGACGGCATGGTCGGAAAAGAGCCCGCTGCGGGCGGCGGCATAGCCGAAGCCGATCAGCAGGAAGACGGGCAGGATGACTTCGATCAGGGCGGACATGGCGGGGCTTGCGGCTGGCGAAGGCCGGGGGTTTCACACCCCCCGCGTTATCGGTTTCTTGAACCGGTGGCGCAACCGATAACGCACCCCGTGGGGTATTTGGGCAAAGATGAAGCGATCAGGCGAGGTTGTCGTAGGCGATCACCATGCCGTCGAAGGCGGGGCGGATATGGGCGGGAAGTTCGGCGCAGAGGGTGTCGTGATCCATGTCGACATGCATGTCGGTGATCACGGCGCGGGCGGGGCGGGCGCGGGCGATCCAGCCGAGGGTCAGCGCCAGATGGGCATGGGTCGGATGCGGCTTGCGGCGCAGCGCATCGACGATCCAGCAATCAAGGCCTTGCAACTGCGGCCAGGTTTCTTCGGGGATGTCCACCGCGTCGGGCAGATAGGCCAGCGGGCCGATGCGGAAGCCAAGCGCATCGGTCGAGCCATGGTCGGCGCGGAACGGGGTGAAGGGGATGTCGCCGCCGGGGCCTGGGATGGTGAAAGGACCGTCGATGGTGTTCAGGTCCAGGATCGGCGGATAGGGGCTGCCCTGTGGCTGCACGAAGGCATAGCCGAAGCGCGAGAGCAACTGGTCCTGCGTGGGGCCGTCGGCCCAGACCGGGATGCGGCGGCGCTGGCGGTAGGTCAGCTGGCGCAAATCGTCGATGCCGTTCATGTGGTCGGCATGGGAATGGGTATAGACCACGGCATCCATGGTCTGGACGCCGGCATCCAGCAGCTGGTCGCGCATGTCGGGCGAGGTGTCGATCAGCACCGTCGTCGTGCCCTCGGGGACGATCCGTTCCACCAGAAGAGAGCAGCGGCGGCGCCGGTTCTTCGGGTTCGCGGGATCGCAGTTGCCCCAGTCGCCGCCGATGCGCGGCACCCCGCCGGAGGATCCGCAGCCGAGGATGGTGAAGCGCAGCGTTGCCATCAGGCGGCCTTCCGGGCTGGTGTGGCCTTCCAGAACAGCCGGTCGAAATTGGTGCTGGTGGCGGCAGCAAATTCGGCTTCGGTCACGCCGAAGACCTGGGCACCGATGCGGGCGGTGAAGGCGGTATAGGCCGGTTCGTTGCGGCGGCCACGATGGGGCGGCGGGGCCAGATAGGGGCTGTCGGTTTCCACAAGGATGCGGTCCAGCGGCGCGCGGGCGAAGATGTCGCGCAGGTCGCCGCTTTTCGGAAAGGCGGCGATGCCGGACATCGACAGGTAGAAACCCATCTCCAGCGCGGTCTCGGCCAGCCGGGTACCGGAGGAAAAGCAGTGCATCACGCAAGAATAGGGCGCGCGGGCCATGCCTTCGGCCAGGATCGTCTCCATTTCATCATCGGCCGCGCGGGCGTGGATGATCAGCGGCAGCCGGGTTTCCTGCGCGGCTTCGATATGAAGGCGCAGGCTGGTCCGCTGGGCGGGGGCGCTGTCGGGCGTGTAGTGGAAATCCAGCCCGGATTCGCCGATGCCGACCATTTTCGGATGCCGGGCCGCGGCCACCAGATCGGCGACCGACAGCGGCGGCACTTCGCCCGCGCTCATCGGGTGCAGGCCGTAGGCGAAGAAGACGCCCTCATGCGCTTCGGCGATCTCGATGGCGCGTGGCAGGCGGTCGGGCCGGGTGCAGATATGCACCATGCGGGTGACACCGGCGGCGCGGGCGCGGGCGATGATCTGATCCAGTTCGCCATCGAAATCGGGGAAATCGAGATGGCAATGGCTGTCGACGAGATCGGGAACTTGCGGGGCGGGCGGGGCGGTCATTCGGGGCTCGCAGGGTCAGGAGGCGAGCGGACCCGCCGTCTCGTCGATCTTGAGCAGGATATCCATGAGAAGCGCGGCAGGGTCAAGGTTGACCGCCTTGCCGCGCCGGGCACGGGCGGCCAGGTTGTGCGACAGATCGGCCCAGTGACGGGCGGCTGCGGGATGCGGGCAGAGGCGGGCGATCAGCCGGGCTTCGCCGGGGGCGGCCTCGGGTGGGGTCTGGCCCAGGGTGCCGCTGCGGGCGAGGCGCGAGAGAAACAGCTCGATCAGGGTCAGGATCAGGTCGAACCTGTCGGCCCCCTGCTTTCCAGCGGCGGTTTCGGCCAGCGCGATGGCGCGGGCGCGGTCCAGCCGGGGCAGGTCGGAGAAGAGCCGGATCAGATCGGCATAGGTTTCCAGCCCCTCGGCATTGGTCAGGCGGAACGCCTCGCCCACCGATCCGGCGGCCAGTTCGGCCAGCGGCTGCCGGTCCTCGGGCGCGATCACGCCCCCGGCCTGCACCAGCGCATCCGACAGATCCTGCGGGGCCAGCGGATGCAGGCGCAATTCGCGGCAGCGCGAGCGGATGGTGGGCAGAAGGCGGTTCGGCTGATGCGCGACCAGGAAGAAGAAGGCACCGGGCGGCGGTTCTTCCAGCAGTTTCAGCAGCGCGTTGGCGGCATTGGGGTTCATCTCGTCGGCGGCATCGACGATGGCGGTGCGGCGGCCGCCGTCGGCGGCGGAGAGGGCGAAAAAGCTTTTCAGCTTGCGGACTTCCTCGACGGTGATCACCTGTGACAGGGCGTTGCGCTTTTCGTTCGGACCGCGGCGGAGAAGGAACATCCGCGGCTCGGCCAGGGCGCGCAGGCGGCGGGCGACGGGGTGATCGTCGGGAACGTCCAGCGTGGCGGGGGGCGGGGCGGCGAAGAGACCGCCGTCGTCTTCGGGCGTGGCCAGAAGGAAGCGGGCCAGACGCCAGGCAAGGGTGGCCTTGCCGGTGCCGCGCGGGCCGGTGATCAGCCAGCCATGGTGCAGGCGGCCCTGGGCATAGGCGGCAAGAAATTCGTCCTGCGCAGCCTGATGGCCGAAAAGATGGCCGGTTTCGCGCGGATGCGGGGCACCTTCGATACGGTCGGGATCGGGAAGGGTCACTGGGTCAGCCATGGCGCGACCATGCCCCAGCGGGCGGGCGGGGGGAAGGGGCGATGGCGCTAGGCGGGCAGGCGGGGCAGCACCCGTGCCAGCACATCCGCGGCCACCGCCTGCGGCGGGCGGTCGCCGTCGATCACCGCAAAGCGGGCATGGCGGGCGGCAAGCGACAGAAAGCCGTCGCGGGCGCGGGTCTGGAAGGCCAGGCCCATATCCTCGAACCGCATTTCATGGCCCTTGCGGGCGGTGGCGCGGGCAAGGCCGGCCTGCGGGGCGATGTCGATCAGCAGGGTCAGGTCGGGGTCCAGCCCGATCATCAGATCGTGCAGCCGGTCGACGGTCGCGGTCAGGTCGCCGCGGGTGATGCCCTGGAAGATGCGGGTCGAATCGGCGAAACGATCACAGATCACCACGGCGCCGCGGGCCAGCGCCGGGCGGATGGTCTTTTCCAGATGATCACGGCGGGCGGCGGTGAAGAGCAGGATCTCGGTCTCCGCCGACCAGCGGTCGGGGTCGCCCTCCAGCACAAGACGGCGGATTTCCTCGGCCCCCGCGCTGCCGCCGGGTTCGCGGGTCAGGATCGCGTCCACGCCACGCGCGACAAGGCTTTCATGCAACATCCGGCCCTGGGTGGATTTGCCCGAGCCGTCGATGCCTTCGAACGTGAGGAACAGTCCGGCCATTCCCGCGGCCCGGTCACGAGGCCGGGGCGGCATCGCCCAGATAACGGTCATAGAGCGCGCCCGCCGCCGTGGTCAGGCGGCGCAGGAAACCGGCCTTGGCCACCGGGGTTTCGGCGACAAGCTGGATCTGGTGGTCGGGCAGGCCCGGCACCTTGATCACCAGTTCGGCCACCGGCACGCCCGCCTCGACCGGGGCCATCAGGGGGCCCTTGTAGATCACCTCGGCCTCGACCTTGTCCTGCACCAGCGCGGGCACCAGCAGGCGCAGGTCCTCGGCCGGGACAAGGCCGACGCTGTCGGCCTCGCCCAGGAAAACCTCGGCCTCGGCGACGCGGACGCCGGCCTTCGCCACGGTCTTTTCGGCGAATTGCCGGAAGGCCCAGGAAACGATGCGTTCCGCCTCTTCGGCGCGGGCGGTATCAGAGGGCAGGCCGGTGATGGCAAAGATCACCCGGCGGTCGCCCTGCCGGGCCGAGCCGACAAGGCCGTAACCTGCCTCGGAGGTATGGCCGGTCTTCAGCCCGTCGGCCCCGATCCCCAGCTTCAGGAGCGGGTTGCGGTTGAACCTGTTGTCGGGCGCGCGGTCCTTGTAGTTGAACTCGGTCTCGGCAAAGACCGGATAATATTCGGGGAATTCCTCGATCAGCCGCCGGGCAAGGATGCCCAGATCGCGCATCGTCATGCGGTGGCCGGGGTCGGGCCAGCCCGAGGCATTGGCAAAGGTCGACCCGGTCATCCCCAGCGCACGGGCGCGTTCGGTCATCTGGGCGGCAAAGGCCTCTTCGGTGCCGGCCAGCCCTTCGGCCACCACGACGCAGGCATCGTTGCCCGAGTTGATGATCATTCCGTGGATCAGTTCCTCGACCGTGGGACGGTCGCTTTCCTGCAGGAACATGGTCGATCCGCCCATCGCCTTGGCGCGCGAGGACACAGCGAAGGTGGTGTCCATCTGCACGCGGCCGTCGCGCAGTGCTTCGAACAGCATGTTGATGGTCATCAGCTTGGACATGCTGGCGGGCGGCAGCGACTGGTCGGCGTTCTTGTCCATCAGCACGGTATGCGTGGTCACGTCATAGACCCAGGCGGCAGTGGCCTGGGTCTCGAAGGCCAGGGCAGACCGGCCGACCGGCAGGAGGGCGGCCAGCAGGATCAGGGCCAGACGGGACCAGAGCAGCATGGAGGGGCCTTTCACTTCAGCATGTAGGCATCGGCAAAGCCTGCCGATTTGATCTTTTTCAGCGTGGCGGTATCGCCGCGTGCGATGACCGACCAGAAACTTTTGCCCTTGGCGGTTTCCTTGCGGATCTCGGCGCTGACCCCGGCCTTGGACAGGGTGTCCACGGCGCGCTTGGCATTGGCCTCGACCGAGAAGATTCCGATCTGGATCGGCTTGCCGCCGCCCGCCGGGGCGGGTGCGGGGGCAGGGGCTGCGGGCGGCGCGGCGGGATCGGCTGCCGCGATGGCGGCGCCTGCCACGGCGGCGGTTTCCTTGGCCTTCTTCTTGCCGGTCTTCGGCGCGGGTGCCGGGGCATCCAGCGGCTTGGTCTCGACCCCGCCTGCGTCGATCGCGCCCGGCTGGGCGGCCCCCGGCTGGGCGACCGAAGGCGCGTCCAGCACTTCGGCGCTGTCAAGGATCGGGGCACCGGCGGGGGCGGTCTCCTGCACTTCCTCGCGCCGCAGCGCGGTCACGGAGATCCTGGCCGGGGCACCGGCCAAAAGTCCCAGGGCCGCCGCCGCATCCGAGGAAATCTGCAACTTCGGTCCCGGATTGTCGCGTTCGCGCCGGAACAGCGCCCCGATGACGAACTTGCCGTTTGCGGGGTTGCGCATGATCACGCGCTCGGGGTCCTTGGCATCGGGCGAGGCGACCCAGACGCCACCCAGAGAGGGCCGACCATCCCAGAGCGCATCTTCCGTGACCTGAAAGACCTGCGGAGCCTCGACATCGCGGTCGACGATGCGGGTGGATTTCTGCGCCTTCGGCGCGGTTTCCACGCCTGTCGCCTTGTCCGTCTTGCCGCCACCCTCGACGCAGGCGCCAAGCGCCAGCGCGGTCGAGAGCAGAAGGATATGCCTGAATGCTGCCCGTGCCATAATGCCCTCTCGTCCGCGGTCTTTGTGCCGCTCTGTTTCCTGCGCCCGGCCCGGCCGGGGCGATTGCCGACGCCTGTCCGCCCGGTGGCAGCAGGCGAAACCGGCGTCATCATATCGGCCCGGCGCGGTGCTGGAAAGGCCCGAGCGCGGCCCCCCGATCACGATCAGCGGATTTCCTGCCAACCGTGCCCTTTCAGAATCACCCCGCGCTTCGTAAGTCACGCCTCGTCGGAGGAGTGGCGGAGTGGTCTATCGCACCGGTCTTGAAAACCGACGTGGGCGCAAGTCCACCGTGGGTTCGAATCCCACCTCCTCCGCCACTTGCCCTCGCGAAAGCGTTCTCCCGATCCGGCTCCGGCCGGATTTTTCCGTTGTTTTCGGGGCTTATGCGGGAGGGGCTGTTAACCGGCCCATACCCCGGAAGGCGCACACGCGTTCTCTTCGGGCCTATATTCTCCGGACCTGTTAACCGATGGCTTTCCGGTGAACAGCTTTATCCAATTGAAAAAGATAACTAATTTATTCTTGCCACGTGAGGCAGGTTCTCAGTTCCTTCCCCTTCTCGGTCGGGTCTGGCATCGAACTCGTGAAGGTTCCATGCCCACTTGACCTATGATTGTCGATCGATGGTCAGATTAGCCCCACGATCCGGCTAGTTGCGACGGTGCCCAAGCGGAATAGCGTCTGCCGCTGGGCCGAGGCCAGCCGCCATGAGCGGGCGAGGTCTGACTCCCAAGGGGTCACGATGAGCTCAAACGAGCCATCGGTCAGGCGGCGGAACATAACGGCTGTGTCGGCATACTCAAATCCACCCTGCGCGGACGTGGGCAGATTCATCCGCTCCATCTTGTTGTTGCCGTGCCACGTCAATCGTCTGTCGCCCCATACGCGCGCGCCACTGCGAAGGACGGGCTCACCAATCGTTAGATTATGCGGATAGTCGTACTGGTCGAACACAAAGCCGAAGACCCAGGGCGCGATGATGCCGTCATGGCGCAGGGCACCGATGAAGGTCATGGTA
>DAIOGH010000006.1:0-137005 GCA_036745335.1 Paracoccaceae bacterium
AAAACTACATCCGAAACTCAGGATACGGTTCCGTGTAGCGTCATCATGCTCTAGCGGCCGCAGCCCGTCAGTTGCTCGCGGTACATCTCCGACCGCCGCCCGACCTTGGCCGCCACCTCCACCAGCCACGGCTTGCCCAGATAGCTCTTGGCGGCATAGCCGGTGCGGCCTTCGTGATAGGCCAGATACTGCCCTTCGGCATCGCTCAGCGGAATACCCAGCCGCCGGTTGCTTTCGGTCATGTACCAGCCCATGAAATCGGTGGCATCGCCGATGTCGTCGCGCTTGGCCCGGCGCTTGCCCTGCGATGCCTCATATTCCTCCCAGGTGCCGTTCAGCGCCTGGCTATAGCCATAGGCCGTGCTTTGCCGCCCCATCGGAATCACCCCCAGCGCCCAGCGGTGCGGGGTCTGGGCATTGCCGATGAATTTCGATTCCTGATGGATCACCGCCATCTGCACATGGATCGGAATGTTCCACTTGCGCTCGGTCGCCTTCATCGCCCGCAGGTAATGCGGACGCTCGCGGATGATCGCGCAAGCATCGTCCAACTGGCGCGGCGCGGCATAGTCCCGGCTGCCCCCACCACAGGCGGCCAGCAGCAACAACAATGCCGTCGCACGGAGAAACCTGCTCATCTGCCCCTCGTGCATTCTTCTTTTGCCGCAATCTAACCGAAACGCGGGCCAAGGAAAACTGTGGAAAATCCGATGCCGATCAGGAATCCGAGAGCCGACCGGACGGCCGCGAGGATGCGGCGTCCCCGGCCCATCGCAGCCGGGCCATGAAGAACCCGTCCATCCCGCCCCGCCCGGCCCAGACATCCGGCCGCGTCCGCAGCCCGCCGCCATCTGTCCACCAGCCGTCTTCGACCCCCGGCAAGGCGACGCGCTCCACCCCCAGCCCCGGATGCCGCGCCAGTGCGGCCGCCAACTGATCCTCGCCTTCTTGGGGCAGCAGCGAACAGGTGGCATAGACCAGCCGCCCCCCCGGTTTCAGCCAGCCCAGCGCCCGGTCGATCAGCCGCGCCTGCAAGGCTGCCAGCCCTGCCACCTCGGACCCGTCTCTGACAAAGGGCAGTTCCGGGTGCCGCCGGATCGTGCCCGTCGCCGAACAGGGCGCATCCAGCAGGATGGCGTCAAACGCCCCCTCCGGCTGCCAGTCCAGCGCATCCGCCGCCACGACCTCAGCCGTCAGCCCGGTCCGCGCCAGATTTTCGCGCAGCCGCTCCAGCCGCACCGCGGACAGATCCAGCGCCACGACCCTGGCCCCCGTCGCCGCCAGTTGCAGCGTCTTGCCGCCCGGTGCCGCGCAAAGGTCCAGCACCCGCTCTCCGGGCTGCGCCTCCAGCAGCCGCGCAGGCAGGGCGGCGGCCGCGTCCTGCACCCACCAGCCCCCCGCAGCATAGCCCGGCAGCGCCGAAACCTGCCCGGACGAGGCCAGCCGCAGGCTGCCGGTCGGCAGCGCCTCGCCCTCCGGGGCCTCAAGCCCCGGCCGCAGGGTCAGGTCCAGCGGCGGCTCCTGCGCCTGAACCGCCTCGATCCCGGCCACCGCCTCGCGCCCGAAGGCATGGACCATCGGCTGCCGCAGCCAGCGCGGCAGCTTCTGCACGCCGGACAGCGGGCCTTCGGGCACCGCCCGCAGAACCGCATTCACCAGCCCGGCCATATGGGCCGTCTTGCGCCCCTGCCGCGCGATCTCGACCGCTGCATTGACCACGCCATGCCCCGGCGCACCCAGGCTGCGTTCCACCACCGCCAGCCGCAGGATGTTCAGCACCCGCAGGGGGGGCCGTTTGCGCAGATGCGCCGACAGCGCCTTGTCAGCCGGTTCCAGCCGCCGCAGCACCGCCCCCGCCAGCCGCAGCGCGCGCGCGCGGTCCTCGGGCGGCAGATCGGTCGAGGCAGCCTCGTCCAGCATCCGCCCCTCGCCCAGAACGGCATCCAGCATCGCCACCGCCGCTGCCCGCGCCTTCACCCCTTCGGCCATCGCTTCCCCTTTCGCTGTCCCGGCCCTATATCATCCCGCAGACGGAAGGAACCACGATGCCCGACGCCCCCCCGCCCGATCTGCCCCCCGCCGATCTGCCCCCCGCCGCCCTGCGCGCCCTGGCCGAGGCCGAAGAACGCCGCCGCGCCGCCGCGCCCGTCGACCTGCCGCCGGAACTGGGCGGCCGCAAAGAGGGGCTGGAACCCGTGCGCTATGGCGATTGGGAGAAGAAGGGCCTGGCGGTCGATTTCTGACCCCGGCCCTGCCGCGCACCTCGTCGTCGGTCTTCGACCGCTCCTCGGTCCTGCCCCGCGACGAGCGGTCGAAGACCGACGAGGAGCCGTCAAAGCCCCAGCACATCCGCCATGTCATACTGGCCGGGCTTCCTGCCCTGCCCCCACAGCACCGCCCGCAGCGCGCCGCGGGCAAAGATGCCGCGGTCGGTGGCCAGATGGCGCAGAACCACGCGCTCTCCATCCGCGGCAAAGATCACGTCATGCTCGCCCACCACATCGCCGCCGCGGATTGCGCTGAAGCCGATCGTTCCGCGCTGCCGCGCCCCGGTGATGCCGTCGCGGCCCGACACCATCGCCTTTTCCAGCGCCACGCCGCGCCCTTCGGCCGCTGCCCGACCCAGCATCAGCGCGGTGCCAGAAGGGGCATCCACCTTCATCCGGTGATGCGCCTCGACCACCTCGACATCCCAGTCCTCGTCCAGCGCGGCCGCAATCTTCTGCGTCATCCGCACCAGCAGGTTGACGCCAAGGCTCATGTTGCCGGCCCGCACGATCACCGCATGGCGGCTGGCCGCCTCGATCCGGGCCAGATCCTCGGCCTCCAGCCCCGTGGTGCCGATCACATGCACCAGCCGCGCCTGTGCCGCCAGTGCGGCAAATTCCACCGTGGCGGCCGGGGCGGTGAAATCCACCACGCCCTGCGCCCCGGCAAAGGCCGCCAGAGTATCGTCCGTCACCGTCACCCCCAGCGCCCCGCCGCCCATGCAGGTGCCGATGTCGCGGCCGATCCAGGGGTGTCCGGGGCGTTCCAGACAGGCCGCCAGCCGGGCCTTGCCGCTGTCGGCAATGGTCCGGACCAGCATCTGCCCCATCCGGCCCGATGCCCCCGTCACCACGATTCCCGGCAAATCGCCCATCTGCGCCTCCATCCTGCCCCCCCGCTTTAGCGCCCGATTGCCGCCCGCCGCAAGCCGCCGTTGCGGGGGCGGGGGAAAGGCCCTATGTGGGGCGCATGTCGCAGAAACGCTTTTCCTCGGGCAACGGCCCTTCGCAGCGCCAGCTGCGCGTCGGCGAATTGATCCGCCGCACCATCTCGGATGTGCTGAACCGGGCCGAGATTCACGACCCCGACCTGAATGCCATGCCCATCACGGTGGGCGAGGTGTCCTGTTCCCCCGATCTCAAGGTCTGCACCGTTTATGTGATGCCGCTGATGGGCAGCGCCAGCGTCGACACCGCGATCAAGGCGCTGGCCCGCAACAAGGGCGAATTGCGCCGCCGCGTCGGGGCCGAACTGACGCTGAAATACGCCCCCGATCTGCGCTTTCGCCCCGATGGGACCTTTGACCGGCTGGACGAAACCCGGCGGCTGTTCTCCGACCCCACCGTCCAGCGCGACATCGCCACGCCGGACGACGAGGCATGATGCGCGCCCTGCTGGCGGTTCTGGCGCTGCTGGCACCGCAGGCGGCGGGGGCCGCATCCTGCCGGGACGATACCTTCGAAGGCCATTCCTTTACCCTGTGCGAAGTGGCGGCGTCCGAAGACCTGCGTCTGTTCAACACAGGCCCCGACGGTCCTCTGGGCAGTTTCCGTGCCGTGGATGACCTCTTGGCCCCCGAAGGCAAGGCGCTGGAGTTTGCGATGAATGCCGGCATGTATCACCGCGACCTGTCGCCGGTGGGCCTGTTCGTCGGCGAGGGGGTCGAGACCGCGCCGCTGGTCACGCGCGAGGGGCCTGGAAACTTCGGCCTGCTGCCGAACGGGGTGTTCTGCTGGGGCAGCCCCGGCACGCCGCTGCGGGTGGTCGAAAGCCGCAGCTTTGCCCGCGAAGCGCCGGATTGCCGCTTTGCCACCCAATCCGGGCCGATGCTGGTGATCAGGGGCAAGCTGCACCCGCGTTTCCTGCCCGACAGCGACAGCGTGAACATCCGCAACGGCGTGGGCGTCAGTGCCGACGGCAGCCGCGCCTATTTCGTTGTGTCGAATGATGAAGTGAACTTTCATCTTTTCGGCCGCTATTTCCGCGACCATCTGGGCCTGAAGGACGCGCTGTATTTCGATGGCAATATCTCGCGGCTCTATGCGCCCGCGCTGGGGCGGCATGACGGCGGCTTTCCGATGGGGCCGATCGTCGGCACCGTGGTTCCGAAGGGCTGAGCCATGGCAAAGGTGAAAAAGGGCCGCCCGGTGCATGGCTGGGTGATCGTCGACAAGCCCGCGGGCATCGGCTCCACCGATGTGGTGGGCAAGCTGCGCTGGGCCTTCAATGCGCAGAAGGCCGGCCATGCCGGGACGCTGGACCCCGATGCCACCGGCGTTCTGGCCGTGGCGCTGGGCGAGGCGACCAAGACCGTTCCCCTGATCATGGATGCCCGCAAGGGATACAGCTTCCGCGTTGCCTTCGGCGCCGAAACCAGCACCGACGATGCGGCGGGGGCGGTGCTGCGGACCTCGGCCACCCGCCCATCGGATGCCGACATCGGGGCGGCGCTTGCGGCCTTCCGCGGCACCATCCTGCAAGTGCCGCCGCAGGTGTCAGCGGTCAAGGTCGACGGGGAGCGCGCCTATGATCTGGCCCGCGACGGGGTAGAGATGGATCTTGCCGCCCGGCCGCTGGTCGTGGACCGGCTGAAGATGACCGGCCGCCCCGATGCTGACCATGCCGATTTCGAGATGGTCTGCGGCAAGGGCGGCTATGTCCGCGCCATCGCCCGCGATCTGGGCCGGGCGCTGGGCTGCCTTGGCCATGTGCAATGGCTGCGGCGCGAATTTTCCGGGCCGTTCTCGGCGTCCGACGCCTGCACCCTGGATCAGGTCGAGGCGCTGGCCCGGACCGATGCGATCGACCGCCTGCTGCATCCCTTGGAACTGGGGCTTGCCGATCTGCCCGAGTTGCGGGCGACGCCCGAAGGCGCGCAAAGGCTGCGCAACGGCAATCCGGGGCAGGTGCTGGGCCATCTGCCCTATGGCGAGCAAGCCTGGGCCAGTCTGGACGGGCAGGCGGTCGCTGTCGGCCGCTACATGGGCGGCGAATTGCACCCCAGCCGCGTGTTCGTCAGGTGAGGGGCTGCCACCTCGGGCCCCATCGAGAGGCCACTCGGCGGCATTGTCAGGGACGGCGGTGGCCGGTCGCATGATGATCCGCCAGCATCAGGCCGGGGGCACGTCGTCCGAAGCGGTCTATTCGCGCTGCGGCACCTATCGCTATCTTCTGACCCGGCTCTGGGACCCTGCCGCCCCGCGCCTGCTGTTCGTGATGCTGAACCCGTCCACCGCCAGCGAGACCCGCAACGATCCCACCGTAGCGCGCTGCGAGGCGCGGGCACGGGCGATGCGGCAGGGGGCGGTCCGGGTGGCCAATCTCTTTGCCTTCCGCGCCACCGATCCGCGCGCCTTGCGCACCGCCACAGCGCCCCTGGGCCCCGAGAATGACCGCCTGCTGGCGGAAAGCGCGCTTTGGGCCGACCATGTCATCTGCGCCTGGGGCAATCACGGCATGCATCTGGGCCGCGCCGCGGCGGTGTGCAGCCTTCTGCGCGCCAGCGGCAGGCCCCTGTGGCATCTGGGGCTGACGCAGGCGGGCCAGCCCCGGCATCCGCTGTATGTCAGGAACGACACCGTCCCGCAGCCCTGGCCGGGCTGATCCGTCAGGCGGCCAGCAGGGTGATTTCGGCCGCCGACAGCCCGGCCCCGCCTGCCACCAGCCCGACGACCGAGCCATCGAGCAGGATCTGTATATCCCCCGACCCTTCAACCGGCGACAGGGTCAGTTGCGGATCGGCATGGGTCGCCGGATCATAGACCACCACGATCCGATCCTCGGCCGCGTCATAATCGGTGATGGTGGCAAAGCCGCCCTCGCCCAGCCACTGATCCAGCGAGAACACATCCGCCCCGCCGCCGCCATGGCCGACGTCGCCCGCACCCAACACCAGCAGGTCATCGCCGTCGCCGCCGTTCAGGTAATCCACTGCATCGTCATCCCCTTCGGGGAAGGCCCCGTAAAGCGTATCGGCCCCGGCCCCGCCATCCAGCGTATCGCCGCCCGTGCCGCCCTGCAGCAGGTCGTCGCCCTCGCCCCCCGCCAGCCAGTCGGCATCGTCGCCGCCATCCAGCAGGTCATCGCCGGTGCCGCCGATCAGACTGTCCGCGCCCGCGTCGCCGCTCAGGCTGTCGTCGCCGTCATGACCGCACAGCGAATCATCGCCGTCGCCGCCCGAGAGGCTGTCCTCGCCCGCTTCGCCATGCAGGCTGTCGTTCCCGGCCCCGCCTGTCACCAGATCGTTCCCGGCCCCCGCCATCACGATGTCATCGCCCGCGCCGCCGTCCAGCGTGTCGTCGCCCGCCTGCGCATCCAGCTGGTCATCGCCCGACCCGCCGCCGATCCGGTCGCCCGCATCGCCGCCTGTCAAGAGATCGTCCCCGTCGCCGCCGGTCAGCATCCGGGCCGGGTCTTCGGGATCGTCCCTGTCATCCGACGTGATGCCGTCCTCGTCTCCATCAAGGGGAATCACCCCGCCCTGCGCCGGATCGCCGGTGTCGGCGTCATCCCCGGTTTCGTCGCCGTCATCCTCCGGCTCGGTCATCGCGATGACCGATTCCGCCAGAACACCCGCAAACAATGCCCCCAGCAGGCCGAAAATTGCCAGCATGACCCATCACCCCGATCTGACCGCGCCACACCCCTGCGGCGTTAACCTGATTTCCGTTAACCATATGATAGTCATCGGAAATATTCTGGATGTCATAGCACAAAACCCCTTGGGCAGATAGCCGGAAACACGGAATGGTTGTGAAACCTTGACATAAATCCTGCCGGTCCGGCATTGCCGGGATCGGGCCGGAACCGGGTGATCAAGGCATGCCATGGCGCTGCGGCAACATTGGGGTGGCACTCAGGCACCGGCTCACCGGGGGGGCGTTGCGGAACGGGGGCTTTCCTTTTCCGCCGTTTGACCCTATACGCCCGCATCCGCCCGCTTGGACGGAGCCTCCAAGGGCCCTGCTGGACGACATCCCGGCTTGCGCCATGACCCTTAACCAAGGAGACCCCGATGTCGATCACCGTCGAAGAGAAGACCCGCCTGATCAAGGAATATGCAACCAAGGAAGGCGACACCGGCTCGCCCGAGGTTCAGGTTGCGATCCTGTCGTCGCGCATCGCGACGCTGACCGAACACTTCAAGGGCCACAAGAAGGACAACCACTCGCGTCGTGGCCTTCTGATGATGGTCGCCCAGCGCCGCAAGCTCTTGGACTATCTGAAGGCCAAGGACGAAGGCCGCTACAACGCGCTGATCGGCCGTCTGGGCCTGCGCCGCTAAGCGGACACACAGGTTTCATGGAAACGCCCGTGGCGAAGGCCGCGGGCGTTTTCGTTTGGGCCGACTCAGTTTGCCAGCCTGACCTTGCTGACCTTCATCCCGCGCGAGGTCATCACATAATCGAACATGTTCTTCGAATAGACCCCGTGCTTGAAGTAGAACTTCTTCGACAGGAATTCCGCAGGCTGTTTCGACGGATCATAGGCCCCCGAAATCTGTGCCACACCGTCGATTGACACCTGCACCGCAAAGCCGCCCCTGCCGTCGAAATCCACCAGAACGGACAGTTTCTGTTCGGTCCCGTCGCGGCGGATCCTGCCCTTGGACAGCCTGTCGTTCAGCGCACCCCGGATGCAGCTTTCGCCCTTGCCGGTCTTGATGTCGCTTTTCAGCAGCAACCGCCCGTCGGGCGTGACATCCATGCTGAAGGGCGGCGCGCAGCCAAGCCGGCTGTCATGGATCTGGAACAGGGTAAATTGCTGGGTCGATCCGGTGGTCATCGCCACATGGGTTTCGAACAGCCAGGTGCCCTTGGTGGTGGGCGAGATATGTCCGCTGAAAATCTCGGCCCGCTGCTTGAAGACGCCGCCCTCGCAATGGTTGCGACTGGTCTTGAAGGTGCGGGTATTGCCCTTCTTGGTGATAGACCCCGAATCCACGCTGCAAGAGGTTTTCCAGCTGTTCAGCGGATTGGCCAGCGCCGGGCCCGCAGGTGCCAGGCCGAACATCGCGGCAAGGCAGATCGCCGCCAATCCTTGTGAGACTGTCTTCCTTTCCATGCTCCCCCCCAAAGTTCCTGTGTGCATGGGGTCAAGATTACCCGCAACTCCGGGTCTGGCAAACTCCCGCCTTCCCAACACCCCCCTTTTCCTGTATGGCCCCGCCATCTGTGACGTGAGGCCCGCCCCCGGCCGCATGCAAAGGATAGGGGGCGGCGGCAATGGGGCCGCCATGCAAACGGGGGACCGGCAGGGGCCGGATGACCCCAGAGGAACCGATATATGTTCAATGTGACGAAGAAATCCATCCAGTGGGGCAATGAGACGCTCACTCTGGAAACGGGGAAGGTTGCGCGTCAGGCCGATGGTTCGGTCATCGCGACGCTGGGTGAAACGCAGGTGATGGCGAACGTGACCTTCGCCCGGTCGCCCAAGCCCGGCCAGGACTTCTTCCCCCTGACCGTGCATTATCAGGAAAAATACTATGCCGCGGGCAAGATCCCCGGCGGCTTCTTCAAGCGCGAAGCGCGCCCGTCGGAAAAGGAAACGCTGGTTTCCCGCCTGATCGACCGGCCGATCCGCCCCTTGTTCGTCGAAGGCTTCAAGAATGAAGTCCTCGTGATGGCGACCGTTCTGTCCTGCGATCTGGTCAATGACCCGGATATCGTGGCGATGATCGCAGCCTCGGCCGCGCTGACCGTGTCGGGCGTGCCCTTCATGGGCCCGATCGGTGCGGCCCGCGTCGGCTTCGTCGATGGCAAATACGTCCTGAACCCGTCGATGGACGACATGACCCGCCTTCGGATGAACCCCGAGCAGCGTCTGGATCTGGTTGTCGCCGGCACCAAGGACGCCGTGATGATGGTCGAATCCGAAGCCTATGAGCTGACCGAAGAGGAAATGCTGGGCGCCGTCGTCTTCGGCCACGAACAGATGCAGGCCGTGATCGACCTGATCATCGACTTCGCCGAAGACAGCGCGAAGGAACCCTTCGACTTCACCCCGCCGGATTATTCGGCGCTTTATGCCTCGGTGAAGAAGGCCGGCGAAAAACAGATGCGCGCCGCCTTCGCCATCAAGGACAAGCAGGACCGCACCAACGCCATCGACGCGGCGGTCGAGGCGATCAAGGCTGCGGTTTCCGAAGAAGAGAAAGCCGATGCCAACCTTGGCCCGGCGATCAAGAAGCTGGAATCCTCGATCCTGCGCGGCGACGTGGTGAAGACCGGCAAGCGCATCGACGGACGGGATACCAAGACCGTCCGCCCGATCATCTGCGAGAACGGCATCCTGCCGCGCGCGCATGGCTCGGCGCTGTTCACCCGCGGGGAAACCCAAGGGTTGGTCGTCACCACGCTGGGCACCGGCGAGGATGAACAGATCATCGACGCGCTGAACGGCAACTACCGGTCCAACTTCCTGCTGCACTACAACTTCCCGCCCTATTCGGTCGGCGAGGTTGGCCGTGTCGGCAGCCCCGGCCGTCGTGAGATCGGCCATGGCAAGCTGGCCTGGCGCGCGCTGCAAGCGGTTCTGCCCGCCCCGACCGACTTCCCCTACACCATTCGCGTCGTGTCCGAGATCACCGAATCGAACGGCTCCTCCTCGATGGCTTCGGTCTGCGGCGGGTCGCTGTCGATGATGGATGCCGGTGTTCCGCTGAAATCGCCGGTGGCCGGCGTGGCGATGGGTCTGATCCTGGAAGACGACGGCAAATATGCCGTGCTGACCGACATCCTGGGCGACGAGGATCACCTCGGCGACATGGACTTCAAGGTTGCCGGCACCGAAGCCGGCATCACCTCGCTGCAAATGGACATCAAGATTGCCGGGATCACCCCGGAGATCATGAAACAGGCGCTGGCGCAGGCGAAAGACGGCCGCATTCACATCCTGGCCGAGATGAACAAGGCGCTGTCCGCGCCGCAGGGCTTCTCGGAATATGCGCCGAAGATCGAGACGATGACCGTCCCCACCGACAAGATCCGCGAAGTGATCGGCTCGGGCGGCAAGGTCATCCGCGAGATCGTCGAGGTCTCGGGCGCCAAGGTCGACATCAACGACGACGGCGTGATCAAGATCGCCTCGAACGACCAGAAGGCCATCAAGAAGGCGCATGACATGATCTGGTCGATCGTGGCAGAGCCGGAAGAGGGCCAGATCTACACCGGCAAGGTGGTGAAACTGGTCGATTTCGGTGCTTTCGTGAACTTCTTCGGCAAGCGCGACGGTCTGGTCCACGTCTCCCAGATCGCCAACAAGCGCCTGAACCACCCGAACGAGATCCTGAAAGAGGGTCAGGAGGTGAAGGTGAAACTTCTGGGCTTCGACGACCGCGGCAAGGTGCGCCTTGGCATGAAGATGGTCGATCAGGAAACCGGGCTTGAGCTGAGCCCCGAGAAGCAGAAGGAAGAAGCCGAGGGCTGAGGCCTTCGTCTTTCACGATGACAGGCCCCGGAGGAAACTCCGGGGCCTTGTCGTATCCGAAGGGCGGCTTGAGCTATGACAAGTGACATTAAGAGGCTTGCACCTACGACAACCCCATTTGTCGTAGGTTGACATACGCTTTACGTATAACAAACTGCTTTGCTGTAGCCCTCCCTTCGACTACAGTAGTTGTCGTTGTTTGTGATGGCGCAAGGCTTCGACAAGTGATGCAGGACCATCTGAAAAACGCCGTAGACTATCACTATGGCGCTTTCCCGCCCAATGACCTGCGCTTTGCCGAGCTGCTTGACCCGGTGTTCGAAACCGGCAGCGCGCTGGCCCGCTATGACCAGATGCTGGCCGCGATGCGCAACAGCGAAATCCTGCTGGCCCCCCTGCGCAACCAGGAAGCCGTGATCTCCTCGCGGATGGAGGGCACGATCTCGACGCTGGACGAGGTGCTTCGGATCGAGGCCGAGGACGGCGAAGCGGCAGGGGATGCCTTCCATCACGCCCGCAGCGAGGCGGTCGAGACCTTTCTCTATACCCGCGCCTTGCAACGCATCCAGCGCGAGATCGAGACCGGACGGCCACTGTCCGCGGCCCTGATCCGGCAGGCGCATCAGGTTCTGCTTTCCTTCGGCCGCGGTGCCAGCAAATCACCCGGAGCCTACAAGACCGAACAGAATTACATCGGCGAAAGGCGGCGCTCCGTCTCTTTCGTGCCGATCAGCCCGACCGCGCTGCCCGGCGGAATGGATGCGCTTTTCGCCTTCATCCGCGACGACCCGATGAACCGACTCTTGAAGACCGCCATCGCCCATGTCGAATTCGAGGCGCTTCATCCCTTCAAGGACGGCAATGGCCGCATCGGGCGGATGCTGATCACGCTGATGCTCTGGACCTCGGGCCTGATCAGCCAGCCGCATTTCTATGTCAGCGGCTATTTCGAGAGGTATCGGGATGACTACATCGACATGATGCGCCGGGTGTCATCGCATGGCGACTGGACCGAATGGTGCATCTTCTTCCTGAACGGCCTGCGCGAACAGGCCGATCACAATATCCTTGTCGCCGGCAAGATCTTCGCATTGTACGAAGAGATGAAGCTGCGTTTCAGGGAAGAGCTGAAAAGCGAATGGGCCATGGACGCGCTGGATTTCATGTTTGCCAATCCCAGCTTCAAGAACAGCAAGTTCACCAGCCATGACCACATACCCCCGCATGTCGCGGCCAGCATGACGCGCAAGTTGCGCGAGGCGGGGCTGCTGTCGCAGATCGTGGCCGGCTCGGGCCGCCGTCCGGCCATTTACGGCTTCAAGCCGCTGGTCGATCTGGTGCGCAGCGAAACCGAGGGCTGACCGAAAGTTTTCTTTCGCCTGATCTTTGTGCAACCGCAGATTATTCGCCATATTATAATTTTCGTCGAAAATTCGTCGTCTAGCGGCGGGACGGGCAGGCAAATTCACCAAATCCTTTCCCGCAGAACCGCTATTCTTCCATGAAGTCTTGCGGACAGGAGTCTCTCATGCGTGTCGTCGTTCTTGGTGCCGGTGTCATCGGTGTCACCACCGCCTGGCAGTTGATGAAGGCCGGGCATGAGGTGACGGTTGTCGACCGCCAGACCGGCCCGGCGCTTGAGACCTCCTTCGCCAATGCCGGCGAGGTCTCCTTCGGCTATTGCAGCCCCTGGGCCGCGCCCGGCATCCCGAAGAAGGCGATCAAATGGCTGCTGATGGAACATGCGCCGCTGATCCTGCGGCCCAAGGTCGATGCCGCCATGATCTCATGGATGGTGCGTATGCTGCGCAACTGCACTTCGGGGCGCTATGCGATCAACAAAAGCCGGATGCTGCGGCTGGCCGATTACAGCCGGATCTCGCTGGCCGCGCTGCGGCAGGACACCGGCATCGCCTATGACGAACGGATGAAGGGCACGCTGCAGCTGTTCCGCACTCAGGCGCAACTGGAGGCTTCGGCCAAGGATGTGAAAGCCCTGAACGCCGATGGTATCCCGTGCGAGGTGCTGGACCCGGCAGGCTGCATCGCGCAGGAACCGGCGCTGGCCCGTGCCCGTGACAAGATCGTCGGCGGATTGCTGACCCCGCTGGATGAAACCGGCGACTGCTTCAAGTTCACCAATGCGCTGATGGCGCTGGCCGAAGCGCAGGGTGTCACCTTCCACTGGGGCGAGACCATCCGGCGCATCGAGACCGAAGGCGGCCGCGCCACCGGCGCCGTCACCGACAAGGGCACCATCAAGGCCGATGCCGTGGTGGTGGCGCTTGGCAGCTACAGCCCGATGATGCTGCGCGAGCATGGCATCCGGCTGCCGGTCTATCCGGTCAAGGGCTATTCGCTGACCATCCCGATCACCGATGCCAGCCTTGCCCCCGAATCCACCGTGATGGACGAAAGCTACAAGATCGCCATCACCCGGCTGGGCGACCGCATCCGCGTCGGCGGCATGGCGGAAATCTCGGGCTACAACAACCGGCTTGAACCCGCCCGCCGCCGCACGCTGGAACATTCGGTGTCGGATCTTTTCCCCGGCGGCGACCTGTCGCAGGCAACCTTCTGGTCGGGCCTGCGTCCGATGACGCCCGACGGCACCCCGGTGATCGGCGCCACGCCGGTGAAGGGGCTTTACCTCAACACCGGTCACGGCACATTGGGCTGGACCATGTCCACCGGTTCGGCCCGGCTGATCGCCGATATGGTCTCGGGCCGCGCGACCGACATCGACGCCGCCGACCTGGGCCATGCCCGCTATCAGCGCCGCAATGCCGCCGCCATGGGCCGGCCGCAGGCCATCCCGGCCGAGTAAACTCTGGCTCTGCGGCCCTGCCACCGTTATCCTGCTGGAAAACACGAGGCAGGCATGAGTGACGATTTCGGCGATGAGGCCACAGGACCCGAGGATGACGCAGAGATTGCCGTCCCGGCCGATGCCTTCGCCCGCCAGCGCGAAAGGGCGGCCGATACGGGCGGCTTCCTGCTGGAACTGGATCACCATGTCCTGACCTGGCTGCCGGGACGTGGCGAACATCTGGTGGTCAGTTTCGACAATCTGGCTGCCGTGCGCGAAACCGAAGACCGCCAGATCTGGGGCCAGAAATTCCTGACCGCCAGGGGTTATGACCTGCTGGGCCTTCAGATCAAGCGGCGTGACTGGTTCCGTGATGCCGCCACGCTGACCGCGCTGACCGACCTGCGCGACGACGGGTTCTTCCGCCGCTATTCCAGGGTGTCGATGTATGGTTCGTCCATGGGCGGTTTCGCGGCGCTGGCCCTTGCGTCGCTGGCCCCCGGCTGCACCGTGATGGCCTTTGCGCCGCAGCGCAGCCTTGATCCCGGGCTTTGCCCGTTTGAAACGCGCTATCGCCATGCCCGGCTGACGACCGACTGGTCATTGCCCTTTGGCGATGCGGCCGAAGGGCTGCGCGCCGCGTCGCGCGCCTATATCGCCTTCGACCCGCATCTGGACGAAGACCGCCTGCACGCCGAAGCATTGGCGGCCCCCAATGTCACCTTTCTGCCGATGCGCCACATGGGGCACAAGCTGCCGCCCGCCCTTCTCAAGATGGGTCTGCTGAAGGATCTGTCGCTGGCCGCCTTCGATGCCCGGCTGGAGCTGCCCGAATTCACCCGGATGATGCGGGCGCGGCGCGACAGCATTCCGTGGCGCGTCGACCTTCTGGTCCGCGCCCGTCAGCGCGGGCACCTGAAACTGGCATCACAGCTGGCGCAATGGATGATGGCGGACCGTCCGCACTGGAAGATCCGCTACCAGAAGAAGGAACTCGCCGCAGCCCTGGCCGCGGCGCAGGCCGCCTGAACCCCGGCTTACACCGGGCGCTTGGCAAAGCGCAGATAGGGCAGCCTGATGTCCAGCTTGCCGTATTTCTGTTCCGCCTGATCGGTCGGCACCGACAGCGCCACGATCACATCCTGCCCCGGCACCCAGTTGGCCGGGGTGGCGAAGGGCACGCCATCGGTGGCCTGCACCGCATCCAGCGCCCGCAGGATTTCCGCGAAATTGCGGCCGACCGACATCGGATAGGTCATCGTCAGCCGCACCTTCTTGTCCGGCCCGATGATATAGACCGTGCGCACCGTGGCCGAATTGGCCGGTGTCCGGCCTTCGGTCGGCAGGTAGAAATCGGCCGGCAGCATGTCATAGGCTTTCGACACGGTCAGCGACACGTCGTCGATGATCGGGAAATCGGCCGGCGCGCCGCCCACGGTTTCGATGTCGCGCTTCCATTTCTCGTGGTCCGAGACGGAATCGACCGAAACCCCGATCACCTTGGTCTTGCGCTTGGCCCATTCCGGGGCCAGTGCCGCCACGGCGCCGAATTCGGTGGTGCAGACCGGGGTGAAGTCGCGCGGGTGGCTGAACAGGATGGCATAGCCATCGCCGATCCAGTCATGGAACCGGATCGGTCCGGCGGTCGATTCGGCGGTGAAATCGGGGGCGGTGTCGTTGATACGGACGGCCATGGCAGGTTCTCCAGCTTGATCACGATCAGATAGACCAAACAGAACAGGGTTTCATCCCCCCCGCCAGCCCCGGCTGCAAAAGAGAACGAAAACCCGCCGGAACGGGCCACGGTGGAACAGATGCCCCGGCCCGCCGGGTGGCAACGACCCGGACCTTCCGCCACCGTGCGGCCTTGCCCGACATCCGTCCGTCGGAACCCGGCTTGCGTCACCCGCCCCGGCCTGCGATATTTGATCAAATCCCCGACACCGGACAGCGGAGAAAGCCATGCTGATCAAGCGCGATTTCTACATCAACGGCCGCTGGGTTGCCCCCGCCAAACCCCGCGACTGCCAGGTCATCAACCCGTCGAACGAAGAGCCCTGCGCCATCATCTCGCTGGGCGATCAGGCCGATACCGATGCCGCAGTGGCCGCCGCCAAGGCCGCCTTCCCGGCCTGGGCCGCCACGCCCCCGGCCGAACGCGCCCGTCTGGTGCGCGGCATCCTGGATCAATACGACCGCCGCCTTCAGGAATTC
Source organism: Paracoccaceae bacterium (assembly GCA_036745335.1). Taxonomy (GTDB): domain Bacteria; phylum Pseudomonadota; class Alphaproteobacteria; order Rhodobacterales; family Rhodobacteraceae; genus Pseudogemmobacter. Next base: position 15,722 of record DAIOGH010000006.1, read on the forward strand.
GCCGAGGCGATTTCCATGGAGATGGGCGCCCCGATCGACTTTGCCCTGTCGGATCAGGCCCCCTGCCTGCCCTGGCACACCGGCAACTTCCTCAAGGCGTTCGAGCAGATCGAATGGGTCCGCCCGCTGGGCCCCCAGGCCCCGCAGACCGCCGTGGCGATGGAGCCGATCGGCGTCGTCGGCCTGATCACGCCCTGGAACTGGCCGGTCAACCAGATCGCGCTCAAGGCGATTCCGGCCATGCTGGCGGGTTGTACCTGCGTGCTGAAACCGTCCGAGGAAAGCCCGCTGAACGCGATGATCTTCGCCGAATTCTGCCATGACGCGGGTATTCCCCCCGGCGTCTTCAACCTGGTGAACGGCGACGGTGCGGGGGTGGGCAGCCAGCTTTCCACCCATCCCGATGTCGAGATGATCTCCTTCACCGGCTCCACCCGCGCCGGACGCGCCATTTCCAAGGCCGCCGCCGAAACGCTGAAGCGGGTCACGCTGGAACTGGGTGGCAAGGGCGCGAATCTGCTCTTCGCCGATGCCGATGCAAAGGCCGTCGAACGCTCGGTCCGGCACATGATGGCCAACACCGGCCAGTCCTGCAACGCGCCCTCGCGCCTGCTGGTGGAACGCAAGGTCTATGACCAGACCGTCGCCCGCGCGGCCGAAGTGGCCGGGTCCATCAAGGTCGGCCCCGCCTCCGACCCCGGCCGCCACATCGGCCCGGTGGTGAACAAGCGGCAATGGGACCAGATTCAGGGCTATATCCAGAAGGGTATCGACGAAGGCGCACGCCTTGTCGCCGGTGGCCCCGGCCTGCCCGAAGGCTTCAACCGCGGCTTCTATGTCAAGCCGACGGTGTTTGCCGATGTGCAGCCCGGCATGACCATCGAGCGCGAGGAAATCTTCGGTCCCGTCCTGTCGATCATCCCCTTCGACACCGAGGAAGAGGCCGTCCGCATCGCCAACGACACCCCCTATGGCCTGACCAACTATGTCCAGTCCGGCGATCCCAACCGCTGCAACCGTCTGGCCCGCCGCCTGCAATCCGGCATGGTCGAGATGAACGGCAAGTCGCGCGGGGCCGGGTCGTTCTTCGGCGGGGTCAAGCAGTCGGGCCGCGCCCGCGAAGGCGGTGTCTGGGGGATCGAGGAGTTCCTGGAGCCGAAGGCCATCTCGGGCTGGGATTTCGCCGCCGAGTGATCTCTCTGACGGGCGGCATTGCAACGGGGGGGCCTTCGCGTCCCCCGTTTTTTCCGTCGGCGCAACAGCCATACCTTTGCCATACCTCAGCCAGACGCAAACCCGCCGTCGGCCATACCCGGTTTGCTGCTCATCAGAAAACTTGACACATATGTCGATTTTGGCTTTTCTGCGGGCAACCGGAGGCCGCCATGACTGTTCACCGCCACCTCACCAGCCCCCTGCAATTGCGCGGCCATACCCTGCGCAACCGCATCGTCTTCGGGGCCCATACCAACAACATGTCGGATCAGGGCATCCCCGGCCCCCGGCAAGGAAAATACCTTGTGGAACGGGCACTTGGCGGGGCGGCCATGGTGGTCTGCGAACCCGTGCCGGCCCATCGCACCGGCGTGCTGACGCGGGGCAACATTGCCCATGACAGCGATGCGATCATCCCGCATTTCCGCCGCATCACCGATGAGATTCAGGACGCGGGCGCGGTGGCCATCCAGCAGATCTATCACGTCGGCGCCCATGGCGATTCCGACCTGTCGTTCCAGCCGCATTGGAGCCCTTCAGGCGCCCCGTCCTATCACGATTCCGATGGCTCTCATCGGATGACGGTCAATGAAATCAATGAATTGCTGGGTGCGCATGTCGCGGCTGCCGTTCGGGCGAAAGCCTGCGGTTTCAACGGGGTCGAGGTCTGGGCCGCCTATCATTCGCTGGTCGATCAGTTCTGGACCCCGTGGTCCAACAGCCGCGACGACGACTGGGGCGGCAGCCTGGAAAACCGCACCCGATTTTCGCGCAGCCTGATCGACCGCATCCGCAGGTCCTGCGGCGAGGATTTCGTCATCGGCCTTGCGACCAGCTATTCCCCCGCCTATTCCGGCACCACGCTCAGCGCCGAAAACCTGTGTGAAATCATCGACCTGCACGACCGTACCGGCCATGTCGACTATGTCACCGTGGGCTTCGGCAGCTATCTGGAATTCGAAGGGATCATCCCGCCCTTCACCCATGGCGAAAAGCTGACCACGCCGCTGACGGCGCAGCTTAAATCCCTTGTCAAACATGCCCGGATAACCTCCGAGGCCGGGATTCGCACGCCCGACAACGCCGAAACCATCATCGGCTCGGGCGAGGCCGACCTTGTCAGCATCGTGCGCGGCCAGATCGCCGATCCGCATCTGGCCCGCAAGGTGATGGAGGGCCGCGCCGACGACATCCGGCCCTGCCTGTCCTGCAACCAGATGTGCTGGGGCCGACGCAGCCGCGATTACTGGATCTCCTGCCTGATCAACCCCTCGGCCGGGCGGGAATTCGAATGGGGCGGCGACCGGTTCACCCCGGCCGAAACTCCGCGCAGCGTGCTGGTGGTCGGGGCAGGCCCCGCGGGGCTGGAGGCCGCCCGCGCCAGTGCCGAGCGCGGCCACCGTGTCGAGATCGTCGAGGCCCTGCCGGTGATCGGCGGCCAGTTCCGTCTTGCCGGCCAGCAGCCGCGCCGGGCGCAGATCCTGGATCTGCTGGATTGGTATGAGCGGCAGTTCACCACGCTTGGTGTGACCTTGCGCCTCAACCACTATATCGAGGATGACGAGATCGCCGCCCACCCGGCGGATGTGGTGATCCTGGCCAGCGGCTCTCTGCCCGACGACAACGGCTTTCAACGCTGGCTGCCGCAGGAGCCGCGTCTTCCGGGGCTGGAGAACGGCCATGTCCACAGCCCCGAAGCCATCCTCCGCCGCGAGGTCCGCCCCGGAAACGAGGTGATCCTATACGACGAAGGCAGCAACTGGCGCGGCGTCGGCACCGCCTGGTGGCTGGCCGAACAGGGCCACCGCGTCACCATCGTGACACCCGAAGCCTTTGTCGGCAAAGAGATTTCCCGCACCGCCGCCGATGCCGCCGCCCGCCGGGCGCTGGCCGCCAGGGGCGCACGCTTCGTCACCGAAAGCCTGATCACCCGCTGGCACGGCAACGGCGCCAGCATCCGCAGCCTGCTGACCGGCGAGGAAAGCCAGATCCCCGCCAGCGCGTTGGTCATGGCCACCACCAATCGCAGCTTCGACCCGTTCCCGGAATCCTTCGTCGGCAAGCAAACCCTGCGCATCGGCGATTGCGCCGCCCCGCGCCTTGCCGCCTATGCCTTCCACGACGGGCGCAAGGCTGCGCTGTCGATCTAGGCCGCGCGGGCGAAATAATCCGGCCGCGCCAGCGCCCAGGCTTCGGCAAAGCCCGGAGAGGATGCCGGGTCCACCAGCAGCTGCCCCGGCGCAAGCTGTTCATAAATCTCCGCAAAAGACGCCACCCGGTCGGCATCGGTGCGGCGCAGGAAGTGGTGCGGCCGCAAGTCGGACGGGTGCATCAGCCCGGCCGCCGCCACCAGTTCGGCCAGCGCATGCAGGGTGTTGCGCTGGTAATTCGCCACCCGTTCGGCCTTGGACGGCACATGGATCGCCCGGCTGCGCAGCGGGTCCTGCGTGGCCACCCCCGTGGGGCATTCGCCGGTATGGCAGCTTTGCGCCTGGATGCAGCCCACCGCGAACATGAAGCCGCGCGCGGCGTTGCACCAATCCGCCCCCAGCGCCATCACCTTGGCCATGTCGAAGGCCGAGGTGATCTTGCCGCTGGCCCCGATCCGCACCCTGTCCCGCAGGCCGACACCGACCAAGGCATTGTGAACAAAGGATAACCCGTCGCGCAGTGGCATGCCGATATGGTCCATGAATTCCAGCGGCGCCGCGCCGGTGCCGCCTTCCTTGCCGTCGACCACGATGAAATCGGGGGTGATCCCCGTCACCACCATCGCCTTGCAGATCGCCATGAATTCCCATTTGTGGCCGATGCACAGCTTGAACCCCGCCGGCTTGCCGCCTGACAGATCGCCCATCCGGGCAATGAACTCCAGCAGCCCCTCGGGCGTGGAAAAGCACGAATGCAGCGCCGGGGAATTGCAGTCCTGCCCCATCGGAATGCCGCGGATGCGGGCGATTTCTTCCGTCACCTTCGCGGCAGGCAGCACCCCGCCATGGCCCGGCTTGGCCCCCTGCGACAGTTTCAACTCCACCATGCGGATCTGCGGATCGGCGGCGGCTTCGGCGAATTTCACCGGGTCAAAGCCGCCATCCGGCCCGCGCGCACCGAAATAGCCCGACCCCAGTTCCCAGACCAGATCGCCGCCGTGTTCGCGGTGATAGGGCGAGACGCCGCCTTCGCCGGTGTCGTGAAAGAACCCGCCGATCTGCGCGCCCTTGTTCAGCGACCGGATCGCATTGGCCGACAGCGACCCGTAACTCATCGCCGAGATGTTCAGCAGGCTGGCGGAATAGGCCCCCGCCCCATGCCCCACGGTGACGCGCATCGCCTCATGCGGCAGAACGGGTTTCGGCGCGATGGAATGGTGCAGCCATTCATACTGCTCCTGATACACATTGTACTGGGTGCCGAACGGCCGCTTGTCCAGGTCCTTCTTGGCACGCTGATAGACGATGGCGCGCTGGTCGCGGGCAAAGGGCGCGCCGTCCTTGTCGCCCTCAAAGAAATACTGCCGCATTTCCGGGCGGATGCCTTCCAGCAGGAACCGCAGATGCGCCGCGACCGGATAGTTGCGCAGCACCGCATGGCGGGTTTGCCGCAGGTCATGCAGCCCGGTCAGCACCGAGGCGACGCAGAGCAGGGCCAGCGGCAGCATCCACCAGATCTGGCCGGGGAACAGCGCCATCAGCACAAGGCCCAGCAGGATCAGGATCGCGGGCCAGGTGATCAGCGCATAGCGCAGGTTGAACAGGGTCGAGAAGGCGGGCACGGCAAACCTCCGAACGGATGACGTGCAGAGTTAACCACGAATGTTGTAAGACGGTTAAGGTGTTTCAGAACGGCACCGGGGCCGCAAATCCCACCCGCTCACCTGTGGCCGGATGGTGCAGCGACAGGGTTTCGGCATGCAGCATCAGGCGCGGAAACGCACGGGCCGCACCCGTGGCATAGATCGGATCGCCCAGGATCGGATGGCCCAGTTCCAGCATATGCACCCGCAGTTGATGGCTGCGCCCGGTGTGCGGGGTCAGCCGCACCCGTGTCTCTCCCGGTGCGCGGCCGATCACCTGCCAGCCGGTCACGGCCGGGCGGCCATGGTCGTGGCTGATCCTCTGGCGCGGCCGGTTCGGCCAGTCCGCCCCGATGGGCAGGTCGATCGTCCCCGCCTCGCCGGCAATCTCGCCATGGACGCGGGCGATATAGGTCTTCTCGGCCCGGCGCTGCTCGAACTCCTGCCCCAGAAAGCCCTGCGCGGGTTTGGTGCGGGCAAAGATCATCACGCCGCTGGTGTCGCAATCCAGACGATGCACCAGCAGCGCATCCCACCGAGCCGCCTGAAGGCGCGTGATCAGGCAATCCTGCCGTCCTTCCAGCTTGCCGGGCACCGACAGCAGGCCCGCAGGCTTGTCCAGCACCAGGATGTGCCTGTCTTCATGCAGGATCGACAGCGGCACATCCGGGGGGGCATAGACGAAATCCGGGATCATGCGATCTGGTGGCCTGCCGCCAGCAGCCGGGCATGAAGGTGGCGGATATGCGCGGGGCCGACCTCGCAGCAGCCGCCGACGATGGTGGCCCCCAGCGCGATCCAGCGCAGGGCAAAGGCGGCATAGGCTTCGGGCGTCAGGTCATGGCGGGCGCAATAGGCCGGGGCATGGCCATCCTCGGGCAGCGGCAGGCCGGTGATTTCGGAAAACCCGTTGGCATAGGCGCCGAAGGGCAGGCCCAGAGGTTTCAGCGCCGTCATCGCCGCTTCCATCGCCTCGGGCAGCGAACAATTCGCCAGAACGGCGGCGGCGGGGGCCTCGGCCAGCACCTGCGCCAGCCCGGCCACGGCTTCGCCCGACCGCAGGCGGCTGCCATCGCGGTCATCGACCGACACCGACAGCCAGACCGGCTTGCCCGCCGCCTGCGCGCCGCGCAGCGCCCCGCGGGCCAGTTCCAGCGAAGAAATCGTCTCAATCAGGATCACGTCGACATGCGGGCCCAGGATGCGGGCCTTTTCGGCGTAAAGCGGTTCCGACACCGCAACCGGCGGCGTCAGGTCGGGGCGATAGCTTTCGCCCAAAGGCCCCATCGACCCCGCGATCATCCCGCGCCCGGCCCCGGCCACCGACTCATGCGCCTCGGCCAGCGCCCACAGATGCAAGGCGTGGTAAAGCTGGTCCAGCCCCTGCGGCTGCAACCGGTCATGCAGGATGTTGTAGGTGTTCGTCGTGGCGACACTGGCCCCGGCGGCAAAGTAATCGTCGTGGATGGCCTTCACCAGACCGGGGTGGTCGATCATCACCCGCGTCGCCCACAGGGGGCCGGGGTCCTGTCCCGCACGGGCGATCAGCTCCTGCCCCATGCCGCCGTCAAGAAGGGTGATCTTTGCCATCGTCTGCCTCCACTTTTGGTGCGCAGCTAGCGCCGGGGGAAGGGGAAGATCAAGGGTCAGCCCGCGCCGGGGTGCTGCGGCAGGCCGTCGGTCAGGTCGTAATAATCGCCCTTGTCGGCCACGAAGATATGCGCGACCAGCCGCCCGCCGGTCGGGTTGTCGATACAGCCCGCCTCGACCGAGAAACTGCCATCCGCCGCCCGAAAAAACAGGGACGAGGCGCAGGTCGGGCAGAACCCGCGCCGCCCGCCGCCGGGGGTGACATATTCGGCCAGATTACGCGACTGCCATTGAACATCCGGTTCATGCGCGTCGAAGCTGGCCGAGTAATGCCCGCTGGTCTTGCGGCATTGCGTGCAATGGCAGGCCCAGACCTCGCCCATCGGCCCCGGCAGGGTGAAGCGGTTCGCGCCACACAGGCAACTGCCATGCAGGATGGCGGGGGCCTGCCTCAGGTGCGGCGGGCGGCCGCCATCGGGATCGTAATAGTCCCCCGCGTCCTGATGGAAGATGCTCTCTTCGGTTCGCAGCCCGGTCGGGCCGTCCAGCGCGCCGGGGGCAAAGGACCAGCGGTCCTCGCCCGTGGGATGCCAGAACAGGAAACTGCCGCAATGGCGGCAATGGCCCCGGCGCGCGGCGGGACTTGCCTCGAACCAGGTCAGCCCGTCCTGCCGCACCAGCCGGATCGCAGCCCGCGGTGCCGAGGTGGCGGCCCAGAAATGCCCCGATTGCTTGCGGCATTGGGTGCAGTGGCAGTCCACCACCGGGCGCAGGCCGCCCTCCACCTCAAATGCCACCGCGCCGCACAGGCAGGATCCATGATGCATCACGCGGCCTCTCTGAACACGGCGGCCAGCAGCGGCACCAGCCAGTCCTCATCGGCGCGGGTAAAGGCGGCCGGGGTGTCGCTGTCCAGATCCAGCACGCCCAGCAGCAGGCCCGCGCCGTTCCGCACCGGCAGCACCAGTTCCGACCGGGTGGAGGAGGAACAGGCGATATGGCCGGGAAAGGCGTCGACATCCGGCACGTTCTGGATCTGGCCGGTGCGGGCGCAGGCCCCGCAGACCCCGCGCGAAAACGGGATGACAAGGCAGCCATGCCCGCCCTGATAGGGACCGATCTTCAACAGTTCGGGCGCAACCACCCGATAGAACCCGGTCCAGTCGGACAAGGGATGCCGGGCATGAATCTCGCAGGCCAGCGTCGCCATCAGCGCGACGGCATCGGTCTCGCCTTCGGTCAGGGCCAGGATCGCCTGTGTCGCTTCGTCGTAATCCATCACAGTCACGGTCAATACCCCAGGGCGCAGCCGTCCTTTCGCGGGTCCGACGCACCGGTCAGCCCGCCGTCCTCGCCGATCAGGATGGCCTGCGCGCCGCCCAGCGGTATGGCGGGAATCGACACCGAATGGCCCATCTGCGCCAGCGCCGCCCGGATACCGTCATCGTAGCCGCGTTCCACCTCCATGCCATCCGGCCCGGCAAAGCTGCGCGGGGCGTCCATCGCCTCCTGCGGGTCCATGCCGTAATCGGCAAGGTTCGAGACAAAACGTGCATGACCGCAGGGCTGATAGCCGCCGCCCATCACGCCGAACGGCATGATCACCCGGCCCGCGCGGCGGATCATGCCGGGGATGATCGTGTGCATCGGCCGCTTGCCCCCGGCGGCCTCGTTCGGGTGGCCGGAGATCAGGCTGAACCCGGCCCCCCGGTTCTGAAAGTTGATCCCGAAGCGGTCCGAGGCCAGACCCGAGCCGAAGCCCCAGAAGATCGAATAGATCAGCGACACCGCCATGCGGTCGCGGTCCACAACCGTCAGATAGACGGTATCGCGGTGAATCGCTTCGGTCAGCGGTGCCGGATCGGGAAGGGCGCGGGCGGGGTCGATCAGCGCCGCCAGCGCATCGGCGGTCTGCTGGCTCAGCATATGGCCGATGCGGGGGGCCGGATCGGCGATGAACCGGTTGCGGGCGTCATAGGCCAGCTTGGTCGCCTCGGCCTCCAGATGCGCCCGCTGCGCGCCAAGCGGGGCCAGGCCTTTCATGTCAAGGGACTTGAGGATGTTCAGCAGCAGGATCGCCGTCGCCCCCTGCCCGTTCGGCGGATGCTCCAGCAGTTCCAGCCCGCCATAGCTGCCGGCAATCGGCGTGGTGTAATCGCCGGCCGTCGCGGCCAGATCGTCCAGTGTATGCAGGCCACCCAGCGCGCGCAGCGAGGTGATCATGTCCTCGGCCACCTCGCCTTCGTAAAACCCGTTGCGGCCGTCGCGTGCGATGCGGCGCAGGACCTCGGCCTGACCGGGATTGCGGAATACCTCTCCCGCATGCGGGGCCCGGCCGCCCAGGCTGTAGATCTCTCGCGCGCGGCCGCGCAGCACCGGCAGGTCATCGGCCCAGTCGAAGGCCACGCGCGGCGCGACGGGAACGCCATCGTCGGCGCAGGCGATGGCGGGGGCCAGGATTCGGTCCAGCTCCATCCGGCCATGATCGGCATGCAACCGGCAAAAGGCGTCGATGGCACCGGGCAGGGTGACGGTCTCGATGCCGTGGATCGGCATCTTCTCGTGGCCGGCTGCCCGCAGCACATCGGCCGACAGGCCGGCCGGGGACCGGCCCGACCCGTTCAGCGCAATCACTTCTTCGGATCCCGCGGGTTTCAGCAGCACAAAGCAATCGCCGCCGATGCCGCACATCTGCGGTTCGGCCAGGCCCAGCACGAAGGCCGCCGCCAGCGCCGCATCCACGGCATTGCCCCCTGCGCGCAAGGTGTCGATGGCGGTCAGGCTGGCCAGCGGATGCGACGTGGCGGCCATGCCGTTCAGCGCATGGACGGTGGATCGGCCGGGCAGGTGGAAATCACGCATCGTCGCATCCTCTTCGGGCGCGAAGACTAAAGACCTTTGCCGATAGGGGAAAGCCGTTGCATTGGCAGGAGGAAAGCGGAATTTTCCAAATTCCGCACCGGAGCCTTCAAAGGCTCCGGTTCGATTTCCGTGCGGAAATCGTCGCCTGGCCGCCGGCAGAACAGCCAGCGCAAGAACCTCGGCACCGGGACTGGGTGGGGGCTGTTGATCCCGATGCCGAGGTGAAGCCTTATGCAGCTACAGGTGTCATATGGAAGGGCGGCGGGGGCGGATTTAGGGGGAAAATGCGGCGGGATCGCGTCAGTTTCCCGCAAGTCGAAACAAAGCCCCGACTAGGCCCCGGATCGTTGCGCAGGCAGCGAGAAACTGAGCCGGTTCGTCCCGTCCTGCCGCTCATAGCGCAGGCCCTGGCACAGGACACGAATCAGGTTCCAGCCGAAGCCGCCTTCGGGCAGGCTGTCCGGGTCAGGTGCGCGGCCGACCGGGGGCTGCCCATCGGGCATGGCCGCGCCCTCGTCCTCGACCTCGCAGAACAGCCGGTCGCCGCCAAGGCGCAGTGACAGGGTGATCGGCCCGGTGCCCGCCGAATAGGCATGTTCGACCACATTGTTCAGCACTTCGGCCAGAACGATTTCCGCCGTGCCGCGATCATCCGGCGACAATCCGGCCAGCGGATCGGCCGACAGCGCAAGGCGCAGCCCGTCACGCACCGCGCATGGGTCGGCATCTATGCGGAACCGGACGGTGCTGCCGGGCATGGCAGGCGCTGCCCGCTGTTCATCCGGCATGCCGCAGACCTTCGACCACGGCGGGATGAATCGTGAAGATGGAATCCATCCGGGTCAGACGGAACACCTTTTCGACCGTGGGCGTCAGCCCGGCCAGTTCCAGCTTCCGGTCGGGGGCCAGCAGCTTCATCACCGCGACCACAGCCCCCAGGCCCGAGGAATCGAGGAAATGCACCTGGGCCAGATCCAGGATGACCCTGCTGCATTGGGCCTGGGTCAGGTCGCGCATCCGTTCCTTGAACTGGATCGCGCTGGCGGCGTCGATCCGGTCTTCGGCGACGCGGATGACAAGCGTGGTTCCATTCATGGCGGATTTCAACTGCATGGTGACGTCCCTTGTTGCGGTATTCCCCCGACCCTAGGGGCCAAGGGTTATCAACAGGTAAGCGGGACAGGGATTTTTGCGTTCAGTTCAACTGGAACTGAAGCGGATAGCGTCCATCCTCGAAATCGCCGAAGAGATCGCCCAGATCGGGGTGATCGACCGGCTCTCCGGTTTCGTCCGGCACCAGGTTCTGCTCCGACACATAGGCCACGTAATAGCTCTGGTCGTTTTCGGCCAGCAGGTGATAGAACGGCTGGTCCTTGGACGGGCGGCTGTCTTCGGGAATGTTCTCATACCATTCGTCGGTGTTCGAGAACATCGCGTCCACGTCGAAGACCACGCCACGGAAGGGGTGCTTCCGGTGACGCAGCACCTGGCCGATGTGATATTTGGCCTCAGTCTTGAACATGGAACACAAACCCCCAAGGCTGGTTAGTAAACCCTTGCCCTTGCGCTGTCCATCCATGCGCAGGCCAGCGGCGGGAAACAGTCTGTGGCCCTGCGCCCCACAGTGACCGGGACAGGGCCGCGCGGAATCAGGGAAACAGCCGGATCGCCAGCACCCTGCCGCTGCCCGCGACCACCGCTGCGCCTTCGGTCAGGATCAGATCTTCCGGGTCAAGCGGCTGCCCGTTCACCGTGACCGGCCCCAGCGCATAGAGCGCCAGCAAGCCGCCCGCCGCGAAAGCGGCCGCTTCTGTCACCCGGACCTCGGGCCGCGCCAGCGCCCGCGCCGTCATCACGTTGAAATCGACCGATGCGCCCTGTGCGGTGCCGCTGGCGACAACCGCGACATCGCCGGGAAAGGCCACCGGCATCAGCGGCGCGCAGGCCAGATCCAGCCCCGCCCCCGCCAGCCGAAAGCCGGGGCCGGTCAGGACGGTCAGGTTGCGCTCGATGCCGGGGAACAGCGAGAACGGCCCGTCCTCGGCCACGACCGCGCGCGACAGCCGGATCAGCAGCGCGCCGTCCCGTTCCATCCGCCAGAGTTCGGTCGTGCTGCCCTTGCCGTTCTTCCACGGCTGTTCGGTGTAATCGGCGGCGGTCAGGCGGATCATCGCGGCGGCGGTCACGGGGCCACGCCCCACCAGCGCAGCGTCTGGTCATAATGATGCCGGATCGCCGCCACGGTGGCCACTGCATCGCGGGCCTGCATCGCCGACAGGATCGCCAGATGTTCCTCCATCGCGCTGATCACGCGGTCGGCCAGAAAGGGCCGCAGCGCCTGGATCACCGCGATGCGGTCGCGGTTGCCCTCATAGGCGGCCGAGAGCAGCGGATTGTTCAGCCCGGCGGCCAGATAATCATGCAGCGACAGGTCGGTCTTCATCGCACGAGGCGACAGGCCGGGCTGGTTGGCCCGCGCCTCCTCCAGCACGCTGCGATGCGCCGCTTCCAGCGCCGCGATCCCGTCCAGCCGGTCCGTCAGGATGCGCCGCCGCGCCCCTTCGGCATCCAGCGCCGCGCGCATGTCCATGCAGGCGCGGGTGGTCTCGGGGCCCGCATCCATCACCAGCACGCCGCGCTTGGGCAGAACCGTCAGCAATCCCGCCCCGTCGGCGCGCTTCACCGCCTCGCGCACGGCGGCAATGGGAAAGCCCAGCTCCGTCACCAGGGCGGGCATCGACAGGAACTGCCCTGCCCGCAGCTGCCCGTCGCGCAGACCTTCTCGCAGGGCGCGAAAGGCGCGGTCTGCCAAAAGATCTGTCCCGGCTTCCTCACTCTGCGACATCTGGCCCCCCGGCTGAATTTCGCACCCGTCACCCCGGATGATTATCTGGAAATCACGAAAGGTTTTTCAAGAGATGATAACATATATCGCTGATAAAATTTCGTGTAACATTTTACGTGGACCTTCAGCCCGGCGCAAGACCGGGGTGGCGCCGGACGTCAGAAAACAAAGCGATGGCCGCAGCCCGGCCATCAGGACAGGAGAGGATGACGATGGCCAAACTTGGCACCGCCGCGCCGGATGGCGCGCTTTACAACGAAGACCTTGCCCCCCTGCCGCCCGAACAGCGCAAATGGGGTTGGTTCGAGATTTTCAACGTCTGGAACAACGACATCCAGTCGCTGTTCGGCTATTCGCTGGCCGCCAGCCTGTTCATCACCTACGGGTTGAACGGTTGGGCGGTCTTTGCCGCCATCGTGCTGGCGGGCTTCATCGTCATGGTGCTGGTCAACCTGACCGGCAAGCCTTCGGTCAAATACGGCATCCCCTATCCGGTGATGGCGCGGGCCTCGATGGGGGTGCAGGGGGCCAAGTTTCCCGCACTGATCCGGGGCATCGTGGCAATCTTCTGGTATGGTGTGCAGACCTATTTCGCCTCGACCGCGGTCGCCCTGCTGCTGAACACCCTGTTCGGCGTCGGGCCCGATGCCGCCACCTTCCTTGGCATGACCGCTGTCGGCTGGATCAGCTATATCATCGTCTGCATCTTCCAGGTGGCGTTGTTCATGCGCGGCATCGACTGGGTGGGCAAGTTCCTGAACTGGGCCGGCCCCTTCGTCTATATCGTGATGATCGCCCTCATGCTGGTGATCTGGTACAAGGCCGGCAACGGCATCTTCGGCGCGCTCGGCTCGATCTTCGAAGGATCGGATGCCAGCGACCCGCGCGGCCCGGTGGCGGCATTCGTGGCCGTAGTCGGCACGATGATCGCCTATTTCGCCGCCGTCGTGATCAACTTCGGCGACTTCTCGCGCTTCGTGAAAACCGAAGAGCAGATGAAGCGCGGCAACTTCTGGGGCCTGCCGGTGTCGATCGCCTTCTTCTCGTTCATCGCGCTCTTCGTGACGGCGGGCACCGTGGTACTGTTCGGCGAAAAGCTGGTGAACCCTGCCGACATCGTCGCCCGCGTCGACAATTTCTGGCTGACCCTGATCGCGGCCATCACCTTCTTTGCGGCCACGGTCGGCATCAACCTTGTCGCCAACTTCATCCCGCCCGCCTATGACATCGCCAACCTGGCGCCGTCGAAGATCTCGGCCAAGATGGGGGGGATCATCACCGCCGTCATCGCCTTCTTCATCGGCGCGCTCTGGGTTCCGGTGATCTCGACCATCGGCATCGCCGCCTTTGTCGATACCTTGGGCGCACTGCTGGCTCCGCTCTACGGCATTCTGGTCGCCGACTACTATCTTGTGCGCAAGCGGCAGATCGACCTCGACGCGCTCTACTCCAGCGATCCGAAGGGTGCCTATTACTACACGAACGGCTGGAACCAGAAGGCGCTGATCGCGTTCGGCCTGGCAGCGGTGTTCTCGGTGGCGACGGTCTGGATGCCTGCGCTGGTCTCGCTGTCGGGCTATGGCTGGCTGATCGGTGCGGCGCTGGGCGCGGTGCTGCATCTGGTGCTGATGCGCGGCGAAAGCCCGGTGGCGCGCGGCGCGTAAGATTTCCTCACCGATTTTCCCCGGTGATCCCTTGGGCGGCCTGCGGGCCGCCCCTTTTTCTTGCGCAGGGTTAACGCCGCGCGGCGGCGGCACAGCCATACGTAAGCCATACGTCAGCCATACGCGGATCATACGCGAGACATACCCGGAAAACTGCAGGATTTCTGCAGGTTAACCCGCCGCCCCCGGTGTGCCCCAATCCGCGCCCTGCATCTCGCGCAGGCGGCTTGCCGTGCGCTCGAATTCAAAGGCCCCGGTGCCTTCCAGATACAGCCGCTCCGGCTCATCCGCGGCGGAACAGATCAGTCGCACCTTCGCTTCATAAAGCGCGTCGATCAGGGTGACAAAGCGCTTCGCCTCGTTGTAATTCGCCGCCGACAGCTGCGGAATATCCTCAAGGATCAGCACCCGGCAGGCCCCGGCAATGGCCAGATAATCGGCCGGTCCCAGCGGCTTGGCGCACAGATCCCAAAAGGTCGCGCGCCCTGTGCCATTGGCAAATCGCGGAATTTCGACCTGCCGCCCGTTGACCGGCAGATGAAGCGGCTGACCCTGCACGCCCCCCGTCAGATCGCCCCAGATCGAGGCGATGGCCGCCCGCGCCTTGCCCGCCGGATGGAAATAGACCTGCGCGCCCTGCAACCGGTGCTGGCGGTAATCGGTCGGGCTTTCCAGTTCGACAACCTGCATCTTCTGCCGCAGAAGCGCGATGAACGGCAGGAACAGCGCCCGGTTCAGCCCGTTCAGATACAGATCCTCGGGCGGGCGGTTCGACGTGGTGACGATCACCACCCCCGCCGTGAACAGCTTGTCGAACAGCCGCCCCACGATCATCGCATCGGTGATGTCGGTGATCTGCATTTCGTCAAACGCCAGCAGCCGCACCTCGCGGATGATCCGGTCCGCCACCGGCGCCAGCGCATCCTCGACCCCCTGCTTGCGGGCCTCGTGCATGCCGTGGTGGATGTCCTGCATGAAGGCGTGGAAATGCACCCGGCGCTTCTGCGCGATGTCCACGGCTTCGGCAAACAGATCCATCATCATGGACTTGCCGCGCCCCACCCCGCCCCACAGATACAGGCCCGGCGGCGGCATCGGCGGGCGGGCGAACAGCCCGGCAAACAGGCCCACCTTGCGGCTGGCATTCTCTTCCAGCCACAGTCTCAGGGCCTCAAGCTGCGGCAGGACGGCATGCTGCGCCGGATCGGCGCGAAGGCTGCCCTGGGCGACACGGGCGTCATAAATCTCGGTCAGGCTCTGCCGCATGGCTGTTGCATAACCCGGCTTGTCCTGCGGCGAAAGGCTCAGATCGGGGAAAGCTGCAACCCGTCCGGCCCTGTGGCGGCGGTGATGCCGGGCACCAGAAGGCAGCGCCACAGGCCCGACGGCGCAGGCTGTGGCGGCACCGGGGGCTGGAACAGTTCCAGCACCGATCCTTGCAGCGACAGAAAGCGCACGTCCGTCACGCCATACGGCCGCAGCAGCCGCGCAGAGATCAGCGGCGTGGCCCCGAGTCCCGAAAGAAAGGATGCCATCGTGGCAATATCCCGGCAGGGAATGCCGATATGGTCGTGGCCGGGGCCATGCGGGGCAGCGATGTTCTGGATCAACTCGATCCGGGCACCTGAAGGGCCTTGCAGGAACAGATAGCGCACTCCCCCGGCATGAAACTCCGGTATCTCGACCGGCCCGTCTGGCGTGACCTGAGGATCGGGCACCGCGCCGCGGGCAAGGGCCGCCGCAACGGCGCCTTCCAGATCCGGCACCGCCAGCGCCAGATGGTCGATCACGCCATGTCCTGTCGCTGGCCCAGCGACCAGCGTCAGCGTCTGATTGCCCAGCCGCATCAGCGCACCGTCGTCCAGAAACCCGAACTGCCGCCGCAACTGATCGCGCGCGGCATCGGGATCGGGAACGACAAGCTGGGGGATCACGGGCACAGGCTTCTCCGGCATTGCCGCCAGAAAAACACCAAGACCGCGGGGACCGGAAGCGGAATGTTCACGCACAGGAATTCTTCAAGCTTGAAACTTCTTGCTTGCAAAGTCGCCCTTTGGCGGCAAGATGCGGGCATGGAACAACTGATCACAGAGCGGCAGGACGGTTGGGCGCGGCTGGTGCTGCACCGGCCCGAGGCCAAGAATGCGCTGAACACTGCGCTTCTGGCTGCGATTGCGGCCCAACTGGGCCAGCTGGCGCAGGAGGATGCCTGCCGCGCCGTGCTGATCTGCGGGGCCGAGGGTAATTTTGCCGCCGGGGCCGATATCGGCGAGATCGAACACAAGACCAGTGCCGAAGGCGCGGTCGATCCGCGCAAGGCGCATTGGGCGGCGATCCGGGCCTTTCCGAAACCGCTGGTGGCGGCGGTCGATGGCTTTGCGCTGGGCGGCGGGCTGGAATTGGCGCTGATGGCCGATCTGCTGGTGGCGGGGCCGACGGCGCGGCTGGGCCTGCCGGAAACCAGCCTTGGCCTGATCCCCGGCGCGGGCGGCGGGCAGCGGCTGATGGCGCGGATCGGCCCGGCCAAGGCGGCGCGGATGGTGCTGACGGGCGAAATCATCGACGCGCAAACCGCCTTCGATTGGGGTCTGGCCAGCCATCTGGCGCAGACCTCGGCCACCGAAGAGGGCGCGGCGTTGGCGGCGAAACTGGCCCAGCGTGCCCCGCTGGCGCTTCAGGCGGCAAAGCGCGCGCTGGTCGACGGGGCCGAGGGCGCGCTGGCCCTTGGCACCGAACGGGCGGGGTTCGAGGCGCTTCTCGACAGCGCCGACAAGGCCGAGGGAATCCGTGCCTTCCGCGACAAGCGGCGTCCGGTGTATCAGGGGCGCTGACGGCAGGGTTTCGGGGGCAGTCGATGGACGGCGCATATTTCCTTTATCACTCGATCGGCATGTATCCCGGCAAGGCCCGCGATCTGGCCGCGGCCATGGCCGATTTCGCCGGGGTCTGGGGCAAGGCCGACGATGCGCAATGGGGCCATGTGCTGCCCTTGCGCCAACGCTTCATCGACCGCTGGCGCGGCATCTACAACGCGGCCCCCGGCACGGTGACGACGACCGAACATGTGACAGCGGCCTTCCATGCCGTGCTGACCGCGCTGCCCGAAGGCCATCTGAAGGGCCGCTCGGTGCTGGTCGGGGCGGATTGCTTTCCGTCGAACCACTTTCTGTTGCAGCGGCTGGCCGATGCGTTGGGCTTCACGCTGAAGACGGTGCCGCTGCGGCAGGGTCAGGGCCATGTCGAGGACGAGGATTTCCTTGACGCATGGACGCCGGATGTCGGGCTGGCGCTGCTGACCTGGGTGTCGTCCACGACGTCGGCCCGGATCGACCTGCCCGCGCTGGTGGCGCAGGGGCGGCGGATGGGCAGCCTGATCGGGGTGGACATCACCCAAGGGGCCGGGCTGCTGCCGTTTGACGTGATGGCGCCCGAGGTGGATTTCGCCATGTCCACCAGCCTGAAATGGATGTGCGGCACGCCGGGGGCGGGCGCGCTTTACGTCTCGCCCAGGCTGATTCCGCAATGTCGGCCGCATCTGCAGGGCTGGTTCAGCCAGGACAATCCGTTCAACTGGGACATCACCGCCTTTGCCCCGGCGTACGATATCCGACGCTTCGATTCCGGCACGCCCGGCTGCATGGCAGCGATTGCCAGCCTGCCCGCGATGGACTGGCACGCGGCGCAGGACCGGGAGGCCATCCTTGCCCATAACCGGGAGCTGACCGAACGCCTGTTCGCCATGGCCGAGGAGCTGAAACTGCCTACCCTGACGCCACGCACGGAATCGCGACGCGGCGGGTCGGTCATGCTGCGTCTGCCCGATACGGTTCCCGCGGCCGCGCTGGTGGCAAGGCTGCGCGCCGAAGGCATCAGCGCCGACAACCGCAGCCAGACGCTGCGGCTGTCGCCCGGTGTGCTGACCACGGCCGAGGGTGTTGCGCGGCTGGAACAGAACCTGGCCGAGGCGCTGCGGGGCTAGCCCCGCCCGGCCCGCAAGGTATCGCGGGGGCACAGGCCATAGCGGGCGCGATAGGCTTCCGCGAAGCGGCCGAAATGGCTGAACCCCCAGCGCAGCGCGATCTCGGTCACGCTACCGCGACCGGACAGCAGGTCGTCATGGGCGCGGGCAATGCGGCGGTCGCGCCAGAACGCCAAGGGCGTGGTGCCGCGATGGTCGCGGAACGCCAGTTGCAGTGCGCGCGGGCTGACGCCCGAGGCGGCGGCGATTTCCTCGATGGTCAGCGGCTGGTCCAGATGGCTGTCGACGAAGCTTTCGGCCAGCCGCAGATGACGCGGGCGCGGGGCATCGCGGTGGCGGCTCAGCTGCGCGGCGTGGTCATGCGGCGCGGCCTCCAGCAGGCCCGATAGGATGGTGCTTTCGGCCTGCCGCGCCATCAGCCCGGCGCCAATGGGCGGGGCACCGGCATCCGCCTCTCCGACCATCCACAGCACCATGCGGCGCAGCGCGGCCCCTGCGCCGGTGGTCAGGTCCAGCGGCCCGGAAAACGTCAGCGGCCGGTCGGACGGCCCGCCCAGTTGTGCCGCCAGATGATCCTGCATCGCCCGGCGCGAGATCTGGATCAGAACCTGCCGGGTGCCCTGTTCCCAGACCATATCGGTCGGCAGATGCGGGTTCAGCACGGCGGCGCGGCTTGGGTCCGACAGGTACAGGCTGCGGCCGTTGCGGATTTCGGCCCCGCCGGACAGCGGGATCTGCACCAGATAGAAATGGCCCAGCTCCCCCGGCGCAATCCGCGTCCGCGCCCCGTATTCGATGTAGTTCAGCGACAGCCGGTCGCCCGGCAGGTGATGGTGACAGGCATCGAACCCCGGAGACAGCGCGTCCAGCCGATGCGGGCAGAAGATGCGGGCCACGCGGTCGCGGGCCTCGTCCAGCACGCCGGTCTGGAACAGGACATGCGCCGCAAGGGGCCGGATCGCGCGCTCCATCAGACCTCCCGTTCTGACGCTGGCTGGCGGCAGACTAGCACCGAACCGCGCCTTGATGCGCCACAGAGTCACGATTTTTTCGTTTTTCGGATAGTGGCTGCGGCCTGCGGATAGACCCGGCCGCCGATGCGGCAGAGTTTTCCTTCAAATTCAAAACGACAGGAGGGGTCATGCGCGGTCTGAAAGACAAGGTGGCCATCGTGCCCGGCGGGGCAACGAAGATCGGTCAGGCGGTGGTCAGGGCGTTCCAGGCCGCCGGTGTGAAGGTGATGGTCGCCGATATCGACGAATCGGGGGCCACTCTGGCGGGTGACGGCGTCGCCTTCCTGCGCACCGACATCACCGATGATGCGCAGGTGGCGGCCCTGGTGGCCGCGACGAAGAAAGCCTTCGGCCGGATCGACTTTCTGGTGAACGTGGCCTGCACCTATCTGGACAACGGCGCCGACACGACCCGCGCCGACTGGCTGCGCGCGCTGGATGTGAACATCGTCGGATCGGTCATGCTGATGCAGGCGGCGCGGGATGAGCTGGCGAAGAACAAGGGCGCGATCGTGAACTTCGGTTCGATTTCCTCCCGCGTGGCGCAGACCGGGCGTTGGGTCTATCCGGTGTCCAAGGCTGCGATCCTGCAACTGACCCGCAATCAGGCGATGGATCTGGCGGGCGACGGCATCCGGGTGAACGCGGTTTCGCCCGGCTGGACCTGGTCGAACATCATGGACCAGCTGACTGGCGGCAACCGCGAAAAGACCGACCGGGTGGCCGCGCCCTTCCACCTGCTTGGCCGTGTGGGGAACCCGGAAGAGGTGGCCTCGGCGGTGCTGTTCCTCTGTTCGGACGAGGCCAGCTTCATCACCGGCACCGATATCTGTGTGGACGGCGGCTATACCGCCATGGGCCCGGAACAGGCGGTTCCGGCGATTCCGAAACTGATGGAATAAGGGGAGGCAAAAATGCGGAAATTCACGATCATCGGCGGTGGGCAATCGGGCCTGATGGTGGCCATCGGTCTGCTGAAGGCCGGGAACAAGGTGCGGGTGGTGCAGAACCGGACCGGAGATGAGATCGCCAAGGGCAAGGTTCTGTCCAGCCAGTGCATGTTCTCGAACGCGGTGCAGCACGAACGGGATCTGGGCATCGACTTCTGGTCCGACAGCTGCCCCCCCGTGCAGGGCATCAACTTCATGGTGCCGAACCCCGACGGATCGGGCAGCAAGGTGATCGACTGGACCGGCAAGCTGGACCGCAACGCCTATGCGGTGGACCAGCGGGTCAAGATGCCGCGCTGGCTGGACGAATTCGTCAAGCTGGGCGGAGAGCTGGTGATCGCCGATGCCGGCATCGAAGAGCTGGAAACCTATGCCGCCGAGGATGATCTGGTGGTCGTCGCCAGCGGAAAGGGCGAGGTCGGCAAGATGTTCGCCCGCGATGCCGAAAAATCGCCCTATGACAAGCCGCAGCGCGCGCTTGCGCTGACCTATGTCACCGGGATGACCCCGCGCCAGCCGCATTCCGCGGTGGAGTTCAACCTGATCCCCGGCGTCGGCGAATATTTCGTTTTCCCGTCGCTGACCACCACCGGCCCCTGCGAGATCATGGTGCTGGAGGGCATTCCCGGCGGCCCGATGGATTGCTGGGCCGATGTGACATCGCCCGAACAGCATCTGGAAAAATCGCTGTGGATCCTGAAGACCTTCGTGCCATGGGAATATGAACGCTCGAAAGACTGCCAACTGACCGATCCGAACGGCATCCTTGCCGGCCGCTTCGCGCCGACCGTGCGGCAGCCGGTGGGCGTGCTGCCCTCGGGGCGCAAGATCCTTGGGCTGGGCGATGCGGTCTGCCTGAACGATCCGATCACCGGGCAGGGGTCGAACAACGCCTCGAAGGCGGCGGCGATCTATCTGAAACGCATTCTGGATCATGGCGACCGGCCCTTTGATCAGGCCTTCATGCAGGGCACCTTCGACGCCTATTGGGACTATGCCAAATGGGTGGTGCAATGGACCAACATGATGCTGCAACCGCCGCCGCCCTTCATCCTTGAAATCATGGGCACCGCCTGCGCCGAACCGCGTCTGGCGCATCGCATGGCCAATGCCTTCGACGATCCGCGCGATTTCTTCCCGTGGTTCGCCGACCCGGCCGAGGCTGCGACCTATCTCGGCAGCCTGAAGGCGGCCTGAGCATGTCGGCCCCGGTCGATATCGCGGAATTCCGCGCCGCCATGGCGCGGTTTCCGGGGGCAGTCACCATCGTGACTGCCCTGCACGGGCACGAACGGCGCGGCATCACCGCCACCGCCGTCTGCTCTGTCAGCGCCGAGCCGCCCAGTCTGCTGGTCTGCCTGAACCGCAAGACCGGCACATGCGCGGCGGTGGCCGGGACCGGGCGTTTTGCCGTCAATCTGCTGACCGGCGACGGCGGCGATGTGGCGATGGTCTTTGCCGGGGCCACCGGGGCCAGCGGCGCGGCGAAATTCGATCAGGGCGACTGGCAGGAAGATGCCGCCGGCCTGCCGGTATTGCGCGATGCATTGCTGAACTTTTCCTGCGAGGTGGCCGAACGGATCGAGGCCGGAAGCCATTGCATCTTCATCGGCCATATCACCGCCATCCGGCACGGCGAAGGCCCGGCACTGGTGTATGAGCAGTCGCGCTTTCACCGCCTGTCGCCGCTGAGCTGACGGGGGGGTGTTGGAGGTGGTGCGGCTGGCCCGGCATCGCACCTCGTGAAATCAGATCCTATAGGATAAATGATTCGACAGCCGCCAACCGTCCCGCCTATCCTTTTGCGGATCGGATGGCAGGGGGCCGCAGAATGGCGCTGACGGCAGAGCGCAGGACACAATCATTGCGACCGACCAGTATGGTCGATGCGGTCTATGACGCGATCTACAACCGGCTGATGCTGCTTGAGATCGCTCCCGGTGCCCGGATCTCGATCGACTGGCTGGCCCGCGACCTGGAGATATCGCAAACCCCGGTGCGCGAGGCGCTGGGGCGGCTGGAAAACGAGGGTCTGGTGCGCAAGGCGCATCTGCTGGGTTACTCTGCCGCACCGCAGCTGACCCGAAAGCAGTTCGACGATCTCTTTCAGGTCCGTCTGCTGCTGGAGCCCGAAGGCGCAAGGCTGGCCGCCCGCGCCATGACTCCCGCCGCGCTGGCCGGGGTCGAGACCGCCGCCGCCGCGATGCAGGACGGCGGCGCGCCAGAGGACCGCAACAGCCGCTATTCGCGCTTTGCCCGTTCCGATGGCCATTTCCACGACACCATCCTGGGGATCGGCGGGAACGAGGTGATGCGGCAGGCGCTGGCCAGCCAGCATGTGCATCTGCACATCTTCCGCCTGATGTTCCATGCCCGCGTCGCGGCCGAGGCGATTGCCGAACACGACGGGATTCTGGCGGCCCTGCGCGCGGGCGACGGCGATGCCGCGGCGGCTGCCATGCGCCGCCATATCGAACGATCGCGCGACCGCCTGCTGGCGGCCTTCGACTGACCCGCAAGCACAACGCTTCATCCGAAACGAGGGAGGAACCAGAGATGTCCGGCAAGAAGATCCTGATGCTGACCGGAGAATTCACCGAGGAATACGAAATCTTCGTCTTCCAGCAGGGGATGGAGGCGGTTGGCCATACCGTCCATGTCGTCTGCCCGGACAAGAAGGCGGGCGACAGGATCCAGACCAGCCTGCACGATTTCGAGGGCCACCAGACCTATATCGAACGCTTCGGCCATTTCGCCGACATCAACAAGACCTTCTCCGAGGCGGAAAAGCAGCTGGATCAGTATGATGCGGTCTATTGCGCCGGTGGTCGCGGCCCGGAATACATCCGCACCGACAAAAGGGTGCAGGCGATGGTCCGGCATTTCCACGACACGAAGAAACCGATCTTCACCATCTGCCATGGGGTGCAGATTCTGGTGGCGGTCGACGGGGTGCTGCGCGGCAAGACGGTGGCGGCGCTGGGGGCCTGCGAACCCGAGGTGATCCTGGCGGGCGGCACCTATATCGACGTGAAACCGACCGAAGCCCATGTCGACGGCACTATGGTTTCGGCAAAGGGCTGGACCGGACTCGCCGCCTTCATGCGCGAATGCCTGAAGGTGCTGGGGACGAAGATCACCCACAGTTGAGGGCGGTGCCTTCTTGCCGACCTCCGGAGGGGCTTTGCGCCCCTCCGGACCTCCCCGCAGGATATTTGCAGAAGGGAAAGTGCAGACGGGATCAGGCGGTGCCGCCCCGGTTCCAGCCGCGCCCGTCGCTGCCGAACAGGTCATGGCCGCCGGCCGTGACCGCCACCGTATCCTCCAGCTTGATGAAGCCGCGGGTCGGGTGCAGCATCGTCGTCTCTATCGACAGCACCATGCCGGCCTGCAGGGGGGCATCGGCATCGGTGCCCTCATAGGCCACCGGATGATTGGTCATCAGGAACGGGGCTTCGTGGCTGATCAGGCCCATGCCATGCGCGAAGAAATCGGTGCAGGCGCGGTTGGATTGCCGGGCCAGCGCCTGCTGGCCTGCCGCCACCACATCGCCGCCCAGGGCCCCCGCCCGCACGGCGGCAAAGGCGGCCTGCTGCACGGTCTCGATCTCGGCCAGCAGGTCCTGCAATTCGGCATCCGGTTCGCCCAGCACGCCCATCCGGCAGATGTCGCCGATATAGCCCTTCAGGTTGCCGCCCGAGTCGATGGACAGCACCTCGCCGGGCTGCCACGCCTGGGCCGAGGCCGCGCGGTTGTGCGATGCCCCCAGTGTCAGCAGGCAGTATTCGAATTGCAGTCCGCGATTGGTTTCCTCGCGCCGCAGCCGGTCTATGATCCCGGCCTTGGTGTGCCCTGCGCGCGCGCCCGCGATGGTGGCCTGCATGGCCTGGGTGATGCGCTCTGACGCCTCTTTCAGCAGCGCCAGTTCGGCGGGGGTCTTCACCGCCCGCAGCCGTTCCAGAACGCCCGTGGCATCCTGCAGCCCCACACCGGGGAAGGCGGTCTGCAACACGCCGGCCGAATCATGCGGCAGGAAGGACGGCTCTACCCCGATCCGGGGGGCTGCGGGGCCGTGGTCGCGGATATGTGCGGCAGCTTCGGTCATGGAATCGACCGATCCCCAGGCCATCGGGCGGAAATGCGGGGTCCAGAACGGATGGTTGGCATGTTCGCCCGCCTCCATCCGGTTCGCCACATAGGCAGTGCGGTCCGGCGCGCCCTTGATATAGACCAGAACCGGCAGATAGCGGCTATGCCCGATCGCATCCATCGCCGAGAAGAAGATGAACCGGTAGCCGCCCAGCAGATATTGCGCATTGTGCTTGGAGGTGACGACCAGAACGTCGATCCCGGCCCGATCCATCAGCGCGTCGAGATCGTCGAACCTGTAGGGCAGGGTTGCAATGCCTTGCAGCGTCATGGCTCAGCCTTTCCGGGGAAGGATGCGGAAATCGGGCAGGTCGCGCAGCGCCTCTTCGGGGCCGGCGGGGGAATAGACCACGAAGATCTTCATCTCGGTGCTGCCGGTGTTCAGGGTGGAATGGAACCGGCTTTCCGGGATGAAGACGCAGCAGCCGGGGCGCACGGTTTCGGTATGGGGCTGGCCGGACTCATCCTCGACCATCTGCTCGCCCTGGCCTTCCAGGATGTAGATGATCTCCTCGGCCCCCGGATGGTTGTGGCGGCTGTGGCCCTGACCGGGCGGCACGGTGACGACGGCGGCCGAGAACCGCTGCGTGCCGTTCACCTTTGGCCCCAGCACCACCGACAGATGCCCCCAGTCGAAGCCATAGGCATCCACGTCGCCGGGATATCTGAAAAAGCTTTTCACATCGGTCATGGCCTGTCCTTTCGTGGGGGGCGGCTTGGCAGCGCCTTGAAGGCGCGGATCTGGTCGGCGATGGCGCGTTCGGCGGGCAGGCGTTCCGCGCTGGAGGCGCCGTAGAAGCCATGGATGCCCTGCGCATGGGCAAGGATATGGCCTGCATCCTCGGGCATCGAGATCGGGCCGCCGTGGCAGAGCAGGATCACGTCCTTGCGGATGCTGCGCGCGGCCTCGGCGATGGCGTCGATTTCGGCCACGCAATCGTCAAGGCTCTTGGCCGATGTGGCGCCGATGGTGCCGCCCGTGGTGACGCCCATATGCGCCACGATGATATCGGCCCCGGCGCGGGTCATCGCCACGGCTTCTTCGGGGTTGAAGACGTAGGGCGTGGTCAGCAGGTCCTGCCGATGCGCCTCGGCGATCATGTCGACCTCAAGCCCGAAGCCCATGCCGGTTTCCTCGAAGCTTTGCCGCATGGCACCATCGAACAGGCCGATGGTGGGAAAGTTCTGCACGCCGGAAAAGCCCATGGATTTCAGCTCGGCCAGGAACTGCGGCATCAGGATGAAGGGGTCTGTGCCGTTCACCCCGGCCAGAACCGGGGTATGTTTCACCACTGGCAACACCTCGACCGCCATTTCCTTCACGATCTGGTTCGCATTGCCATAGGCCAGCAGTCCTGCCGCCGATCCGCGCCCCGCCATCCGGTAGCGGCCCGAGTTGTAGATGATGATCAGGTCGATCCCACCCGCCTCTTCGGATTTGGCCGAAAGGCCGGTGCCGGCCCCGCCACCGATAATAGGGCGACCCTCGGCGATCAGGGCGGCGAAACGGTCAAGCAGGGTCTTGCGGGGAATGGCGGACATCAGGGCCTCGTGAGATCAAGGAAGGTTTGCGCGGCGGCGGCGGCAAAGGCGGGGTCGTTGATGTGCAGCGGCAGGCGGAGGATGCGGGCGGGATCAGCAATGGTATCCTGCAGCGCATCGAACAGCGCGGCATCCGCCTCGGGCCACCAGAAGGCGCCGCCCTCGATGTCCAGCGCCGAAACGCCCTGTTCCGGGATCAGCAGGCGCACAGGACCCCGGCAGGCGTTCAGCTTCTGCCCTATCCAGCGGCCCATTTCGGCGTTTTCCTGCGGGGTGGTGCGCATCAGGGTGACATTCGGGTTGTGGTGATAGAACCGCCGGTCGCGGAGCCGGTCGGGCACCGTTGCGGGGGCCCAGAAGTTCACCATGTCCAGCGCGCCCACCGACCCGACCCAGGGCGCCCCGCTGCGCGCCACCACATCCAGCCGGTCCGGCAGGGCGGGCAGCACGCCGCCGAACAGCAGATCCGCCACTTCGGTCAGCGTGATGTCGATCAGCCCGGTCAGGAAGCCCTGATCCAGCAGCCGCTCCATCGCGCGGCCGCCGGTGCCGGTGGCGTGGAAGACCAGACAGTCATGGCTGTTGGCCAGTGCCGCCGAAATCGCCGTCACGCAGGGCGTCGTCACGCCGAACATCGTCAGGCCCAGTGCGGGGCGGTCTTCGTTGGCGGTGACGGTTGGCGCGCTCAGCGCCCCCGCCAGCATATGCGCCGCATTCGACAGGATCACGCGCGACAGCCGGTTCAGCCCGGCAAGGTCGGTCACGGCGGGGATCATCACGATATCCGACGTACCGACATAGGGCGCCGTGTCGCCCGAGGCGAGGGTCGAGACCATCAGCTTCGGCGCACCGTAGGGCAGTTCGCGCAGGCCCGCGCAGGCGATCGAGGTGCCGCCGCCACCACCCAAGGCAAGGATGCCGCCGATCCGGCCGGCATTGTCGCGGCACCAGCGGGCAAAGGCGGCCCCCATCGCCGCCACAGCAGCCCCCCGGTCCGTGCCGCCCAGCACCGCATCCGCGCCGTCCGGGTGGCAGGCCGCGACCTCTGCAGCCGCAATATCCACGGCAACCGAAGGCGCACGGGTGCCCAGGTCCAGGATCAGCGCCGGATGCCCGGCCGCAACGATCAGGTCGCGGACGAATGCCAGCTCTGCCCCCTTCGTATCGGCAGTTCCGGCCACCAGTATCATCGGCATCGGGTCATCCTCCCCTGCCCTCCGGCCGGAGCCGGAATCCCGCTTGATCGAAAATGGGACTCGGATACCATATTGGGATGACAGTTCCACATCAAGCCGTCGAATCGCAAACCCCGGTGCCCCGCGGCGCCGCGGCGCGAACGCGGGCGCTGATGGTCGCCACGGCGGCCCGGATGATGCGCGAAGGGCAGTCCCCTTCGGTCAGCGAGGTGGCCGAGGCGGCGGGCGTCTCGCGCTCGACCGCCTATCGCTATTTCCCGACCCAGGCCGACATGCTGCGCGCCGTGGTGGCCGAAGCGCTGGGCCCGATCCTTGACTGGCGGGGTGGCGATGCCGACGGGGCCGAGCGGCTGGGACAGCTTTATGCCCAGACCTTTCCCCGGCTGGCCGAACATGAGGCGACCTTTCGCGCAGCCTTGCGGCAATCGCTGGAGGCCGGACCGCAGGAAACCGATCACGCCGCCTGGGGCAGAGGGCACCGTCGCGCCCTGCTGGGCCGGGCCGTCGCAGGCGCGGGCCTGCCTGCCGAAACCGAGACACGGCTGATTCGCGCCCTGTCGCTGACCTTCGGCATCGAGGCGCTGGTGGTCCTGAAGGACATCTGCGGCCTTGACGATGCTGCGGCGCGTGACGTGGCGCTTTGGGCGGCGCGCGCCCTTCTGGCCGCCGCCCGGCAAGAGGCCGCTGCCGTGGAGTGTAAAGTGTAAACTGGTAAGGCCAGAAATTGCGCCGCCTGATCCGGGAAAATCGGGCGCTTGCCGCCCGTAAGCCGGATGTTCAAGGTATTTTCTTGGATTTTCAGGCGAAAATAGCGGAATCACGGGTGATCCTTGTGGCGGGGCGGCCTTTGGCCAAAGGCAAAGGAGCATTGACAGGATAAAAAATCTGGTATTACCAATCAAGATGGAAGTGGAGGAGGCCCAGGACGACCTGGGAAGCTGCAAAGACCTGCACAACGTCAGGTCTGGCGCGGTCGATCAACGACAACGGGAGGAATGTGGATGCAAAGACGATATTTCCGGTTGCTGGCCAGCGCGGCCGCCTTCGCCTTGTCCGCCCCGGCGGCCATGGCACAGGAACTGACGATCTTCTGGGCAGAATGGGATCCTGCCAACTATCTGCAGGAACTGGTGAACGAATACGAAGCCGAAACCGGCGTCAGCGTCACCGTAGAAACAACCCCCTGGGCGGATTTCCAGACCAAGGCCTTTACCGAATTCAACGCCAAGGGCTCTGCCTATGACATGATCGTCGGCGACAGCCAGTGGCTGGGGGCCGCATCCGAAGGCGGCCATTACGTCGATCTGTCCGACTTCTTCAAGCAGCACAATCTGGGCGAGGTGATGGCCCCCGCCACGGTGAAATACTACGCCGAATATCCCGCCAACTCGCAGAAATACTGGGCCATCCCGGCCGAGGGCGACGCGGTGGGCTGGTCCTATCGCAAGGACTGGTTCGAGGACCCGGCCGAGATGGAGGCCTTCAAGGCCAAGTACGGCTATGACCTTGCCCCGCCGACCGACTGGAAGCAGCTGATCGACATTGCCGAATTCTTCCACCGGCCCGACCAGAACCGCTATGGCATCGCGATCTATACCGACAATTCCTATGACGGGCTGGTCATGGGCGTGGAAAACGCGCTGTTCTCCTATGGCGCGGAACTGGGCAACCCCGACACCTATGAGGTCGAAGGCATCATCAACTCGGACAAGGCGGTCGAGGCGCTGGAAGCCTATCGCAAGCTGTACGGCTTTACCCCGCCCGGCTGGTCCAAGACCTTCTTTGTGGAAAACAACCAGGCGATCACCGAAAACCTGGCCGCGATGTCGATGAACTACTTTGCCTTCTTCCCGGCGCTGGTGAATCCGGCAACCAACCCGAACGCGGCCAACACCGGCTTCTTCGCCAACCCGGCGGGGCCCTATGGCGACCAGTATGCCGCGCTGGGTGGGCAGGGTATCTCGATCGTGTCCTATTCGAGCAACATCGAGGAATCCTACAAGTTCCTGGAATGGTTCATCCGTGACGACGTGCAGAAACGCTGGGCCGAACTGGGCGGCTATACTGCCCATGCCAAGACCCTGGAAAGCGAAGAATTCCGCAACGCCACCCCCTATAACGAGGCGTTCTACCAGACCATGTTCAAGGTCAAGGATTTCTGGGCGGTCCCCGAATATGCCGAGTTGCTGATCGCGGCCAACCAGCGCTGGTATCCCTTCATCGTGGGCGGAGAGGGCACGGCCAAAGAGGCGCTTGACGCGCTGGCGGCCGACTGGACCGAGACGTTCAAGAAATATGGCCGGCTGAAGTAACAGCCTCCGTTCCACGGCGGGCGGGCGACACCGCGCCCGCCGTGGCCTTTCCTCCTCATCCAGGAACTTCTGCCGTGGCCGACGTGATGACCCGTCTGGAGCCCGATACCCGTGCCGCTGCGCGGGGGCTTTCCGATCTGACAATCCGCAACCTCTTCATCATTCCCACGATCGTCTTCCTGATCGTCTTCAATGTCTTTCCGCTGATCTATTCCTTGTGGACGGCCTTTACCGACTATCGGGCCTCGACCTCGGCCGATGCGAACTGGGTCGGGTTGCAGAATTTCCGCGAACTGCTGGCCGATCCCTACATCTGGCGCAATTTTACCATCACGGCCAAATATGTGATGATCACCGTAACGGGGCAGGTGATCGTCGGTTTCGGCCTGGCGATGCTGCTGAATCGCAAGATCCCGCTGAAGGGGTTGATCACCACGCTGCTCTTGCTGCCAATGATGCTGTCGCCCGCCGTGGTGGGCCTGTTCTGGAAGCTGCTTTACGATCCGTCCTTCGGCATCATCAACTATTTCCTCGGCATGGGGAAATTCGAATGGCTGGCCAATCCGCAGATGGCGCTTTGGGCGGTGGCCCTGGTCGACATCTGGATGTGGTCGCCCTTCGTGATGCTCCTGTCGCTGGCCGGGCTGTCGGCGGTGCCGAAGCATCTTTACGAAGCTGCGGAAATCGACCGCGCCGGGCCGTTCTACACCTTCTTCCGCATCACCCTGCCGCTGGTCGCGCCGATCCTGATGATCGCCATCATCTTCCGCACGATGGAGGCGTTCAAGACCTTCGACCATGCCTATATCCTGTCGACCCAGCCCACGACCGAACTGATCGCCATCCGGCTTTACAAGATGGCCTTCCTGGAATGGCAGACCGGCATGTCCTCGGCCTTTGCCTATATCGTGCTGATCGTCGTGGTCGCCATCACCAACATCTATGTCAAATATCTGAACAAGGCGAAGGCGCGCTGACATGGCCGAGGTCAAGACAAAGGGCGAAGTGATCGTCAACCGCGCGGCCATCGTCGCGGTTCTGCTGGCGCTGGTCATCATGCTGACGCCGATCCTGTGGATCACCGCCACCGCGTTCAAGCCGCGCAACCTGGCCACCACCGTGCCGCCCACGGTGTTCTTCGAACCGACGCTGTCGCCGTTTGCCAAGCTCTTCACCAAGCGCAGCCAGCTGCGCGCGCCGGTGGACGAGGCGACCTATGCCGCCGCGCCCTGGTGGGAAAAGCTGGTCTATGACGGCGGCGAACAGGTGGTGCGCAACAAGAAGACCGGCGAGGCCACGTCGTCCGGCTTCGGCAACCGCTACATGAACTCGCTGATCGTTTCGATCGTCTCCACCATTCTGGCCGTCTCGATGGGCACGGTGACGGCCTATGGCTTTTCCCGGTTCAGGGTGCCGGGCGAACAGGACTGGCTGTTCTTCATCCTGTCGACACGGATGCTGCCGCCCATCGTCGTCGCCATCCCGATGTTCCTGATGTATCGGGCGGTCGGCCTTTACGACACCCATGTCGGGCTGATCATCCTTTACACGGCCTTCAACCTGTCCTTCGCGGTCTGGATCATGAAGGGCTTCATCGACGAGATTCCGCGCGAATATGAAGAGGCGGCGCTGGTCGACGGTTATACCCGGCTTCAGGCCTTCTTCAGGATTGTGCTGCCCGAGGCGCTGACCGGCATCGCCGCCACAGCCGTCTTCTGCTTCATCACCGCCTGGAACGAGTATGCCTTCGCGCTGATGATGACGTCGCGCAATGCGCAGACGGCGCCCCCCTATATTCCCAGCCAGGTCGGATCGGGCCTGTCGGACTGGACCGTCATCGCCTCGGGCACCTTCCTGTTCCTGTTGCCGGTCGCCATCTTCACCTTCCTTCTCCGCAACCACCTTCTGCGGGGCATGAGCTTCGGAGCAATCCGCAAATGACCTTTCGCCAGATGAATGCCCGCTGGTTCGAACCGGCCGCGCAATGGACGATGATCCTTGGCGTGATCTTTCTCTGCCAGCCCTGGATCGAGGTGCTGCACCGCTACGGACTGACCATCATCCTGATCGGCCTTGTCGGCTTTCTGATCGCCAGCCATGTGCCGCCCCCGGCCGAGATCGAGGAAGAAGAAGAGGAAGAGATCGTCTGATGGCCCGGATCGAACTGCGGAACATCCAGAAGTTCTTTGGTGCCGTGCAGGTGCTGAAGGATGTGAACCTGACCATCGAGGACGGCGAATTCGTGGTCATGCTGGGCCAGTCCGGTTGCGGCAAGACCACCACGCTGCGCGCCATCGCGGGGCTGGAAACGGTGACATCGGGCACGATCTCGATCGACGGGCGCGCGGTGCAGGACCTGCGCGCCGCCGACCGCGACATTGCCTTCGTGTTCCAGTCCTTCTCGTTGTACCCGCATATGACGGTGTACGAGAATATCGCCTTCCCGTTGCGCGCGGTCAGGCAAAGCACGTCGGACCGCGAGTCTGCCGTGCGCGAGGTGGCCAGGGTGCTGGGTATCGAACGGCTGCTGAACCGCAAGCCCTCGGCCCTGTCGGGGGGCGACATGCAGCGGGTCGCCATCGGCCGGGCGCTGGTGCGGCGGCCCAAGGCGCTGCTGATGGACGAACCCATCGGCGCGCTGGATGCCAAGCTGCGCGAACAGATGCGGGCCGAGATCAAGCGCCTGCACATTTCGCGCAACTCGACCTCGGTTTACGTGACCCATGACCAGATCGAGGCAATGTCGCTGGCCGACCGGATCGTCGTCATGCACGGCGGGTTGTTGCAGCAGGTTGGCACCCCCGAAGAGGTATACAACCGCCCCTCCAATCTGTTCGTGGCCCAGTTCGTCGGGTCTCCGGTGATGAACGTGGCTGAAATCGCGCCGCAGTCGGGCGGCTTGTCCTTCGGGGGCGATGCGATGTTGCCGGTGGCCCCCGGACTGGTGTCGCATCTGCCCGAAGGCCGCGCGCTGAAACTGGGTATCCGGCCCGAAGCGGTGGTTGTGTCGGAAACCGGCGGTGCCGGAACGGTGCAAAGCCGCGTCACCAATATCGAGCCGCTGGGATCGCATGAAATCGTTGACGTGACATTGGGTGCCACCACGCTGCGCGCTCGGATGGAGCCGGGGCGGGTCCGCACGGGCGCGCCGGTCTGGGTCGGGATCGACACGGAACGGGCGCATTTCTTCGATGCCGAAAGCGGCCTGGCTCTGCGGAGGACTGCCTGATGGCCCGGATCGAACTGAAGGGAATCAACAAGAGCTATGGCGCGCAGCGGGCCTTGCGCGATCTGGATCTGGTGGTCGAGGATGGCGAATTCTTCGTGCTGCTGGGGCGCACCGGTGCCGGCAAGACCACCACGCTGCGCGCGATTGCCGGGCTGGAGAAGCTGGACAGCGGATCGGTGCTGATCGGCGGCCGCGATGTCGGCGGCTGGACGGCGGCGCAGCGCGATGTGGCGCTGGTGCTGCAACAATATTCGCTTTACCCGCGGCTTACGGTGCGTGGAAACCTTGAATTCCCGTTGCGGTCGAAGATCCGCAGCTTCTCCGAGGCCGAAATCGCCGCGCGCGTCGACAAGGCGGCGAAGACGCTTCAGATCACCCATCTTCTGGACCGCAAGGTCGAACGGCTGTCGGGCGGAGAGATGCAGCGCGTCTCGATCGGCCGGGCCATCGTGCGGCAGCCTTCGGTTTTCCTGATGGATGAACCGCTGTCGGCGCTGGATGCCAAGCTGCGCGAAAGCCTGCGGGTCGAACTGAAGCGGCTGCATTCCGACCTTGGCGCAACCTTCCTGTTCGTGACGCATGACCAGGTGGAAGCCATGTCGATGGGCGACAAGATCGGTGTGCTGCGGCAGGGGCGGCTGGTGCAGGTGGGCACACCGTCCGACATCTACGACCGCCCGCTGAACACCTTTGTCGCGCGTTCGGTCGGCTCGCCGCCGATGAACCTGATCGACGGGCGGCTGGCCGGGGGCGCGGCCGAGATCGGCGGCTTCCGCCTGCCGGTTGACGGCAAGCCCGCGGTGGAACGGACCGTCACCTTCGGGGTGCGGCCCGAGAACGTGACGCTGCAATCGGGTGCCCCGGCCGAGGCGCGGGTCTTCGACATCGAGGATCAGGGCGTGATCAAGGTCATTACGCTGGACATGGGGGAAAGCCGCCTGCATGTCACCGTGCCCGCAGGCACCCGCGTGGCGCGGGATGAACTGGTGCGCTTTGGCTGGAAGGCGGACCGTGTGCTGACCTTCGATCCCGACAGCGGTCACAACCTCGCCCTGGCCTGAGGCCAGCCTCAGGCTGTGGGGAACCGCTGCCGATACAGCGGCAGCGCCTCGGGGTTGCACAGGTTCACCGGGCGTTCGCCGACCGCAATCCGCCGGGCTTCGGCCACCACGCCCATACCCATGCGCAGCATGCTTTCTTCGGTGATCCCAGCCATATGCGGGGTCAGGATCACATTGGGCAGGGTCATGAACGGGTGATCCGCAGGCAGCGGCTGGGTGGTGAAGACATCCAGTGCCGCCCCACCCAGATGACCCGAGTCAAGCGCCTTTGCCAGCGCGGCTTCATCCACCAGCGGCCCGCGCGAGACATTGACCAGAATGGCGCCGGGCCGCATCCGGCCGATGGCTTCGGCATTCAGGATGCCGCGGGTTTCTTCGGTCAGGGGCGCGCACAGCACCAGAACATCCGATGCCGCCAGCAGCGCATCGAAGGACAGAAGTTCGACATCTTCAGGGACCGATGCCGCCCGCCGGGTGTGGCAGGCCACCGTCATGCCGAACCCGTGACGGGCGATGCGGGCCACATCATGCCCGATGTTGCCCATGCCAAGGATGCCGATGCTGCGGCCCGACAGTTCGCGTCCATGGTCGGAATGCGCCCGTCCCGCTGCCCAGCCCGACCGGTGCAGATCCGCATTCACCTGCGGATAGCGCCGCAGCAGCGCCATGGCCGACCAGATCGCATGTTCAGCCACTGTCAGCGCATTGGCCCCCGGCACATTCGTCACCAGCACACCCGCCGCCGTGGCTTCGGGCAAGGGGATCATGTCCAGGCCCGCGCCATGCCGCAACAGCCCCCGCAAGCCCGGCGCGCGGGCAAGCACTTCGGGCGGGATCGATGCGCGCACCACGATCAGTTCGGCCCCCGCACTTTCCGCAAGGATCGCCGCGGGCGTCGGCGCGCTGGCCACCCGCCAGGGGCCGATCTCCTGCAAGGCCGCCGTCACCTGCGGATGCAGCGGATGGGTGGAAAAGACCGACAGGCCCGGCATGTCAGACCCCGGCGGGAGGGGGACTGCCCGGCTCCAGAAGCTCGGACCAGTAGCTCATCGCCCCGCGCAGATGCGCCACCATCAGCGCCGAGGCCAGGGTGGCATCGCGCCGAACCAGCGCCTCGTAGATCTGGACATGTTCCTCATGCGAACGGCGGTTGCGTTCGGTGCTGCGGAAATAGACCTGTAGGCGGCTGTGCGACAGCGCATAGAACGAGGTGCAGATGTTCAGGAAGATCGTGTTCTGAGTGGCGCGCACGATTTCCAGGTGGAATTCCTGGTCCAGCTGGTCCAGCCCTTCGCCCTGGGCAATCCGGGCCGCGGACCGCTGAAGAATATCGCGCAGACGGGCAAAGTTCTCGTCCGTCGCGCGGACGGCGGCCATCTCGGCGGCCTTGATCTCATGGATCTTGCGAACCTCGACAGCCTCATAGATCTGGCGGTTTTCCAGCGGCAGTCCGGCGCGGGCGAAAAAGGCCATGGCCTCGATCCCGCCGATGCCCTCGTTGATGTAGATGCCGGATTTGGCGCGGCGCTCGATCACCTGCATGGCTTCAAGAATGGCCAGCGCCTCGCGCACCTGGCCCCGGCTGACCGAAAAATGCTCGGCCAGATCGCGTTCGGACGGGGCCTTGCCGGCATTGCCGCGCGCCGCCTCGATCAGATGGGCAGCGATGGTGGGAAGGAATGCCTCCTGCTGCATGTTGTCCTGCCTGCCTCAGTTCCTTGCGTAGCGCGCGATCATATCAGTGTTCATGTCAAGGCCAAGGCCCGGCGCATCCGGCACCGCGATGGTGCCGCCTTCGACGCGCACCGGCGTGCGCGACAGGTCATGGATCATCGGATTGGCACCCAACGAGAATTCGACGATGAACCCGGCCGGTGAGGCCGCCAGCACATGCAGACCGGCAAAGAAACATGGGGCCCCGGCCCAGAGATGCGGGGCCAGCCGCAGATTGAAGGCCGATGCGATGGCGGCGATCCGCATCGCTTCGGTGATGCCGCCGCAAAAGGCCGGATCGGGTTGCAGGATGTCGGCGGTGCGTGCGGCGGCCAGGGCGGCAAAGTCGAACCGCGTGCATTCGCTTTCGCCGATCGCCACCGGAATGCTGGCCATCGCGCGGAATTCGGCCAGACCGGCCCGGTCATCGGCCGAGATGGGTTCTTCAAACCAGGCAAGGTCGCAATCGGCAACCATATGGGCAAAGCGCTTGGCCTCGGCCACGGTAAAGGTGCCATGGGCATCGACCATCAGTTCGATCTCCGGCCCCAGCGCCTTGCGGGCGGCGTGGACGCGGTCCGCCGAGACGCGCGCGCGGCCGTCCATCGACCCGACACGCATCTTGACGGCCTTGAAGCCGCCCGCGTCGATGTAGGATTGCAGCTGTTCGCCGATCCCGCCGGCATCGGCCCAGCCGCCCGAAGCATAGGCGGGCAGGCGTTCGGCCTTGCGCCCGCCCAGAAGCGCCCAGACCGGCAGGCCAAGCGCCTTGCCGCGGATGTCCCATAGCGCGATGTCGACCGCCGAGATGGCGGCCACCGACAACCCGCGCCGCGACAGTTCCGGCATCGGATGCCCGCGCGCGGCGGCGGCCACGGCACGGCTGCCGTTGTAAAGCTCTTCCCAGATCGGGGTGATCTGGCTGGCATCCCGCCCGATCAGCTTCGGCCCGACTTCATGGTTCAGCAGATGCACCAGCGCGCCGTAGCTTCCCGCACTTCCGGCGGCATTCTTGCCCTCGCCCCAGCCGACAATGCCGTCTTCGGTCTCGATCCGCAGGATGGCGGCGTCGAAGGTCCGCAGGCGGCCGAAATCGCTGACGTGCTGGCGTTGTTCCTCGATCGGGATCTGGACCCACCAGGCCTGGACCGATGTGATGCGCATTGCCGCATTCTCCCCTGCGACGGGCGGCCCGTTGCCGGAACCGCCCGCAGACGGTTTCACTTGATCAGCGGCAGGATGGTTTCGGCGGTGATCCGCATCTGATCGGCATAGAACTTCTCGGTCAGCAGGCTGGAGCCGTGGTCCTGAATGAACTTCAGCTGCTCGGGCGAAATGTCGACCGGGTTCTTTTCCACCATGTCGGGATAGATCGCGGCGGGGGTGCGGTCCACCGGGGCCACGAACTCATTTGTCAGCGCGCCGTCATAGCCGATCTCGCGCAGGGTGCTGACGATCTTCTTCCAGTCCAGATGACCAAGCCCGGCGGCAAAGCGGTTGTTGTCGGCAACGTGGAAATCGAACAGCCGTTTGCCGGCAAGGCGGATGGCGTCGTAGATGTTCGATTCTTCCATGTTCAGATGATAGGC
The DNA here is from genome assembly GCA_036745335.1 of Paracoccaceae bacterium. GTDB lineage: Bacteria > Pseudomonadota > Alphaproteobacteria > Rhodobacterales > Rhodobacteraceae > Pseudogemmobacter. The sequence goes on from DAIOGH010000006.1 coordinate 52,424, forward strand.
ATCCAGACAGACGCCGCAGTCCGGGCTGACCGCATCGGCCAGCGCCAGCGCCTGTGCCGCGCGGTTGAAAAGATAGGTCTCGAACCGGTTCAGCGGCTCGACCGCGATGCGTACACCCTTCTTCTGGGCATGGGCAAAACATTCGCGGGTGGCGTCAACCACCCATTTCCATTCTTCCTCGGGGGTGGCATCCGGTGTCACCTTGCCCACGGTGGCCGGAACAAGCGTGATGATTTCGCCTTCCAGTTCCGACACCATGGTGATGACCGATTTGACGTAATCGACAGATCGCGCGCGCTGACCTTCGTCTTTGGCGGCAAGGTTGCGCTCGCCCAGGGTCAGGGTCACGGCCCCCCAGCAGCGCATGCCGTTGTCGCGCAGCAGTTTCAGCGTGTCCTTGGTGTTGTATTGCGTCGGCTCGCCCGAGATTTCGATGGATTCGTAGCCGTATTGCTTGATTCGCCGCACGGTGGTTTCCAGCGGCTCGGCCCGCATCCAGTTATGTGTCGAAAGGTGCATCCTGTTCCTCCCACGGAAGGCTGCCGCACATGGGGGCGGAAGCCGGCTCTTCAAATTCTGGCTCTACCAGATTGCGCAGATTTCCGGGACGGTCAAGGCTACTGCACAGCGGATTCTTAACGGATTGCCAAAAATTCCCTTTCTATCTGCCGAAAAATTCGCAAGATCACGTTGAGCCTGCAAAGCTCTGGTGTACCAGAGTCTGTATTGGTAAGACCAGATGGCGGAGTCATTCCCGGCGAAAGGATGTGCGATGAAAATCGGCATGTGCATGTTCCTGTGGACCACTAGACTGGATGCCAGGCATGAACCCTTGCTGGCCGACATTGCCGCGACCGGCTTTGACGGGGTCGAGGTGCCGGTGTTCGAGGGCACGCCGCAGGACTATGCCGCACTGGGCCGGATGCTCGACGGGCTGGGCCTGCAACGCACCGCCGTCAGCGCGATGGGCGACCCCGCGCATGACCTGATCTCGGCCGATGCGGGCCGTCGTCGGGCCGGGGTGGACCGGATGCGCTGGGCGCTGGACTGCAGCGCGGCGCTGGGGGCGAACCGGCTTTCAGGCCCGCTGCATTCGGTGCTGGGGCAATTCTCTGGGCAGGGGCCGACACCGGATGAACTGGCCCGCGCCGCCGACAGCCAGCACGCCATCGGCGACCATGCCGCAGGTGCCGGGGTCACGGTGGGGCTGGAGGCGCTGAACCGCTTTGAATGCTATCTCTTGAACACGATGGCCGATCTTGCGGCTTTCATCCGCCGGGTGGATCATCCGAACATCCGCGCCATGTATGACACCTTCCACGCCAATATCGAAGAGGCCGATCCGATTGCGGCCCTGACCCGCAACCAGGCCGAAGTGGTGCATATCCACATTTCCGAGAATGACCGGGGCGTTCCGGGGCGGGGCAACATCCCCTGGGACGAAACCTTCGCCGCGATCCGCGACATCGGCTATGACGACTGGCTGACGATCGAGGCCTTTGGCCGCGGCCTGCCCGATCTGGCGGCGGCGACGAAGGTCTGGCGCGACTTCGCCGAAAGCCCCGAGGCGGTGTATCGGGATGGTTTCGCCCATATCCAGGGGCATCTGCAACGGCTGGGCCTGCGCTGAGGCGGGCCTGGCGAGAGGGAGGACAGCATGAAGACCTTGAAAGGCCCCGGCCTGTTTCTGGCGCAATTCGCGGGCGATGCGGCACCGTTCAATTCCTGGGCGTCGATCACGAAATGGGCGGCCGATTGCGGCTATGTCGGCGTGCAGGTGCCCAGCTGGGACGGGCGGCTGATCGACCTTGAGAAGGCGGCCTCGTCGAAAACCTATTGCGATGAATTCCTGGGGGTGGCCCGTGACAACGGGGTCGAGGTGACAGAGCTTTCCACCCATATCCAGGGCCAGCTTGTCGCCACCCATCCGGCCTATGACGAGATGTTCGATGGCTTCGCCGCGCCCCAGGTGCGCGGCAATCCCAAGGCCCGGCAGTCATGGGCGGTGGATCAGGTGAAGAAATGCCTGACCGCGTCGAAGACGATGGGGCTTGGCGCGCAGGCGTCGTTTTCCGGCGCACTGGCCTGGCCCTTCATCTATCCCTTCCCGCAGCGCCCGGCCGGTCTGGTGGAAGAGGCGTTCGACGAACTGGCCCGGCGCTGGCTGCCGATCCTGAACCATGCCGAGGACTGCGGCGTGGACATCTGCTATGAGATCCACCCTAGCGAGGATCTGCACGACGGCATCAGTTACGAGATGTTTCTGGAACGCACCGGCAACCATGCGCGGGCCTGCATGCTGTATGACCCGTCGCATTATGTGCTGCAATGTCTGGACTATCTGGACAATATCGACATCTACAAGGACCGAATCCGCATGTTCCATGTGAAGGATGCCGAATTCAACCCGACCGGGCGGCAGGGCGTCTACGGTGGCTTCCAGTCCTGGGTGAACCGCGCCGGGCGGTTCCGTTCCTTGGGCGACGGGCAGGTGGACTTTGGCGCAATCTTTTCCAAGATGGCGGCGAATGATTTCGGCGGCTGGGCCGTGGTCGAATGGGAATGCTGCCTGAAGCACCCCGAGGATGGCGCGCGGGAAGGCGCGGATTTCGTCAAGGCGCATATCATCCGGGTGACAGAACGGGCCTTTGACGATTTTGCCGAAGGCGGCACCGATCTGGCGGCGAACCGGCGGCTCTTGGGGCTGGGGTAGCAGCGGGGGCCAGCCCCATGGGTATTTGGGCAAAGATGAAAGACGCAGAGGGAGAGGATCATGGCGATCGGATCGGCACATGCGGCGCGGGCGCCGCGGATCAGGCTGGGCATGGTGGGTGGCGGGCGCGGCGCCTTCATCGGGGCGGTGCATCGGATCGCCAGCCGGATCGACGACCAGTATGAGCTGGTTGCCGGGGCGTTTTCGTCCGATCCCGACCGGGCGGCGGCTTCGGCGGCCGATCTGGGCGTGGCGCGCAGCTATTCCAGCTTTGCCGAAATGGCGGCGCGTGAAGCCCGGCGCAAGGACGGGATCGAAGCGGTGGCCATCGTCACCCCGAACCACATGCATGCCCCGGTGGCGATGCAGTTCCTGAAACGCGGCATCCATGTGATCTGCGACAAGCCTCTGACGGCAACCTTGCCCGAGGCCAAGCGGCTGGCGAAGGCGGCCGAAAGTTCGGGCGTCATCTTTGGCCTGACCCACAATTACACCGGCTATCCGATGGTCCGGCAGGCCAGGGCGATGGTCGACGCGGGGGACCTGGGCGACATCCGACTGGTGCAGGTGGAATATGCGCAGGACTGGCTGGCCGAACCGGTCAGCAACAAGCAGGCCGACTGGCGCACCGATCCGGCGCAGACCGGGGCGGGCGGCTCCACCGGCGACATCGGCACCCATGCGTTCAACCTGGCGAATTTCGTCACCGGCCTGTCGCTGGACAGCCTGTCGGCCGATCTGCAGAGTTTCGTGCCGGGGCGGCGGGTGGATGACAATGCCCATGTCATGCTGCGCTATCAGGGCGGCGCGCGGGGCATGCTGTGGTGTTCGCAGGTCGCCAGCGGGTGCGAGAATGCGCTGCGGCTGCGGGTGTTCGGCACAAAGGCGGGGATCGAATGGGCGCAGGAAGACCCGAACTACCTGTGGGTCACGCCCTTCGGCAAGCCGCGCTATCGCATCACCCGTGGCGGCGCAGGGGCGGGCGAGGCGGCGGCGCGGGTCAGCCGGGTGCCACCGGGCCACCCCGAGGGCTATCTGGAGGGCTTTGCCAACATCTATGCCGAAGTTGCCCGTGCCATCATTGCACGCCGCGACGGCACCGCGCTGGACCCGGCCGTCACCTTCCCCGGCCTGAAGGAAGGGCTGGAGGGCGTGGCCTTCGTCGATGCCTGCGTGCGGTCTTCGGCCCGCAATGCGGCCTGGGTGGCGCTGAACCTGTAGAGCGTGTCCGACAAAAGCGGACTGCGGCTTTGGCGAAACACGCGCGACCACGGAGAAGCCAGAGTCTGTCCGGCGTTTCTGTCGGCGTCGGACAGACCCTGGAGGTCAGGCCATCCCGCTGACCCAGCGCCACAGATCCACGCCGCCTTCGGTGGCGTGGCGGTCGATCCGGGCCAGTTCCTCGGGCGCGAAGGACAGGTTGGCCAGGGCGTCCAGCGAATTGTCCAGCTGCTCGACTGTCCGCGCGCCGATCAGGGCCGATGTCACGCGCGGATCGCGCAGCACCCAGGCGATTGCCATCTGCGCCAGGCTTTGCCCGCGTTCGGTCGCCAGATCGTTCAGGGCGCGGACTCGCGACAGGTTGGCCTCGGACAGCAGCGCGGGATCGAAGGACCCGCCCCTGGCTGCCCTTGCGGCATCCGGCACGCCGTTCAGGTATTTCGCCGTCAACAGTCCCTGCGCCAGCGGCGAAAAGGCGATGCAGCCGGTGCCGATGTCGCCCAGCGTTTGCAGCAGCCCATCCTCGATCCAGCGGTTCAGCATCGAATAGGACGGCTGATGGATCAGCAGCGGCACGCCTTCGGCCGCAAGGATACGCTGCGCGTCGCGCGTGCGGTCCGGCCCGTAGGAGGAAATGCCGACATAGAGCGCCTTGCCTTGCCGCACCGCCTGCACCAGCGCGCCCATGGTTTCCTCCAGCGGCACATCGGGCGTGGGGCGGTGCGAATAGAAGATGTCGACATAATCCAGCTTCATCCGCTTCAGGCTTTGATCCAGCGAGGCCAGCAGATGTTTGCGCGACCCGCCCTGACCATAGGGGCCGGGCCACATGTCCCAGCCGGCCTTGGTGGAAATCACCAGCTCATCCCTGTGGGAATGAAAATCCCTTTCAAGGATTGTCCCGAAATTCTCTTCGGCCGAGCCGTAGGGCGGGCCGTAGTTGTTCGCCAGATCGAAATGCGTCACGCCGCGGTCGAAGGCGCGGCGCAGAACGGCACGGAAGGTTTCGAACACATCCGTTCCGCCGAAGTTTTGCCACAGGCCCAGCGAAATGGGCGGCAGCATCAGCCCATGGCGGCCGCAGGGGCGATAGGTCATGGCGGCATAGCGGTCGGAAGCAGCGACATACATGGGCGGGTCCTTTGATCGGGGGCTATTGGTCCGGGCCCAGTTCGGCGAACAGGCCGTAAAGGCGCAGGGCAAGGGCGCGGGACAGGGCAGCCGAATTGGCGGCATGCAGGCAATCGCAGAACAGGCGATAGCCCGCGCCGGTGCGCATCAGTTCGGCGGCACGTTTGCGATGCCAGACACAGGCGGCGTCATGCAGCGCGGCTACGTCGGGCAGGCTGCGCAGCGCGGTGATTTCCCGCGCCAGAGGTTCGGTCCAGACCCGCATCGCCGCATTCGGTTCCGAATTGAAATTCCGTTCGACCCAATAGGCAAGGTCGATGGGTTTCACGCGGCGGTTCGCCAGCCCCCGCGCGGTTTTCACCAGAAAGCTTTCGGCAGAGCGCAGCGAATAATGGTGCAGTTCCACCACCGACCGGCCCTGTGCCAGCTGCGGAAACGAGATCAGGTCATCCCTTTCGGCAAACCGTTCGGGCAGGGGCTGGCCCGCGCCATCGGCCCATTGTGGCAAGGGTGCGGATGGCTTGCGTTTCGGGCGGTGAACGCCCGGCTTCTGAAAGGCGTCGGGGCGATAGAGCGTCTTGAAATGGCGGCCTGCGATCGGGTGATACAGGGTGGGCGGGGCCGACCGGGTGAATTGCGCGATGACGGGCAGGTCCTGGAACCCGGCGATCCCGTTCGCGCCGAACAGCCGCCATGGCAGGGCGATGGCGTCGGTGCCCGGCGGCAGGGCGGCGATGGCATCGGGCAGGCGATGCGCCCCGGCGTGGATCATCGGGAATTCGTCGATGTCGCTGAACAGCAACCAGTCGGCGTCGCGCGCCACGCGGTCCTTTCCCAGCTGTTGCAGCGCCTGCCATTGCACGCTTTTGCCCGGCTCCACCTGATGCGGAATGTGGCGCAGCAGGCCATGGCCCTGCAGGGTGGTCAGCAGATGGTCCGATCCATCCTCGCAATCGTTGGAGAACACCACGAAATCGGTGACGCCGATCAGCCGGTGATAGGCCAGCCATTCCAGCAGGAACGGGCCTTCGTTGCGCTGACAGGTGGCGGAGAGGATCTTCAAGCGCTGTTCCGGCATGGCTGCGACCGGCACAGAGGTTAGCCTGCGCGCCGCCGGGCGTCCATGCCCGCGGCGTCAGTCCGCCACCGACAGATCGGGCACCACCGCGCCGATGTTATAGCCTTCCAGTTGTGCCTGCCCCTGCCCGCCGGGCTGGAACGACAGGATCGTGCCGGTGCCCGGCGTGACCGGGATCACGCGCGCGGGCGGCATGTCAAGGAAGGCATGCAGCGCGGCGCGGATCACCCCGCCATGCACCACGGCCAGAAGATCGCCTTCGCCCCGGCCCAGCCAGTCGCGCAGGCCGTCTTCGACGCGGGCGCGAAAGACAGCCCACGGCTCGGCCCCGTCGGGCGTATGTTCGCCCGCACGCCAGGCGTGATAGAGCGCGCCATGGGCAGCGATCAGTTCGGGCTTGGTCTGTCCGGTCCAGCTGCCCATGTCCCATTCGCGCAGCCGCGCGTCCGACGGGCAGTCGCCATGGCCGATCAGATCGGCGGTCTGCCGGGTGCGGCCCAGATCGGACGACACCACCCGCGCCGGTTTCAACGCCTTCAGAAAGGCGCGGAACCGGCGGACCTGTTCGACGCCGCGTTCCGACAGGGCCGAGTTGTCCTGCCCCTGCAACCGGCTTTCGGCGTTCCAGGTGGTTTCGCCGTGGCGCATCAGGATAAGCCGCATCATTCGATCCTTTCGCCGGTAACGGCAAAGACTGCATCGGGGGACCCGGCCAGCGACAGGGCGATCCGGTCGCCGGGCCGGGCTTCGGGATGGGTTTCGACAATGGCCGACAGCCTCAGGCTGCCGGTGGTGGCCGTGACCATGACGCGGCCCGCCATCGGGGCGGCTTCCGAGAATTCGGCCTGCACCACAGGTCGCCCGGCTGCAACGGCGGTCGACACCTGTTCGGCCCGGTAGAACAGGAATGCCTCATCCGCGCCTTTGGCCAGCGCCGCCGGGGCAAGGTCCACCCCTTCGAACAGCAGCCGGTCGCCCTGCCGTCTGACCGGCAGCAGATTGCCGGGCGGGGTGCCCAGGAAGGTGGCGACGAAGGTCGTCGCCGGGCGGTCCAGCAGGGCACGGGGCGGGCCGAACTGTTCGACCCGGCCATGGTTCATCACCGCGACATGCGTGGCCATGGTCATCGCCTCCACCTGATCATGCGTGACATAGACCGAGGTTGCCCCGGTGGCGCGGTGAATACGCATCAGCTCGGCCCGCATCTCGATCCGCAGCTTGGCATCCAGGTTCGACAGCGGTTCGTCGAAGAGCAGGATCGCCGGTTTCGGCGCGATGGTGCGGGCGATGGCGACGCGCTGCTGCTGGCCGCCGGAAATCTCGGCCGGGTAACGATCGCGCAAGCTCGTGATGCCCAGAAGGGCAAGCACTTCGGCAATCCTTGCGGCCCGCGCCGCCCGGTCCCAACCGGCCACCTTCAGCGGCCAGTCGATGTTGCCCGCCACCGTCATATGCGGCCACAGCGCATAGGACTGGAACACCAGCCCGGCATTGCGCTGGCGCGGATCGGCCAGCGTGCCGCCTGCGCCCGAAGACACCGTGTGCCCCATGAAGGCAATCTCGCCCGCGGTCGGATCGTCCAGCCCGGCCAGCATCCGCAAGAGGGTGGACTTGCCGCAGCCCGAAGGCCCGACAAGGACCAGGAAGGACCCCGGCGGTACCGACAGCGACAGGTCGGGGATGGCGGTGAACTCGCCGAATGTCTTGCGCAGGCCGGTGATGCGGATGGCATCGGTTTCAGGCTGGCTCTGGGCCATCGGTCTTAGTCCTTCCATTTCTGAACCCGCGCCTGCAGGGCCTGCGCCACCAAGGAGGCGGCAAGGCAGATCACCAGGATCAGCACGGTGATGGCATTGGCGAATTGCATGAATCCCTCGGCGGCATAGCGATAGGCCACCATCGACAGCACCGGCGAAGTGGCGCTGAACAGCAGGACCACCAGCGACAGGTCGCGCACCATCTTGACGAAGACCAGGATCGCCCCGGCCAGCAGGCCGCGGATCGCCAGCGGAAAGATGATCGCCCACATCCGGCGCAGCGGTCCGGCCCCGGTCAGCCGGGCGCTTTCCTCCAGATCGGTGGAGATCTGGCCCAGCACCGACCGCCCCGCCTGCACGGCAAAGGGCAGGTTATGTGCCGCCGCCGCGATGACCAGCAGCGCGAAGGTGCCATAGAGCGACGGCAAGGGGCCGATGGGCGCGCCGAACAGGGCGATATAGGCGGCGGCAAAGGCGATCGACGGGATCAGCAGCGGCAGGAAGGCCAGTTGCGACAGGGCATTGGCCAGAATCGTGCCCTTGTGCCGGGTGATGGTATGGGCCAGCGCCAGCCCCAGCACCATCGACAACAGCGCCACCACCAACCCCAGCTTCAACGTGTTGAACAGCGCCTCGATCAGCACGGAGTTGCGGAAGATGCCGGCCTGGCCTTGCGCGATCTGCCCGCCGCCCTCGCCCAGCCAGAAATGCAGCGTCCAGTTGGAGAACAGAGCCCCGGTCTGCGGCGCAAGGCTGGAGGCGACCAGCACCAGAACCGGCACCACCGTGGTCAGCAAGGCCAACCCCAGACCGACCGCGAACAGCGGCCAGCGCCATCTGCCCAAGGGAAACCGCCGTGTCCGCCCGCCCTTGCCGGTCACGGTGACAAAGGCGCGGCGGCCCGACACCAGACGATCCGACAGGAACAGGAACACGCCCGAGACGGCGATCAGCAGCAGCGCCAGCACAAAGCCGCGCTCGGCCTGGCCGATCTCGATCATCCCGAACAGCCGGGTCGACAGCGTCTGCATCCGCACCGGCAGGCCCAGCAGCGCGGGGGCGGCAAAGTTCGACACCGCGCCCGCCAGCGTCAGCGACCCGGCCGACACCAGCGCGGGCGTGACCACCGGCAGCACGATGCCGAAAAAGATGCGCGGGCGACGGGCGCCGGTCATCTGTGCGGCCTCGACCAGATCGGCCCCAACCGAGGACAGGGCCGCCGAGATGATGGTGAAGGCCAGCGAATAATAATGCGCGATCAGCACGATCAGCACCGGTACGATGCCCCAGGCCAGCCAGTCGGGGATCAGAAACCCGTTGGATTCGAAGAACCCCGACGATCCGCCCATCCGGCTGTTGCGGAAGAGCGTGCCCCAGGCCAGCGCGGCGGCAAAGCTGGGGATCATGAACGGCAGGGTATGCATCACCCCCAGCAGGCGGCGGCCCGGCACATCGGTCATCACCACCAGCCAGGCCACGAAACCGCCCAGCAGCAGGCATCCCGCCGAAACCCCGATCCCCAGGATCAGCGTGTTCATCAGGGGCCGCCACCACAGGTTCTGCGACATGGCAGAGGCGAGAACGTCGCCCCAGGCTGTCAGCCCGGCGGGCGTCAGCGTGGCCAGCAGGATGCGCAACAGCGGCGCGACCACCAGAACGCCGACGATCAGCACCATCAGCAGAGGCACGATCTGGCGTGAAGACAACAGGCGTCGGCCAGAAGGCGACGGGACCGGGGTGGCGTGTGACATGGGGGGCCTCGCAAGGGCGGGCGCAGCGGATCGGCCGCGCCCGGCAGGGATCATTGCAGGGTGATGATCAGATCGGCAATGCGGGCGCGGTTGGCCGCAATCGCCTCGGAACTGATCGTCCAGGCCTTCAGACCTTCCAGCGGCACCGAATCCGGGTCATCCGCGATGGTGGACCGGGTGGCATAGTCGCCCGGCACGTTGAAAGGCGCAAAGGCCGGGCCGCCATCGTCGCTGTCATCGCCGAACATGAAGTCGATCAGCAGCCGCGCCGCGGCGGGGTTCGGCGCCTTGTCGGCGATGGCCAGAACAGCGGGGAACAGGATGCCGTTGGCCGGTTCCACATCATTGGCGACCTGCAGCGCCCAGCCTTCCTCTTCATTGTCGCGGCGGTCGGAATAGGTGCCGAAGGCGACGGGCGGATCGGTGGCATCCTTGGTGCCGACGGCCTTGTTCAGATCGTCGCTGTTCGACACCAGAACAAGATCGTTCATGAACAGCGCGCGGATGAACTGCTCGCCAGCGCCGTTCAGGTCGCTGTCTACCGCGATGTCGGTGCCGAACTGGGCCTTGTACGCGGCCGCCATCTCGTCGGGATGCAGGGCGATCTCGGTCAGAAGATCCAGCAATTCGCCACGCTGGGTGGGATCGACCATCATCACCTTGCCCTTCCATTCCGGCAGGGTCAGTTGCCAGAGGTTCTTGACCGGGCTGCCATCGGGATAGAATTGCTCGTTGTACATCAGCACCTTGGTCGACAGGCGATGCACCAGCAGCGGCATCTTGAACCGCTCTTCCAGCTGATCGGCGACGCGCGGAGGCACATAGGTGTGAATGCGGCCCGGCGTCAGCAGGTCGCGCAACACCACCGGCGAATCCGCCATGTACAGCACGTCCACCGCATAGACCCCGGCATCCTGTTCGGCGGTGATCCGGGCAATCTGCTTGGCCGAACTCATGTCCAGCCCGATCAGGTCGATGCCGGGATAGGCCTCTTCAAACGCCGCCTCGACCCGCGCGATGCGGCTGGACAGCGAGAACACCGTGACCGAGCCTTCGGCCTGTGCCAGCGGCAGCAATTCCTCGACCGTCATGGTGTCGTAATCCTGCGCCTCGGCCATGACGGGGACGCAGGCCGCCGCGATGACTGCGGCCTTCAGGGTCTTCAGCATGGGGTCTCCTCCCCTTTGGGTTGCGCTTCACTCGAAGCGGGAAAACAGGCTGGCCAGCTCCTCCAGCTTGGGAACAACCTGTCGTTCATGCCGACCGGCAATGGTCAGCAGGATGGCGGACACGATCACCATCGGGATCGTCGGCGTCTGGAATTCGCTGCCCGACCTGCCGCGTGGGGCGGCCAGCAGCAGATCGGCGGGCGGGGCCATGGTCGGCCCGGCCAGATCGGAAATCAGCAGCGTCGCAGCACCGGTGTCGCGGGCATGGGCGATCAGCGCCGGATAGCTGGCGGGCGGCTTGCGGAAGGCCAGCACCAGAACCAGATCGTCCGCTGTCAGGCTGACCAGCTTTTCCGCCACGTCGCGGCCGCGGCCGGTCAGCATCACCGTGGTCATGCCGAACCGGTCCAGCCGCCGTTGCAGGAAGACCGCCGTCGCCGTGGCATGGCCCTGCGCAAAGATGAACACCCGGCGGGCGGCGGCGATGCGGGCGGCGGCATTGTCCAGATCCTCTTGCGCGACGCAGCGCAGCAGGTTTTCCAGCGCCGCAATCTCACCCGCCACCAGATCGGCCAGATAGCCGCCATCCGCCACCTTGGCGACCGACCGGCGCATCCGCTGGGCGGCGTCCTGGCCCTCCAGCAGTTCCTTTTGCAATTGCGCGCGCAGATCGGGATAGCCGGAAAACCCCAGCTTTTGCGCCAGCCGCGTGGCGGTCGTCTCATGCACCTGCGCGCGTTCGGCCAGTTGGGCCGCCGACAGAAAGGCCGCCTCGCCCTGCTGGCCGAGCATGATCTCGATGATCCGCCGGTCGGCCTCGGTCAGGCGACCGGAGTGATCCTGAATGCGTGCAAGCAGTGTCATGCGAGTCGCAGCCCCCCTTGGCACAGGATTGTGCAGGAAAAGTTGCGAGTCAACGATTTTATGCAGGTAATCTTGCAATCCGGGCGACGCCCTGCAGGACATCCTGCAAGGCATGCGGGATCAAGGGTTTGCGGCCCGGATCAGGCGGCGCTGCGGCCATAAAAGCCGATCTGTTCCTTGGCCGTCATCGCCACGCCGGGCCGGTCGTAGAAGGAAAAGATCGTCACCAGCCGTTCCACCTTGCCCTGCACCTGCACCACGCGATGCAGCGTGTTCACGCCCCGGAACACGTTCAGCGCGCCTTCCTTCAGCCGGACCTTGCGCAACAGCGGGTCCTCTCCCCGCAGGGCAGCGGCAACGCCTGCGTAATTCGGGTCCCCGGCAGTGCGCAGGTCCTTGCGGTACTCCAGTTCCCCGCCGGTCTCGGGGGCCTGCAACAGGATGGTCGTGGTGAATTCCGACCGGTCGAAATGCCAGTTCAGCGCCTCGCCCGCGCGGCTGGCCTGAATGTTCACCCGCGCCATCGGATCATCCATCACATAAAGTGCAGGCTTGCCCATGGTGGCGGCTAGGAAATCGGCAAAGGGCTGCCATTCATACAGCGCGATCACCGGATTGTCGGCCAGCTGATCGGCGCAAAGCGTGTGGTTCACCGTTTCCACCTTGGCCATGGCGGGATGATCGTCGGTCAGCCCCTCGACCGTGTCGCGGAAATAGACATTGTGGCTGCGGGCGTGGCGATGGCTTTGCGTCGCCATCGCCGGTGCGGCCTGTGCGGCGGCACGGGCGGTTGCCTCGGGGCGCAGAAAGCCGGGCAGTTCGAACATGCCCTCGGCCGCCAGCGTGTCGCGGCAGCGGGCGACCAGTGCGGTATAGGCCGGGCTGTCGGGGCGATCCAGCGGATAGGTGTCAAGGTCGAGAAGGTCGTGCATGGCGCGGCTCCGGGTGTTTCATTACTGCGACTCTCGGCCGGTTCTGGCAAAGCGGCAAGCGCTACAAAACTTGTGCGGCACAAGTTTTACTTATCCAGGGGCATCCCCTGCAACGCCTGCACAAGCGCCATCACCTGCCGCTTGCCGCCCCGTGCCCGCGGCCAGACCAGACCATAGGGCCGCCCCAGCGGCAGCGACAGGCCGGACAGCGCGACCAGCCGCCCCGCCGCCAGATCGTCCTGCGCCAGCAGCCGTTGGCCCAGTGCCACCCCCAGCCCCGCCCGCGCCATGTCCAGCACCAGCGCCGAACTTCCGGACTGAAATCCCGTCCCCGGTGGCGGCCCCGGCAGTCCGGCGATCTCGAACCAGGCGGACCAGCCTGGCAGGCTGCCGAAATCGGCCCCCCAACTGGTGTGCAGCAGATCTTCGGGCGGCACCACAGCCATGCCGCCCGCGCCGGGATGGCGGTTCAGCCAGTCGGGGCTGCACAGGGGCAGGACGCGATCCTGCACCAGACTGGCCTGACCGTGATCGGGATATTGCGCCGGATCATAGGCCAGCCGCAGGTCGATGTCGTGGCGGGCGAAATCCACCGGATCGGCTTCGACCCGCAGGTCGAACCGGAAGCCGGGTTGCGCGCGGGCATGGGCCGCCAGCCGCGGCAGCAGCCAGTTCTCGGCCAGAGACCCGATGCAGCTGATGACCAGCCGCGCCCGTGCCCGGCGCAGCATCTGTGCCTCGGTCGTGTCCGAGATCATCTGCAAGGCGGCCCCCACGCCGTCGAACAGCGCCTGCCCGGCGTCGGTCAGCATCACGCGGTTGTTCAGCCGGGTGAACACCGTCTTGCCCAGAAACTGTTCCAGCTTGCGGATGTGCTGGCTGACCGCGGCGGGCGAGATTCCCAGCTCTTCCGCGGCAGGCACGAAGCCGCCGGTCCGGGCGGCGGCCTCGAAGGCGCGAAGCGCATTCAGCGGGGGCAGGGTCAGCGGGATGGCACACCTATTGGCTGTAGGTAATGACGCGCATGTTACAAAAATGTTACAATTGTCACATGCGGAAAGACTCGTCAGACTGTTCGTACGACAACGAGTCTCCGCAAAAGGGGACAGGCCGCAAGGCCAATCATGGGAGGATACTGATGAAGATGCGCTCTCTGGCCGCGCTTGCGCTGGCCACCACGTCGCTGACCGGCACCGCGGCCCTGGCCGAGCTGAATTTCTACTGCTCGGCGCAGGAGGAATGGTGTCAGATCATGGAGAAAAGCTTCGAGGAAGCCAGCGGGATCGAAGTCAACATGACCCGCAAGTCCAGCGGCGAGACCTATGCCCAGGTGCAGGCCGAAGCCAGCAATCCCAAGGGCGATGTGTGGTGGGGCGGCACCGGCGATCCCCATCTTCAGGCCGCCGAGGAAGACCTGACCGAACCCTATGTCAGCCCGATGCGCGACCAGCTGCACCCCTGGGCCATCGCCCAGGCCGAAAGCGCCGGTGACAAGACGATCGGCATCTATTCCGGCGCGCTGGGCTTTGGCTACAATTCCGACATGCTGGCCAAGGCCGGCCTGGCCGCGCCCGCCTGCTGGGAAGACCTGACCAAGCCGGAATACAAGGGCATGGTGCAGATGGCGAACCCGAATTCCTCGGGCACGGCCTATACCGCGCTGGCGACGATGGTGCAGCTGTTCGGCGAAGACGCGGGCTTTGACTACATGAAGCGCCTGCACGTCAACATCAACCAGTATACCAAATCCGGCTCGGCCCCGATCAAGGCGGCAGGCCAGGGCGAGACGCTGATCGGCATCGTCTTCATGCACGATTCCGTTGCCACCACCGTTGCAGGCTTTCCCGTCGTGACCGTAGCCCCCTGCGAGGGCACGGGATACGAGATCGGGTCGATGTCGATCATCAAGGGCGCGCGCAACATGGAAGAAGCCAAGAAGTTCTATGACTGGGCACTGTCGAAAGAGGCGCAGGATCTGGCGCTTCAGGTCAATGCCTTCCAAGTGATGTCGAACGTCAATGCGGCGAAATCTGACAAGGCCCCCGACATGGCCTCGATCAAGCTGATCGACTACGATTTCAAGAAATACGGCTCGTCCGAGGAGCGCAAGCGCCTGCTGTCGAAGTGGGACACCGAAGTCTCCACCCTGCCGCAGTAAGCCCTTGCGCCAGCCCAGTTCCGACCGTGCGGCCCATCCGGTCCTGATCTTCTGGATCATTGCCGGATGGATCGGCTTCGCCCTTCTGCCCTGGTATGGGGTCGAGAATTTCTACCGCTTCGAGTGGCTGGTGGAAGGCTGGCCGACGGATGCCGATTACGCGCCCGCGGCGTTTCTGATCGCCATGGGGCAAAAGCTGTGGCTGGCGCCGCTGCTTCCCGCACTGGTGGCGCCCCTCATGGTTCTGGGGCGCCGCAAGTCCGATCCGCTTTATGGCCGGGTTCTGGTTCTGGCCGGGGCCTTCGGCTTTGCCTGGCTGGTGGCGCAGGGCCTGGGCATCGGCTTGCGCGGCTTTACCGCCGGCTGGCTGGAATCGCTCTTCGGACCGCTGGAGGACCGGCAGTTCGGCATGGGCTATGGCGCGATGCTCACCGCCTCGGCCTTCCTGTTCCTGCTGACCCAGGGCATCGCCGCCCGCGGGGCGGTGAACGGCGATGTCTTCGTCACCTCGGCCATCGCGGGGGTGATCGCGGTCGTCACCATCTTTGTCTTCTTTCCCATCGCCAAGATGCTGCAACATGCCTTCATCCAGCCGGATGGCAGCTATTCGGTGATCGGCTTCTTCCCCAAGTTCTTTGACAGCCGGATCTGGGGTCTGGGCTGTCTGTCAGGCACCCGCTGCGGCGTTGCGTGGAACTCATTGTTCCTGGCCGTGGTGGTGGGTGTCCTGACCACCCTGCTGGGTCTGGCCTTTGCGCTGGTCCTTACCCGATCCGGCTTTCGGCAAAAGCGGCTTTTGCGCGCGCTGACCGTGCTGCCGATCATCACCCCGCCCTTCGTGATCGGCCTGGCCATCATCCTGCTGTTCGGCCTGTCCGGCACCGTCACCACTTCGGTCGCCAGCCTGTTCGGGATCGAGCCGTCGCGCTGGGTCTATGGCATGACCGGCGTCCTGATCGCACAGGTGCTGGCCTTCACTCCCATCGCCTTTCTGGTGATGATCGGCGTGGTCGAAGGCGTCAGCCCCAGCATGGAAGAGGCCGCGCAGACCCTGCGCGCGAACCGCTGGCAGACCTTCCGCACCGTGACCTGGCCCTTGATGCGGCCGGGTCTGGCGAATGCGTTCCTGCTGGGCTTCATCGAAAGCATGGCCGATTTCGGCAACCCGCTGGTGCTGGGCGGCAATTTCGACGTGCTGTCGACCGAGATCTTCTTTGCCATCGTCGGTGCGCAACATGACCCCAGCCGGGCGGCCATTCTGGCCGTGGTGCTGCTGATCTTCACCCTCGGGGCGTTTTACCTGCAACGGTTCTGGCTGGGCCGCAAAAGTTACACCACCGTCACCGGCAAGGGCGATGCGGGGGTTCACCCCGCCATGCCGCAGGGTCTGGCCTGGGTGGTCTATGCCGTCGTGGCGGGCTGGACGGCCTTCACCCTGGTCGTCTACGGGATGATCGTCTATGGGTCGTTCGTGCAGCTTTGGGGCGTCGACGACAGCCTGACCCTCAAGCATTACCTGACCGCCTTCCGCATCGGCTGGGGCGAGAACGGTATCCGCTGGACGGGATCGGCCTGGGACAGTTTCTGGACCACGATCATGATCGCCACCGCCGCAGCCCCGCTGACCGCCGCCATCGGCCTGATCACCGCCTATCTGCTGACGCGGCAGAATTTCGCAGGCAAACGCGCCTTCGAATTCGGGACGATGCTGTCCTTTGCCATCCCTGGCACCGTGATCGGCGTGGCCTATATCCTGGCCTTCAACGTGCCCCCGATCGAGATCACGGGCACCGGGCTGATCCTGATCATCAGCTTCATCTTCCGCAACATGCCGGTGGGCGTGCGGGCGGGGATTGCCTCGATGAGCCAGCTGGACAAATCGCTGGACGAATCCTCTCTGACGCTTGGCGCGAACAGCTGGCAGACCTTCCGCGCGGTGATCCTGCCGCTGTTGCGCCCCGCCATCCTGGCCGCGCTGGTCTACAGTTTCGTGCGCGCGATGACGGCGATTTCGGCGGTGATCTTCCTTGTGTCGGCCAAATACGACATGTCGACCAGTTACATCATCGGCCGGGTCGAGAACAATGACTACGGCCTTGCCATCGCCTATTCCACCGCGCTGATCGTCGTGATGCTGGTCGCCGTCGGCGCATTGCAACTGATGGTGGGGCGCACGCAGATCGGCCGCCGGACGGCCCATTCCGGGGGACATTGAATGACGACGGGTATCCACGCCAAGGCCGCCTCGGTGCGGTTTCAGAATGTCTCGAAGGTCTATGGCCGCGATGTGAAGGCGGTGAACGACATCAACCTTGAGGTCCGGGCAGGCACGCTTGTCACCCTGCTGGGCCCTTCGGGCTGCGGCAAGACCACGACGCTGCGGATGATCGCCGGGCTGGAGATGGCCACCTTGGGCCGCATCATGATCGGCGATACCGATGTGACCAAACTGCCCGCGACCGACCGCGATGTCGCCATGGTGTTCCAGAGCTACGCCCTGTTTCCGCATATGACGGTGATCGAGAATGTCAGCTACGGGCTGAAATTCTCGGGCTTCGGCAAAGAGGAAGCGCAGGAAAAGGCCAGGGCGGGGCTGGGTCTGGTCGGGCTGAACGGCTATGACGACCGGCTGCCGTCCGAATTGTCGGGTGGCCAGCAGCAGCGGGTTGCCGTGGCGCGGGCGCTTGTTCTGGAACCGCAGGTCCTGCTTTTTGACGAACCGCTGTCCAACCTCGATGCCAAGCTGCGCCGTCAGGTGCGCGAGGAAATCCGCGAGATTCAGCAGAACCTTGGCCTGACCGTGGTCTATGTGACCCATGATCAGGAAGAGGCGCTGGCGGTGTCGGATGAAATCGTGGTGATGCGCAATGCCGCCATCGCGCAAAAGGGCACGCCGCGCGACCTTTATGACGCCCCGGCCGATGCCTTCGTGGCCGATTTCATCGGCGAGGCGAACCTGATCCCGGTCGAGATCACCGCCATTGACGGCGACACCGCCACCATCCGCATCGACGATTACACCCACCGGATGCCGTCGCGCGGGTTGCCCGTCGGCCCTGCCACGCTGGCCGTGCGTCCGTCGCGGATGCGGCTGGTGCAGGGCGCGGGCGACGGGGTGCGCGCGGTGATCGAAAAGGCGACCTATGTCGGCAGCCG
Source organism: Paracoccaceae bacterium (assembly GCA_036745335.1). GTDB lineage: Bacteria > Pseudomonadota > Alphaproteobacteria > Rhodobacterales > Rhodobacteraceae > Pseudogemmobacter. The sequence goes on from DAIOGH010000006.1 coordinate 70,354, forward strand.
GATGGAATATACCGTCCGCGCCGGATTCGGCACCGCCTTTGCCACCGATGAGGATGTGGCCAGCCCGATGAAACCGGGGCAGGAGGTGACGATCTCGTTCTCGGCCTCGGGCCCGGTGCTTATTCCCAAAACCTAGCCATAAGCCTTGCGCGCCAGATCCTGCACCGCATCGAAAACGCCCGGCCCGGCCACCACGATGCGCGCGCCCTGCGCAATCGCCCGGTCGGTGTCGATCGGTTCCGCCCGTCCGCCCGCTTCGGTCACGATCAGATATCCGGCCATGAAATCCCAGGAATTCATATGTTCCTCGACATAGCCAAGGATCCGCCCCGAGGCGACATAGGCCAGCGACAGCCCGCCCGACCCGTTGCGCCAGAACATCGTTCCCGCCTCGCAGCAACCGTCGATCAGCTTGCGGATGCCGTCGTAATGCCGCCGCCCGGAATAGCCCACGCCCAGCGACCCTTCCGAAAGGCTGGTCTTCGCGCTGCACCGGATCGGCCGGTCGTTGCAGAACGCGCCGCCGCCCAGGGTGGCATGGTGCATCTCGTCATGCAGGGCGTCATGCACCACGCCCAGCACGATCTGTCCCTGATGCACGCAGGCCAGGATCACGCACCATTGCGGGATGCCGTTGATGAAATTCGCCGTGCCGTCGATCGGGTCGATGATCCAGGTATAGCCGCTGGTTCCCGGCACCGGCGCGCCTTCTTCGCCGACGATGGCATCCTGCGGAAACGCCTGCGCCAGTGCCGCGCGCACCGCCAGTTCCACATTCCGGTCAGCCTCGGACACGAAATCCTGATGGCCCTTCATGTCGATGGTCAGTTCGGTCCAGCGCCGGAAATACTCCAGGGCCATCTCACCCGCATCGGCGGCAATGCGCCGGGCAATCCGGTGGCGGCTGGCAAGATCCTCTGATGACACGTCATAACCCCCTTCCGGTTTCGGCCAGACCTTAGCAAGCACAGGAGGCAGAAGGAAATGCCCGCTCTTTCCCTTTCCGCCTATCGCGCCGCGATCTTCGATCTTGACGGCACCCTGGTCCTGTCCGAACCGGCCTGGGAACTGGCCAAGCGCCGGATCATGGACGATCTGGGCGTGACGGTGCCGCAAGAGACCTATGATGCCTTTGTCGGCCGTGGCCTGCGCGGCTTTCTGGCCCAGGTGATCGGCCCGGATCTGGACCTTGCCACCCGTGATGACCTGTCGCGCCGGATCGGGGCCGAGGCGGATGCGCTGTTGCCGCAGATGCGGCAGGTGGTGCCCGGCGCGGCCGAGACGATCCTGCGGCTGGACGCTGCGGGCCTGCGGGTGGCGATCTGCTCTTCGTCGCCGCGGCGGCACATTCTGGCCGCCATCGCGCAACTTCAGGTCGGCGATCACATTGCGGCCATCGTGTCGGGGGCCGACCTGCCGCGCGGCAAGCCCGATCCGCTGCCCTATCTGGAAACCCTGCGCCTGCTGGAGCTGCCCGCAGCCCGCGCCTTCGCGGTCGAAGATGCCCTGCCCGGCATCCGCTCGGCCAGGGATGCAGGGTTGCAGGTCATCGGCATCGGGCCGGAAAGCAGCCGCCCCGAATTCCTGGCCGCCTGTCGCCTTTGCGTGGCGGATTATCAGGATTTCGCCCGTGCCTTCGACTGGGGCTGATCAGCTTCGCCGGTGCGTCGCCGCGACGCGGGCGATTTCTTCATAGATCCCTGACAGCAGATTCAGCGTCCGGCTGGCCTCTTTCAGGCGCTGCGAAAAGCCGGGCACCTGTTCGACCGCCGCGATCAGCAGGCGGCGGCGGACGGCACCATAATCATCCGTCACCCGGCGGCCTTCCTCCGTCACCTCATAGGTCACGCCGGACCGCCCTGCCCCCTTGCGCAGCACAAGGCCCGCGCCGATCAGCTTGCGCAGCGAATACTGGATATTGGGCACGTCGTCGCGGTTGGTCAGCCGCGCCAGATCCTTGATCGTCTTCGGCCGGTCGTTCATGCGGATGATGTGCAGCATCGCGTTTTCCGGCCCTGTCGCCGCCAGATCGCAGACCGAGGCCAAGCATTCTGACTGCCAGCGGCCAAATCCCTCGAAGGTGCGCATCAGCGCGAATTCCAGCTCGGTCGTGTCCACCTCGTCGGTGCTGGCAGCCAGATGCCAGCGGTAGTCCAAAGGTGCAGCTGATCCATCCTTTTGATCTGCCTTTGGTTTTTTCATTGCGGCGCCCGCCTTTCACGGTGGTCAGACTGCCTGTGAAAGACCGTTGACGCAAATAGATTTTACGATAGACTTTCAAACATAAAATATCATCAAAACTTCAACAGGGACTTCGCCATGACACAGAACCGGATGCTTTCCGGCGGCTTCAAGCTGGGCACCTTCTCAACCAACTGCTCTTCGGGCATGACGCCCACCCAGGCGGCGGAACGCTGGGTCAACAGCTGGGACAACAATCTGGCGCTTGCCAAATTGCTGGATGCGGCGGGCATCGACTTCATGCTGCCGATCGCGCGCTGGATCGGTTACGGCGGGCCGACCGATTTTCACGGCGGCGTGCTGGAAACGATGACCTGGGCCGCGGGGCTGCTTGCCTCGACCGAAAAGCTGACCGTCTTCGCCACCATCCACACCACGGCGAACCACCCGGTTGTGGTGGCCAAGCAGGTCGCCACGCTGGATCAGATCGGCCATGGCCGTGCCGGGCTGAACATCGTCGCGGGCTGGAACAAGCCGGAGTATGAGGCGCTTGGCCTGACGCTGCCGGACGATCACGAAACCCGCTACGGTTATGCGCAGGAATGGATCGACCTGATCCGCAAGATCTGGTCTTCGGACAAGCATTTCGACTGGGACAAGACATATTTCAGGAACATCAAGGGCCTGAAGGGCGATCCCGCGCCCGTCCGCGGCTCGGTCCCGCTGCTGAATGCCGCCGGTTCGCCGCAGGGGCGCGAATTTGCCACCGACAACGCCAACTTCCTGTTCACCCCGGCGATCGACCTGGGCCGGTCCAGAGAGGAAATCGCCGCGTTGAAGGCGCAGGCCAAGGCCAAGAACAAGGAGGTCGGCGTGCTGACCTTCAGCCACGTCGTCTGCCGCCCGACCGAAAAGGAAGCCCGCGATTACGTTCATTACATCGTGGATGAAAATGCCGATTGGGAGGCCACCGACAACCTGATCCGCCTGCAACTGGCGCATGCCTTGTCCTTCCCGCATGACCTCTTGAAGCAGATCCGCTTCGGCATGGCGCTGGGTCACGGCGGCTTCCCGCTGATCGGCACGCCGGATCAGGTCGCGGCGGGGATCATCTCGCTGCACGATGCCGGTTTTGCCGGGACCACGCTGTCCTTTGTGGATTACCTCAAGGAATTCCCGTATTTCGCCGAGGAAGTGCTGCCCCGCCTGTCCAAGGCCGGGATCCGCTGAAAGGACCGCCATGACCGCCCCGCCCCCCGCCGAGATCACCGCCAAGGACTTTCGTGACGCCATGCGCGCCTTTGTCGGCACCTGCAGCGTGATCACCGTGGGGGACGGGGACGAAGCTTCGGGCCTTGTCGTCACCTCGGCCATCTCGCTTTCGGCAGAGCCGGCGCTGCTTTTGGCCTGCGTGAACCGCTCCTCCTCCAGCCATCCGCTGCTTGAGAAATACCGTCGTTTCGGCTGGTCCTCGCTGGGCGCGGCTCATCAGGCGGTGGCCGAGCGGTTCTCGGGCTTCGGCGGGGTCAAGGGGTCCGCGCGCTATGACGGGGCGGATTGGGAAACCGCCGTCACCGGCGCGCGGCTGCTGTCCGGGGCACCCACGGCATTCGATTGCACGCTGGAAGAAATGATCCACCGCGCCACCCATTCGATCCTGATCGGCCGGGTGCAGGCGATCCGCACCACGCCGGGGCAGGGCGCGCTGATCTACTGGAACGGCAGCTATCGCGGCTTGCCCGCCTGATCCGGCAACCTATTGAAAATCTGACATTACTGCGCAGCGAAAGCAACCCTTCACTGCGCGGCATGCCGTCAGGCAAAGCTCTTGATGGTCTGGATCGCGCCGTCAAGGGCAACGCCCTTTTCGTCCTTCAGCGCCGCCTCGCGCAGACGTCTGGCCCAATCCGCCGCGTCCTCGCGGCCCGCGACCAGCGCAATCGCCCCCATGACCTTGTCGAACTTCGACAGACCGCGGGCGTGGGTGTCTGAGTAGCCCTTGACCAGCCGCCGACAGCGCAGGATTTCGACCGCCAGCGCATAGTCGCGCTCCAGATGCCCGGTGGCGGCAGTCAGCCAGCGATCCAGATGCGCAACCTCCTGCGCGTGGCGCAGACTGCCCCGGCGGCGGCGCTTCAGGCCGCCAAGCATGTAGAGCATCAGGAAACCGCGCAGGCTGTCGGTGCGGATGCGGCGTCCCCTGTTGACCATGCGGTCAAGGCGCGCCATTCGCTTCGGGCTGGCCTCCATCCACTCACCCCAGCGGCGCGGCATCATGCCGACGATCTCGGCCGCACCCGGATGCATGAACTCGGTCAGCTGCATCAGCCGGTCCTTCGCGCCCATCTCCTTGCGGATGCGATCAAAACGGGCGGCGCGGGTCTTCAGATCGGCCACCCGGATCGGATCGTCATAGGCCATCGCATTGGCGATATATTTCGCGCCCTCGCGCGTCAGGTCAAAGGGTGCATGGTCGCGGGCGGCCAGTGACTCGACCCGCGCCAGATAGTCCGCGCCATAGGCAAGGTCCTGGAACTCCACCACCTTGCGCAGGCCGGCCAGTGCCATAGCAGGGGCCTCGCCCGGCAGGCGCGCGGCGCGGGTCGCCAAAACCTGCCATTCCACCATCAGCCTTGCCGGGCCGGAGACTCCTGCCGCTGCCTTCACCTCGGCCGGCTTGACCTGCGCCGCATCGCCCTTCTCGGCGGCATCATAGCCGGCGGCAAAGGCGCGCAACGACGCCTCCACCCCCTTGCCGCCCGCGCGGATCGCCTCTTCAAACGCCTCGCGCGGGAAGGGCAGGGTTTTCGATGCCGCCAGCGCCCCGAACAGCGTGGCCGAGATCACCGAACCGGATTTCACCGCCACCGCCTCGAAATCGGCGGCGATCAGGCGTTTCGCGGCCTGCATGGCCACTTCGCGCACCGCTTCGGAATCGGCCAGCCCGTCGCCGGGCACCATCTTTTCCGAAACCGCCAGATTGCGGTGAGTCGAGGCAATCAGTGTCGTACGGTCCGGCGTGACGAAGCCGCGGATGATGGCACGCCCGGCCTCCATCCATTCGGCCGAGATCATCACATCAACATCCCCTGCCGAGGGCATCAGGTTGAACACCGGCACCCCGCCCGCCGCCGGGGCCATTTCCAGATAATAGATCGTCGCCCCGGTGCGCTGGCTGACCCCGGCCACGCTGGTCGCCTGCGCGGCATAGCCTTGACTGCGCGCCAGATCCTCGATCCAGCCGATCAGCACACCGCCGCCCTGACCTCCGACGGCATAGATCGCCAGCTTGATGATGTCCTGCAATCGGGCATCACCCTGCCGAGGAGCAAGAGATTCATGAATGGTCATGCGGTAAACTCCAGGCGCTTGGCGCTGCGGCGGCGGTCCAGCCAGCCGATCATGGCCGCGCGTCGCGCGCCCCACCACTTCTCGAAACCGCCGGGGTTATGCACCACATCGGCGCGGTAGAAGCTGGGGCACAGCACGGCGGCATCCGCCACCTCACCGCAATTGCCGCAGCCGACGCAGGTCTGGTCGATATGGGCAACCGGATCGTCGCGCAAGGGATCGCCGGTGTGCTTCAGCCCCAGCGAAGGGCAGCCCGACAGCCGCATGCAGGCATGGTCGCCGGTGCAGACTGCCTCATCCACGCCGAAGCGCGGTGCCTCGACCCGGCGGCCCTCCTTGATCGCCTTGGCGCGCAATGGTTTTTCGCGGCGCTGCTTGTTCAGCATGCATTCCGACGAGGCCACGATCACCTTCGGTCCCGGCTCATCCGTGGTCAGCGCCTCGCGGATCGTGGCGCGCAGCTTCGGAATGTCATAGGTGCGGTCGATCTGGCGCACCCATTTGACGCCCACACCCTTGACCGCATCGGCGATGGGGTGCTGAGTGGCCTTGCTGGCATTGTCGGCGCGGCTGGACATCACATCCTGCCCGCCGGTCGCGGCGGAGTAGTAGTTGTCCACCACCACCACCAGCCCATCGGACTTGTTGTAGACCATGTTCCCGATCGAGGAACTCAGCCCGTTGTGCCAGAACCCGCCGTCGCCGATGATGCTGATCGGGCGGCGTTCGCCGCCGCCGTCAAAGGCACCGTTGGCCGCGGGGCCAAGTCCGTAACCCATTGTCGCCCCGCCGATTTCGAACGGGGGAAGCGACCCGAACAGATGGCAGCCGATGTCGGCGCTGATCTGGTGCTTGCCCAGTTCCTGTTCCACCAGCTTCAACGAGGCGAAGATCGGCCGTTCGGGGCAGCCGGTGCAGAAACCCGGCGGGCGGATCGGCACCACCTTGGTCAGGTCGGGCAGTTTCGGCTTGTCGGCATTGGGCGCGCGCACCGTGGCGGGCAGCATCTCGGGGGCGGCGATGCGGAGGAAGGCCTCGGTCCCGTCCAGCATGATCTGGCCGGTATATTCCCCGGCCATCGGCAGCAGTCCCTTGCCGTGCAGCTTCACCTGTGACCCCGCCCGATAAAGGAAAGCCGCCAGCTGATCCTCGATAAAGGCGGGCTGGCCTTCTTCCACCACCAGCACATGATCCTTGCCATCGCAGAATCCAAGAAACTCGGATTGCACCAGCGGATAGCAGACATTCAGGCAGTAGATCGGGATTTCCGTCTGGCCATGCAGATCGGCCAGACCCAGCCGTTGCAGCGCCCGGATCAGCCCGTTGTACATGCCGCCCTGCACCACGATACCGCAGCGCGCGGCGTCGGGGCCGAAGAATTCGTTCAGCTTGCGGTCAAGGATATGCCTTTCTGCCGCGGGCCAGCGGTTGTTGATCTTGTCCTGCTCATGCACATAGGAATAGGGCGGCAGCACCACCCTGGCGAAATCCGAACGGGGGTTCGACAATGCCTCGCGCGGGGTCAGTCCGGGGCGGCGGTTGTCGCGGCAGGTGAACTGCCCGGTGACATGGCAGGACCGGATCCGCACCATCAACATCACCGGACTGTTCGATGCCTCGGACAGTTCGAACCCGTCGCCCACCGCCTTGACGATGCTTGGCAGGTTCGGTCGCGGGTCCAGAAGCCAGAATTGCGATTTCATAGCAAAGGCGTGGCTGCGTTCCTGCATGATGCTGGACCCTTCGCCGTAATCCTCGCCCACGATCACCAGCGCGCCGCCGGTCACGCCAGAAGACGCCAGGTTCGCCAGCGCGTCCGAGGCGACGTTCACCCCGACCGGCCCCTTGAACGTCACCGCGCCGCGAATGGGATAATGCACCGATGCCGCCAGCATCGCCGCCGCCGCCGCCTCGTTCGCATTGGCCTCGAACCGGATGCCCAGCTCGGCCATCAGATCCTCGGCATCGGCCAGCACATCCATCAGGTGACTGATCGGCGCACCCTGATAGCCGCCCACATAGCCGACGCCGTTTTCCAGAAGCGCCTTTGTCAGCGCCAGGATTCCTTCTCCGGTAAAGACCTCGCCCTCGCCCTTGCGAAGATGCTCGACCTCTGCCTTGAACGACCGTTCGGCCATGTCAGACCTCTTGCTTGCGGATCATCTCAGATCTCGTGCTTGCGGATATTGGTCAGCATCTTCTGCAAGGTGCCGACAAAGGCGCGGCGTTCGTCTTCCGGGATGCCGCGGAACATCCGCGCCTGGGCCACCGCCATATGCGGCCAAAGCTGGTCAAAGGCGGCCCGGCCCGTTTCGGTTATGAACACCCGCACGGCACGGCTGTCGGCGCTGTCCATCTCGCGCCGGACCAGACCGTCGGTCGCCAGTTGATCCAGCGCGCGGCTCAGCGTGCTGGGGTCGGTCACGGTCAGCACGGCAAGTTCGCGGATGAGCCGACCATCATTCACGCAAAGCACCGCCAGCGACCGCATCTTCGGCGTCGTCAGGCCCAGCCCGGACATCTCGTCGCGCAGGGATGCATTGTAGCGCCCCATGATGCGGTTCATCAGATAGGGTGCGAAATTGGTCAGCCCGATTTCGCCAAGTCGCTGCGCCGGAGTGGGAACCTCGTCGTTCATGCGCCCAACCTTTTCGCCGCGTTGAAGCCCGACCCGCCGCCAAGACCCGGCCCCGGATGGGTGCTGGCCCCGATATGGATCAGCCCGCGCACCGGCCCCTGCCCGTTGGTGGAATGTGCAAACGGCCGCCACAGGAAGAACTGGTCAACCCCGCAATGCCCGCCATAGGGATCGCCGCCGACAAGGTTGACGTTCATCCGTTCAAGGTCTTTCGGGCTATAGGCCTTGCGGGCCAGAACCAGACTGCCGAAATCCTTGATATGGCGGGAAAGAATGGCTTGCAGCCGATCGGCGAAGTCCTCTTTCACCTCATCCCAGTCATTGCCCGTGATTTCTCCCGCGGCATCGCCCTTGATCACGCGTGGCGCATCGGGGATTTGCAGCCACAGCACCGCCTTGCCCTCGGGGCAGCGCGTCGGGTCCAGCCGCGACGGCTGTCCGACGCAGATCGTCGGCACCACCGGCAGCATCCCCCGCTCGGCCTCGTTCGACGACTTAGACACCGCATCCAGCCCATCGGTCAGATGGGTCAACGCCACCTGGTCCAGCCCCGGCGTCAGCCATTCCGGCACCGCATCCAGCGCGAAATGCAGCTGGAAATTCCCGCGGCCATGGCGGAACCGCTTCAGGGCAGCGCGGTCTTCGGGCAGGTTCACCCCGTCCAGAAGCCGGTCGTACAACTGTCCCGGCGCGACCGAGGCCAGAACCGATTTTGCGTCGATCACTTCGCCACCCGCAAGGCGCACGCCTGCAACATGGCCATTGTGAACGACGATTCGCTCGACATCCGCATTACAGCGGATCTCGCCGCCCTTTTCGGCAATCAGTGCGGCAAAGGCCTGCACGGCGCGGCCCGATCCGCCCTTCACCACCGGCGCACCGGCGGCCTCAAGTGCGAAGGCGATCACCCGGCCCATGGCGCCGGAATAGGCGTTTTCCACCGTCAGCCCGCAATGCAGCGCCCAGGGCGCGAACAGGGCCTTTGTCGTATCGCTTTCGAAGGCGCTGTCCAGCCAGCCGCGCATCGGATCAAGCTGCTGGCCGAACCACCCGGCCAGCCCGCGCAGGCCCCGCTTGCGGACCTGTCCGAACAGCGTCTTTGCCGTGGCCCAGGACCACAGCGGAGAGCCAAGGATTGCGAACATGAACGGCGCATCCGCCGCCAGCTGGTTCACCGCCGCCGCAAAGGCATCGCCGTCGCCCGCTGCCAGCGCGTTCAGCGCCGCCACATTGGTTGCCCGGTCCATGGTCAGCACCGCCGCCGTGCCATCCGGCCGCAGCACCGCGGTCGGGTGGGGTGTGTGGCAATACTCGAACCCGTGGCGCGCCAGGTGGGGGCCAAGCGCGGCCCCCGCCGGAGAGGTCATGAACAACACGAAAGTGGCCGCCATCACGTCATGCAGATAGCCGGGGGCCAACTCTTCGGTCCGCATGCAGCCGCCGGGAACGGCCTCGCGCTCCAGCACCAGAACGCGATCGCCCTTCAGGGCCAGAAGGCTGGCCGCAACCAGCCCGTTGATCCCCGACCCGATGATGACGTGATCGACCGCCACCGGATCAGCCCTTCGGCACCAGCGCCAGCGCCCGGATCGGCGACCCGGTGCCGTCCTTGATCTTCAGGGGCGCCGCAATCAGGATCGCGCCCTTCGCGGGCAGCTTGTCCAGATTGGCCAGCGATGCCAGCCCATAGCGGTTGTTCTTGTGCAGAAGATTATGTGCCGGGAACGGCGGGGTCATGCCGCCGGCCTGGCCGGCATCGGTGCCGATGCACTGGCTGCCCCAGCCGACGATGCCCTTGCCGATCAGATAGTCGATCACCTCGGCGGTCGGCCCCGGTGTATGCGGCCCGGTTTCGTTGGCGTTCAGGAACAGGTTCTCGTCATGCGCCCGCTTGTCCCAGTCGGACCGCAGCACCACCCATTCGCCGGCCTTGATCGCGCCATGCTTGGCTTCCCAGGCCTTCACATGGTCGATGGTCAGCAGAAAGTCGGGATCCGCCGCGCATTCGGCGGCGAAATCCAGCACGTTGACCGGGGCCACCAGCCGCTGCACCGGCAGGGTATCGGTGTATCCGTCGGCAAAATCCTTGCCGGTGATCCAGTGATGCGGCGCGTCGAAATGGGTGCCGGAATGCTCGCCCACCTTCAGCCAGTTCCAGGCCCAGAACGGGCCGTCCTTGTCATATTCGCTGATCCGGTGAATCTCGATCTTCGGCGTGTCCTTGGCGAAATCCGGTGGCAGTTTCAACAGCGGGGTATCGGGGCCCAGCACGCCCGTGCAATCCACCACTTCGATCCCGCCCGAGGCCAGCATCCCCGCCAGTTGCGTCAGCACAGTCGCTGCAGTCATCTCATTCTCCCTGAACCGGGCGCATCTTCGCCCCTTCGGAATCATGCTAGACATATTTAAATGCGTTTGCAATTATCATCGCGTCAAGAAGACAAGCCAGGCGAGGATGGGATGGCTGAAACCTTTGATGCGGTGCTGATCGGGGCGGGCCATAACACGCTTGCCGCCGCGCTGCACCTTGCGGCAAAGGGCTGGAAGGTCGGCCTGTTCGAGCGGGCCGCCGTGGCGGGCGGGGCGGTGAAGACCGGCGAATACACCCTGCCGGGCTACCGCCACGACTGGGCGGCAATGAACCTGTCGCTTTTTGCCGGATCAGCATTTTTCAAGACTTATGGCGCTGAATTGGCGGCAAAAGGCTGTGAGTTCGTGCCGGTCTCGCGCCCCTTTGCCTCGGCCTTCCCGGATGGATCCTGGGTTGGCGTGTCGACCGATCTGGCCGAAACCCTTTCGGCAATCGCCGTGCATTCAGAACAGGATGCACGGACATGGGAGACATTGCTGGGCCAGTTTCCCGCGCAGGTCGAATCACTGTTCGGACTTCTGGGCAGCCCGATGCGGTTTCGTGCAGTTGCATCTTTCATGCTCAAAACACTTCGCAGGCGCGGCATTTCTGGCAGCCTCGACCTCACCCGCTTCCTGCTGCAATCTCCCCGCCAGTTCCTGACCGGAACCTTCACATCGCCGAAGGTGCAGGCCATGCTGGGGGCCTGGGGGATGCATCTGGATTTTGCGCCCGACATCGCGGGTGGCGGGTTGTTCCCCTATCTTGAGGGCATGGCCGGGCAGGCTTTCGGAATGGTGATCGGCAAACGCGGTGCGGATACGATCATCCGAGCGCTGGTTTCTACAATCGAGGCGCGGGGCGGCCGGGTGGAAACCGGCGCCGCCGTCAGCCGCATCCTGCATGACGGCAGCCGCGCGACCGGGATCGAACTGGCGGACGGCCGGAAGATCACTGCCACAAGGGCGGTCATTGCAGGCGTGGCCCCGTCGGCGCTGACCCGGCTGACCGGGCCGACCGAACCCGCCTTCGATACTGCGATGCAGGGCTTCACCCATGCGCCGGGCACGATGATGATCCATCTTGCGCTGGACGGCCTGCCGGACTGGGCGGCCGGGGCGCAGTTGCAACGGTTCGCCTATGTCCATCTTGCCCCCAGCCTGGACCAGATGGCCCGCACCTATGCGCAGGCCATGGCCGGGCTGTTGCCCGATGAGCCGATCCTTGTTGTCGGCCAGCCGACCGGGCAGGACCCCAGCCGTGCCCCTGACGGCAAGCATGTGCTGTGGGTGCAGGTCCGAATGGCGCCGGGCACGATCCGGGGTGATGCGGCGGGCAAGATCGCGGCAACCGACTGGGCGGCAGCCGCAGAACCCTTTGCCGAACGCGCCTTGGACATTCTGGAACGCTATGCGCCGGGAACACGCGCGAAGATCCTTGGCAAGCGTATCGTCACGCCGGCCGAACTGGAGGCGGAGAACCCCAATCTCGTTGGCGGCGACCAGATCTGCGGCAGCCATCATCTGAGCCAGAACTTCCTGTTCCGCCCGGCTCGGGGCCATGCCGATGGCAGCACCGCACTGAATAACCTGCATCTGACCGGGGCCGCCGTCTGGCCCGGTGCGGGCACCGGGGCGGGGCCGGGATGGATGCTGGCGCAGAAGCTTGCCGGTAAATGAAAAGCACAAAGAACCACCAACAGGGAAACCCACATGAAACTGAACCGCAGAACCATGCTGAAACTTTCAGCCGCCAGTGTAGGGCTGGGCACCTTCGGCCTGCCCGTGCTGGCACAACAGATCGACGAACTGGTCATCGCCTACAACGTCACCCTGCCCAGCTGGGACCCGACCGTCGGCCCCTCTGCGGTGAACCCCACGATTCAGGGCATCTACCAGTCGGTCTTCGACCAGTTCATCCTGCAACAGCCCGATCTGAAGCCCGCCCCCGGCCTGCTGACCGAATGGGGCTGGAACGAGGATTACACCCAGGTCTGGATGACCGTCCGCGAGGGCGTGAAATGGCATGACGGATCGGATTTCACCGCCGAGGACGTGGCCTGGAACCTCGCCCGCGTGGCCAACCCCGAAACCGGCAGCCCGATCCAGTTCGTCTGGGGCACGCTGGCGAACCACCGGGTCGAGGGCAACAAGGTCATCGCCGATGTGGTGCAGTTCGATCCGACGATCTTCAAATGGATGTATTTCCTGACCGGCTATGTCCTGCCGAAAGCCTATTACGAGAAGGTCGGGGCCGAGGGCTTCGAGGCGGCCCCGATCGGCACCGGCCCCTATATGGTCGAGAAGTTCGAGCGCAACGCCTTCGTCCGCCTGAAGGCGAACGAGGCCTATTGGGGTGGTGCGCCCGAGTTCAAGACCGTGACGATCAAGTTCGTCACCGATGCCGCGGCGCGGGTGGCCGAGGTGGAATCCGGCAATTCCCACGTCACGCTGGAAGTGCCGTATGAGGAATACGACCGGCTGAAGGCCACGCTGACCGGGGTGGCGGCGCCGATCTCGGACATCGGGATGATCTTCCTGAACGATATCGAGGTGATGACCGATCCCAACGTCCGCAAGGCGGCGGCGCATGCCATCGACAAGCAGACCATCATCGACCGGCTCTTGTCGGGCTATGGGGTGAAGATCGACACGCTGGAAACCCCGGAATACGACGCCTACGATCCGTCAATCACCGTCGAGTACAGCCCCGAAAAGTCGGTGGAGCTGCTGGCGGCCTCTGGCTACAGCGTCGACAATCCGGTGAAGTTCAAGATCCAGACCACCAAGGGCTTCAAACCCAAGGATTACGAGATGGTGCAGGCCATCGTCGGCCTGTGGCGCAAGGTCGGGATCGAGGCCGAAATCGAGGTCTATGAAATCGCCAAGCATTACGAGTTGCGCGCGGCCGACCAGCTGGCCCCGGCGGCCTTCTACAACTGGGGCAACTCGGTCGGCGATCCGACCACGTCGACCGGTTTCGCCATGTTCGGACCCAGCCCGCATTCGGTCTGGGATGGGCAGGAACTGATCGACATGATCGGCCCCTTGTGGGGCGAGAAGGACGAGGCCAAGCGGATCGAGGGCTGGAAGGCGGTCAGCCGCTATATCGCCGATGAGGCGCTGGTGATCCCGCTTCTGCAATATGTGCAGCCGATCCTGTCGGCCAAGGGCGTGGTGGTGACGCCCCACGCCAGCGGTGCCTTGCTGCCGCATCTGATGAAGCGCGGGTAAGGTGGAAATCGCCGGGGGGCCTTCGCGTCCCCCCGGACCCCCCTGCGGGATATTTATAGACAGAAAATGGGTGGGGGTTTCCCTGTCCTGATGGGGTGCGATGCAGCTTTTTCGGGCGGTTCTTCTGCGGCTGGCGACTACGGCGGTGACGCTGCTGGGGGTGGCCATCATTGTCTTCGTGGTGATCCGGGTGGTGCCGGGGAACCCGATTGCGATGATGTTGCCGCCAGGGGCGACTGATGCCGATGTGGCGCGGCTGACGGCACAATACGGGTTCGACAAGTCGATTCCGCACCAGTTCCTGATCTGGGCTGGCGGTGTGTTGCGCGGCGATTTCGGCCTGTCGATCACCGCGCGCCAGCCGGTGCTGGACCTGGTGCTGGGGCGGTTGCCGGCGACGCTGGAACTGTCGGTGATGGCGCTGGTGATGGCCTGCCTGTTGGGCGGTGTCGCGGCGCTGACCGGCACGCGGGCGCGTGAAGGGGCGGGCGAGGCGGCGATTGACGTGGCCAACGGCATGGCGCTGTCGATTCCCGATTTCCTGTGGGGGCTGATCCTGGTGCTGCTGTTCGGCGTCCTCTGGCCGCTGTTCCACATCTCGGGCCGGGTCACGCCCAGCCTGGAACTGCCGTTCGTCACCAATTTCTATCTGTTCGAAAGCGTGCTGCGGCTGCGCTTCGATCTGTGGGCCGACATCGTCAGCCACATGTTCCTGCCCGCGCTGGCGCTGGCGATCCCGCTGGCGGCGATCATCGGACAGCTTCTGAAGCAAAGCCTGAAGGAAACAATGCATCTGGATTACGTCACGCTGGCCCGCACCAAGGGCTATGGCGAAAACCATGTCATCCTGCGCGAGGCTTTGCGCAACGCCATCCTGCCGACGCTGACGCTGGTGGGCGTGCAGTTCACCTTCCTGATCGGCGGCACGGTGATCATCGAGCGGCTGTTTTCGTATGAAGGGCTTGGCAACATGGCCATCGACGCGGTGATCAACCGCGACCTGCCGCTGATCCAGGGCATCGTGATCCTGTTCGCGGTGATCTTCACCGCGGTGAACCTGTGCGTCGATCTGCTTTATGCCGTGCTGAACCCGAGGCTGCGTCATGGTTAGTTCGGGGGCTGATGCACGGGGAATGATCAAGCGCCGGGCCGGGGTGAAGCTGTGGCTTTCCGCGGGATGGCTGGCCGTGGTGGTGCTGGCGGCCCTGCTGGCACCCTGGATCGCGCCGAAAGATCCGCTTATGCAGGATCTGTTTCTGGGCCGGATGCCGCCGGCCTGGGTGGCGGGGGCGGAACCCGGCTATTGGCTGGGCACTGATTCCCTTGGCCGCGATGTGTTCAGCCGCATCCTGCATGGCGCGCGCATCGCGCTGACCGTGGCGGTGGTGGCGGGTGGCATCACCTGTCTGGTGGGTGCCACGCTTGGCCTGATGGCGGGGTTCCTGCGCGGCTGGGTCGATGTGGTGATCAGCCGGTTGATCGACATCTGGATGGCCTTCCCGCCCGTGCTGTTCTCGATCCTGCTGGTCGCCGTGCTGGGGCCGGGGCTGCATTCCATCATCATCGCCATCGTCGTCATCGACTGGACCCGCTTTGCCCGCGTCGTCCGGGCCGAGGCGATGGGGCAAGGCGCGATGGATTACGTCGCCTCGGCACAGGTCGCGGGGCGCGGGCGGCTTTCCACCATGCTGACCGAGATCCTGCCCAATGTCCTGCCCACCATCATCGTGCTGCTGACGCTGGAAATGGGCATCGCCGTGATCGTCGAGGCCATCCTGTCTTTCGTGAACCTGTCGATTTCCACCGATGCGCCGACCTGGGGCGGCATGATCGCCGAAGGTCGGACATCGGTGCATCAGGCCTGGTGGGTGCTGGTCTTCCCGCTGATCACCCTGTTCCTGACCGTCCTTGCCTTTTCCCAGCTGGGCGAAGGGCTGAAGGACCGCTTCGATCCGGTGCTGAGATGAGCTTTCTTCAGGTCAACGGGCTGAAGGCGCGGCTGAAGGGGGTGGGCCATCCCCTGCTGCGCGACGTGTCGCTGTCGGTCGCCGCCGGGGAGGTGCGCGGTCTGGTCGGCGAAAGCGGGGCTGGCAAGTCGATGATCGGCAAGGCCGTGCTGGGCATCCTGCCACGGGCGGTGGAAATCTCGGGCGGGGAAATCCTGCTGGACGGTGCCGATCTTCAGCGCCTGTCGGCAAGGGAGCGGCGGGTTCGTATCGGCGCCTCCTGCGCGCTGATCCCGCAGGACCCGCTGACCGCGCTGAACCCCAGCCGCCGCATCGCGCCGCAGATCACCGACCGGCTGGTCGACATCCTGGGCTGGAACCGTGCCCGCGCCCTGTCGCGCGCCCGCGATCTTCTGGCCGAGGTGCATATCCCCGACCCTGACCGCGTGCTGCGCGCCTATCCGCATGAACTGTCGGGCGGGATGCGCCAGCGCATCCTGATCGCCTCGGCCTTTGCCGCGGAACCAAAGCTGATCGTGGCGGATGAGCCGACCACCGCGCTGGACGTGACGGTGCAGAAACAGGTGCTGAAGCTGATCGCCGAGATGCAGGCACGGCACGGCACGGCGCTGCTGTTCGTCACGCATGACCTTGGCGTGGTGTCCAAGGTCTGCGACCGGCTGACGGTGCTTTATGGCGGCATGGTGGTCGAGGATACCGATGTGCGGTCCTTCTTCGCCGGGCCGGCCCATGCCTATTCCCGCGCCCTTCTGGCCGCGACGCCGAAATATACCGACCCCGACGCCAGCCTGACCCCGGTGCCCGAGGCGGTGATCCGCGCCGTTCAGGCCGAAGTGGCGGCGGCCGACCGGAGGGTTGCGCATGGATGAATTGTATCGGGTCGAGGACCTGCACCTTTCCCTGCCCGACCTGAACCGCAAGCCGGTGTTCGGGGCCGCCCCGCGCATCGACATCCTGAAAGGCATCAGCTTCACCCTGGGCCGGGGCGAGGTTCTGGGCGTCGTCGGCGGCTCCGGCTCCGGCAAGTCCACTCTCGGCCGGGCGATGGTGCGGCTGCTGGAGCCGACTGGTGGCCGGGTGGTCTTCGACGGCACAGACATCACCCATCTGGATGAGGCTGGCCTGCGCCCGCTGCGGCGGCGGTTCCAGATGATCTTTCAGGACCCGATGAGCAGCCTGAATCCCCGCCACCGCGTCGGCCAGATCGTCGCGGCCCCCTTGCGGCTGCATGGCGTGTCGGACGTGCCTGGTCGTGTGGCCGAAGCGCTGGATCATGTCGGCCTGCCGCGGGGCTTTGCCGACCGCTATCCGCATGAATTGTCCGGTGGCCAGCGCCAGCGCGTCGGCATCGCCCGCGCCATCGCGCTGCGACCCGATTTCATCCTGGCGGATGAGATCGTCTCGGGGCTTGACGTCTCCTCTCAGGCGCAGGTGCTGAACCTCTTGGAAACACTGGTGAAAGAGCTTGGCCTGACGCTGGCCTTCATCAGCCATGACCTCAGCGTGATCCGGCGCCTGTGCAGCCGGGTGCTGGTGCTCTATCAGGGTAGGGTGGTGGAAGAGGCGGCGACCGACCGGCTGTTCGCCGCCCCGCAGGCCGCCTATACGCGCGAGCTTCTGGACGCGATCCCGCTGCCGGACCCCGATCAGGTCTGGGCCTGACCCATCAGGGATGCGGGTTCGGGATCGGCGCGCGCAGCCAGTCCGGCCGGAACTCCACCCGTTCACAACCCGCGAAACGCGCCAGCCGGTCCAGCTCGGCCGTCAGCCTTGCCTGACGCTGCGTGCCCATCTTCTGCCCCGGCTCGGGCCAATAGGCCGCGACGCGCAGCACCCTGGCATCGCGGAAGGCCTTGGCGTCGATCCGGCCGATGGTCCGCGCGCCTTCCAGCACCGGGAAGACATAGTAGCCGAAGGTCCGCTTCGGTTCGGGCACGAAGATCTCGATCCGGTAGCGAAAGCCGAACAGATGCTCGGCCCGCTTTCGGTCGCGCAGCGCCGGGTCGAACGGCGACAGGATGCGCAGCCGGTTGACCGGTTCAGGCGGTCGTTCGGACAGCGTGCCTGGCCAGGCCACCGCCTTGCGGCGGCTGCCATCCGCGCCTTCCACCTCGGCCTCCATCACCTCGCCCCGCGCCAGTGCCTCCCGGACCCAGGATTTTGCGGCTTCGGGTGAAATCGCCGCCCAATAGGCCGCCAGTTCCCCGCTGGTGGCAAACCCCAGCCGATCCATCGCCGTGCGGCAGGCCCAGTCCACGGTCTCTTCCTCCGACGGCGAAAACGCCCGCGCCGCGGCCGGAATCACCCGCTCGGTCAGGTCATAGACCTTGCGGAAATTGTCGCGGTGGCAGACCGCCAGATCGCCCGCCCGCCACAGGAATTCCAGCGCGGCCTTCGACGGGTGCCAGTCCCACCAGCCGCCTTTCGACCGTTCCTCATCCTCGCCCACATCGGCGGAACTGACCGGGCCTCCATCGGAAATCCGCTTCAGCACCGCGTCGAACTTTTCCTGGAACCCGGCTTTCTGCCAGCCGGTCCACCGCTCGACCAGACGCGCGCGATCCCGGACAAACCGGTGCTTCCAATGACCATAGACCGCCATCGGCAGCACCGAGGCATCATGCGTCACATGCTCCCACAACACCCGGTCGCGGTCATGCAGCCGCGCCAGCGCGCCGGGCCGGAAGGTGCCGCGCCGCGACCACAGGATCATGTTATGCGCCCGTTCCACGGTGGAAATGCTGTCCAGCTGGACAAAGCCGATGCGGTCGATCAACGCCGCCAGATCGGCCCCCTTCGCCGGGCCGACCGGCGGCTCGGCCAGCGCATGGCGATCCAGAAACAGGCGGCGGGCGGTGGCGTTCGGGATCAGGGGCAGGGTCATGCCCGCAGGCTAGCAGCCCTTCCCCGCCGCTGCCAAGGATGAAAACAAAACATGAACTTCATCTTTGCAGAAATACCCCCGCCGGAGGCATCCCCGGCCTGCCCGAGGCGCTGGCCTCAGGCCGGAAGCCCTGCCTCGGCCGCCACCTGCGCCCGGCTTTTCCGCGCGCGCTCGGTGGCCGATTTCAGCTGGCCGCAGGCCGCCATGATGTCCTCGCCGCGCGGGGTGCGGATCGGGCTGGCATAGCCGGCCTTGTAGATGATGTCGGCAAAGGCCTCGATCCGTTCCCAGTCGCTGCGCTCATAGGGGCTGCCGGGCCATTCGTTGAACGGGATCAGGTTGATCTTGGCCGGAATGCCCGCAATCAGCTTCACCAGCCGCCTGGCATCGGCATCGCTGTCGTTCACGCCTTTCAGCATCACATATTCAAAGGTGATCCGTTCGCTGTTCGACAGCCGGGGATAGTCGCGCAGCGCGGCCAGCAATTCGGCGATGTTCCAGCGCTTGTTGATCGGCACCAGCCGGTCACGCACCTCATCCGTGGTGGCGTGGAAGGAAATCGCCATCTGGCAGCCGATCTCGGTGGCGCAACGGGCGATTTCCGGCACCACGCCGCTGGTCGACAGGGTGATCCGGCGGCGGCCAAGGGCGATGCCCTCGTCATCCCGCACCACCTTCATCGCGTCGCGCACCGCATCGAAATTGTAGAGCGGCTCGCCCATGCCCATCAGCACGATGTTCGACACCAGCCGCTCGCCGGTCGATCCGTCGCCGGGCTGCGGCCATTCACCCAGATCGTCGCGCGCCAGCATGACCTGACCGACGATCTCGCCCGCCGTCAGGTTGCGCACCAGCTTCTGCGTGCCGGTGTGGCAGAAGGAGCAGGTCAGCGTGCAGCCGACCTGAGAACTGATGCACAGCGTCCCGCGGCCTTCCTCGGGGATATAGACCACCTCGACCTCATGCCCGCCGGCAATGCGGACCAGATATTTGCGGGTGCCGTCGGCGGAGATCTGGCGGCTGACCACCTCGGGCACCGCAATCTCGAACCGTTCGGCCAGCAGTGCGCGGTAGTCCTTGGCAAGGTTGGTCATGGCGGCGAAATCGCGCACGCCCCAGTAATAGACCCATTGCCAGATCTGCCCGACCCGCATCTTCGCCTGCTTTTCCGGCGTTCCCGCCGCGATCAGCGCCGCGCGCAGGCCTTCGCGCGTCAGGCCGACGATGTTCATCCGCCCGGTGTCGGGCAGTTTGCGCGGGATGGTCAGCACATCCTGCGTGATGGGCGCAGCAAGGTCGGTCATGGGCAGATCTTTCGGTGCAAGCCTTGTCACAGGCGATCTGGATTTCTGCCGATATAGGCGATTCCCTGCAAATAGGAAAGCGCCCCGCAACGGGGGCGCTTCGGTCTTGTCGGCAGCGCGGGGCCGCCAGCCGTTACTGGCAGCGTTTCCCGGCGTCTTCCATCGCGGCGGTAAAGCCGCGCAGCGAGATGGTGTCCTTGGTCTGCGTGCCCTTGCCCGACCGGCCGGAAACGACGGCCGTGGTGCCCGCCTTCATCGCCTTCAGCAGGGCGGCATCGTCGGCGGCGCTGCCAGGCCAGGCCCATTCGCCATCGGTGAACAGCTGGAACGTGTTGCCGTCGACCGCCACATCCACCGTGGAGCCGGGCGCAAAGGGATAGCCGCCGGTAAAGCTGATCTCGCCCGCCTTGCCGGGGCGGAAGGTCACGAACATCAGGATATCGCCGCGGCGCACCGACACCGGCTGCCCGTCGCGGGTGTTCACCGATTCCTTGGGTTTCGAAACGCCCCAGCATTCCTTGGGGCTTTCCTCGGTGAAGACGTTCCAGTCCGTCATCGTGGCGACGCGATTGGTGGATTCCTGCGCCTGAACGGCCGTGGCGGCCAGGGCAATTGCGGTTGCGATTGCAAATGCGCCGGGGGCGCGGAAAAGGTGGGACATCATCTCTGACGCAGCCTCCAAGCTGTCTTGTGCCTCTGTCTGCCCGCGGCCCTGGCCTTGTGGCCTTTTTCATCTGGCGGGGGCGCTCTGAACCCGATACCCCAGCTTTACTCAAAAACACCATTGCGCGAAAGCCCCATGGGCAGAAAATCGCGGACCTGTGACGGAGGAAACCATGGCGGAAGTGAATGCAGGTGCGGTGCCGGTGGCCGAACTGTGGCGCGGCGGCCTGCTGGAAAGCACGCATCTGGGCCATGCGGTGATCTGCGATGCCGGGGGCGTGGTCGAAGCCTGGGGCAACCCGCAGGCGGTGATCTTCCCGCGTTCGTCCTGCAAGATGGTGCAGGCGCTGCCGCTCCTGGAGACCGGGGCCGCCGCCGCGCGCGGCCTGACCCCCGCCCATCTGGCGCTGTCCTGCGCCAGCCATCAGGGCGCGGCGCTGCATGTCGAGATGGCAGGCCGCTGGATCGCCGATCTGGGCCTGGGAGAATCCGATCTGCGCTGCGGCGCGCATGAACCGCTGGACCATGCCGAACGCGACCGGCTGATCTGTTCCCACGAAAAACCCTGCCAGCTGCACAACAACTGTTCGGGCAAGCATTCCGGTTTCCTGACCGTGACCCGGCATCTGAAAGCCGGGCCGGAATATGTGGAGATGGATCACCCGCTGCAAAAGGCGATCCGCGCCGCAACCGAAGACGTGGCCGAAGAGACCGTGGCGGGCTGGGGCGTCGACGGATGTTCCGCCCCGAATTTCGCCGTAACCTTGCACGGGTTGGCCCGGAGCATGGCGAAATTCGCCACTGCCCGCGAAGGCCATGGCGCGCGCGAAGATGCGATGTACCGGCTGACCCGTGCCATGGCGGCGCATCCCGAACTGGTGGCGGGAGAGGGCCGGGCCTGCACCGAACTGATGCGGGCCATGGGCGGCAAGGTTGCGATCAAGACCGGGGCCGAGGCGGTCTTTGTGGCGATCGTGCCGGAAAAGGGCCTTGGCATCGCGCTGAAGGTGCTGGACGGCAATTCCCGCGCCTCCGAGGCCGCGATTGCGCATCTTCTGGTGCGGGCGGGCGTGCTGGACGCCGGCCATCCGGCGACGGTGAAACGGCTGGCCCCGGTGCAGCGCAACTGGCGCGGGATCGAGACCGGGCAATTGCGCCTGGCCGCCGGCTTTGCATGATTGCGGGATGACAGGGATGCTTGATTTCATGGGGTAACTGCCGCAAGATTCCCCCATGAACATGGAAGCGCCCGTTCCTTTTCCCCAGAAGGATCAGCCGACCGAGCAGGTGGTCTTCGACCGGCAGGAGCTTTCTCTGATCCTGCGGCTTTACGGGCAATTCGTTGCGGCGGGCGAATGGCGCGATTATGCGCTGTCCTTCGGGCGCGAGGCTGCGGTTTTTGCCATCTTTCGCCGCACCGCCGAAACCCCGCTTTACCGCATTGAAAAACGGCCGAAGCTGCGGGCGAAACAGGGGCCTTATGCGGTTCTTGGTGCTGAAGGGCAGGTTCTGCGCCGGGGGCACGAACTGGAGGCGGTGCTGAAGGTGCTGGAGCGCAAGCTGATCCGTCCGGTGGAGTGATCCGTTGCAGGCGGGGGTTTCACACCCCCGCACCCCCGTGGGATATTTTCAGAAGGGAAAGGTCAGGGGCGGCGGCGGGCGATCAGGCCGCCTTCGCCCTGGGCCTCGATCCTTGCAACAGCTTCGTGCAGCCCTTCGTAGGCCACCGACATCGTGCCGCCATTGGCGTGGATGATCCGGTCCGGCGCGGCCATCAGCGCGACATGACCCTTCCAGAAGATCAGGTCGCCGCGTTGCAGGGGGGCATCTTCGGGGATTTCCTGTCCCACCGCCCGTTGCAGATCGCTGTCGCCGGGGCAGGGGATGCCTGCGGCCAGCAGGACAGCCTGGGCAAGTCCCGAACAGTCAATTCCTGCCGCGGAATTGCCGCCCCAGTAATAGGGCGTGTGCAGAAAACACTCCGCCTCTGTCACCGGGTCGGCGGCGAAGTCGTCCAGCGGGGCCAGATGCATCGCCGGGATATGGCCCTGCGGCGTCAGCGCCCATTTGCCATCCATTCCCGTCACCGTGACGCGCGCGCCAAGGTAAAGCGGCATCAGCACCTGTGCCCTGGCCGAGGGGCCGTCGTAAAGATGGGTGGCCGGGCTGCGGATCTTGTGGCTGGGAGTAAAGGCGGCGGCGGTGGCCCCATCGGGCAGCCAGCCGCAATAGCCGTCCTTTTCCGCCATCACATAGGCATGGCCATCCTGCCGGTCGATCAGGGTGAGCGCCTCGCCATGGATGACCTGGCGGTCGCGCGGGCCGCCCGGATGGGCCAGCAGATCGGCCAGCGCGGGGGCGACGGAGACCGGCTCTCCGGCTGTCAGCTGCGCGTCGATCCGGCCTTTCAGCGAGACATGGGCGATGCGGCCCGAGAAGGGCGTGGTGCGGCGGTCCATCCTACAGCCCCAGAATGGCGGGCAGCGCGCCCAGGATGGCGCGGGCACCTTGCCCGGCCCCGCCTTTCGGGCGGCCGGGGGCATCAGCGGGGGTGTGGCCGTAGATGTCGAAATGCATATAGCGCGGATGATCGGCAAAGCGGCGCAGGAACAGCGCGGCCGTGATCGACCCGGCAAAGCCGTAGCCGGGCGCATTGTCCAGATCGGCGATGCCCGGCTCGATCACGGCTTCGTAGCCATCGTGGAAAGGCAGTCGCCAGACCGGATCGAAGCCCGCCTTCGCGCCCGCCTCCAGCGCCTGCGCCATGCCTTCGTCATCGGTGTAATAGGGGGCAAGGTCGGGGCCCACCGCCACCCGCGCCGCACCGGTCAGCGTCGCCATCGAGATCAGCGCCTCGCAGCCGTCTTCGGCCGCCAGCGCCAGCGCATCGGCCAGCACCAGGCGTCCCTCGGCATCGGTGTCGTTCACCTCGACCGTCAGGCCCTTGCGGCTGGTCAGGATGTCCTTTGGCTTCTGCGCATTGCCCGAGATCACATTCTCGACCGCCGGGATCAGCACCCGCAGCCGCAGGGGCAGGCGCAGCGCCATGATCATCTGCGCCAGGCCCAGCACGGTGGCGGCCCCGCCCATGTCCTTTTTCATCAGGCTCATGCCACCGGAGGGCTTGATGTTCAGCCCGCCGGTGTCGAAGCAGACGCCCTTGCCGACCAGCGTCAGCCTTGGCCCGCTGTCGCCCCAGCTCAGGTCGATCAGCCTTGGCGCGCGGGGGCTGGCGCGGCCGACGGCATGGATCATCGGGAAATTCTGCGCCAGAAGATCATCGCCGGTCACGACCCGGATCGCCGCCCCCTGTGCCGCGGCCAGATCGCGCGCGGCCTGTTCCAGTTCGGCCGGGCCCATGTCCTGCGCGGGCGTGTTGATCAGGTCGCGGGTCAGGAATTCGCCCGCCACCATTGCCGCGATGCGTGGGGCATCCACCCCGGCCGGAGCCTTGAGACGCGCGGCAGGTTTGTCGGTCTTGCCGGGGCGGTAGCGGTCGAACCGATAGGCGGCCAGCAGCGCGGCCAGTGCCGCCTCATCGGCCTGCGCCGGGGTCAGCGGCCCTTCCAGATGCCAGTCGCCCCCCGGCAGGGCGGCAAAGGCGCGGGCCAGGCCGAAACGCTGGCGGCGGCGGGCCTTGTCGGTGCCGAGGCCCGCCACCGCCCCGCCGATGCCGCCGGGACCGGGCAGAAGCCGCAGTTCGCCCAAAGCTGCCTCGAATCCGGTGGCGCGCAGCCAGTCGGCATGCGGAGAGGCGGCAAGCAAAGCCTCCAGCCCTTCGGGCGAAACAACGTGAAGCGGCAGGGAAGGAGCATCAGGCGCGGAGAAAGCAGGCAGGGCGGCGGGCATGGGGCATCCGTATTGGTCGATCCGGTGCCCGAAGCCTAGCGCAGCCCCCCGGCGGGCGCCATGGGTCAACCCGAGAGATCGGCAAAGTCCTTGTCGGTCGCCAGCGATCGTTCCGCCACCCGCAGCAACCGTGCCCAGACTGCGCTGAAGGCGGTGCTGTCGCAGCGGTCAAGACAAATACGGGTATCCTGCGCGACGGTGGACAGCGACAACATGCCCAGATTCTCGGCCATGCGTTGCAGCCGTTTCAGCTGCCGGGACAGATCGGCCAGTTCCTGCGCCCTGACCTGCGCGGCAAGCCCGGCCATGGCCAGCGCCAGTTCACCCAGGGCGCGCGTCACCATCTGTTCGGCTGCCGCCGTGCCAAGGTTGCGGTAGATGGCTGCAATCGCCTCGCCGTCCTGACGGACACGCTCTGCCGGATGCAGAGCCGTTACGTTTTCCATGATCTTTCCCACACTGATCGTCTTCACACCCGTGCCCATCATCGCGGCCCGTGCTTTATGCTTCCTTACGGGTTGCGGGCTGTCGGGGTATTTTGCCTCTCGAATTTTCTGCGAATGCGGCATAGATGACGGGCAGCCGACGGAGGTTCCATGGATCACGCCCGCCCCTTGCCCGCCTATCTGGTCCAGCGTTTTCACGGCTGGCGCGCCACCACCTATCAGGACAACCGCGCCTGGTTCCGGCGTCTGGCGGAAAGCGGGCAGCATCCGCGCGCCATGGTGATCAGCTGCTGCGATAGTCGGGTGCATGTCACCAGCATCTTCGGCGCGGATGAAGGAGAGTTCTTCATCCATCGCAATGTCGCCAGCCTGGTGCCGCCCTATAACCCGGATGGTGAATATCACGGCACTTCGGCGGCGGTGGAATATGCCGTCACCTCGCTGGGGGTGGCGCATATCGTGGTGCTGGGGCATTCCAATTGCGGCGGCGTCAAGGGCTGTCATGACATGTGCAAGGGCCATGCGCCGCAACTGGAGGAAAAGACCAGCTTCGTCGGCCGCTGGATGGACATCCTGCGCCCCGGTTTCGAGAAGGTCGCCGCGCTGCCGGATGACCAGATCCTGCCCGCGCTGGAAAAGCAGGCGGTGCTGACCAGCCTTGAAAACCTGATGACCTTCCCCTTCGTCCGCGCGGCGGTCGAGGGCGAGCGGCTGACGCTGCACGGTCTGTGGACCGATACGGGCGAAGGCGGGCTGGAACAGTTCGACCCGGCCAAGGGCGGGTTTGCGCCGGTCTGAAAGCGGTTGCGGGACGGGCCGTCGATCTTTCGTGCGACAGAGACCCACGCCGGGCCGCAGGTGGGTGCCTGCGATGCTGCGGAGCAACGCCATATGGTGCGGCCCCTTCGGTGATGGGGCTGATATCCGACGGCGCGGAAGCGCCCGCCCAAAGGGGGGCGCTGGCCGGGATTGCCGAGGCGGCTGCCAGCCCGGTCAGGGCTTCATCCCAAAGGGCACGCGCCTGCCAGGATGCGGCTTCTGCCAGATCAGGGCGCAAGAAAGGCGACCGGAAGACGTAACAAAGACCGCCGTCCGGTCCGTCTTCGCCCCTTGCACCCGCCCGGCATTTCCCTATGCTCCGCCTCACCTCGGGGTGTCTGGGCAACCAGGCTGAGATGCGAAAGCGGACCCGTTGAACCTGAACCGGCTCATACCGGCGGAGGGAAGGTGCATCGGAAGACCTCCTGTGCCCGGCCATCCGTCGCAACAGAAAGGTGCCAAGATGCGCATTTCCCTTGCGGCGTTCGTCTCCTGTCTCGCCCTTCCGGCGGCAGCGGAAACGCCCGTGCTTACCGTGCTGACCTATGACAGCTTCATCTCGGAATGGGGCCCCGGCCCGGCCGTGGAAAAGGCTTTCGAAGCAAGCTGTTCCTGTGATGTGCGTTTTGTCGCCGGTGGCGATGGCGCGGCCCTGCTGGCCCGGCTGCAACTGGAAGGTCCGGCGTCCGAGGCTGATGTCGTCCTTGGTCTGGACACCAACCTGACCGCTGCCGCCGCCGCGACCGGCCTGTTCGCGCCGCATGGCCAGCCTGCCGCGACGGCCCTGCCCCTGCCCTATGACGACCCGCTGTTCCTGCCCTACGATTGGGGCTGGTTCGCTTTCGTCTTTGACCGCACGAAACTGCCCGAACCCCCGAAAAGCTTTGCCGATCTCGCGGCATCGGATCTGAAGATCGTGATCCAGGACCCCCGGTCATCGACCCCCGGTCTTGGCCTGCTGATGTGGGTCAAGGCGGCCCATGGCGATGCCGCGGCCGGGGTCTGGGCGGGCCTTGCCGACAACATCCTGACCGTCACCCCCGGCTGGTCTGAGGCCTATGGCCTGTTCCTTGAAGGCGAGGCGGATATGGTGCTGTCCTATACCACCTCGCCCGCCTATCACCGGATCGCGGAAGGAG
Organism: Paracoccaceae bacterium; assembly: GCA_036745335.1. Taxonomy (GTDB): domain Bacteria; phylum Pseudomonadota; class Alphaproteobacteria; order Rhodobacterales; family Rhodobacteraceae; genus Pseudogemmobacter. The sequence continues at coordinate 97,178 of DAIOGH010000006.1, forward strand.
ACGACACGAAGGATTGGGCCCTCTTCTCCGAAGGCCATTACCTCCAGATCGAACTCGCGGGCGTTCTGGCGGCCTCGGACCAGCCCGATCTGGCGAAATCCTTCCTGGCCTTCACCCAGACGCCGGAGTTCCAGGCGGTGATCCCGACGACCAACTGGATGTATCCGGCGGCCGAAATCCCGCTGCCCGAGGGGTTCGAGACCTCTCGCCCCGAAACATCCCTGCTGCTTGGTGCCGAAGAGGCACAGGCGGCGCGCGACCCGGCGCTGGCGGAATGGCAAGCGGCGCTCGCGCAATAGGGGCCGTCGCGGTCCTTCTGGTCGCGGCCCCGCTGGCTGCGGTGGCCTTTCGTGCGGGCGGGCTGTCGTTGTCGCCCGCCGACTGGGCGGCGCTGCGCTTTACCCTCTGGCAGGCGGCGCTGTCGGCCCTGATCTCGGTCGCTCTGGCGGTGCCGGTCGCCCGCGCGCTGGCAAGGCGGCGGTTTCCCGGCCGGTCGGCGCTGATCACCCTGATGGGGGCCCCCTTTCTGCTGCCGGTGATCGTGGCGGTGATGGGGCTTCTGGCGCTGTTCGGGCGCGGCGGGGCGGTCAACGCCGCATTGTCGGCGCTGGGTCTGCCCGCGCTGTCGATCTATGGGCTGCAAGGCGTGCTGATCGCCCATGTCTTCCTGAACCTGCCGCTGGCCACCCGGATGATCCTGCAAGGCTGGCTGGCCATCCCGGCCGAACGGTTCCGGCTGGCCGAAAGCCTGTCCTTCACTCCGGCGCAGACCTTCCGCCATCTGGAACGCCCGATGCTGGCCGAGGTGCTGCCAGGCGCGCTGGCCACTGTCTTTGCGCTGTGCCTGACCTCGTTTGCCGTCGCGCTGATCCTGGGCGGCGGGCCGCGCGCCACCACGCTGGAACTGGCGATCTATCAGGCGGTGCGCTTCGATTTCGATCTGGCCCATGCGGCGGGGCTGGCGCTTGTGCAGGTGCTGGTCGGCGGGGCGGCGGCGCTGGCGGCCTGGGCGGCGGCGCGGCAGGCGGGCTTTGGCGCCGGGCTGGACCGGGAAATCCCGTTGACCGCGCCCGCAGGCTGGCGTCTTGGGGCCGATGCGCTGGCGCTGGGGCTGGCGGCGCTGTTCCTGCTGGCCCCGATGGCCGCAGTGGTGATCAAGGGCGCACCGGGGCTGATGGATCTGCCCGCGCAGGTCTGGCCCGCGCTGGCGCGGTCGGTTCTGGTGGCACTGGCCTCGGTTCTGCTGACCCTCGGCGCGGCGCTGGGGCTGGCTTTGGGGGCGGCGCGGGGCCTGCGCTGGCTGGACATCGCCGCCGCCCTGCCGCTGGCGACCAGCGGGCTGGTGCTGGGCACCGGGCTGTTCCTGCTTGTGCACCCCCTTGCGCCGCCGACAAGCCTGGCGCTGCCGGTCACGGTCATGGTCAACGCCCTGCTGGCGCTGCCCTTCGCCTTTCGCCTGCTGGCGCCCGAGGCCCTTGCCCTGAAGGCCGATTACGGCAGGCTGGCCGACAGTCTGGACCTGCGCGGCCCGGCCCGGTTGCGGTTGTTGATCCTGCCGCGACTGGCGCGCCCCTTGGGGTTTGCCGCCGGGCTGGTGGCGGCGCTGTCGATGGGCGATCTGGGCGTCATCGCGCTGTTTGCCGGAGAGCAGCAGGCCACGTTGCCGCTGGTGATCCAGCGGCTGACAGCGGCCTACCGGATGGAGGCGGCGGCAGGGGCCTCGCTTCTGCTGGTGACGGCCAGTCTTGCGCTGTTCTGGATCATGGATCGAAGGGGACGCCATGCTGCGGCTTGACGGTATCGAACTGATGCAGGGCGACTTCCGCCTGACCGCCGACTGGCAGGCCGCGCGGGGCGCGAAACTGGCGCTGATCGGCCCGTCGGGGGCGGGGAAATCTTCGCTCCTGTCGGCCATCGCGGGGTTCTTTCCGCCGGTTGCGGGCCGGGTGCTCTGGGATGGCCAGGACATCGGGCAACTGCCCCCCGGCGCGCGGCCGCTGACCATCCTGTTCCAGGACCAGAACCTGTTCCCGCATCTGACGGTGGCGCAGAATGCCGCGATGGGCCTGCGCCCCGACCTGCGGCTGACGGCCGGGCAGAGGGCCGAGGTCGACCGTGCGCTGGCCCGCGTGGGACTGGGCGGACTGGGCGACCGCAAGCCCGCGCAACTGTCGGGGGGGCAGATCGGCCGCGCGGCGCTGGCGCGGGCACTCCTGCGCGCGCGGCCGCTGCTGTTGCTGGACGAACCTTTTGCCGCGCTTGGCCCGGCGCTGAAGACCGACATGTTGGATCTGGTGGCAGAAGTGACCGACGAAACCGGCGCAACGCTGCTTATGGTGACGCATGATCCTGCGGATGCCCGGCGGATCGCCGACCAGACCGTTCTGGTGGCGGACGGAATCGCCCATCCGCCCGCGCCGACGGAGGCGCTGTTTGCCGATCCACCCCCCGCCCTGCGCCACTATCTTGGATCGTAGCGCCACGATCTTTCGTCGAAAACAGGAAACGAAAAACCCCCGCCCGGTTGCCCGGACGGGGGGTTATCCGTCTATGGCCGGGATCAGGCGGTAAAGGTCTTGCCCTTGGCCTTGGCCCACAGCTTCTTGTTGGTCAGGTAAAGCAGAGCCGACAGCAGCACCAGCATGGTGACGCCGACGAAACCGGCCTGTTTGCGCGCCATCATATGCGGCTCGGCCGCCCACATCAGGAAGGCGGTGACATCCTCGGCCATGTGATGAACCGAATTGTCATGACCGTCGGCATATTCCACCCGGCCATCCTCCAGCGGGGGCGACATGGCGATCTTGCCGCCGGGGAAGGCGTGGTTCTCATAGAACACCGACCCCGCTTCCTCGATCTCTTCGCCGGTATAGCCGGTCAGGATCGAGACGATATATTCCGGCCCGCCGATGCCCTTGAACATCTGGTTGATCCCGGTGCCATAGGGGCCGTGGAACCCGGCGCGGGCCTTGGCCATCAGCGACAGGTCCGGCCCCATTCCCTCACCCGATCGGGTGGGGAACTTGTCGGTCCATTCGCGCGGGCGTTCGGTCCCGTCGGGCAGCACCACGGCGTCCAGCGACGCCGCATAGGCACGGACCTGATCGGCGGGCAACTCGGGGCCACCCGGATCGGCCAGGGACCGGATCGGCACGAATTTCATGCCGTGGCAGGCCGAACAGACCTCGGTATAGACCTGAAGGCCGCGTTGCAGCTGGAACTGGTCGAACTTGCCGAACGGGCCTTCGAAGCTGAAAGCCACATCCTCGACATGGCCACCGTCTCCGGCCGCGCGGGCCATGCCCATGGACATCGTCAGCGCGGCGACGGCAGTGATTGCGATCTTGCGGAACATGTTGGCTTGATCCTTTCCGTCACTCGGCCGCGTGGGGGTAATGGGCCTTGAAGTCTTCCTCGATCGTCGCGGGCTGCGGCAGGGGTTTTTCAAGCACCCCCAACAGCGGCAGGATGATCAGGAAATAGGCGAACCAGTAGGCCGAGGCGATCAGCGAGATCCAGTCATAGGGCGGTTCTGCCGGCATGGCCCCGCACCACATCAGCACCACGAAGTCGATGCACAGCAGCGCGAACCACCATTTGAACATCGGGCGATAGCGGCCCGACCGCACAGACGAGGTATCCAGCCAGGGCACGATCGCCATGACGGCAATTGCGCCGAACATCGCCAGTACGCCGAAGAACTTGGCGTCGATGATGCCGAAGCTGATCCATTCGACCAGGATCACCACCCAGACATCGGCGGTGAAGGCGCGCAGGATCGCGTAGAACGGCAGGAAATACCATTCCGGCACGATATGCGCGGGCGTCGCCAGCGGGTTCGCCTCGATATAGTTGTCGGGGTGGCCCAGATAGTTGGGCATGAAGCCGACGATGGCGAAGAACACCACCAGCACCACGGCCAGCGCGAACAGGTCCTTGATCACGAAATAGGGCCAGAACGGCAGCGTGTCCTTCTGCGCCTCTTCCTTGGACCCGCGGCGCACTTCAACACCCGTCGGGTTGTTGTTGCCGGTGTTGTGGAAGGCCCAGATGTGAACGGCGACCAGTGCCGCGATCACGAAGGGCAGAAGGTAGTGCAGCGAGAAGAAGCGGTTCAGCGTGGCATTGTCCACCGCAGGCCCGCCCAGCAGGAACTCTTGCAGGGTCGGCCCGATGCCGGGGATGGCCCCGAACAGGCCGGTGATGACCGTGGCACCCCAGAACGACATCTGGCCCCAGGGCAGCACATAGCCCATGAAACCGGTGGCCATCATCAGAAGATAGATGATCATGCCGATGATCCAGGTCACTTCGCGCGGGGCCTTGTAGCTGCCGTAGTAGAGGCCGCGGAAGATGTGCAGATAGACGGCAAAGAAGAACAGCGATGCGCCGTTGGCATGCAGATAACGCAGCATGTGGCCGCCGTTCACGTCGCGCATGATATGCTCGACGCTGGCGAAGGCCATGTCGACATGCGGCGTGTAGTGCATCGCCAGAACGATGCCGGTGGCGATCTGCAACACCAGGCAGAAGGCCAGCACGATGCCCCAGATCCACATCCAGTTCAGGTTGCGGGGGGTGGGAATCATCAGCGTGTCATAAGCCAGGGCGACAACGGGCAGGCGCTTGTGCAGCCATTTCTCGATGCCGGTTCTGGGTTCGTAGTGGTCGTGGGGGATACCAGCCATGGATCTCTGCCTCAGCCCAGAAGAATCGTTGTTTCGTCGGTGAACTGCGCCAGCGGCACCTCAAGGTTGCGCGGTGCCGGGCCTTTGCGGATGCGACCCGCCGTGTCGTAGTGCGACCCATGGCAGGGGCAGAACCAGCCGCCGAACTCGCCAGCGCCATTGCCGATCGGCACGCAGCCCAGATGGGTGCAGACACCGATCATCACCAGCCATTCGCCCGCCTCGTCCAGCGTGCGGTTGGTGTCCGACGCATCGGCCCCCGGTTTGTTGTGGTTTTCCGCGCCCTTGTCGATCAGCGTCGAGTCATCCATCGCAACGGCGCGGGCGGCTTCGATCTCTTCGGGCGTGCGGCGGCGCACGAACACCGGCTTGCCACGCCATTTCACGGTCAGTTGAGTGCCCACTTGAACGCCCGACACATCGACATAGATCGACGCCATGGCGCGGGTGTCGGCCGAGGGGTTCATCTGGTTGACCAGCGGCCAGACTGCCGCGCCGGTCACGACGGCGCCGGTTCCGGCCGTGGCGTAGTACAGAAAATCTCTGCGGGTGCCTGCGTCAGATTCTGCGTGGGACACGAGTTCCTCTCCCTTGCGGGGCCGCGGTGAGACGACCCATGGAATTCGGGGGCCCCGGTTGCCCGAGACCCTGCAACTTCGGTCTATTAGACAAGGGCGCGCAGGTCGTCCAGCGGACAAAGCCGCGCAGATGCCGATTTGCCGCGCATCTTCCGGCGTTTTTCCAAGGTTGTGGCCGTTGGGGCGCGCGGTCGGCCCCGACAGACCACCCTGATGGCGCTAACCCTGCGGAACCGTGGCCTGAAAAGCGGGCCGTGCGGAAATGGCGGCCTGCCATTCCGCCAGCGCCGGATGCCCCTGCCGCCAGCTTCGGTCGGAATGGCGAAAGTCCAGGTAGCCCAAGGCCACCGCCAGCGCGATCTGCCCCATGTCCAGTGCGGGGCTTCCGGTCCGCCCGGCCCAATCCTCTGCGCTGTCCAGCGCCCGCGCGATCTTGGTCCATTGCGCCTCGACCCAGGGGGCATGGCGGCGCTCTTCCGGGCGCAGCCGCGATTCGTAAACCATCAGCACCGCCGCTTCCATCATGCCGTCGGCCATCGCCTCCTGCGCCAGCACGTGCCACAGCGCATCGCCCTGCGGATAAAGCCCGGCCCCTGCGTGATGATCCAGATAGCGGCAGATCACCCGGCTGTCATACAGCGCGCGGCCGTCATCCAGCAGCAGCGCCGGAATCTTGCCCAAGGGGTTGTGATCCACCGGCAGATCACCCGGCGCGATGGGATTTCCTGCCACCGGGATCAGGTCGATGCCCTCGAGTCCCGCCTCACGGATCAGCACCAGCACCTTGCGCACAAAGGGCGACGTCGGCGATGAAAACAGCTTCATTCGCCGGTCTCGCGTGCGCCGGTCTCGCGCAGGCGCAGGCGGGCGACCAGACCGGCGTCCAGCTCATAGCTGCGGCCGCGAAAGCGGATGACCCGGCGGAGCCTTGCGCTGGCATTGGTCTGCCCGTCGTCCGTGCGGTCTGCCGGGCGGTGCAGGCTGATGCCTTCGCCCAGATCGTCCAGCGCATCTTCGGCCCGCTGATCGGTGCGGCCCGGAAAGCGGTGCCGCTTGACCCAGGCCGTCACGGCATAGCCGACCGAGGCGGCGGCCCCCAGACGCAGGGCAAGGGGCAGAAGCGGGGCAAGGGGCAGTGGCATGGCAACCCTCCTGAAACTGCCGCCGATGCTAGGGGCGAAGGGGGCGGCTGTAAACGGCCCGATGCCAGGGCGGCAAGGTTGGCTATCCTTGCGGCTATTCGGGCAAGCCGCGCATCAGCGCCGCAATCGCCTGCGCGCCGGGGGTGCCCGTTGCAAGGGCCGCCGCCGCGCGGGACCGCACATCGGAAGGCTTGTTCTGGTTCAGCTTCCATGTGCCATCGACCGACGCGATCCGCAGCCGGAACGGCAGGATCATCCGCATCAGCCTCTCGATGGCTCCCGGCGTCATCTTGGCGCTGGTCCAGGGCCGCTTGTCCGTGATCCGGGCCTCATGCTCGGCCGACAGTGCATCGACATGGGCGCGCAGGGTTTCGGGCGGCAGGGGCTCCAGCTGCCCGCGCAGATGGACGGCGACATAGTTCCAGGTCGGCACCTGATCCGGCACCTGATCATGCGGGCCGTAGAAATCCGGCGAGACATAGGCATCGGGGCCAGAGACCGCGATCACGGCGGGCAAGGGCAGCCCGGCGCGGGCGATGGGGTTGGACCGGGCCAGATGCAGATCGGCATGAGTGGCGTCGGGCGACAGCAGAAAGGGCACATGCGCCATCAGCGGGCCATCCGGGCCGTTGACCGAGAGGATACCGAAGCCGCGCGCGCGGGCGAAGGCCAGGTTGTCTTCGGCGGGCGTCTGGCGAAAGGCGGGATTGAGGTGCATTGGCGTGAAACCGTCAAGCCTGAAAATCCAGTCAAGACACCAATAAAGCGTTGGAAGATCGACTGTGACAAGTGGTATGATCCAGACGTAGCGCAGACACTAAATCTGCTACGGCGGCAAGTTGTCGTGCGTGTGATCTGCATTTACAGGTGAGGTACAAAGTATTGCTATCTAGGCTGCTCCGGCCTTGATCGTCGTCGCAACGCTAGCGACGCCCTCAAATTAGGAGGAATGCCATGGTGCCCGTAAGGACATACTGGCGTCAAAGGCTCGGAAAGCGGGAGCATGTGCGAGCACATACCCGCCGCTTCCCGAGGCCACGACAGTTGACGTTCGACTTCTCACGGTAGGCGTCATCTGCGCTTGAGGCCCGCGAAAGCGGGCCTCTTCATTTTGCATAGTTCGCACTTCGTTACAACGCTAAAAATGTAACGCACCGCAGCCTAAGATGTTGGATTCGTGTAAAAACCGCACTGAGAACTGGTGTAATCTTACACAAAATCAATAGCGTAACGTGACGTAGTATTCGCCGTCCGCCTCCTATTCTCGGATAGACCTTTTTTGCGGCTGCGGTGGCTTCCTCACCCCGCAAAGACAAAGGCCGCCCCGGTTTCCCATGGACGGCCCTGTTCAGTGTTCCGATCAGTCGGAAGCGCTCAGCCCTGACGGGCTTTGTAGCGCTTCTGCGTCTTGTTGATCACATAGACCCGGCCCTTGCGGCGCACGACCTGGCAATCGCGGTGACGCGTCTTCAGCGAGCGGAGCGAGTTGGCAACCTTCATGGTCGTCCCTCCCATTTCGCGGCGCGCATCCCGCGCCAGTTGAATCCCATGCCCCCGGATCCGGGGGCGGCGAATGGTGGGCGGTACTGGGATCGAACCAGTGGCCACTACGATGTCAACGTAGTGCTCTACCGCTGAGCTAACCGCCCACGCTGCCGTCCGATTCGCCCGTCCTTCGCGCCGAAACGAAAAGGACGCGGGGCGAACCGCGTCGGTCAGCCGGGTCTATAGCCAGCTTGCAGCGCGCCCGCAAGGGGTTTTGGCTTTCGCGCGAAAGCCGCTATACCAAAGCTGTGGCCGCCCCCAACCGGGCGACAGGACAAGCGGGGCAAGGGTGCCGGAGAACGATCACGCCGTCTATGATCTGCATCTGCCGGACCGCCAGAGCGTGCCGGTGGTCTTTGCCTCGCCGCATTCTGGGTCTGCGTATCCGGCTGGTTTTCTCGCCGCCACCCCACTGGACCGGCTGGCGATCCGGTCCTCGGAAGATGCCTTTGTCGACCGTCTGTTCGCTGCCGCCCCCGCCTTTGGCGCGCCGCTTCTGGCGGCACGGGTGCCGCGCGCCTTTGTCGACCTGAACCGGGCTGCGGACGAGCTTGACCCGGCGGTGATCGAGGGCGTCGGACGCAATGCCCACAATCCGCGCATCTCTTCTGGCCTGGGGGTGATTCCCCGCGTCGTAGCCGGTGGCCGGGCGATCCATGCCGGCAAGATCAGCCGGGACGAGGCCGAGGCCCGGTTGCGCCAGTGCTGGCACCCCTATCACGACGCCCTGCGCCGGCTGATCGACGCGACGCGCGCCCGCTTTGGCGAGGCGGTGCTGATCGACTGCCATTCGATGCCGCACGAGGCGCTGGAAAGCCATACTCGCCCCGGCCAGCCGCGCCCCGATGTGGTGTTGGGCGACCGGTTCGGCGCCGCGGCAGGCCGTGATGTGGTCGACCGGATCGAGGCCGCCTTTGCCGGGGCCGGGCTGCATGTGGTGCGCAACGCGCCCTTTGCCGGGGCCTATGTGGCGCAGGCCTATGGCCGCCCGTCTCGCCGGGTGCATGTGGTGCAGGTCGAGATCGACCGCGCGCTTTACATGGACGAGGCGCGGATCGAACCGCTGGCCGGATTCGAGACCTTCCGCCAGCGGATCGGCACTGTCGTGGCCGACATCTGCGGTGGCTTCGAACAGGTGGTGCCGCTGGCGGCGGAATAGGCTGCGGTTCAGCGCAGCGCCCGTCCCCGGATGATCGCATCCTTGCCGAACCGGGCGCGGATGCCATCCGAGGCGCGTTCGACCGCCGCGCGTTTCGCGGCATCAGGGTCCAGCAGGTCGGCGGCCTTGTCGGCCTCGTCCCCCGCAGCCAGATCGGAAATGCCGACGCCGATCAGCCGAAACGGCCCTGCGGGGGCATGGTCGAACAGGCTGCGGGCGGCGCGATAGATACGGTCGGTCAGCTGCGTCGGATCGCCCAGCGACAACCGCCGCGTCACCAACTGGAAATCGCCCTTCTTCAGCTTCAGCGTCACCGTCCGCCCGGCCAGATCCTTGGCCTTGGCCCGGTCGGCCACCTGTTCGGACAGTCGCCAAAGATGGCCGTCCAGAATGTCCGGGTCGGCGGTATCCTCGAAAAACGTGGTCTCCTTGCTGATCGACTTCGGTTTTTCGTCGCGGTTGACCCGGCGCTGATCCTGCCCTCGCGCCAGATGCCAGAGCCGGTCGCCCATATGGCCGAAGCGGGCGGTCAGGTCGGCCCGATCCCAGCGCAACAGATCCGAAATGGTGCGGATGCCGGCCTTCTCCAGCGCGGCCTGCGTGGCGGTCCCCACCCCCCAGATGATCCGAACTGGCTTGTTTTTCAGGAAGTTGGCGGTTTCCGCCTGCCCGATCACCGAAAAGCCGCGCGGCTTGTCCAGATCGCTGGCGATCTTGGCCAGGAACTTGTTGTGCGACAGCCCTACTGATCCGGTAAGGCCCAGTTCGTCTTCCATCCGCTTCGTCAGCCGTGCCAGCAGGACGGCGGGCGGGGCACCGTGCAGACGTTCGGTGCCGGTCAGGTCAAGAAAGGCCTCGTCCAGCGACAGGGGTTCGATGGCCGGTGTCAGCACCTCCATCATCGCCCTTATGGCGCGACTGGCTTCGGCATAGGCGGACATGCGCGGCTTGATCACCACCGCTTGCGGGCACAGCTTCATTGCCTGAAACATCGGCATCGCAGAGCGCACGCCTTGAATTCTGGCAATATAACAACAGGTTGAGACAACACCCCGCTGCCCGCCGCCGACAATGACCGGCTGGTCGCGCAGGGCCGGATTGTCACGCTTTTCAACGCTGGCATAGAAGGCGTCGCAATCCATATGGGCGATGGACAGCCGGTCCAGCTCGGGGTGCGCCAGCACGCGCGGAGAGCGGCAGGAGGGGCAGCGGGCGCCGCTGTCGAAGGCGGTCAGGCAGTCGCGGCAGAGGGCGGGCATGATTTCCGCAGGATAGGGCCGGGGGGCGGGGGACGCAAAGGATTCCGCCGCAGGGGTGGATATGCGGGGCGTCTGGAGAAGGTATGGCTTGCGTATGGCTGACGTATGGCTGTCCAGTGCGGTGCAACGGGCTGTCTGATATGTGCCGACTTACCCCGTGACCCCGGCATTCTGGAACGCAGGGGGGTGAGCCCTTTTCTGAGGGCTGGGATTTGGAAGCAACGGAAGGCCAGCGCCCGACCGCAGTGGGTACATCCAGCGGTGCGCAATCCGCGCTTTATGGTGCGGTCTCTCCTGCGGGTTGAACGGAAGAGTGACGGCGCAGAAGCGCCCATCCCCAATCGGTGACGGGGGGCGATCGGGCGCTGGCCGGGGAGGCTGACGCCGCTGTTGACCCAGCCGGGACTTCATCTCGAAGGTCGAAAACAGGGGCGCTCCTACCGTCGCTTCGTCCCGCATGTCTGCCATCATGGCCGGGATTTCGCTGTGGCCCCAGCCGAGTGTCAGCTTTTGGGGATGCGGCCAGGCAGCGCAGGCCGAGCCCGGCCGACGGCTAAGGACCGGCTGTCCGCGTCTTCAAGCGGCACTCTGGTGAGGCCAAAGCAACGACGCTGGTGAACTCGCATGCTTTCGGTGGCAAGTTGGCTGATGCCAACAGGCAACTGTCCAGCCACCACTTCCCAGGATGGGTATCGCAATGTCGTTGTCACGCTTCTGATGCCCAGGCAGCGGATTTTTCGGTCACAAAGCCGCCCGGTGCCCATTGTTCGTGGCCAAAGTTCCCAAAACGGATGACCAGCGACAAATAGAGGAAGTGGTGAGCCGGACAGGATTCGAACCTGTGACCCGCTGATTAAAAGTCAGCTGCTCTACCAACTGAGCTACCGGCCCCACGCGGGGGGTGGATAGGGTCATGCTGGCCGGGGGTCAAGGGCGAAAATGCGCGGGCTCTGGCAAATTCTCTGCGGCGGGCGTATATCGCGGCCATGACCCGGATGGATGCCTCCAAGGGCCTGGCCTTCATGAAAATGCATGGCGCGGGCAATGATTTCGTCGTGATCGACTCGCGCGGGCGCGGGGCGCGGGGCGCGGGCATCACCACGCCCGCGCTGGCCCGTGCCCTGGGCGACCGCAATCGGGGTGTCGGGTTCGATCAGCTGGCCGAGATCCGCGATTGCGACGATGCCGACATCGCGCTGGACTTCTGGAACAGCGACGGCAGCCGCGCCGGGGCCTGCGGCAATGCCACCCGCTGCGTGGCCGATCACATCCTGCAGGGCAAGACCCATGCCACCATCCGCACCGAGCGCGGGCTGCTGCAGGCCGAACGTCTGGCCGACGGCCGGGTCAGCGTCAACATGGGGCCGCCGCAGCTGGACTGGGCCGCTGTCCCGCTGGCGCATGACACCGATCCGCTGCACCTGCCGCTGCCCGGCGATCCTGTTGCCATCGGCATGGGCAATCCGCATTGCGTCTTCTTCGTGCCGGATGCCGAGGCGGTGGATCTGGCCACGCGCGGCCACGCGCTGGAACATGATCCGCTGTTCCCGCAGCGCACCAATGTGGAATTCGCCTCGCTCATCGCCCCCGGCCGTCTGCGCATGCGGGTGTGGGAGCGGGGGGCGGGCGTCACTCTGGCCTGCGGCTCCGGGGCCTGCGCCACTGCCGTTGCCGCCCATCTGCGCGGCCTGACCGGGCGGCAGGTTGCGTTGCAGATGGATGGCGGGCTGCTTGAGGTCGACTGGCGCGACGATGGTGTCTGGCTGACCGGCCCGGTTGCGCGTGTCTTCGACGGCTGGCTGTCGCCCGACCTGCTGGCCGCCCATGCGTGACGCTGCCCCCACCCCGCCGGTCTTTGCCACCCTCGGCTGCCGCCTGAATGCCTATGAGACCGAGGCAATGCGGGAACTGGCCGAGGCTGCCGGGCTCGATGGCACGATCATTGTGAACACCTGTGCGGTTACGGCCGAGGCCGTGCGCAAGGCCAAGCAGGAAATCCGTCGCTTGTCGCGCGAAAATCCCGGTGCGCAGGTCATCGTCACCGGCTGCGCCGCACAGACGGAGCCGGAAACCTTTGCCGCCATGCCCGAAGTGGCCCGCGTGATCGGCAACCATGAAAAGATGCAGGCTGAAACCTGGAAATCCCTGTCCGTACCCGATCTGATCGGCAACACCGAACGGGTGCAGGTCGATGACATCATGTCGGTGCGCGAAACCGCAGGGCATCTGATCGACGGGTTCGGCCGCCACCGCGCCTATGTCCAGGTGCAGAACGGCTGCGACCACCGCTGCACCTTCTGCATCATCCCCTTTGGCCGCGGCAACTCGCGCTCCGTCCCCGCCGGGGTGGTGATCGAACAGATCAAGCGACTGGTCGACAAGGGTTTTCTTGAAGTCGTGCTGACGGGCGTGGACCTGACCTCATGGGGCGCGGACCTGCCCGGCACGCCCCGGCTGGGCGATCTGGTTATGCGCATCCTGCGTCTGGTGCCCGACCTGACGCGCCTGCGGATCAGCAGCATCGACAGCATCGAGGCGGATGAAAACCTGATGCAGGCCATTGCGGCCGAACCCCGGCTGATGCCGCATCTGCACCTGTCGCTGCAGGCCGGCGATGACATGATCCTGAAGCGGATGAAACGCCGCCATCTGCGCGACGATGCCATACGCTTCTGCGAAGAGGCGCGCCGCCTGCGCCCCGACATGGTGTTCGGAGCGGACATCATCGCAGGCTTTCCCACTGAAACCGATGAGATGTTCGTAAACTCGTTGCGGCTTGTTCAGGATTGCGGCCTGACCTTCCTGCATGTCTTTCCCTTCAGCCCGCGCAAGGGCACCCCGGCAGCGCGGATGCCTCAGGTGAAAGGCCCGCTGATCAAGGAGCGTGCCGCACAGTTGCGAGCGGCAGGAGATACCGCGCTGGCCCGGCATCTGGCTGCGCAACATGGTCTCCGCCATCATGTGCTGACCGAAGGGCCAAGGATCGGCCGGACCGAGCAGTTCACCGAGGTTGCCTTTGGCACCGACCAACCCGAAGGCCAGATCGTCACTGCCCGGATCACCGGCCATGACGGCGGGCGGCTGATCGTCGGTTAGCCCCGTGCGGCAGGTTTCCGAACACCATCAGCGCGGTTTTCGGCGGCGCAACAGCCATACCTTTGCCATACGCGAACCATACGCAGGCCAGACGTTCTCCAGACCCAGGATTCCGTTCAGGATCAGCCGGTTGATGCCCCTGCGCCGCGGGGTCAGCCGCGTCGGATCGTATCGCCCAGATCCAGTGTCGGGGTCAGTTCGATCACCTCGCCGCCGATCACCCCGCCGGGGCGCTTGCCTGCGATGATCTCGGCCGATTTCTGGCCGATCTCCAACCGGCAGGCGTCCATCGTCGCCAGCTTGCGTGGCAGCCCGTCCAGCAACTCCATGCCGTTGAAGCCCGCAAGGCCGATCTTGCCGGGCACGTCCAGCCCCTGATCCAGGCACCACAGCAGGCCGCCCGCGCCGATCATGTCATTGGAGTAATACAGAAAATCCACGTCCGGCGTGCGGTCCAGCAGCGCCTTTGTCATCGCCCGGCCCTGCAACAGCGACGATCCGCCCGCGTAATATTCCCGGTCCACCAACGCCAGCCCGGCCCGCGACAGCGCCTCCTCGAACCCCTCCAGCCGCTTGCGCGCCCTAGTGTCCAGATCGGGCATGTGGGTGCCCAGAAAGGCAATACGGCGATACCCGGCGGCAATGATCGCCTCGGCCATCTGCCGCCCGGCGCGATGATGGGAAATTCCCACTGCGGAATCAACGGGTTCTCCGTCGATGTCCATGATCTCGACGATCGGAATGCCGGCCTGAGCCAGCATGGCGCGCGCCGCTTCGGAATGCTCGACCCCCGCCAGGATCAGTCCCGAAGGCCGCCAGGACAGCATCTCGTAGATCACCTGCTCTTCGCGGTCGTGGAAGTAGTTCGACACCCCGACGACAGGCTGAAGCCCTGTATCTTCAAGCACTTCCGAGATACCCGTCATTACTTCGGGGAACACCATGTTCGACAGCGACGGGATGATCACGCCGACAAGGTTGACCCGCTGCGACGCCAGCGCCCCGGCAATCTTGTTCGGCACATAGCCCAGCGACCGCGCCGCCTCCAGCACCCGTTCGCGCGTGGCATCGCTGACATCGCCACGATGGCGCAGCACCCGGCTGACGGTCATCTCGCTGACGCCGGATGCCTCGGACACGTCCCGAAGGGTCAGGGTGCGGCGTGGATCGGGGGTGGGCATCTTCGGCAAGGGTGCTGTCCAGAAAGCTCTTTCCTCTTTGTTAGCGCCAAATCTGCCCCTTGTCCAAGCGGCAATTCCATGTTAATGATAGCGCTAACGGCGATGAGGCCGACGACAACCACTGCGTCCTGCAAGCTCTCAAGAAGACGCATTGGCCCAAGGGGGGAGTGGTGGGCCAAAACTCACTCCCCCTTATCTTTTTTCCCGCCCCGAACATCGCACAGTTGCCTTGGCGCATCGCTTTGTGCATTGAAAGGCCAAGGCCCCGTAGCTCAACGGATAGAGCGTCCCCCTCCTAAGGGGAAGGTTGCAGGTTCAAGTCCTGCCGGGGTCGCCAGCAATAGCCATGACGTGTTGATGATTTGCGTCGGACCTTCGATTCATGGAGCCGTCGCCCACTCCTCCGGCGACCTCAAGCTTCCCGCAGAATATCCCCTAAAGCCGCGATTTCTGCCGTGCGGCCATCAGCGCGGCCTTGGCATAGCCGAATCGCATCTGTCCCGGATCAGACCGGATCACGCGGACTGCGGGATTCACCGCGGTCATTTTCAGCGCCCAAGGCGGGCAATAACTGAAGATTGCGACAGCCGATCCCCGACATCTGAACTACATATTGACAACGCGGGCAGCAGCATCGCTAATGATAGCGTTATGGTTCCCTGGGGCGACTCGGGGTGAAAATGGGAAGCCGGTGAGATTCCGGCACTGCCCCCGCAGCTGTAAGCGGCGAGCGAGGCTGATTGCCACTGGGTCGGGACACCTGGGAAGGCCAGCCAAGCGATGATCCGCGAGTCAGAAGACCTGCCATGACGCGACTGAACCAAACCGCGCGGCGGGCACGGGGCACCAGATACGACACCGGACGCAAGGCCGGACGGCTGTGCCCATTCCCACGCGACAAAAGACAAGAATGGGGACAGAAGGCATGACCATCACCGTCTATTCGAAACCGGCCTGCGTGCAATGCACCGCCACCACCCGCGCACTGGATGCCCGTGGCATCGCCTACAGCGTGATCGACCTGACCGAAGATGCCGAAGCCATGCAGCTTGTCACCGGCCTTGGCTATCGTCAGGCCCCGGTCGTGATGGCGGGCGAGGCGCATTGGGCCGGATTCCGCCCCGACATGATCGGTCGGCTGGCCTGATGCAGCAATGGGCGGGCTGGTCTATTATTCCTCGGCCTCGGGCAATACTGCGCGTTTCGTCACGCGGCTGGGCCTGCCCGCCCTGCGCATCCCGATCCGTTCCGCCGACCCGACGCCATTGCCCGACCGGCCCTATGTCCTGATCTGCCCGACTTATGGTGATGGCGAAGGGCGCGGGGCGGTCGCAAAGCAGGTGATCCACTTCCTGAACGATCCGGCCCGGCGTGCGCTGATCCGTGGCGTGATCGGCACCGGGAACCGCAACTTCGGCCGGTTCTACGCCAGCGCAGGCGATGTGATCGCTGCAAAATGCCAGGTTCCGCTGCTCTACAGGATCGAGTTGGCAGGAACCGAAACCGATATTGCCCGCGTCCGCGACGGGCTTGACACTTTCTGGAGAGCCCATGCCTGACGGAACCGTGAAACCTGCGCTGGATTACCATGCGCTGAATGCGATGCTGAACCTTTATGACGCCGATGGCCGTATCCGGTTCGAAGCCGACCGCATGGCTGCGCGCCAGTATTTCCTGCAACATGTGAACCAGAACACGGTGTTCTTTCACAATCTTGAGGAAAAGCTGCGCTATCTGGTAGACGAAGGCTATTACGAAGCCACCGTGCTGGACCAGTATTCGCGTAACTTTCAACGGCGGATCTGGGACGAAGCCTATGCCCGCAAGTTCCGCTTTCCCACCTTCCTGGGCGCATTCAAGTATTACACCAGCTACACTCTGAAGACCCGCGACGGGCAGCGCTATCTGGAACGCTATGAGGACCGGGTGGTCATGGTCGCCCTGACACTGGCGCGGGGCGACGAAACCCAGGCCCTGCGCCTGATGGAAGAAATCATCTCGGGCCGGTTCCAGCCTGCGACACCGACCTTCCTGAACGCGGGCAAGAGGTCGCGGGGAGAATTGATTTCCTGCTTCCTGCTGCGGCTGGAAGACAACATGGAAAGCATCGGCCGGTCGATCAACTCGGCCCTGCAACTCTCGAAACGCGGCGGCGGCGTTGCCCTGATGCTGACCAACCTGCGCGAGGCGGGTGCCCCGATCAAGGGGATCGAGAACCAGTCGTCAGGTGTGATCCCGGTGATGAAGCTCTTGGAAGACAGCTTCAGCTATGCCAACCAGCTGGGCGCGCGCCAGGGCGCCGGTGCAGTCTATCTGAACGCGCATCATCCTGACATCCTGCGCTTTCTGGATACCAAGCGCGAGAATGCCGACGAGAAGATCCGCATCAAGACGCTGAGCCTGGGCGTGGTGATCCCCGACATCACCTTTGAATTGGCCAAGCGGAACGAGGACATGTATCTGTTCTCGCCGCATGATGTGCAGAAGGTCTATGGCCTTCCCTTTTCGGAAATCGCCGTCTCCGAGAAGTATGCCGAGATGGTGGACGACAAGCGGATCAGGAAGCAGAAGATCAGCGCGCGCGAATTCTTCCAGACCATTGCCGAGATCCAGTTCGAAAGTGGCTATCCCTATGTGATGTTCGAAGACACGGTGAACCGGGCCAGCCCGATCCATGGCCGCATCAGCATGTCGAACCTGTGTTCGGAAATCCTGCAGGTCAACGAGGCCAGCGAATACAACGAGGATCTGTCCTATTCCCATCTGGGCACGGACATTTCCTGCAACCTCGGGTCACTGAACATCGCCGCCACCATGGACGGGCCAGATTTCGGCGCGACGGTGGAAACCGCGATCCGCGCGCTGACGGCGGTATCGGAAATGTCGGCCATCGACGCGGTGCCCTCGATCCGGCGCGGCAATGACGAAGCGCATGCGGTTGGCCTTGGCCAGATGAACCTGCACGGCTTCCTTGCGCGCGAACGCATCCACTACGGCAGCCCCGAGGGAATCGAATTCACCAGCGTGTATTTCTCGGCCATCACCTATCACGCCATCCGCGCCTCGTGCCTGCTGGCGCAGGAGCATGGTGCGGCCTTCAGGGATTTCGGCCGATCGAAATATGCCGACGGCTCGTTCTTCGACAAATACACCGGCCAAGACTGGCTGCCGACCTTGCCAGATGTCGAACGGGTGTTCGAAAACGTGGTCCTGCCATCGCGCGAGGATTGGTCGGCGCTGAGGATGCAGGTGATGCAGCATGGGCTTTACAACCGCAACCTTCAGGCGGTGCCGCCGACGGGGTCGATCAGCTATATCAACAATTCCACCTCGTCGATCCATCCGATCGTCGCCAAGGTCGAGGTCCGCAAAGAGGGCAAGATCGGCCGGGTCTATTACCCCGCCGCCTTCATGACCAATGACAACCTGGACTATTACCGCGACGCCTATGAGATCGGGCCCGAAAAGATCATCGACACCTATGCGGCAGCGACCGAGCATGTCGATCAGGGGCTAAGCCTGACGTTGTTCTTCCCGGCCGAGGCGACAACGCGCGATATCAACCGCGCGCAGATCCATGCCTGGAAGAAGGGGATCAAGACGATCTATTACATCCGGCTGCGGCAGGCTGCGCTGGAAGGGACCGAGGTGCAGGGCTGCGTCTCCTGCACGCTGTAAGCGTTGATAGCGCCGGGGGTTTCACACCCCCGGATCCCCGTGGGATATTTATGGACAGATGAAATGAGAGATGCCGTGGCGCGGACACCTTTGAGGGCCGTCAACTGGAACCGGATACAGGACGACAAGGACCTTGAGGTCTGGAACCGGCTGACGGCGAATTTCTGGCTGCCGGAAAAGGTGCCGCTGTCGAATGACGTGCCAAGCTGGGCCACCCTGCGCCCGGAAGAGCGTGAACTGACGATCCGGGTGTTTACCGGGCTGACCCTGCTGGACACGGTGCAGAACACGCTGGGCGCGCCCGCGATGCTGCCGGATGCGCAGACACCGCATGAAGAGGCGGTGCTGACCAACATCGCCTTCATGGAGGCGGTTCATGCACGCAGCTATTCGTCGATCTTCTCGACCCTGTGCCTGACGAAGGAGGTCGACGAGGCCTTCCGCTGGAGCGAGGAGAACCCGCATCTGCAAGCCAAGGCCCGGCTGATCTGCGACGAATACGACGCCGGTTCCGATCCACTGAAACGCAAGATCGCGTCGGTCTTTCTGGAGAGTTTCCTGTTCTATTCCGGTTTCTACCTGCCGATGTACTGGTCTTCCCGCGCCAAGCTGACCAACACCGCCGACCTGATCCGCCTGATCATCCGGGATGAGGCCGTGCATGGCTATTACATTGGCTACAAGTATCAGCGCGGGCTGGAGAAGCTGGAGGCGGCCCGGCAGCAGGAGTTGAAGGATTTCGCCTTTGCGCTGATGTTCGATCTTTACGACATTGAGCAGAAATATACCGAAGAGTTGTATGATGGCATCGGCCTGACCGAGGACGTGAAGGCGTTCCTGCATTACAATGCGAACAAGGCGTTGCAGAATCTGGGCTATGAGGCGCTTTTTCCGCCCGCCGCCTGCGAGGTGAACCCGGCTATCCTCGCCGCCCTGTCGCCCGACAGCGAGAACCACGATTTCTTTTCAGGCTCCGGGTCCAGCTATGTCATCGGCAAGACCGTGGCGACCGAGGACGAAGACTGGGATTTCTGATTGGCACGGCTTCGGGATTACCCAACCCGAATATGCGGTCGGCCTTTGGCAAACCTGTGAGTGGAATTCATGGTCATGTGGGGACCATGAATTCCATTTGGGGACTTCGTCGCCCTGCATCTGCCGCCGAAAGAGGGCAACGACGGGCCTGACACTCAGTCCCGCGCTGTTTCCTTGTCCAGCAGGCCCTTGAGCAAGGCCAGCCGATCCGCGGTGAAGTCTCCGGGGCGCGGGGCGATGCCCCGGATGGCACGCACGAAGAACTGGCGGAATCCTTCGCGCTCCTGACACCAGGCCAGCAGCTTCACCCCCTGCGGCGGATGCACCAGCACCAGCGGCAGGACGGTGCGGGCAGTCTGGTTCCCGGAAAGATCGGTATAGACGAAGGCAACCGGTCGGCAGTCACGGATGGCCGCGTGCAATTCGGCAAGATCGGCCGCGGCCGCCTCGGGCACATCCGCGGGCCAGTATTGCGCCGGACGAACGTCAAGCCTCTGATAGATGCGGGCAAGCACTGCGCCTTCGGGATCTGATGCCGCCAGCCGTTCGATCGCTGCATTCGCGGCCGTTGCAGTGACGGGATCGCCACGATGGCCCGCCAATGCGAGGCCACGCAGCGCCGCATCGCGCAGATCGGGGTCCAGCACCGGCATCGGATTCGCCAAGGGGGTGGCCGCAACGCGGCTCCCGAAACCGATCACGGCGGCAGCACCGGCAAGCCGGATGCCAAGCGCGCGGCGTGTCAGGGCAACGGGTTGCGTGCGACCGGGTCGCATGGCGATTCCTCCTTGTGATTGAAAAGGTGCCCTGCATGGCATGTCTGGGGCTGTCCGGTCCAGGGTATTTCTGGCCATGACAGCATTGCCCGTCGTTTCTGACCTCTGAGCCATCCTGTCCGGCAGGCTGTTCGACGGTCGCAATGTTCATGTCCACACTCTTCGATCAGCGCAGACAGCGGCTTCGGCAGCTGTCCGTCACTCCAGACAGTTGCCATGCCGTCGCCGGTTGCGTTTGCCGGGCTGATCGTCAAGATCGGGATAGAGACCGGCCGGGCCGAACCGGTGACGGCATCAGATCAGGAGGATGCGATGACGCGGCCAGCGACACTTCAGACCTTCCTGGACCAATCGGCGGCAGCGCTGCGAACCGCAACCAGCGGCGCGGCCGCAGACGCCGCCGCACGGGCGACCGCGATCTGGCGAACCCCCGGTGCCGCCGGTCAGGCAGAACCTGCGCGGCTGCCTGTCTGCGACTGGATCGGCCCTGCGCTGGACCTTGCCGCCAAGAGCAAGCGGGCCGCACTTGGAACCGCATTCACAGGCATCGCCGATGGCCTGTGCTGGCGGCGGCGATCCTCTGCGCAACCCACCGACCCGGTGTTCTGGAACGGCCATGCCAATGCCATGATCCTTGGCCCCGGCGGGCTGGAGGAGCGCGGCGACATCTGGGTCGGCGTGACCGTCATGGCACCGGGCGTAACCTACATGGATCACGATCATCCGCCCGAAGAGGTTTATCTGTCGCTGTCCCCCGGCGAATGGTGGAATGCCGGGATGGACTGGACCGATCCCGGACCCGAAGGGGCAATCTACAACCCGCCCGGCATCCGCCATGCGATGCGGGCAGGCAAGACACCGTTTCTGGCGCTTTGGTATCTTCCGGTCTGAGGTGCAGTATCGGCCCTAGAAATCCAGATTCTCGACCGACAGCGCATTCTGCTGGATGAACTCGCGCCGGGGTTCCACCACATCGCCCATCAGCTTGGTAAAGATGTCGTCGGCCTCGGCCAGATCCTCGACCTTGACCTGCAACAGGGTGCGGGCTTCGGGGTCCAGCGTGGTTTCCCACAGCTGCTCGGGGTTCATCTCGCCCAGACCCTTGTAGCGTTGCAGGGTCAGACCCTTCTCGCCTTCGGCCAGAATGGATTTCAAAAGGTCGATCGGCCCATGCACCACCTGTTCGCGGTCCTTGCGCACCATGCGGGCCGGATCGCGGTAAATGTCGCGGGTCTGCCCGGAAACCGCCGACAGCCTGCGCGCCTCGCCCGACCGCAGGACAGCGCCGTCCAGCGTGTGCAGTTCCTCGACCCCGCGCAGGATACGCGACAGCCGGATGCCATGGTCCTGCGTGATCCGCCCCGACCAGCCCTTTTCATATTCCGCCGCAATCATGGTCAGCCGGTGCGCCACCCTGTCCGCCACGGCCTGAAGATCGGCATCCGCCTGCCCGGCATCGAAGGCGCCCGCCAGCGCCGCCTGTTCCAGAATGCCGCGCGGATAGTTGGTGGGGAACGCATCCAGCACCTTGCGGAACTGCCTCGCGCCTTCGATCACACGGCGCAGGTCGGCCCCGGCCAGTTCCTCGCCATTGCCCAGCCGCAGCACGGCCCCGTCGATCCCCATGTCGATCAGGTAATCCTCAAGCCCGGCCTGATCCTTGATGTAGACCTCGGACTTGCCGCGCGCGACTTTGTAAAGCGGCGGCTGCGCGATGTAGAGATAACCGCCCTCGATCAGTTCGGGCATCTGGCGGAAGAAGAAGGTCAGGATCAGTGTGCGGATATGCGCACCGTCCACGTCGGCATCGGTCATGATGACGACCTTGTGGTAACGCAGCTTTCCGATGTCGAATTCGTCGCGGCCAATGCCGGTTCCCAGCGCGGTGATCAGTGTGCCGATCTCCTGGCTGGCCAGCATCCGGTCGAACCTTGCGCGTTCGACGTTCAGGATCTTGCCCTTCAGCGGCAGCACCGCCTGATTGGACCGGCTGCGCCCCTGCTTGGCCGAGCCGCCGGCGGAATCCCCCTCGACCAGGAACAGTTCGGATTTCGCGGGGTCACGCTCCTGGCAATCGGCCAGCTTTCCGGGCAGGCTGGCCACGTCCAGCGCAGTCTTGCGCCGGGTCAGTTCGCGCGCCTTGCGGGCGGCTTCACGGGCCAGCGCCGCCTCGATGATCTTGCCGACGATGACCTTGGCCGCAGCGGGATTTTCCTCGAACCACTCGGCCAGCTTTTCGTTCACCAGATTCTCGACCGCCGGGCGGACTTCGGACGAGACCAGCTTGTCCTTGGTCTGGCTGGAGAATTTCGGATCCGGCACCTTCACGGACAGCACGCAGGTCAGGCCCTCGCGCGCATCGTCCCCGGTGAAATCCACCTTCTCACGCTTGGCGATGCCGCTGGTCTGGGCATAACTGGTGATCGTCCGCGTCAGCGCGCCACGAAATCCTGCAAGGTGGGTGCCGCCATCACGCTGCGGAATGTTGTTTGTGAACGGCAATACGTTTTCATGGTAGCTGTCGTTCCACCACATCGCCACCTCGACGCCGATGCCGTTCCGTTCACCGATCATATAGATCGGGTCGGTCATCACCGAGGACTTCGACCGATCCAGGAACTTGACGAACTCCCGCACGCCGCCTTCGTAGAACAGCTCCACCCGCTGCGGTTCCGCATGACGTTCGTCTTCCAGAATGATCCGCACGCCCGAATTCAGGAAGGCCAATTCCCGTAGCCGGTTTTCCAGCGTCTTGAAGCTGTAGTCCAGGTTCGAGAAGGTGCCATCCGCCCGGTTGGCCTTGGCGCTGGCCAGAAACCGCACTTCCGTGCCGCGGCGGCCGGGGGCGGGGCCAACCTCATGCACATGCACCGTGCATTCGCCATCTTCAAAGCGGGCGCGGTATTCGGTGTCGTGGCGCCAGACCGTCAGCTCCAGCCATTCCGACAGCGCATTGACGACCGAGACGCCCACGCCATGCAGCCCGCCCGACACCTTGTACGCATTGCCGCCGTCATCGGTGTTGTTGAATTTCCCGCCGGCATGTAACTGGGTCATAATGACTTCGGCCGCCGATACCCCTTCTTCTGGGTGGATGTCGACCGGGATGCCGCGGCCATTGTCGCGCACGGAAACGCTGTCGTCGGCGTGGATCTTCACCGCCACTTCGGTGGCGTGACCGGCCAGCGCCTCGTCGATGCCGTTGTCTACCACCTCATAGACCATGTGGTGCAGGCCAGACCCGTCATCGGTATCGCCGATGTACATGCCGGGCCGCTTGCGGACAGCCTCCAACCCCTTGAGAACCTTGATGGAATCGGCACCGTATTCGGCAGGCTTTTTGGGCTCGTCGGCCATGCGTGGATAACCCTTGATATTGCCCGCGACTTATAGCGGTTTGCCCCGGCAATGTCACGCGCAGGACACCAGATTTTGTGGTCAGGTAAGGGGGATAACCAGCCCGACAAGGATCAGCAGGATGCCCGATCCGACATTCATCCGCCGCACCGCCGCAGGGCTGGACAACAGCCTGCGCGCCCGGTCCAGAAACAGCGCCAGTCCCAGATTTCCGATCATCGGAATTATGGCCGAGATTGCCAGAATGGCCAGGATATCCGGCACCGTCACCCGGCCAAGATCAAAGAAACCGGGTAGGAATCCCATGTAGAACAGGATCGCCTTGGGATTGCCAATCACCGCCGCCACGCCCACCGAAAACCCGGCCCAGATTCCCGGCCGGGTCATCCGGCTGTCGGTTCCTGGCGCTGCCGCGGGTTTGCGGATCAGCAGAATGCCCATCAGGATGAACACCGCCGCCGCAATCCAGCGCATGATGGCAAGGATGTCGCCATAGACCGACAGGATCCAGGCCAGCCCCAGAATGGCGCAAAGCGGCCAGATCAGATCGCCCATCGCAACCCCGACGGCCAGCGGCCAGGCCGATTTCATGCCGCCCGAAAGGGCGCGCGCCGTCAGCGCCACCCAGACCGGGCCGGGCACGGCCCAAAGCCCGGCCATGCCAAGGGCATACAGCAGCAATTGATGCGCCGTGACGGTCATGGCAGGGTCAGGCTGCCATCTTCGGCAAGTGGCCAGAACGGATTCATCGCGACTTCCCAGACATGCCCGTCCGGGTCGGCCCAATAGCCGGAATACCCACCCCAGAACACCTTTTCCGGTGCCTTCAGCGCCGTGCCCCCTGCCGCAAGTGCTGCGGCATAGGCGGCATCGACCTCGGCTTCGGTTGCAAAATTCTGTGCCAGGGTGATGGCTCCCGTTCCCAGCGCGGCCCCAGGCCTACCCTGGTCAGCGGCCAGATCGGCGGCCCCGAACAACGCCAGGACCGCGCCATGCATCTGGAAAAAGGCGACACCCGGCTGGCTGTCGCCATGCTCGGCCCATCCAAGCCGTGCATAGAACGCACGCGCTGCAACAAGATCGGTCACGCCCAGCGTGATCAGGGTAATTCTCTGCGGCGTCATGATCGCACCAGACTGATGCCGCCATCTTCGGCGACAGTGAAGGTTTGCCCGCGTCCGCCAAGACTGTCAAACAGCCCCGGCTCGGTTCCTGTCATCAGCGCCTGCGCCCCCAGTGCGCAAATCTCGTCGTACAGCGCGGCCCGCCGCCCGGCATCCAGATGTGCGGCGACCTCATCCAGCAAGAGAACCGGCGCATGTCCCAGATCGACGCTCAGCCCGCGGGCATTGGCCAGGATCAGGCTGATCAGCAGCGCCTTCTGCTCTCCGGTGGAACATTGCGCCGCAGAGATGCCCTTGGCGCTGTAGACCGCCATAAGGTCGGCGCGATGCGGGCCGATCAGGCTCCGCCCGGCGGCCATGTCGCGCCTGCGGCCTTCGGCAAGTGCCAAAGCCAGGTCGTCGGGGTTAGCTTCAGGATATGTGACCGAAAGTTCGGATTTCGGAAACTGAGTATCTGCATCGCGCTGCGCCTCGGCAATGCGTGTCAGGACGGTCGCGCGGTTGGCAGTGATCTGCCGCCCGGTCTCCTCCATCCGCGCCTCCAGCGCGGTATACCAATGCGGGTCCTGCACCTGATCCTTCAGCAGCCGGTTACGGTCCCGCATCGCCTTTTCATAGCTCAGGACAGCCTCGGCATGGTCGGGCAGGAAAGACAGCACCATCCGGTCCAGAAAGCGCCGCCGCCCCTCCGCCGCCTCGATCCACAGCCGGTCCATGGCTGGCACCAGCCACAGGATGCGCAGGATTCGGCCAAGGGCGACCTGCGTCGCCGCCTTGCCGTCGATACGGGTCTGCCGGGTCTCCTGCCCCACGGCCCATGTCTCCACCTCATGCGAGCCGCCAATACCGAACAGCTGTGCGGAAATCTTCCAGCCCAGGGATTCCGGCCGCCGTGCCAGCTCATCCGCCAGCGCACGGCGCAAACCACGGCCCGGCGACAGCAGCGAAACCGCCTCAAGGATATTGGTCTTTCCCGCCCCGTTCGGCCCGACGATGGCCGCGGGCCTTCCATCGAAGACCAGTCGCGTCGCGCGATGGCTGCGGAAATGCGACAGCGTCAGAGAGGCAATCGAAAGCCCGCCCACGCTCATCCCCATTTTCTGTCCATGAATATCCCGGCGGTCCGGGGGCTGGCCCCCGGTGCCGGTCACACGCGCATCGGCATCACGACATAGACGGCGCTGGTGTCATTGCCTTCGCGCATCAGCGTCGGATCGCCGGAAGAATTGAACAGGAAGACCGCATTCTCACGGTCCACCTGACTGGCGATCTCCAGCAGATACTTGGCGTTGAAGCCGATCTCCAGCCGCTCGTCGCCATAGGCCACCGCCAGCTCTTCCTCGGCCGCACCGGAATCCGGCGCATTCACTGAAAGAACCAGCCGATCCTCATCCAGCGCCAGCTTCACCGCGCGGGACCGCTCCGAAGACACCGTGGCCACCCGGTCAACGGCCTTGGCGAATTCGCTGGCATCCACCTCCAGCCGACGGGTATTCCCGGTCGGGATGACCCGGCTGTAATCGGGGAAAGTGCCGTCGATCACCTTGGATGTCAGGGTGATCGCAGGGGTCGCAAAACGGACCTTGGTTTCCGACACCGAAACCGCGATCTGCGCATCATCGTCATCCAAGAGCTTGCGCAACTCGCCCACCGTCTTGCGCGGTACGATCACGCCGGGCATTCCCTCGGCCCCGGCGGGCAGGGCAGCGTCGATCCGGGCCAGACGGTGCCCGTCGGTCGCCACACAGCGCAGCGCCGGACCATCCTCGCCCTGCGCGACATGCATGTAGACGCCATTCAGGTAATAGCGCGTTTCCTCGGTCGAGATGGCGAATTTCGCCTTGTCGAACAGCCGCCGCAACTCGGGTGCCTTGGCCGAGAAATTCGTGGCGTATTCCGATGATGCCATCACCGGGAAATCTTCTTTCGGCAGCGTCGCCAGCGAGAAGGTCGATCGCCCCGCCGTGATCGTCAACCGGCCCGAGGCACTGTCTTCGGACAGGTTGACCAGCGCGCCATCCGGCAGCTTGCGCACGATCTCATGCAGCATGACGGCAGAAACCGTCGTCGCACCGCCGCGTTCCACCATGGCGGACGCACGGTCCACCACCTCGATATCCAGATCGGTGGCACGGAACGACACCTGCGCGCCCTCCGCCTCGATCAGCACGTTGGCAAGGATCGGAATGGTATTGCGCCGTTCCACAACGGATTGGGCCTGAGCCAGCGCCTTCAACAGCGTGCCGCGTTCGATCGAGAGTTTCATCCATCTTCCCCCTGCCGGCCCCATCTGAAGGGACGCCGACATTACCCGGCTTTCGCCGGTGCGCAATCAGTTTCGCGTGACATTGGGTGGCTTTGGCTGGCCCGTCAAGGCCAGCGCCGCATCAGCCTTGCAGCATCCGCTTCAGAAGTTGCAGATCATCCGCAAGCTGACTGTCCATAGCCATCAATTCCTCGATCTTGCGGACGCCATGCATGATCGTTGTATGGTCGCGTCCACCGAAACGACGGCCGATTTCCGGCAGAGACCGTGCGGTCAGCTGCTTGGCCAGATACATCGCCACCTGACGCGGCCGGGCGATGGTGCGCAGGCGCTTGGGGCCGATCATGTCGGCCAGCCGGATGTTGTAATGCTCGGCCACCTTGCGCTGAATTTCCTCGATCGTCAGCTTGCGGTCGCTGGCGCGCAGGATATCGGCCAGACAGTCTTGCGCCAGATCCAGCGTGATCTCTCGCCCCACCAGAGAGGCGAAGGCAAACAGCCGGGTCAGCGCGCCTTCCAGCACACGGACATTGGTGGTGATGCGGTGGGCCAGAAACTCCAGCACGCCGGGGGTGATCTGCAATCCCCTGTATTGGTTGCGGTAAACCTCGACCTTCTGCTGAAGGATACCCAGGCGCAGTTCGTAATCCGTGGGATGCAGATCCACGACCAGGCCGCATTGCAGGCGCGATTTGATCCGGTCTTCCAAATCCTTGATCTCGCCCGGCGCGCGGTCGGCGGAAATCACGATCTGCTTGTTCTGGTCGACCAGCGCATTGAAGGTGTGGAAGAATTCTTCCTGCGTCGAATCCTTGCCGGCGATGAACTGCACGTCGTCGACCATCAGCACGTCGACCGAACGGAACAGCGATTTGAAATCCATGATCTGCTTGTCGCGCAAGGCCTGCACAAATCGATACATGAACTGTTCGGCGGACAGATACAGCACCCGCAGATCGGGCCGCCGGGCCTGCAATTCATGCGCAATGGCGTGCATCAGATGGGTCTTGCCCAAACCGACCCCACCATAAAGGAACAGGGGGTTAAAGGTGACGGGGCCGCCCTCGGCCACGCGGCGGGCGGCAGCATGCGCCAGCTCGTTCGGCTTGCCGACGACGAAACTGTCAAAGGTGAAGCGCGCATCCAGCGGAGCGCCGGGCAGGTCTTCGTCCTGCTGGGCACGCGCCCGCGCGATGCGGGCGGGTTTGGGCGCGGCGGATGCGCCCGCCGGATTGGCCTGCGGGCTGGCCACCGAAAATTCGATCCGATGCACATCGGCCCCGGCGGTGACAAGCTGGCTGCGGATATGGTCGGCGTAGTTGCGTTGCACCCAGTCGCCGAAAAAGGTTGTGGGAACCTCGAAATGCGCAACGCCGTTTTTCAGACGATCCAGCCGCAGCGGCTCGATCCAGGTCACATAGTTGTTCCGGCCCACGCGCTGCATCAGCGCTTCACGAACCTGGCCCCATGTTTCATTCGTCATCTTTTGCTCGACCTGCATGCGTCCTTCCGGGCAACGACAGCCCCGGAATCCCCCAACTTCCAAACCACTCACGGTTCACCAATCGCCGCCCTGTCTCCCCATAGCGGCAAAGACGGGTCAACATCCGGTCAAGGGGCAACAAAAGCAGGGCGCTGCGGACAGACCACAGAACCTGACCTTCTGGTCATGGCACAAAAGCGCCACGCTAACATCTTGTTCGCAAACAGAATCCGCTTTTCTTTGGCAGGCAGCCCAGCGTTCTTTGGCAGTGCGTATTCCGTCTGCGATCACGACTTGTCCCCCAAGACGAAGTGAATCGCAGGATGACGCTAGCCCGGCCACGGCGGGCTCTGCAACCGAACAACGCGCTTGACAGAGATTCCGTCACGGCGAATCCCGGCCGCGCTGGCAAAACGGCAACGGCGGGCCGAAGAGACCAGTTCAACGCCTGAAAAAGCACAGGGACGCAACCCGCAAAGGTTGCGTCCCGTCAGAAAATCCTCGCCTACAGGGGCGGTCAGGCCTTGGTCGCCAGCGCCTTCACGCGCGACGACAGGCGCGACATCTTGCGCGCAACGGTATTCTTGTGCAGCACGCCCTTGGTCACGCCGCGGGCCAGTTCCGGCTGGGCTGCTTTCAGCGCATCGGCGGCAACCGACTGGTCGCCCGAAGCGATGGCCTCTTCGACCTTGCGCAGAAAGGTGCGGATGCGCGAACGGCGCGCCTTGTTGACGGCATAGCGCGCCTCGGACTGGCGGGCGCGTTTCTTGGACTGGTCGGTATTGGCCATGGCTGGCTCCTTGCGGTCTGTTCAATGTCAATTGCACGAAAGACCGAAGGCCCGATCCTGGATCGGGAACGATTCTTGCCTAAGCGGGCCCACGCGCATGTGGGACGGGCCTATAGGCCATTCCACACGGAAAGCAAACAGGGAATCAGCGGTCCCGGAATTGCGGCTGGCGTTTTTCAAGGAAGGCGGCCATGCCTTCCTTCTGGTCGGCCGTTGCAAAGGCGGCATGGAACAGTCGGCGTTCGTGCAAGAGACCTTCCGCCAGGCTGGTCTGTTCGGCCCGGTTCACCGCCTCTTTCACCAGCATCGCGGTGATCATCGACTTCTCGGCCACCTTTGCCGCCACTTTCAATGCCTCTTCCAGCAGGGATTTCGCAGGCACCACACGCGACACCAGGCCGCAGCGCTCGGCCTCGGCCGCATCCATGAACCGGCCGGTCAGATGCATGTCCATCGACTTCGACTTGCCGACCAGGCGCGTCAAGCGTTGCGTCCCGCCCATACCGGCAACGATACCCAGGTTGATCTCGGGCTGGCCGAATTTGGCTGTATCCGAAGCGATGATGAAATCGCAGATCATCGCCAGTTCGCAGCCGCCGCCCAGACAATAGCCCGACACCGCCGCGATGATCGGCTTGCGCACCCGCATGATGGCTTCGGATTCCGGGCCGAAGAGATTGTCGAAGAACACGTCCGAAAAGCTTTTGCCCGCCATTTCCTTGACATCCGCCCCGGCGGCAAAGGACTTTTCCGATCCGGTGATGACGATGCAGCGCACCTTGTCATTGGCCTCGGCCGCCGTCACCGCCTCGGCCAGCTCCCGCATCAGCGTGGTGTTCAGCGCATTCAGCGCATCGGGCCGGTTCAGCCGGATGAGGGTGGTGTAATCCTCGATCTCGACGATCAGTGTCTGATAGGCCATGGCACGGTCCCCCCGGATGTCGCGCGGACTCCTAGCAGAGGGCGCAAGATAGGCAAGTCACCGCTGACAGTGCGGGCAGTGAAAGCTGGAGCGCCCGGATTGCACGATCCGTCCGATGATGCCGGTGCAACCGGGCGTGGTGCAGGGGTGGCCCTCGCGGTCATAGACCCGGAATGTATGCTGGAAATAGCCCAGTTCGCCATTGGCCTGCCGGTGGTCGCGCAAGGACGACCCCCCGGCCTCGATCGCTTCGGACAGCACCTCACGGATGATCGGCACCAGCCCGGCAACCTGATCTGGCCTCAACTCTCCGGCCAGCCGCATCGGTGCGATTCCGGCGCGGAACAGCACCTCGCAGACATAGATATTGCCCAGCCCCGCCACCAGATGCTGATCCAGCAGCGCCGCTTTGATCGGCGTGCGGCGGCCTTGCAGCGCGGCCACCAGATAGGCATCGTCAAAGCTGTTGCCCAAAGGCTCCGGCCCCAGTCGGGCCAGCAGCGCATGTGTCTCTGCACCTGCGGTTTCCATCAGATCCATGGCCCCGAAGCGACGCGCGTCGTTGAAGGTGACGCGGGCCCCGCCGTCCATGTCCAGCACCACATGGTCATGCTTTTGCGGCGCCGGATGATCGTGGTGGAAATCGCCCAACACCGCACCCGAAACCAGCATCCGCCCCGACATGCCCAGATGGATCAGCAGCGACTCGCCCGACGACAGATCGGCCAGGATGTATTTCGACCGCCGCCGCAGCCCCAGCACCCGCGCCCCGGTCAGCCGTTCCGCCATCCGGTCGGGCAGAGGCCAGCGCAGATCGGGGCGGTTGACCTGGGCACGGGCGATCACACGGCCATCCATCGCAGGAAGCAGGCCACGGCGAACGGTTTCCACCTCGGGCAGTTCGGGCATGAGAGACTCCTTCCGCCCCATCTTCCCGCTTCCGTCCGCCGCCGCAAGCCGACTGCGGCTATTTGCGGTTTCCCTTGTGCGGCGCGCGCGGCTATACCCCCGCTGACAGCATCCATGGGCCCAAGGCATGAGCGGCGACGAAAAGACCACGCATTTCGGCTACAAGGACGTGCCCGAGGCCGACAAGGCCGGGATGGTGCATGGCGTCTTTTCCCGCGTGGCCAGCAAATACGATGTGATGAACGACCTGATGTCGATGGGCATCCACCGTATCTGGAAGGATGCGATGATGGACTGGCTGGCCCCGCGCCCCGGCCAGCGCCTGCTGGATGTGGCGGGCGGCACCGGCGATGTGGCCTTCCGGTTCCTGAAACGCGCACCGGGGGCGACGGCCATGGTCTGCGACATGACCGAACCCATGCTGATCGAGGGCCGCAAGCGCGCCGAGGCCGAGAAACTGGCCGACAGCCTGGATTGGGTGGTGGGCGATGCCATGGCGCTGCCGTTCGAGGCGAACAGCTTTGACGCCTATACGATCAGCTTCGGCATCCGCAACGTCACCCGCATCCCCGATGCCCTGGCCGAGGCGTATCGGGTGCTGAGACCCGGCGGCCGGTTGATGGTGCTGGAGTTCAGCCAGATTCCCAACGATCTGATGCAGAAGGCCTATGACATTTACTCCTTCAACATCATCCCCACGATGGGGCAGATCGTGGCGGGCGACCGCGACAGCTATCAGTATCTGGTCGAATCGATCCGCAAGTTCCCCGATCAGGAGGCGTTCGCCGAGATGATCCGCCGGGCCGGGTTCGGGCAGGTCAAATACCGCAATCTTTCCATGGGCATCGCCGCCCTGCATTCCGGCTGGAAGATCTGACCGATGCGTGGCCCGCACAACATCTGGCGGCTGGTCCGTACCCTGGCGACGATGGAACGCACAGGTGCCATCGGTCAGGTGCTGGAGGCGATGCAGGCCCCGCCCCGGCTGCGCGCGGTGGCGCGCATCATGGGCTGGCCGTTCAAATGGATGGGGCTGCGTGGCGATCCCGGCCTGCCGCCGCTGACCCGTGCGCTGACCGCCCTTGGCCCGGCCTATATCAAGTTCGGCCAGGTGCTTTCGACCCGTCCCGACATCGTGGGCGATGAACTGGCGGGCCAGCTGAAGTATTTGCAGGACAAACTGCCGCCTTTCCCCACCGACGTGGCGAAAGCGATGGTCGAGGCGGAGCTTGCGGTAAGGGTGGACGAGGTGTTTTCCGCCTTTTCAGAGCCTGTCGCCGCCGCCTCGATCGCCCAGGTCCACCGCGCAACGATCGCCGAAACCGGGCAGGACGTTGCGGTCAAGGTGCTGCGCCCGAACATCGAGCGCGCCTTCCGCAAGGATCTGGATGCCTTCCACCTTGCCGCGCTGTGGATCGAGCGTCTGGCCCCGTTCTCGCGCCGGTTGCGGCCCACTGATGTGGTGGCGCATTTCGAAGGCGTGGTGATGGGCGAACTGGATCTGCGGCTGGAATGTTCCGCCGCGTCGGAATTCGCCGACAATACCGCAGGGGATGCCGGGCTGATCGTGCCCAAGCCGGTCTGGTCGCTGTCGGGTCGCACGGTGATGACGATCGGCTGGGCCGAAGGGATCGGGTTGAACGACATCGCCGCGATGGATGCCGCCGGGATCGACCGCGTCGCCGTGGCCGCGCGGGTGTTGCAGCTGTTTCTCAGCCATGCCTTGCGCGACGGCTTCTTCCACGGCGACATGCATCAGGGCAACCTCAAGGTTACGCCCGGCGGGGATCTGATCGCCTATGATTTCGGCATCATGGGCCGAATCGACGAATACACCCGCCGCGCCTATGCCGAGATCCTGATGGGCTTCATCCGCAAGGATTATCGCCGCGTCGCCGAGGTGCATTTCGAGGCAGGCTATGTCCCCGCAGACCGCGACATCGACGAATTCGCCCGCGCCTTGCGCGCGGTGGGAGAGCCGATCTTCGGCATGGAGGCCAGCCGGATTTCGATGGCAAGGCTGTTGTCCTATCTTTTCGAAGTCACCGAGCGGTTCGGCATGGAGACACGGACCGAACTGATCCTGCTGCAACGCACCATGGTGGTGGTCGAAGGCGTCGCGCGGTCGCTGGACCCGCATATCAACATCTGGCAAGTCGCCCGCCCGGTAGTCGAAGGGTACATCCGCAAGCATGTCGGGCCGCAGGCGGTCTTGCGTGACATGATGCTGACGGCCCGAGTCCTGGCCCGGTTCGGCCCGAAGCTGCCCGCGCTGGTCGAGGCCCAGCTGATCCGCGCCGGCAATCCGGCGGTGCCGCAAAAGCCGCCGCGCGAACGGCAAAACCTGCGCTGGTGGCCCCTGCCCGCCATACTGGTCGCCCTTGCGGCAGGGGCGCTTCTGGCACGGCTGTTCTGATCAGGGCGGGCTGCGCAGGGCGGTGATCTCGGTCGCCAAAATCTCGCGTCCACCCTCGAACACCAGCCGCACGCCACCTGCGCCGCCCCGCGCCTCGATCACGCGCCCGTAATGTTCCACGGGGTCCTCTTGCAGCACCTCGCCATCGCGCCAGCTTTCCAGCGTCAGACTGTAATGCCCCTGAGGCAGCGGGTTGCCCTCGGCATCGCCGCCAAGCCATTGGTAGAGACCGGCCGAAACCGGCATCTCCTCGCGCGAGACGGTGTTGCCTTTGGCATCCTTGATCACCAGAACCGCCCGGTCGGCATTGGCCACCGGATTGGGGGCCAGTGTCACCGGATCGCCAGTATACCAGACATCCGCCGCGGCCCGCGCCTCTTGCCCCACCCAGCCTGCCAGTTGCGACATGCCCACCAGAGAGAATTGCGCGGCCAGATTCTCCAGCAGTTCGTTTGACCGGACCGCCTGTTCGACACCGGAAAACGTGGCCAGCTGCATGGCATATTCGCTGGATTCCATCGGATTCAACGGGTCCTGGTTCTGCATCTGCACGGTCAGCATCCGCAGGAAGGTGTTGAAATCCGAACTGATCATCCCCGAACCAGCCGGGCTGGCACTGCCGGTCGTGGAAGAGGAATAGGGGTTGATGCCGGTAACGGTCATTCTGGCCTCAGATCCGAAGGTAAAGCCCGCTGACGGGCACGGGGGAAGACATGGCCGCGACAATGGGCGCGGCCGAAGGAAGCGGGTTTTCCGCACCGGATGCACCGGACGCCAGCGGTTGCGCCGGAGGATCGGCCTGCCGGTCCGCGCCGGACCAGCGGCCGAAGCTGAGATCCAACCCGGTTTGGCCCGAGGACCGCAGATCCGCCGCCAATTCGCTTGCATGGCGGCGCAGCAGGTCAAGCGTATCCTGCCGCTCGGCCGAAACCGTCATCACCAGCCGGTCGCCGTCCTGCCGCATCTCGATACGCACATGGCCCAGCTCTTCGGGGGCCAGCCGCAGCTCTGTCACCGCGCCGCCGGCAGACAGCGCCTGCAGGATCTGCACCTGTACCGGGGCAGGGGCATTCGGAGGTGCCGGATCGCTCCCCCGCAGGGGCTGAACGGGGCTGGACGGCAGGTCCGGCACCGGGTTCAGGCCGGGCATTGCCATTCCCGAAATCATGCTGCCCGATTGTGCTATAGGTGCGGCCTGCGCAGGCGGGCCGCCTTCGGCCCGCATCGCATCGGGCAGATGATCCACCGCAGCGACCCGCACATCCGCGATGACCTTCAGGACCGAATCCGGTTCGGGTCCTGCCTTCAAATCAGGGCTGACGGGCGGAACCTCAACCCTCCGTTCCGCCACCGGGCCCTGATCCGGCTGCGGTGGCGCGACAAGAGCCGCCTCGCCCCCACTTGGCCACAACGACCGCCAAAGCCTTTCCCCCCGCGCCATCGCGCTGATCTTCCCCACCGGCTCTCCGTCATCTGGACCCTCCCCCAGCTCATCGCGCGAAGACACGGGATATTCTTCGACTTGCTCAGGGGTCGGGGCCAGAAGCGCGGATGAAACACCGCGCCCTGCCGGACCAGGCAATGCCGTCGAAGAATCCGGGACGGTGGATGCGGGAACTTTGTCTGGTGCCGGGTCCCAAGCCGCTGGCGGACCATCGGGTAAGGTCAAGTCCGGCGGCGCGGTTGAGAGCGGCAGGGTAGAAGCAATCGTGGAGGCCCCCTGAATTTCCTGCGGGATCGTCGGCCAGAGATCGGAGGCCGAAGCCGGGACCGGTTCTGCGGCCTGTCCTGAACGCTGACCCGGCGTTGCGGAAGCGGAGTACAATTCAGTCTCTGACATTGCAGAAATCACCTGATCCGCCACGAAAACCTGATCGGCGGCGGCTTCCGTCTTGCGGGAACCGGAACCCGGTGGCGGCAGTATCTTTTCCAAGGTGGCATCGAAGGCGACGGGATAGGCGGGTGACAGCGCAGGCGGAAGTTCGGGGGCCCACGCACCTGCGTCATCCGCCGCGATCGCCCAAACCTGCGAATGTGGCACTGGTGCCTGGGCGGGGAAGTCCCCGTCACCTGTTGCCGCCAGGTCGGGGACAATCCCCTGCGGCTGGCCCTCTGGCATCGCTGCGACCGGCTCCCCGTCGGCACCGGACAGGACCGGCAAGGCGCCCCCGTCTTTGGTGCAAGCCATGTCGGCGCTGGTGGCAGGGTTTGCCTGAACCGTCAGAATGCCGGGTTCTGTCCATCCATCGCACGACAGGTCGGCTTCAGCAGATTCAGATGTGACGAAGGCAGGCGTGATCATGGGGGCTGCCTGAATGGCAATCATGCCAGACATCGCGTCCGGCTGGACCAGCCTGGCCGCTTCCTCCGGTTCGGCCGCTTCCTTCATCAGCGCCGTGAATCCCCAGGCTTCGGCAAGATCGGCCGCCACCGTCCCCGCCAGCGGCTGCGGCGGGGTTGCGCTTGGCAGGGGAAGACTGTGGGTGCCGTTGATCTGCGTCATACGCCTGCGACTTCTGTCTGGACTGACGCCATTTCTGCGCGAAAGGAGTTACCGGTTCTTTACCGCTTTGCCGAATAGTCGGGAAAATCCGAACGACCCACGGAGATTGCCATGGATGTCACAAGACCGGGCGCACCGATGCAGCCCATGCCCTCTCCGCCCGCCCCGGCAGAGGCGGCCCTGATGGACAGGGCAAAGGATCTGGAAGCGGGTTTTCTTGCCGAAATGCTGGGCCATGCCGGGCTGGATGCCGATTCGGATGGCAGTTTTGGCGGCGGGATCGGCGAAGAACAGTTCGCATCCTTCCTGCGACAGGAAGAGGCAAGGCTGCTGGTCGATCGCGGCGGCATCGGATTGGCCGAATCGCTGTTCCGGGCGCTGCAGGAAGGGATGAGCCATGACTGATACCGCCGGGCTGGAAGGCATTCTGGATGAAACGCGCAAGGCCCTGATGGCCGGCGATCTTGCGGCGCTGGCCGGGCTGGCGCTGGCAGCCGAACAGACCTTGACCCGGTTGAAACCGGACTGCACGCCCGAGGCCGCGGAACGGCTGGCCCAAAAAGCGCGGCGCAACGAAAGGCTGATCACGGCCGCCTTGCGCGGGATGAAGGCTGCAACCCGCCGCGTCCGGGAGCTGACCGATGACGGCCGGTTTTCGACCTATGATGCCAATGGCAGGCGAAACCAGCCCGGTCTGGCGTCTCCGGCCGCGGCAAGGCGGATCTAGGAAGGCAGGCAATCGCCTAAAATGAAACGGAAATAGCTGACACTGCCCCCCTGATATTCAGCTTTTGCTAACCTGCCCCACTTCATCCTGCCTTCCGCATCCCATGACGGGATGGCGCCCCTGAACCAAACCGGGGCAACGGCCAGAATGCTGGACCAGCCGCTTGTGGCGGCATGAAACGCTCCGCGCAAAGCGCCGGAAGCCAAGGAAGGAATGAAGGAATGTCGTCCATTCTGACGAACACCAGCGCCATGGTCGCCCTGCAAACGATGAAGGGCATCAACGCCGGCATGAACAAGGTCCAGTCCGAAATCTCGACGGGCAAGAGTGTGGGTTCCGCCAAGGACAACGCGGCGGTCTGGGCGATTTCGAAGGTCATGGAATCCGACGTCAAGGGGTTCAAGGGCATTTCGGACAGCCTGGCGCTGGGCTCATCGACGATCTCGGTGGCCCGCAAGGCTGCGGAAACAGTCACGAACCTGCTGACCGAGATGAAGGGCAAGATCGTTGCCGCCCAGGAAGACAACGTCGACCGCGCCAAGATCCAGACCGACATCGGCAAGCTGCGCGACCAGATCATTTCCGTCGTGGGGGCTGCCCAGTTCAACGGCCTGAACCTGGTCAACAATGCCGATACCGTCGACATCCTGTCCTCGCTGGACCGCAGTTCGACGGGCGTGACGGCTTCGGTCATTTCGGTTGCCGGACAGGACCTGTCGGTCGGCGGGTATGTGGCCAAGGGCGTTCTGGCCGGGTCGGACAATGCCTCGACCGACAATGACACGGCGGGCTTCCAGCTGGACAAGACCAGCGGCTCGGGAACCATCGTGATCGACGACAGCACCGATACCTTCGCCGCAGGCGACAGTATCGCGATCACCATCGGCGGCAAGGTGGCCACCTATACCGTCAGCGCCAATGACGTGGCCGCCACCACGCCGGCCGATATGGTTGCCATCGGGCTGAAGAATGCCGTCGACGCGCTGGGCATCACGGGGCTGGCGGTCGACTACGATTCCGGCACGCCCGGCACGCTGGCCTTCTCGACCGGAGACGGCACGGCAGCGCCCGAAGCGCTGTCCGACCTGACCGTCAGTGCCCAGTTCAGGAATGCCGGGTCGGGCGGCCTCGCGGCGCTCAGCGCAGTCGATGTCTCGACCGAAGCGGGCGCGACGGCAGCGCTGGGCAATATCGAAAGCATGCTGCAGACCGCCATCAATGCCGCATCCGAATTCGGTTCGGCGCAAAAGCGGATCGACATCCAAGCCTCGTTCGTGGGCGAGCTGTCGGATGCCCTCACCTCGGGGATCGGCACGCTGGTCGATGCCGATATGGAAGAGGCCAGCGCGCGGTTGCAGGCCCTGCAGGTGCAGCAGCAGCTGGGCATCCAGGCGCTGTCCATCGCCAACCAGCAGCCGCAGAATCTGCTGTCGCTGTTCCGGTAAGCGCGCGCCGGGGCCTTCGGGCCCCGGTCCTCGCCTTTCTGACTCACCCCACAACCGGAACACCTTATCATGATGCCCTATTCCAATCTTGCCTATGCCCAGCCTGCCGCACCGACGCGTACACCGCGTGCCGCAGAATACGAGGTGATTGCCCGGATCACCCGCCGGCTTTCGACGGCAGCCGCCCAGCGCCGGGAAAACCATCCGGCCTTCATCGCCGCTCTGGCCGACAACGAACGCCTTTGGTCCACACTTGCCGTCGATGTTGCCGGAGACGGCAACGGGCTGCCGCAGGCGCTTCGGGCACGTCTGTTCTATCTTTATCGCTTCACCGCCGAACACAGCCGCAAGGTCCGCGCCGAAACCGCAAGCCCCGAAGTCCTGGTCGAGATCAACACCGCCGTTCTGCGCGGGCTGCGGGGCGAAGGGGCGGCGACATGACCGGACTTGTCCTGAAGCTTGGGCCACATGAGCGGGTTCTGATCAACGGTGCCGTGATCGAGAACGGCGACAAGCGATCGAAGCTGGCGATCATGACACCGAACGCCAATATCCTGCGGCTTCGTGACGCCATCCACCCGGAAGAGGCGAACACGCCGGTCCGCCGCGTCTGTTACATCGCGCAACTGGTGTTGTCGGGGGATGCCGATCCCGCCGAGACCCGGCATCAGCTGTTGCGCGGCATCGAACAGCTGAGCCAGGTCCTGACCGATCCTGACAGCCGGTCTCTGCTCTCGCAGGCCAGTTCGGCGGTGCTGGAGGATCAGCATTATCAGGCACTCAAGGCGTTGCGCGGACTCTTGCCGCGTGAGGAGCGCCTGCTGGCTGCGGGCCGGGCATGACGTTCCAGCCGGTCATACCCTTCGGGGGCTATGCCGGCTGGGCTTTCCTGAAACGCACCATGGCGTCGCAGCAGGCCGTGCAACAGGCTGCACCCGCCACGCAAAGGGAAGAAGCCTACTTTCGCGACAGGATCGGCAAGATCGGTACGGCTGCCGATCTGGTGGCCGATCGCCGTCTGCTGGGGGTCGCCCTTGCGGCCTATGGGCTGGAGGGCGACATAAACAACAAGGCCTTCATCCAGAAGATCCTGGAAGGCGGCACCCTGACCGAGGGAAGCCTGGCCAACCGGCTGGCCAACAAGCAATATCAGAAGTTCGCCGCCGATTTCGGCTTTGGCGATTACACCGTGCCCCGCACCAGGATGTCGGATTTCGCCGACAAGACCCTGGCGCTGTATCGGACACGGCAGTTCGAGACTGCCATCGGCACACAGAACAACGACTTCCGTATCGCCTTGAATGCCGAGCGCGAGATCCAGACCCTGGCTGCAACGAACAGCAGCGAAACGGTGAAATGGCTGACCGTGCTGGGAACAGCGCCGCTGCGGCAGGCCTTTCAGACCGCCCTTGGCCTGCCGTCCAGTTTTGCCTCGATCGACCTCGACAAACAACTGACGATGATCCAGTCCAAGGCCCGCGCGACCTTTGGCGACAGCAGCATCAGCCAGTTCTCCGATCCCGCCAAGCTGGAAAAGCTGGTGCGCAGTTACATCGTCCGGGCCGAACTTAGCACGGCAACCAGCGGCACTACTGCAGCCACGACTGCGTTGCAGCTTCTGGCCAGCTTGCGGCGATGACGGGCTCCCGTTGAAATCAGTCTCTGTAATGGCGTTTCCTGCAGAGACTATCCCCTTAGGCTCAGGACCCATTGATGTTGCTGCTTGGGCGTGATTCAGGCTCCGTGAGG
>DAIOGH010000007.1:0-136516 GCA_036745335.1 Paracoccaceae bacterium
GATCTCCAGCTCCTCGCAGGCGTTCAGATATTCCGCCGTCACGCCGAACCGGCCGCTGGCCACCTGCTTGATCTTGGCCGAAGGGTTGTCGCCGTTCGGTTCCGGCAGGAAATGCGCCGGATCCT
This sequence comes from Paracoccaceae bacterium, assembly GCA_036745335.1. Classification (GTDB taxonomy): domain Bacteria; phylum Pseudomonadota; class Alphaproteobacteria; order Rhodobacterales; family Rhodobacteraceae; genus Pseudogemmobacter. Next base: position 126 of record DAIOGH010000007.1, read on the forward strand.
CACCGCCCTCGCCACTGTCCGACTTCGCCCCGATCCGGTTCATCGCCACGTTCAGCGTCTTGTGCGCCTCCGGCCCCAGTGCGCCCAGGCTCATCCCCGGCGTCACAAAGCGTTTGCGGATCGAGGTGATGCTTTCCACCTCTTCGATCGGCACCGGCTTGCCCAGCGCCTTGATGTCCAGCAGATCGCGGATATGGATCGGCGGATTGGCCCGCATCGCGGCGGAATAGGTCTTCCACAGGTCATAGCTGGCACGGTCGCAGGCAGATTGCAGCATATGCATGGTCTGCGCTTCCCAGGCGTGTTTCTCGCCCGACCGCCGCGCCTTGTAGAACCCACCGATCGGCAGCACATCCGCACCGCCCAGCCAGCCGCGCCGATGCACCTCTTCCAGCTTCTGTTCCACCCCGTGCAGGCCGATGCCGGAAATCCGGCTCTGCATGCCGGGGAAATATTCGGCCACCATCGCGCGGCTCAGGCCCACCGCCTCGAAGTTCAGCCCGCCGCGATAGCTGGAGATCACCGAAATCCCCATCTTCGACATGATCTTCAAGAGCCCGGCGTCGATGGCATCGCGATACCGCCGCATCGCATCGGTCAAGGACCCTTCCAGCAGGCCCCGGTTAATCCGGTCGGCCAGAGAATCCTGCGCCAGATAGGGGTTCACCGTGGTCGCCCCCGATCCGATCAGCACCGCAAAGTAATGCGGGTCGATGCATTCCGCCGACCGCACGTTGATCGAACAGAAGGTCCGCAGCCCCTTGCGCGTCAGCCAGCTATGCACGGCACTGGTGGCAAGGATCATCGGCATCCCCACCTTGGCCTCGCCCTGATGCTCATCCGTCAGCACCAGTTGCCCGGCCCCCGACCGCACGGCATCTTCCGCCTCGGCCCGGATGCGTTCCAGCGCCTGCCGCAGGTCGTCATGGCCCGACGCCACCGGAAAGGTGCAGTCGATGAACGCCACCTGATCGCCAAAGCGATCCACCAGCGCAGCGAATTCGGCATTGGCGATGAAGGGGCTTTCCAGAACAAGGATCTCGCTCTGGCTGGAGCTTTCGTCCAGCACGTTCTTCAGGTTGCCGAACCGCGTCTTCAGGCTCATGACCCGGCCTTCGCGCAAGGAGTCAATCGGCGGGTTCGTCACCTGGCTGAAGTTCTGCCGGAAATAATGGCTCAGCGGGCGATAGACATTCGACAGCACCGCAGGCGGCGTATCGTCGCCCATGCTGGCGACCATTTCCTTGCCGTCCTCGGCCATCGGGGCCAGAACCTGCTCCAGCTCTTCAACGGTAAAGCCGGCGGCGATCTGCCGCTTGCGCAACTCGGCCCCGCCGAACTGCGCCTTTTCCGGCACGTCGCGCAAGAGCGCGTTCAGGTCAACGACCTTTTCGATCCACTCGCCATAGGGGTTGGCCCCGGCCAGTTTGTCCTTGATCTCGGTGTCGTGGTAGAGCTTGCCCTCGGCCATATCGACGGCAATCATCTGCCCCGGCCCCAGCGCGCCCTTTTCGCGCACCGTGGTTTCATCCACCGGCACCATCCCGGCTTCCGATCCCGCGATCAGCATCCCGTCGCCGGTGATGACATAGCGCATCGGACGCAAGCCGTTGCGATCCAGCCCCCCGCAGACCCAGCGGCCATCGGTCATCGCCAGCGCCGCCGGACCGTCCCACGGCTCGATGACCGAATTGCAATAAGAATACATGTCGGCCCAGGCCTTCGGCATGTTCATGGTCTGCTTGGACCAGGCTTCCGGCACCAGCATCGTCTTGGCCATCGGGGCAGAACGCCCCGACCGCACCATCACCTCGAACACCGCATCCAGCGCGCCGCTGTCGCTGGTGCCCGACGGGATGATCGGTTTGATGTCCTCGGCCGCATCGCCAAAGTTGTTGGATGCCATGCGGATTTCATGGCTGCGCATCCAGTTGACGTTGCCCTTCAGGGTGTTGATCTCGCCGTTGTGGGCCAGCATGCGGAAGGGCTGCGCCAGCCACCATTGCGGGAAGGTGTTGGTCGAATAGCGCTGGTGATAGATCGCAAAGGCACTTTCGAACCGTTCGTCCTGAAGGTCTGGGTAGAACACCGCCACCTGTTCGGCCAGCATCATCCCCTTGTAGATCACCGACCGGCACGACAGGCTGCACAGATACATCCCCGCGATGCCGGATGCCGTGGCCGCCTTCTCGATCCGGCGGCGGATGATATACAGCTCGCGCTCGAACTGCTCCTGATCAATGTCCTTCTCGCAGCGGATCAGGATCTGCTCGATCTCGGGCCGCGTCGCATTGGCCTTCTCGCCCAGAACGCTGATGTCCACCGGAACATGCCGCCAGCCATAGATGTAATGGCCCATGCGCAGCACTTCGGTCTCCACGATGGTCCGGCAGCGTTCCTGCGCGCCGAAATCCGTGCGCGGCAGGAAGACCTGCCCCACCGCGATCAGCTTTTTCGCATCCGGCTCATGCCCCGTCCGCCGCACCACGTCATAAAAGAACTTGACCGGAATCTGCACATGGATGCCCGCGCCGTCGCCGGTCTTGCCGTCGGCATCCACCGCACCCCGGTGCCAGATCGCCTTCAGCGCATTGATGCCCGCATCCACCACCTTGCGCGTCGGCTTACCCGACAGCGCCACCACCAGCCCCACCCCACAGGACGAATGCTCGTCCTCGGCCTTGTACAGGCTGTTCGCATCCATCCAGGCGCGCTTTTCTTCCTCGCTGCGGACGTATTCGGCTTCCCATGCGGCATCAAAGCGGGTCATCGGTGGCTCCTTTCAGGCGAAAACGGATGCAAGGCCGGGCGAGGCGTCGCGCTGGGCCTTGGTGATGGATTTGATCAGGCGGATGAACAGAAGCGCGCCGACGATCATCAGCGGCGCGGCGATCAACTGCTGGACGGCGTCGCGGCGCAGCGTCTCCATCGTCGGATTGGCGATGGACGAGCCGAGACCGAAGCCCTGCACCATGTTGGCCGCGACCCAGCACATCCACCAGGCAAAGACAAAACCGGGCGCGGGGGCATTCAAGCCTGCTGCCGGATTGAAGGTGCTGTTCCAGCATTGCCGCATGGCCTGATAGGGTTTCCACAGCGACAGGAACGGCACGAAGAACCACCCGACCGCCCAGCCGGGGGTGATACGATCCCCATTCGGCTGCAATTCCCGCGCGTTCCAACTGGCGCGGAAGATCCAGACCGACGCGAAGATGACCGTCGCCAGCATGACGCCAAGATAGGTAAAGGCGATCCAGACGGCGCGCTGATCAATGCGGTCGGCTTCGGTATCCAGCTCGGCGCCGAACAGGCGGCCGTCGGTGACGGCATCGAAGAAGCGGATCGTGCTGAAGGATTGCCAGGCCATCAGCAGTTCGGTCGCCATCGACAGGCCCAGCAGCACCGTGCAGATGCCCGCCAGTCGCGTCAGGTCGAATCTCAGCCCGCCCGCCATCTCACTCGGTCTCCAGCACGGGGAACTTGGCCACACACTCCGCCCGCGTCAGCACCTTCCGCCCCTCGCCCGCAAAGGCAAAGCTGTCGGGCTTGTGGTCGATCCAGATTTCCGACGCCATCTCCAGCCCGTTCGCATCGTCGAAAAGGCCGATCGGCAGCTCGACATTCCCGCCATATGGCCCGTCCTGCGTGACCCGGAAGTAAATCCCCGACCCACAGTCCCGGCACCAGGCGCGCTCGGCCCAGGCTGTCGTCTGCCGCCGCGCGATATGATCCTCGCCCTGCCAGTCGACATTGCCGAACGGCACCGTGATCCCCAGCAGCGCCGATCCGGTCCATTTGCGGCACATCGGGCAATGGCAGACGCCAAAGCTGCGCCCGGTCAGCCGCGCCGTGAACCGCACCGCGCCGCACAGGCAGCCGCCCGACCGGACGTCTTCACTGGCCATGCGACGCCCTCCACATGCTCTCTGGCCCCGCCGCCGTCAGCGCATCGCAGTCATAGATCGGCTGGGTCGCGGCAAAGCCCTTTTCACCCGGAAAGATGAATTCCACCGGGCTGCCGTCGATCGGCCGCCACTGGCCGTCGCCCAGATCGGTTTCCCCCGGCCCGGCAAAGAATATCCGCCATTCGCGGCTGATGTATTCGTTGCCGCGCGACCGCTGCACGTTCCCGAAATCATCGGTCTCGGTCGCGTCGAACGCGGTCTGTTCCAGCGTCACGCCGTCGATGGTGAATGTCTTGCCGGTCAGCCGGTCGAAGCCGCGCACCGACGACCGCGACCCGTTGTTCCGGCTCAGCCCGAAGGCAAAGGTATCCACCCCGCTGGCCAGCAGCTCGGAGAATCGCGCCGGATCTTCGGGGCCGGGGTCCAGCATCTGCACGATACCCTGCTCGGTCTCGATGCTTTCGACCCATTCCGCCTCATAGTTGATGCGGCTCTGGAAAAACATGCCTTCCTGATCGAAATCCGCCCGCCACTGGTCGCCCGTCGCATCGGCAGCGCAGCGGTAATGGTTCGACACCCGGCAGGCCTTGCCCTGCACGGTCAGGAACACCTCGCAGCCCTCGGGCGGGGTCCAGGTCCCGGCAAGGGCGGGGGTGCCAGCGCAGGCGATCATTGCAAGGGCCAAAAGCCGTTTCATTACACCATTCCATCTTTCGCATCGGTCAGCCCTGCTGACCTGCCGAAAACACCTGACTCATTTCCTAGCCATACGTTTGCCATACGCAAGGCATACGTCGGCCAGCCGCCAGCCATACCCTATTCCGCCGCTACAGCGCCGTTCTGCGCCAGCCAGCCAAGGATCGACTCCGCCGCCTCGCGCCCGTCGCGGATGGCCCAGACCACAAGGCTGGCGCCGCGCACGATGTCGCCTGCGGCATATACGCCCGGCAGGCTGGTCTCATGACTGCGGAAATCGGCCTTGATCGTGCCCCAGCGCGTCACTTTCAGCTCGGGTTGGCCCCACAGCACCGGCAGATCCTCCGGTTCGAAGCCCAGCGCCTGCACCACCAGATCGGCCGGTTCGACGTAATCCGCGCCCTCGATCACCTCGGGGCTTTGCCGGCCGGTCGCATCCGGCGCACCAAGGCGCATCTTCTGCACCATCACGCCCTCGACCTCGGTCCCTCCGGTGAAACCTTTCGGCGCGGAAAGCCATACGAATTCAACGCCTTCCTCTTCGGCATTCTGCACTTCGCGCTGGCTGCCGGGCATGTTGGCCCGGTCGCGGCGATAGAGGCATTTCACCGACAGGGCGCCCTGCCGGATCGCCGTGCGCACGCAGTCCATCGCCGTATCGCCGCCGCCGATCACCACCACCCGCTTGCCGGCCGCATTCAGCGTGCCGTCATCGTATTCGGCAACCTCGTCGCCGAAATTCTTGCGGTTGCTGGCGGTCAGATAGTCCAGCGCCTTGACGATGCCTTTGGCACCGACGCCCGGTGCTTCGATCTCGCGGATCTTGTAGACCCCCGTTGCGATCAGCACTGCATCATGCTGGCCCCGGATGGCATCAAAGGTCAGGTCGGTGCCGACATCGCAGTTCAGCACGAATTGCACGCCGCCATCGCGCAACTGGTCATTGCGGCGCATCACCACGTCCTTTTCCAGCTTGAAGCCGGGGATGCCATAGGTCAGCAAGCCGCCCGCGCGGTCATAGCGGTCATAGACCGTCACCTGCACACCCTGCCGCCGCAGCACATCCGCCGCCGCAAGGCCCCCCGGCCCCGCGCCGATGATGCCCACGCTTTCGGGCCGCTCGACATGCGGGCGGATCGGCTTGATCCAGCCTTCTTCCCACGCCGTATCGGTGATGTATTTCTCGACCGCGCCGATGGTGACTGTGCCATGGCCCGACTGTTCGATCACGCAATTGCCTTCGCACAGCCGGTCCTGCGGGCAGATCCGGCCGCAGATTTCGGGGAAAGTGTTAGTGGCTTGGCTCAGCTCATAGGCTTCCTGCAACCGGCCTTCGGCGGTCAGCCGCAGCCAGTCGGGGATGTTGTTTTGCAGCGGGCAATGCGCCTGGCAATAGGGCACGCCGCACTGGCTGCACCGGCTGGCCTGTTCGGCGGCCTTCTGGTTGGCGAACTCGCGGTAAATCTCGCCGAAATCCCTTGCGCGCAAGGATGGATCGCGCTTCTCGGGCATCTCTTTGCCCAGGGTCACGAACTTCAGCATCTTCTGCGTGGCCACGGCTGCGCCTCCCCTCGGGATGTATCGGGTGCGCCTTCCTATCTGCCTTCCAGCCGGAATAAAAGTCAGCAGAGCTTACCTAGTTTCACATTTTCCAGACACTATGGCAGCAAATCTGCCCTTTCGTCATAAAAATGGGTAAGCATTGGTTCCAAATCGACTCAGAAGCCCGCCAAAAGCGCGGCAAGTGCCACGCTGCCCACGATGATTCGCCACCAGCCGAACAGCGCATAGCCGTTGCGCCCGACATATCCCAACACCCAGCGCACCACGAAGACCGCCGTCAGGAACGCCACCGCAAACCCGACGGCAATGTCCCAGATTGCTGCAAAATCCAGCAAATCGCGGTTCTTGAACAAATCATAGGCAACCGCCGCCCCCATGGTCGGCAGGCTCAGCAGGAACGAAAACTCGGCCGCCGCCCGCTTTTCCACCCCCAGCATCAGCGCCCCCACGATGGTGGCCCCGGACCGCGACACCCCCGGCACCATGGCAAGGCACTGGCAGACCCCGATCGCCAGCGATTTGCCGAAGGGCAGGTCCAGCGCATCGAAATGCTGCGGCACGGGCGCGATACGGTCGATCACCAGCAGGACGAACCCGCCCAGGATCAGCATGATGGCGACCAGCATCGGCGTTTCGAACAGCACATCCTTGATGAAATCATGCGCCAGTAGCCCGATGCCCACTGCGGGCAAAAAGGCCAGCAGCACCGACACGATGCTTTTCCGTGCGGCGGGATCATGCCGCGCCCGCAGGAACAACCGCCCCAGCATCGTGGCATAAACCGAAGTCAGCGCCAGGATTGCCCCCAGCTGGATCACCACCTCAAAGGTCTTGCCTTCGGATTGGAACCCCAGGAAATGCCCGGCCAGCAGCAGGTGCCCGGTGGAAGACACCGGAATGAACTCCGTCAACCCCTCCAGCAGGCCAAGAAGGGCGGCGGTCAGCGTGTTGTCCAAGGATCAGGCTTTCTTCAGGTTCTTGGCACTGGCCTTGATGGCCGCGAACTGGCCCGACGGCCGGAACCGCCACAGGTATTCCGGCAGGATCAGATCCATCGGCGTCGGCTCGACCCCCAGATCGGCCAGCCCCAGCGCGCCCGGCGCCACCACATTGTCATGCCCCAGCGTGTTCAGCTGGTCGCGGGTGATCACCCGGTTCGTCACCAGACCCAACGTTCCCGCCTCGACCATGTCGCAGCCGAAGGCCAGCGCCTTCATCGCAAAGGTCGGCACATTCAGCACCAGACGGCGGCGCTGGATCACGCCCAGCATCTTCTTCATCAGGTCGCGGAAGCTGGCCACCTCCAGCCCGCCCAGCTCATAGACCCCCGGTTCGGCCTGCCCGTTCACCGCCTTGACCGCTGCCTGCGCCACATCGTCGACATAGACCGGCTGGAACCGCGTATCGGCCTTGGCCACCGGCAGGATCGGCGACAGCGTCGCCATGCCGCCGAACTTGTTGAAGAATCCGTCCTCGATGCCGAAGATCACCGAAGGCCGCAGGATCACCGCCGCCGGGAACGCCTCGCGCACCGCTTTTTCGCCGGCCGCCTTGGTCCGGCAATAGATCGAAGGCCCATCCGCGCGCGCGCCGATGGCCGAGACATGGACCAGCTGCCCCACCCCCAGATCGGCGGCGATGCGGGCGATGCGGCCCGCGCCTTCGACATGCACCGCCTCCTGGTTGTTCCTGCCCATGCGCGAGAAGGTACCGACGCAGTTCACCACCGCATCCGCCCCCAGCATGGCCGCGCGCACGCTGCCGTCATCGCGGATGTTGCAGAACACCGGCTCCACCTGACCCGGCACGCCATAGGGGCGCACGAAGATCGCCTCGTTCGGGCGGCGGCAGGCCACGCGCACCCGCCAGCCCTGCTTGGCCAGCCGCCGGGCGATGTAGCGGCCCACGAAACCCGCGCCGCCATAGATCGTGACCAGCTTGCTCATGTGCTTGCCTCTCCCGGCTGAATCCTTGCGCGATGAATAGCCCCGCAACTTCCTGCCAGCAAGGCCGAATGGCCGCCCCGCCCCCGCGACGAATTTTCCCGTTTGTCCGCGCGACCCATGTTGACACTGCCGATTCCCCCCATTACATCGCCCATCAGTGCCCAGATGGCGGAATTGGTAGACGCACTGGTTTCAGGTACCAGCGCTGCAAGGCGTGGAGGTTCGAGTCCTCTTCTGGGCACCAAGATTTCGAAAAGCCGCGCGACCCCAATGGGTTGCGCGGCTTTCAACTTTCAACCCACTGCCGTATCCACCTTGCTGCCACAGGCAAGACTCTGCCCAGACAGTGCATTCCATTGCAAGCGACACAACGGATGGCCCTTGTCCTCCGACCAGACGGCATCATGCGTCAACGCACGATAAGCGCGTTTTCACTTCCGCCCACAACGGAGTGACCTGCCGTGCCCGGCGCAACGCAGCGGAACGTCAGATCATGATGCGCGACAGGATCACCCACGAAATCGGGGCGCACATCGGTCTGGGTCTGCATTGTGACCATCTGCTGACCGCGCGATGCACAGAACGCGGCCGCCTCTTGCAGGCCCGACCGCTTGGCCGCGATGGCACCACCCACTTCATCGGCGGTGACAATCGAATATGTATTCGGCGCAAGTTGCATGACGCCGGAACTTTGCGCACAGGCCGACAGGAGAAGAGCGCAAACGAGAACGGCAGGCAGTTTAACGCAGGACGGCATGGGAATCCTCAAGTTGAATTTCTTGCTCTGTTGAAGCTGACAGGCGGCGGTTGTGTTGGTCGGAACATGGTCCTTTCGTATCGCAGCGTCCAAACCGCCTTTTGTGCTGCATGGCACCCTCAGCTCCAGTGGGGCTGCTAGAGATAGCCCTGCGACTTGAAGCTGATTTCGCGTGACTTACCGATGATCAGATGGTCATGCACCACGATGCCCAGGGCACGGGCGGCATCCTGGACCTGGCATGTCATCAAGACATCCGCTTCGGACGGTGTCGGGTCGCCCGACGGATGATTGTGAACCAGAATCAGGGCGCTGGCGTTCAGCTCCAGCGCGCGTTTCACCACCTCGCGCGGATAGACCGGAACATGATCGACCGTGCCGCGGGCTTGCTCTTCATCCGCGATCAGCACGTTCTTGCGGTCGAGGTAGAGGATGCGGAACTGTTCGGTTTCCCGGTGCGCCATGGCGGTATGGCAATAATCCAGCAGGGCATCCCAGCTGGACAGGACGGGGCGGTTGATCACCCGTGCGCGCATCAGCCGCTGTGCCGCAGCCTCGACAATCTTCAACTCTTGCACCACGGCATCGCCGACGCCCTTGACCATCCTCAGCCGGGCCGGGCTGGCCGAGACGGCACCGTTGAAATCGCCGAATGTGTCCAGCAGCAGTCGGGCCAGCGGCTTGACATCCTGCCGGGGAATGGCGCGGAAAAGGACAAGTTCGAGCATTTCATAATCCGGCATCGCCGCAGCGCCGCCTTCCATGAAGCGGGCGCGCAGGCGTCTGCGATGGTCGGCGATATAGCTGGGCAGCCTGCCGGTCAGCGGCGCGCCCGAAGCCTCATCCTCGTCCCCGTCGGGAAGGAAGAGCGGAAGCGCTGCGTCTGAAAATCCCTTTGCCATGGGCGCAGGGTGCCGTCGTCGGGTGAAGAAAGGGTTAACGGCGACACAGAATACTCGTCGAGTATGGGATCAGCCCTTCATCCCGTCCCAGAATCCCTTGACCTTGGAGAAGAACGAAGATCCTTCGGGGTTGTTCTCTTCCGACAGCTTCTCGAATTCCCGCAGCAGCTCCTTTTGCCGCGCCGTCAGGTTGACCGGGGTCTCCACCGCCAGTTCGATCACCATGTCGCCGGTACCTGCCCCGCGCAACGCAGGCATTCCCTTGCCGCGCAGCCGCATCTGCTTGCCCGATTGCGCGCCCGCGGGCACCTTTACCCGCGCCCGGCCGCCGTCGATGGTGGGCACTTCGACTTCGCCGCCAAGGGCCGCGCCGGGCATCGAGACCGGGACACGGCAGAACAGATGCACGCCGTCGCGCTGGAAGATCGCGTGGTCCTTCACCTCGATGAAGATGTAAAGATCGCCCTGCGGCCCGCCGCGCAGGCCCGCTTCACCCTCGCCCGCCAGCCGGATGCGGGTGCCGGTTTCCACCCCGGCGGGGATGTTTACTGAAAGCTGGCGTTCCTTTTCCACCCGGCCGGCACCGTGGCAGGTCTTGCAGGGGTTCTTGATGGTCTGGCCCATGCCGTTGCAGGTGGGGCAGGTGCGTTCGACCGTGAAGAAGCCCTGTTGCGCCCGCACCTTGCCCATGCCGGAACAGGTGGGGCAGGTCACAGGTTCAGCCCCGCCTTCGGCCCCGGTGCCGCGGCAGGTGTCGCAGGTCACGCTGGCGGGCACGTTGATGGTTTTCTGTGCGCCCTGGAAGGCCTCTTCCAGCGTCACGCGCAGGTTATAGCGCAGATCCGATCCGCGTTGCGCGCGAGATCGGCCACCGCCCGCACCGCCGCGACCCATGAAATCGCCGAACAGATCCTCGAACACGTCCGAGAACGCGCTGGCGAAATCACCCTGCTGGTTGAAGCCGCCCCGCGGGCCGCCACCGCCGCCCATGCCGTTTTCAAAGGCGGCATGGCCAAAGCGGTCATAGGCCGCCTTCTTCTGTTCGTCCTTCAGGACGTCATAGGCCTCGTTCACTTCCTTGAACTGGGCCTCGGCCTGCGGATTGTCGGTGTTGCGGTCCGGGTGCAGCTCCTTGGCCTTCTGCCGATAGGCTTTCTTCAGCTCATCGGCCGAAGCGCCCTTCTTGGCCCCCAGAACGTCGTAATAGTCGCGCTTTGCCACGGGAAACCCCTCAGATCGAACCGGAGAAGGGCGGTCCGTTGCCAGACCGCCCCCCGTTCCGGTTCAAGCGGATCACTTCCGCTTGTTTCCGCCCAGATCCTCGAAGTCGGCATCGACGATGTCGTCTTCGTCCACCGGGCGCGGCTCGTCATCCTTGTCGCCGCCTTCGGCCTGGCTGGCCTTGTAGATCGCCTCGCCCAGCTTCATCGCGGCTTCGGTCAGGTTCTGGATCGCACCCTTGATCTTGCCGGCATCCTCGCCTTTCAGCGCGTCTTCCAGCGGGCTCATCGCGAATTCGATCGCCTCGACAGTGGACGGATCCACCTTGTCGCCGTGTTCCTTCAGCGACTTGCGGGTCGAATCCAGCAGGCTTTCGCCCTGGTTGCGGGTTTCCACCAGTTCGCGGCGGGCCTTGTCGGCGTCGGCATTCGCCTCGGCGTCCTTGACCATCTTCTCGATATCCTCATCCGAAAGGCCACCCGAGGCCTGGATGGTGATCTGCTGCGCCCGGCCGGTGCCCTTGTCCTTGGCGTTCACCGACACGATGCCGTTGGCGTCGATGTCGAACGTCACCTCGATCTGCGGCACGCCGCGCGGGGCGGGCGGGATCTGTTCCAGATTGAACTGGCCCAGCATCTTGTTGTCCGCCGCCATTTCCCGCTCGCCCTGGAACACGCGGATCGTCACCGCGTTCTGGTTGTCCTCGGCGGTCGAGAAGACCTGCGATTTCTTGGTCGGAATCGTGGTGTTGCGGTCGATCAGCCGGGTGAACACACCGCCCAGCGTCTCGATGCCCAGCGACAGCGGCGTCACGTCCAGAAGAACCACGTCCTTGACGTCGCCCTGCAGCACACCGGCCTGAATCGCCGCGCCCAGCGCCACCACCTCATCGGGGTTGACGCCCTTGTGCGGTTCCTTGCCGAAGAACTTGGTGACTTCTTCCACCACGCGGGGCATCCGGGTCATACCGCCGACCAGAACCACCTCGTCGATTTCGTCCTTGCTGACGCCGGCATCTTTCAGCGCGGCGGCACAGGGTTTCATCGACTTCTTGATCAGGTCGTCGACCAGGCTTTCCAGCTTGGCACGGGTCAGCTTCATCACCAGGTGCAGCGGCTGCCCGGTGTTGCGGTCCATCGAGATGAACGGCTGGTTGATCTCGGTCTGCTGGCTGGACGACAGCTCGATCTTGGCTTTCTCGGCCGCCTCTTTCAGGCGCTGAAGGGCCATCTTGTCCAGCGTCAGATCGACGCCATGCTCTTTCTTGAACTCGTCGGCCAGATAGTTGACGATCCGCATGTCGAAGTCTTCGCCGCCAAGGAACGTATCCCCGTTGGTCGATTTCACTTCGAACAGGCCGTCGTCGATTTCCAGAATGGTGATGTCGAAGGTGCCGCCGCCAAGGTCATAGACGGCGATCGTCTTCGATTCCTTCTTGTCCAGACCATAGGCCAGCGCGGCGGCGGTCGGTTCGTTGATGATGCGCAGCACCTCAAGCCCGGCGATCTTGCCGGCGTCCTTGGTGGCCTGACGCTGGGCGTCGTTGAAATAGGCCGGAACCGTGATCACGGCCTGGGTGACGGTTTCACCCAGATAGGATTCGGCGGTTTCCTTCATCTTCTGCAGGATGAAAGCCGACACCTGGCTGGGCGAATACTTCTCGCCGCGCACTTCGACCCAGGCGTCGCCGTTGCCGCCATCAACGATGGCATAGGGGACAAGTTTCTTGTCCTTCTCCACCTCGGCATCGCCAAGGCGGCGGCCGATCAGGCGTTTGACGGCGAAGACGGTGTTGGTGGGGTTGGTGACAGCCTGCCGTTTGGCCGGCTGGCCGACAAGACGCTCGGACTCCGTAAAACCCACGATCGACGGCGTGGTGCGCGCACCTTCGCTGTTCTCGATCACGCGGGGCGCGGAACCATCCATGATGGCGACGCAGGAGTTGGTGGTGCCGAGGTCGATACCGATGACTTTGGCCATGTATATCCCTTTCTCTCAGGCGATCTGCCGGCCTTGGGCCCTGAAACGTTCGGCACCCTTGGCCGGGGTATGGTTGCTTCGGGCGAACCCGCAGCAGGACTTGGCGTATATAGGCAGGTGGAATAGCGCCTGCAACGCCCGGCAAGACGAGTCTGTTGCGAATTTTTGACAGTGGGCGCAGGCAGGGTCAGTCCCGGTGGTCCAGCGTGCAGCAGCCGAAGCGCAGCTCGTTTCCGTCCGGGCTTTCGATGAACAATGTGGCGGCAAAACCGAATTCGCGGTCCGACATTCCATCGCCGCACTGCTGGCGGTGGATCGTCAGATCAAGGATGCGGGTCGGACCCTCGACGGTGCGCAGCCGGTATCCCTGGGGAGCGGCGGCTTCCTCGGTCACGGTCAGATCGGTGCGCGGGTCTTCGGGGGTGATCCATTCGGCGCCCTTGGGATAAAGACCCAGTGTCCAGAACGGCTCGGTCCCCGAACAGGTCAGCGGGCGCGGCACTTCAGCGGGGTCTTGCGGGATCGCCTCAAGGAACCGCATGGCAACCCAGCCGCTGCCCTCGGGCATGGGAACCAGCCCCCATTTCCCGTCATCCGACAGGCGCAGCACTTCGATGTTGAAACCATGGGGCCCGATCTCGCCGATCTTTGCCGCGTCGGCCGAAGGTTCGGCCCGGATGTTCAGCACATCGTCGGCGGCGACACCCGTCACCTGAAAGGCGGCGGGCAGGTCCTGCGACAGGACCGGGGTGGCGGCGCAGAGCGCCAGCGACAAAAGCAGGCAGCGGATCATTGCCGTTTCCCCCAGCTCAGCGAGGCATGGCGTCGGGTATAGAATTCGGCCATCAGCCCGATCAGGATGCAGATCAGCGCAACCTTGATGGCATAGTCGGCCGAGGTATAGCGCGGGTGATAGTTCAGGAACATGTGCCCGCGCGCCTGGTCGATGGTGTGGAACAGCGGGTTCCAGTCGAACAACGCACGGCGCGAGGCGGGCAGCATGCTGGCCACCACCATCTTGCCCGACGCGATCATGTTGGCGCGCTGGTAGATCATCGACAGCAGGCCTACGAATTCCGGCTGCCAGGGCTTTGCCGCATAGAACATCAGGCCGATTGCAGCCCCCGAGAACCATGACAGCAGCAGCATGGCCATCATGCCGACAGGTTCGTGAATATGGATCGGCGTCCACAGCGTATGGTAAAACAGCATGATCACGCCCATGGCGAAGACCTGCTGATACAGCGCCGCCAGCGCGGCCGAGACCACGGCCACCACGGGATTCATCGGCGCGTGCATCATCATCGCCGAGGTCGGACCATCGGCACCGGAAACCGCGCCCATCGCCTTGGTGTGGGTCAGGAACATGAAGACGCCCGACATGACATAAAGGATGAAATCCCCCCCGACGATCGGAGAATCCTTCAACCCCAGCACCCAGAACATCACGACGAAGATCGCCAGGATAAGACTGGCCTGGATCACGCTCATCACCATGCCATAGACGGCGTTGCCATGGCTTTTGCGCAGGTTGCGGATGGTGGCGTGATAGATAAGTTCGAGAAACTCGAACCCCGAACGGATGCGCGACGGGCGCTTTGCCTGCGGTCGGAACATTCTCGATCCTTGTGACGGGTGCCTCAACCCATTCAGCACGGGAAATCTTGCCGTTCCCTTGACGCCGCAGGATAAGCGGGCAAGGAACGCATGGCAACAGCCCTGCATTGCGAAGGATTGCCCATGGATTTCGACCAGCTTGTTCCCGTCATCCGCCAGCTGGCCCTGCAAGCCGGAGAGCGGATCATGCAGGTCTACAACGGTCCCGATTTCGAGGTGAAGGCCAAGGGCGATACCAGCCCCGTGACCGAGGCGGACGAGGCGGCGGATGCGCTGATCTCGGCCGGGCTGCGGGCGGCCTTTCCCGATGTGGTGCTGATCACCGAGGAACAGGCGGCATCCCATGCGCTGACCGCGCAGACCTTCCTGATCGTCGATCCGCTGGACGGCACCAAGGAATTCATCCAGCGGCGCGGCGATTTCACCGTGAACATCGCCTATGTCGAAAACGGCGTGCCGTTGCGCGGCGTGGTCTATGCCCCGGCGCAAGCCCGATTGTTCTATACCCTGCCCGATGGGGCGGCGGTCGAGGAATCGCTGGCCGATGGCAGCGTGACCCCGATCCGCGTGGGCATGCCGGACAATGCCGCGCTGATGGTGGTGGCGTCGAAATCGCACCGCGATCAGGCAACCAATGACTATATCGAGAAGTATCAGGTCAAAGACTCGCGCAGCGCCGGGTCCAGCCTAAAGTTCTGCCTTGTGGCGACCGGAGAGGCCGATCTTTACCCCCGATTGGGCCGCACGATGGAATGGGACACGGCGGCGGGTGATGCGGTGTTGCGCGGCGCGGGCGGGCAGGTGGTGCGATTTGACGACCACACCCCGCTGACCTATGGCAAGACAGGCTGGGACAACCCGTTCTTCATCGCCCTTGCCCCCGGTGTCGTGCTGAAATGAAGACCCTGATCGCCATCCCCGCCCGCTATGCCA
The DNA here is from genome assembly GCA_036745335.1 of Paracoccaceae bacterium. Lineage (GTDB taxonomy): Bacteria > Pseudomonadota > Alphaproteobacteria > Rhodobacterales > Rhodobacteraceae > Pseudogemmobacter. The sequence goes on from DAIOGH010000007.1 coordinate 15,646, forward strand.
GCACCCGCTATCCGGGCAAGCCGCTGGTGGTTCTGCGCGGTCCCGATGGCGAAAAGACCCTGATCCGCCGCAGCTGGGAGGCGGCAATGGCCGTGCAGGGCATCGACCGTGTGGTCGTGGCCACTGACGATGCCCGCATCGCAGATCACGCAACCGCCTTTGGCGCCGAGGTGGTGATGACCTCCTCCGACGCCCGCAACGGCACCGAACGCTGCGCCGAGGTGGCCCGGCAACTGCCCGGTTTCGACGTCATCGTGAACCTTCAGGGCGATGCGCCACTGACGCCGGCCTGGTTCGTCGAGGATCTGCTGCGCGGTCTTGCCGCCGATCCGGTGGCCGAGATCGCCACGCCGGTCCTGCGTTGTGACGGCCGTGCCGTTTCGGGCTTCCTTGCGGATCGCCGGGCGGGCCGGGTCGGTGGCACCACCGCGGTTTTCGGCGCGGGCGGGCGGGGGCTTTATTTCTCGAAGGAAGTCATCCCCTATACCGGGCGCGACTATGCGCCGGACGAGCCGACCCCGGTTTTCCATCATGTCGGCGTCTATGCCTATCGCCCGGCTGCGCTGTCGGCTTATCCGTCCTGGCCCATCGGCCCGCTTGAAATGCTTGAAGGGTTGGAACAGCTGCGCTTTCTTGAAAACGGGCGCGCCGTGCTGTGCGTCGAGGTGCGGGCCCGTGGCCGCCAGTTCTGGGAGTTGAACAACCCGTCCGATGTGGCGGTGATCGAGCGGATGTTGCTGGGTGAGTAGGGGGGGCGATTGATGCGCTATGCGCAACATTCCCCCTGCCTGAACCGCAGTTGGCATGGCGAAACCGCCCGAAATGCCGTAAGTTCGACAAAATCCGGTCAGATTGTTCAGGAATGTAAACAATCACCCGGTATCCCCGTCCCTGTGGCGGAAAACAGAATGAGTGTGAGATGAAGCCCAAGAAGGTTACGAAAGCCGTCTTTCCCGTCGCTGGCATGGGAACCCGTTTCCTGCCCGCCACCAAGTCGATCCCGAAAGAGATCATGACGCTGGTGGACCGCCCGCTGATCCAATACGCGATCGACGAGGCGCGGGCTGCCGGGATCAAGGAATTCATCTTCGTCACCTCGCGCGGCAAATCCGCGCTTGAGGATTACTTCGACCACGCGCCCGAATTGGAATCCGAGCTGCGCAAGAAGGGCAAGACCGATCTTCTGGAGGTGTTGAAGGACACCAACATGGATTCGGGCGCCATCGCCTATGTCCGGCAGAACCGGCCGATGGGCCTGGGCCATGCCGTCTGGTGCGCGCGCCGCCTGATCGGGGACGAACCCTTCGCCGTTCTGCTGCCCGATGACGTGATTGCCGCCGAAAAGCCCTGCCTTCAGCAGATGGTCGAGGCCTATGCCGAAACCGGCGGCTGCATGGTCGCCGCGATGGAGGTGCCACCGGCCAAGGCATCGGCCTATGGCGTGCTGGACATCGCCGAGGACATGGGCAGCATCATCCGCACCAAGGGCATGGTGGAAAAGCCGAAAGCCGAAGAAGCGCCGTCGAACCTGGCCGTCATCGGCCGCTACATCCTGTCGCCCGAAGTGCTGAACCACCTGAACCGGATGAAACAGGGCGCGGGCGGGGAAATCCAGCTGACCGATGCGATTGCCGAAGAGGTCTCCAGCAAGGCCGGTGTCTATGGCTACCGTTTCCGCGGCCAGCGATATGATTGCGGGTCCAAGGCCGGGTTCTTGCAGGCCACCGTGGCCTTTGGCCTGTCGCGCCCCGATCTGTGCGACGAATTCGGTGCCTATCTGAACGACATGATCGCCCAGCGTCAGGCGGCGCAATAGGTCCATGGGGGCGCAGCCCCAGGCCTTTGCCATCGGCGACCTGCCCGCTGCGGCAGGTCCCGATCTGTGGCAGGCCTGGCGCCAGCGCCTCCGCCGCCGGATCTGGATCGCCCGTGCCATCCGCAAGCGGCGAGAGTTGCGCAAGGTGGTGGACCGCACGGCAGGGCTGAAGCGCCGCGCCATCCTTTGCGTGGCCGTGGTCCGCAACGAGGCCGAGCGTCTGCCCTATTTCCTGCATCATCACCGCCGCCTTGGCGTTGATCACTTCCTGATTGTGGACAACGGCAGCACGGATGGCACGCTTGACCTCCTGTCCGGGGCGCAGGATGTCTCGCTCTGGTCCACGAAGGGCAGCTACAAGAAATCTCGCTTCGGGCTGGACTGGACCAACTGGCTCTTGCTGCGGCACGGCCATGGCCGCTGGTGCCTGACGCTGGATGCCGATGAACTGCTGGTCTACCCGAACTGGGAGACCCGGCCGCTGCCGGCACTGACGCGCTGGCTGGACGGCTGCGGGCGCGACAGCTTTGCCGCGATGATGCTGGATCTTTATCCCGAAGGCCCGCTGTCTGCCGCGCAACCCGCCGATGATCCGCTGTCCGTCCTGCAATGGTTCGACAGCGGCAACTACAGCCTTCAGGTCCAGCCACGCCTGCGCAACCTGTGGATCCAAGGGGGGCCAAGGGCGCGGGCCTTCTTTGCCGATGATCCCCGCCGCGCGCCGACGTTGAACAAGGTGCCGCTGGTGAAATGGCATTGGCGCTATGCCTACCACAATTCGACCCACAGCCTGCTGCCGGCCCGGCTGAATGCGGTTTTCGCCGAGGATGGCGGAGAGATGACCTCTGGCGCGCTGCTGCATACGAAATTCCTGCCGTCGATCGTACAGAAATCGGCGGAAGAGAAGGAGCGCCGCCAGCACTTTGCTGATCCTGCCCGGTTTGGCACCTATTATGACGGGCTGATTGCCGACCCCGTGCTGCACTGTGCAACCTCGCGCCGCTACACCGGATGGCGACAGCTGGAATCGCTTGGGCTGATCTCGCGCGGGGGATGGGTGTGATTGCCTATCCCTTCGGCAGGAAACACTTGCAATTGTTTACATTCAAACAGCTACACCGTAGAATCAGTCAAACAAAGCCAGCACGGGAAACAATGGCGGCGGATCGGGCGCGGGGCAGCAGGCGGGAACCAGGGTGCGAAACCCTTTCGCAAGACCTTCGTGACAGGTTTGACAGCACGTCCGGCATTGGCAGGGGCCAGGGGTGAGCATACTTGGGTCATATCGGCTGCGCGCGCGCCGTCAGCGTCTGCTGGCGCGGGCCTTTCTGCGCCGCCGGGAGCTGAAGCCGGTGGCAAACCGCATGGCCGACGTGCGGGCCGAGCCGATCCTGCTGTTTGCCTGCCTGCGCAACGAAAAGGTTCGCCTGCCGTATTTCCTGCAATATTACCGGGATCTTGGCGTTGACCATTTTCTGATCGTCGACAACGACAGCGATGACGGCAGCCGCGACTATCTGGCGCGTCAGCCCGATGTCTCGCTGTGGACGACAAAGGGCAGTTACAAGCGCGCCCGGTTCGGCATGGACTGGCTGACCCATCTTCAACGCCGTTACGGCCACGGCAACTGGTGCGTGACGGTCGATGTCGACGAATTCCTGATCTATCCGTTCTGCGAAACCCGCCCGCTGCGGGCGCTGACCGACTGGCTGGACGCCAGCCAGATCCGCACCTTCTCTTCCATGCTGCTGGATATGTATCCCAAGGGCCCGATGCAGGATCAGCCCTATCGCGAAGGGCAGAACCCGTTCGAGATCGCGCAGTGGTTCGACAGCGGCAATTACACGCTGGCGCGCAACTGGGCCCTTGGCAACCTGTGGATTCAGGGCGGGCCGCGCACCCGCAGCTTCTTTGCCGAAGACCCGAAGCGCGCGCCCGCGCTGAACAAGATTCCGCTGGTGAAATGGCATCGCAGCTATGCCTATGTGTCGTCGACGCACATGCTTTTGCCGCGCGGGCTGAATCTGGTGTTCGACGAATGGGGCGGGGAAAAGGCCAGCGGATGCCTGCTGCACGCCAAGTTCCTTGATACCTTTGCCGTCAAGGCCGAAGAGGAAATGGCCCGCGGCCAGCACTATGCCGAAAGCCGGGAATATCGCGCCTATCAGCAGGCGTTGCAGGATCAGCCCGACCTGTGGTGCAAGTGGTCCGAAAAATACATCAACTGGCGCCAGCTGGAGATTCTGGGGCTGATGTCCAAGGGGAACTGGGCATGAGCCTTGGCTTCGTCATGCTGTGCCATACCGCGCTGGACCGCGCCGCGCAGGTGGCGCGTTACTGGGCCACGCGGGATTGCCCGGTCGTCATCCATGTCGACAAGCGCACCCCAGGGCCAAAGGCGGAAAAGCTGCGCGGCGATCTGGCCGATCTGACCAATATCCGCTTTTCGCCGCGCCATGCCTGCGAATGGGGCACCTGGGGCATCGTCGCCGCCACCCAGGCCGCAAGCATGATGATGTTGCAGGATTTTCCGCAGGTCCGCCATGTCTGCCTGGCCTCCGGTTCCTGCCTGCCGCTGCGCCCGGTAGAGGAGCTGCGCGCCTATCTGGACGAACGGCCCCGCACCGATTTCATCGAAAGCGTCACCACGGCCGATGTCGGCTGGACGATCGGCGGCCTGAATTACGAACGCTTCACCCTGCGGTTCCCGTTTTCATGGCGCAAGCATCGCTGGCTGTTCGACACCTATGTCGACCTTCAGCGCCGGTTCCGGGTGCGCCGCAGCATGCCGTCGGGCATCGTGCCGCATCTTGGGTCGCAATGGTGGTGCCTGACCCGGCAAACCCTGTCCGCCATCCTGGAGGGGCCCGAGCGCGAGGATTACGACCGCTATTTCCGCAAGGTCTGGATCCCCGACGAAAGCTATTTCCAGACCCTTGTGCGGCAGGTGTCCACCAATGTGGAAAGCCGCAGCCTGACGCTGTCGAAATTCGATTTCCAGGGCAAGCCGCACATCTTCTATGACGATCACCTGCAACTTCTGAAACGGTCCGATTGCTTCATCGCCCGCAAGATCTGGCCCGAGGCGAACAAGCTGTACGACACGTTCCTGTCGCCCAACGCCGGGGATGAACCGCGGGCCGAACCGAATCCCGGCAAGATCGACCGACTGTTCGCCAAGGCCGTGGAGCGCCGCACCACCGGCCGCGCCGGCCTTTACATGCAATCGCGCTTTCCGAACCGGGAATGGGAACAGGGCCGCACCGCCGCCCCCTATTCGATCTTCGAAGGCTTTGCCGAGGTGTTCGAGAATTTCGACACCTGGTTGTCAAAGGTTTCGGGAACCCGTGTGCATGGCCACCTTTTCGCGCCCGGCGGTGTCGAATTCGCCGGGGGGGCCACGGTCTACAACGGCGCATTGTCCGACAGCGCCATCTTGCGCGACTATAACCCGCGCAGCTTTTTGACCAATCTGATCTGGAACACCCGCGGCGAACGGCAGTGTTTTCAGTTCGGACCTTCCGACAACCAGCAGATCGCCGAATTCACCGCCGCCGATCCGAATGCCCAGATCAGCGTGATCACCGGGGCCTTCTCGATCCCGCTTTTCCAGTCAAACCGCAATTTCAGCGATATCCGGGCCGAGGCAGCCAAGCTGCAAAAGGTGGAATCCGATCTTCTTACCATCCTGCGCGCGCCGAATGTGAAGGCCCGTGTCCGCATCTGGTCCCTGGCCGAATTCATCGAATCCCCGATGGAGCCATTGCAGACCCTGGTGGATGAGATCAGTCCGCGGTCGATGCGGCGGCTGACCGAGGTGCCGCGGATGGTCGACCTGACCGGCTTTGGCCAGTTCCTGCAAAACCTGCGCAATCAGGGAATGCAGCCGGTTCTGATGGGCGACTTCCCGACCGGGGCCGATGTGACGACCGCCTCCAGCCGCCGGGCCCGGCCCTATCTGGTCAAGTGATGCCCCGCTTTACCTCTTTCGTGCTTTTCGCCGAGATGCGGACCGGGTCGAATTTTCTTGAGGCCAACCTGAACGCCCTGCCCGGCGTGACCTGTCTGGGCGAGGTGTTCAATCCGCATTTCATCGGCAAGCAGGATCAGGTCGAGATGTTCGGCGTCGATCTGACGCTGCGCGAACAGGACCCCCGCCTGCTGTTGCGCCGCCTGCGCGACAGGACACCGGGTCTGGCAGGGTTTCGCTATTTCCACGATCACGATCCGCGCATCCTGGCCGATCTGCTGGACGATCCGGCCTGTGCCAAGATCATCCTGACCCGCAATCCGGTGGACAGCTATGTCAGCTGGAAGATCGCGCAGACGACCGGCCAGTGGAAGCTGACCAATGCCAAGAACCTGAAGACCGGGCAGGCCCGGTTCAACGGCCCGGAATTCGAACAGCATCTGGAGGCCTTGCAGGCCTTTCAGATCCGGTTGCTGCATGGCTTGCAGGTATCGGGCCAGACCGCATTCTACATCGACTATGACGACATTCAGGATGTGGCTGTGCTGAACGGCCTGGCTGCCTGGCTGGGGATCGAAGGCCGGCTGGACGGGCTGGACGACAAGCTGAAAAAGCAGAACCCCGAGGAGATCGGCGAAAAGGTCGTGAACTTCCCCGAAATGGAGACGGCTTTGGCCCGGCTGGACCGGTTCAACCTGTCACGCACGCCGAATTTCGAACCCCGCCGCCCGCCCGCCATACCGTCCTTTGTCGCAATCGAAGGTGCGGGGTTGCTTTACATGCCGGTGCGGGCGGGGCCAGAGGCGCATGTGCAAGCCTGGATGGGGCGGCTGGGGCGCGGCGGTCTGATCGGCGATTTCGTGCAGAAAAGCCTGCGCCAGTGGAAGAAGGCACATCCCGGCCATCGCAGCTTTACAGTGATCCGGCATCCGCTGCTCAGGGCGCATCAAGCCTTTCTGACCCAGATCGTCAGTGGCAAACTGGCCGATCACCGCCAGTCCCTGATCCGCAGCCAGCAGGCCGACCTGCCGCCACCGGGCCAGCCCTTCCTTGATCTGGTGCAGCACCGCGAGGCGTTTGCCGCCTTCCTGCGCTATGCCAAGCTGTCCGTTGCGGGGCAGATGGGTCAGAAGGTGGCACCGCACTGGGCCAGCCAGACCGCCGTTCTTCAGGGGTTCGCCGGGTTCCAGGGGCCCGATCTGGTGATCAGGGAAGACCGCATGGCCGAAGGGCTGGCCTACCTTGCCGCCGAACTCGGCCTGCCTGATCCGCCCCCCGCGCCCGAAGACCGCTCGGCCGTCGCCGCCTTGGCAACTGTCTGGACACCAGCGCTGGAAGACGCGGCACAGGATGCCTATGCCCGCGATTATCTCGGCTTCGGGTTCGGGAAATGGCGGGCTTAGGGTCCGCTTTGCGGGATTGAAGCGGACGATCAGGACAACACAGGCCAGCGCCCGACCGTGGGTGGGCGCGTCCAGCGGCTGTTCGATGCAGTTTATGGCACAGTCTCTCCTGCGGTTCGTTCTAAGCGGGACAGCGCAGAAGCGCCCGCCCAAAGGGGCGGCCGGGCGCTGGCCGGGGGCGCGTTCCGCGCCTGTTAACCCGGCCGGGCCTCGCTTCAAGCGTCAGGAATGGCGGTGCCATCCCAACCGTCCGCAATGGACTCTAAGCCTTCGCCCGCTGCTTACGCCGCCGCGTTGGCCCTGGCTTCGGTCAGGATTGCATACAGCTTGGCCGGATCGGTATTCGCCCGCAGCTTGGCCACAACCCCGGCATCGCGCATGGTCCGGCTGACCAGCGCCAGCGCCTTCAGGTGATCCACGCCCGAATCCTTGGGGGCCAGAAGACAGAACACCAGGTCGACCGGCTGGCGGTCCACGCTGTCATAGTCCAGCGGTTTTTCCAGCCGGACGAACAGGCCGACGATCCGGTCCAGATCCTCCAGCCGGGCGTGCGGCAGGGCAATCCCATGGCCCACACCGGTGGGCCCCAGCGTTTCCCGCTCTTGCAGCCCGTCCAGCACCAGCGCGGGCTGGATGGCATGCACCTGACCCGCGACTTCGGCAAGCTCTTGGAACAGGCGCTTCTTGGAGGTGAATTGCCCCACCACGCGGATGGCGGAGGGGACGAGGATCTTGGAGAGTTCCATGGGCGGGGATCGGTTCCTGCGGGCCGTGACGGGGTTGCCGTTACCTGCTGTTGCGGGGGTCGATCCAGCCGATGTTCCCGTCTTCACGACGATACACCACGTTCACGCCCCCATGACCTTCGTTGCGGAAAACGAGCATCTTCTGCCCCGCCAGTTCCAGTTGCATCACGGCCTCGCCGACGGTGATCGAAGGGATCTTCGTCTCCATCTCGGCGATGACCACGGGTTGCAGGCTGTCAGGCTCGGCATCCTCGGTCTCCTCGGATGCGGCGAGGATATACTGGGACGCTCCGCCGAATTCAACAGGGGCCTTGCGCCCGGCGTGATGGTCGCGGATGCGGCGTTTGTAACGGCGCAACTGCTTGTCCATCTTCTCGCGCGCGCTTTCGAAGGCGGCATAGACCTCGGGCGCATGGCCCTTGGCCTGGGCGGTCAGGCCGGTCGACAGATGGATGGTCGCCTCGCAGACAAACTCATGCGCCACCTTGGAAAACACCACCATGCATTCGGTCGGGCGCTGGGCGTATTTTTCGACGACCTCGCCCAGTTCGGCCTTCACATGCGTCTGGAGAGCCTCGCCGATGTCGATCTGTTTTCCACTGATCTGGTAGCGCATGATCTCTCCTTTGCTTGTCTTCTGCGGCAGGGCGTGACGCAACGTTCCGCCACTGCCAGGGCCTTGTTACGACATGGGAAACGACGGGCATGTCTGCAACCCGGCGGGGCTGGAGTGTCAGCCGCGATGACCTGATGCCGGTGTGCAGTTGTCGCGCTCATCCCCCTCATTGGGCGCAGGCGATGGGGGCTTGTCAACAGAATCGGCGCGCGGGATCAAATGATGCGGAAATTCTCGCCCAGGTAGACGCGGCGGACCATTTCATCCCGCACCACTTCGTCTGTGGTTCCGCTCATCAACACCTTGCCGTCATGCAGGATATAGGCACGGTCGACGATATCCAGCGTCTCGCGGACGTTGTGGTCGGTGATCAGAACGCCGATGCCGCGGCCTTTCAGATCGTGGACCAGATGACGGATTTCTCCGACCGCGATCGGATCGACCCCGGCAAAGGGCTCATCCAGCAAGAGATAACGCGGATCGGCGGCCAGGCAACGGGCAATCTCGACCCGGCGGCGTTCGCCGCCCGACAGCGCCAGCGCCGGGGCGTGGCGCAGATGGGTGATGGAAAACTCGCTCAGCAGTTCTTCCAGACGCTCGCGCCGCTTGTGGCGGTCGGTATGGGTGATCTCCAGCACGGCAAGGATGTTGTCCTCGACCGAAAGGCCGCGGAAGATGCTCACCTCCTGCGGCAGATAACCGATGCCAAGGCGCGCCCGGCGATACATCGGCAGCGCGGTCACGTCCTTGCCGTCGATCAGCACCTGCCCGCCTTCGGGGGTGACAAGGCCCGCAATGGAATAAAAGCAGGTCGTCTTGCCGCTGCCGTTCGGGCCCAGCAGGGCAACCACCTCGCCCCGGCGCAGGTCCATCGAGACATCGCGGATCACCGGGCGCTTCTTGTAGCTTTTGCGCAGGGACCGGATCTGAAGGCCCGGCAGGCCTTCGGTCACGGTCAGTCCGGGACGATCTGCGGGCATCAGTTGCCACCCGGCACGAAGACGGTGGAAACGCGGCCTTCCATGATGCCGGTGCCGTTCTTCAGGTTGATCGTCAGCTTCTGCCCGGCCAGTGCAGATGCGCCCTGGGTCAGCAGGACATCGCCCGTCATCACGATGACACCGCTGTCGATGGTATAGATCGCCTCGCGCGCCTCGGCCGCGTCGGCAAGATTGGCGATGGTCACGCCGCCGGTGGCATGCAGCCGGGCGATGGATTTGGCATCGGCCCCGTATTCCACCAGCACCCGTGCCGCCGCCAGCCGCATGTCGCCCTGCCCGACCAGAACATTGCCTTCGAAAACCGCAGTGCCATCGGCATTGTTCACCGACAGCGTATCGGCCTGCACCTCGACCGGCAGCGACGTGTCCTGCGCCAGTCCGTCAAAGGCGATTTTCGCCTCTTGTGCCGCAACGGGGCCGGAAAGGGCACACAGAACGGCCAGAAGTGCAAAGGATCGGGTCAGAAATGCCATGCGAATGCCTGTGGTCACGGGGCCTGCCCGCCGGGTTGATATACCAGCTTAACCCCGCCCTTGAAAACCAGAAGATAGGCCGAGGGGTCTGCCGCGTCCTGCGTGATGGCAAAGCTGTCTGCGCGGATGTCGCCCATTGGCGCCGTCACCACGACAGGGCTGGCGCTTTCGACAAGGGTGCGGTCCAGCCGCGCCGTCATGCCATCAGTTTCCACACGGTATCCGGCTTCGGTTTCCAGCGTCACGCCGCCCGACAGGCTCAGAACGCCGTCGGCATCGTCCAGCGCGGCCGAAGCGGCGGCAATGTCGATGCGCTGGCCATCCGGCGTTTCCACCCGCGCGGCCACGCTTTCGGCGCTGGCCCCCAGTTCTTCGGACGCGGGGCGGACGGAACTGGCCGAAAGCGTGATCCCCGCCCCGTCTGCGGTGGTTCCGGCATAGGCCGGGGCGGACATGCGCGGATCGTTCGCCAGATCCTCGACATCAACTTCGGCATAGGGGATGGCGGCGTTCGGGTCGATCCGGTCCGACAGCAGGAACAGGGTGGACAGGATCACCAGCGCCGACAGCGGCAGCACCACCTTCAGCCAGCCCACAACACGGGTGTGAAGATCACGCCCCGGCATGGCGTCAGGCCACGCCCGCGCGCAGGCAATCATGGATATGCAGCACGCCGATGGCGCGGTCATCGGCATCCGTGACCATCAGGCAGGTGATCTTCCGTTCATTCATCAGGGACAGCGCCTCGACCGCCAGATCATCGGGGGGCGTGCTGCGCGGATTACGCGTCATCACCTGCCCTGCCGTCATCGTCAGAAGCCCGTCCATATGGCGGCGCAGGTCTCCGTCGGTGACGATGCCCCGAAGATGGCCCTTGTCGTCCGCCACGCCAACCACGCCGAACCCGGCGCGGGTCATCACCAGCAAGGCTTCGCTCATCGGGGTGTCTTCGGCCACCAGCGGAGGGTTTTCATGCATCAGGTTCCGCACATGCAAAAGCCGCGCGCCCAGCTTGCCGCCGGGATGAAAGACGCGGAACTGTTCAGGCGAAAAGGCCCGATGTTCCATCAGCGCGATGGCCAGCGCATCCCCCAGCGCCAGCGTCATCGTGGTGCTTGTGGTGGGAACGATGCCCTGTCCGCAGGCTTCGGGTGCGGGCGGCAGCACAAGCGCGACATCCGCCTCGCGCAGCAGGGTGGAGCCCTGACGCCCGGCCACCCCGATCAGCGGGATGTTGAAACGGCGGGAATGGGCGACAAGGTCGGCCAGCTCGGGCGTCTCGCCCGAATTGGACAGGACAAGAAGCACATCCTGCGGCGTCACCATGCCCAGATCGCCATGACTGGCCTCGGCCGGGTGGACGAATTGCGATGGCGTGCCGGTCGAGGCAAAGGTGGCCGCGATCTTGCGGGCGATATGGCCCGATTTGCCCATCCCCGACACCACGACGCGGCCCTTCGTGCGCAGGATCAGGGCAACAGCATCGGCAAACCCCTGCCCCAGGGTGCCCGCCAGCATCTCCAGCGCCTCGGCCTCGCGCCGGATGACACGGCGGCCAACGGTCAGATGATCCAACGGATGATCAGTGGGTGAAGATGTCATTGGTGTCGTCCCAGCCCAGCAGATCCATCTCGGCCCGCGTGGGCAGGAAGTCGAAACACTTTTCCGCCAGCGCCATCCGGTCCTCGCGGATCAGCCGTTCCTCAAGTGCAGCCTTCAGGGCGTGAAGGTAAAGCACGTCCGAAGCAGCATAATCCTTCTGCGCCTCGCTCAGCACTTTGGACCCCCAGTCGCTTGTCTGCTGCTGTTTCGACACGTCCACGCCGACCAGATCGGCCAAAAGGTATTTCAGGCCGTGGCGGTCGGTGAAGGTGCGGATCAGCTTCGAGGCGATCTTGGTACACCAGACCGGAGCTGTCGTGACGCCAAAGGCGCGTTTCAGCGCAGCGATGTCGAAGCGGCCGAAATGAAACAGCTTCAGCGTGGCCGGGTCTGCCAGCAGCCGTTCCAAATTGGGCGCGCGGGTCTGGCCGCGCGCGATCTGCACCAGATGGGCATTGCCGTCGCCGTCCGACAATTGCACCACGCAAAGACGGTCCCGGCGCGGGTCAAGGCCCATGGTTTCGGTGTCGATGGCCACGACGGGACCAAGGTGCAGCCCGTCGGGCAGGTCGTTCTGATGAAGATGGATGGCCACGGGCATTCTTTCCGCAAGGGGTTTGGCCCGGATTACGCCCGACATCCGTTGCGGTCAACCGAAGCGGCCACCGCCGCCGTGTCCATGTCAGATCGGCAGCGAAATTACCCCGACCGAATGGGCGATCTGAAGCAGGCAGACCAGACCCGCCACCACGATCAGCCCCAGGCGAAGCCCGTCGCTTCTGTCACCTTCGCGCACCGCACGAAAGGCCATGAGCACCCCGATCAGGCCAAGAATCAACCCTGCGATGTTGAAGCTGTGATCGCTGACCACTTCTCCATTGATGGTTGTGGTGCTGGTGCTGCCGATAAAAATCCAGATCGGGGCCACCCCAAGGGCCAGAATGATCAGCGGTGTGCGAAAACGGTCCATGAAACCTCCGTCCCTGAAATAAGCCGTGGCAGAAATGCAATGCGGGAAAAGTAGGACAGCCAAGCCACTCTGTCCAAGCGGAAATTCAGTGCGGCAGGAATTCCCGACCTATGCGTTCCGCGATCTGGCAGGCGACGGAAGGCAAAGATCTGCCTGCCGATCCCTACCTTTTGCGCAGGTTCCAGCGCAGTCCCGTGCCGCAGGCGGAGCCGGGACGCGGTTTGCGGGTTGGTCCGGTGTCGTCGCCATGAGGCGTCGGCTCGACCTGTCCATTCTGGAGGAAAAGCCATGACGAATCCCCAAGACCCGAACCGGGATCAACCGCGCGACCCCAAGCAGCCCCAGGTCCGCGATCCGCATCGCCAGCCCGAACGAGCCCCCGGCCAGCCACAGCAGGATCAGCAGGATCCGGGTCGGCGCCAACCCGACAATGACCAGCCGCGTCAGCCGCAGCAGCGCTGATCCGGCCGGAAGTGCGTGCGGCGGGTTCATGTCCCGCCGCCGCATATCGTCAGGAGCCCGGCAGGAGGGTGACGCGCAGGAGGGTGGAATGAACCGCGAAACCGTGTCGCAACAGGTGATCGGTCCCTATGTGCCCTGGCCGAACGTCGCGGAAGACGGGGACGGCTCCGCAGGCCATCCCATGTCTTTCAATCCGGCACGGGCCCTGCGCGGACCAACCGATCATCAGGCCGACTGTCAGGCAATCTGCGAACAGGCAAGGTGACAGGCTGGTAGGAAGACAGACGCGCAACGCCTTCTTGCGGCGGTTCGCCCTACAGCGGCGGTGCCTCACGGGCGGTAAAATCCGGCACCAGCCACAACTCCACCCGCCGGTTCAGATGCCGTCCCGCCGCGGTTTCGTCGCAGGCCATCGGCAGGGCCTCGCCAAAGCCTTCGATCCGGGGCAGTTGATCCTCGCGCAGATCGGGGGCGGCCGCGCGCAATTCGTCTGCCACACGGCTTGCCCGCTCCACCGACAGCGCCAGATTGGCTTCGGCCGCGCCCGAGCCATCGGAAAACCCCGCCAGAACCAGTGCCTCGCCCGCAAAACCGCCCGAAGCGATCAGCCGTGCCAGATCGGCGATATTTTCCTGGCTCGATGGCGTCAGCCGGGTGGAGCCATCCTCGAAGCGAAAGGTCAGCGACAGCCTGTCGGCCCCGTCCATCACCGCGACCAGCCGCTTCAGATCAGCCAGCGTCACATCCTCTCCCGCGCCCTGGATGGCGTTGATCAGCCGCAGCCCATCCCCGGTCATCGGGGACCGTTCGGTCGAACGGTCGATAAAGCCAGCGCGGGCCACTACCGCCTCGGCCACGGGACTTGCCAGAAAGTCCAGAAATTCGCGCGCCATCAGGGGAAGGCGGCGCTTGGGTGTCAGCAGGAACAGCGGCAGGGCCAGTGGATAATCCTCGGCCTTCACTGCCATCGGACCGGGCAACAGCGGAAAGCCGCAGCTGTCGGTCAGCGGCAGGGCACGCGCAGGGCCGCGCTCGGCCCGCCCGGTGATGGCAAGGGCCCATGGATCGCGCGCCACGGCCTCGGCCAGCGCTTCCATGCTGTCATGCAGGACCTGCGCCTTGATCGCGATCCCCAGCCGGGTATCCAGCGCGCGGGCCAGATCGGTGTCGGGCGACAGGGCATGCAGCACCAGCGGCATGTCGGGCCCGCCAAGATCAGCCCAGTTCGTCGCCTCGCCCGACAGGGCGGCCGCCAGTTCGATGGTGGAAACCTCGGGCGTCGGATTGTCGGGGGCCATGATCGGCACCAGCGCATCCAGCGCCACCGCACGGGCCCCGGACGGAGCCTCGGCCATCTGCGTCAGCTGCAATTCGGCGCGGCCATCCTCCAGCGCGGTGGCGGCCTGATCGGGGCCCAGCGGGGCAAAGCTGATCTCGGCCAGTTCCTTGCGGCTTTCCGGGTCAAGGATCGCCGCTTCATAGGCGACACCTTCGATCTCTACATAGATCAGACCCCGGCTTTCGGCAAAGGCGCGGAACAGGCCGGGCAGCAGCCGCGCACCGGCATCCGGGGCACCGACGATGCGGATCGTCGCCTTGGGCGCTGTCAGATCGGGGCAGGCCGGGCCTTCGCAGATCACGCCCTGCGCATCCACGGTCAGCGGCCCATAGGCGGTGTCGATCCGGTAGAATTCGCCGTCAAAGCCCAGAAGTGTGCCGGTCAGCACGATCTTGCCTTCGCGCGCGACAAGCGCCACGTCCTGCGCAATGGCAGGTCCGGCCCCCAGAAACAGAAGCGCGGCGAAAACCGCCGCGCGTCCAGCCTTGAACATTCCGCCCCGCCCGAACCTTCAGTTTGCGGTGGCCAGTGTCACGTCAAGGCCGGGATTCTTCAACACCAGAATGTCGCCCAGCGCGGTGCAATCCGGCATGGCCAGCGTCAGATCCGTCTTCACCACGCCATCGGGCCCTGTGACCAGAGTCTCTCCCAGAAGCTCGCGCCCGCAGGTGGTTTCAGTCACGGTGGCTTCGATCGTCACCTCCGTCTTGACCTGCGCATCGGCAGGAAAGGTGTACACCTCGGACATCATCGGCAAATCGAGATCGGGATTGCCCAGGGCCACCATATAGCCCCCATTGGCCGAGACGGGGGCTTCGGCCCAGATATCGCCGGGTTCGCCATAGTCGGCCCCGTTTTCAAAGGCATGCAGCTGGAACGCATCGTCGGCCATCCATTGCACCGCGAACCGGCGCACCCCTGCAGCATCCGGCACGTCGATGCGGCTGACCAGCACCTCGGCATCCGGGAACAGAACCGTAACCTCGGCCTGAACCTGAAGCGCCGGCAGATCCAGCAGCAAGGTGCCGGAGTCGGACAGCCGCTCAGCCACGGCAAGCCCGGCGTGGCGCAAGACCACGCGCTCACCCGCCCGGCAGAGGGCTGTCAGGCTGACCGAAACCATTGCCCGCGGCCCGGCGGTCAGGGCAAGGTTGGCCGCGCAGTCGTCTGTACTGACCATGGCGGCATCATCAGCACCGGCGGGCGGGGTCGGCTGGGCAGGCAGGGACGGGCTGGTCCCGGCAGAGGGAGGGTCCGGCAGGGCGGCCAGAACCGGCGTATCGTCGGCGGAAGGGACCGCCGGCACAGCCGGAGCAGATGTTGCAGCGTCGGGTCCAGTCAGGGCGGCGGTCTCCGGCAGGGCCGGTGCGGTTTCGGAAGCCCTGGAAACGGCATCCGGTCCGGCCGCAACCTTTTCGATCTCACCGGCCTTGATGGAGGCGCGCGTCTCGGCCGCCGTGGCAGCCCTTTCGGCATTCAGGGTCTGCACCAGATGCCCGGCGGCCAGTGCCACCATAAGAACGGCCCCGGCACGCAGAGCCGACTTCTTCTTTCTGTCCACTTTCGCCCCCGGATGAGGAATCCTTCGGGCATATCCTTGCGGGAAAAGCGGGCAATCATGGGGCCGGATCAGGGAATGTTTCCAGCGCGGCGCCCCGATCGCCCGGTCTGACAGCAAAAAGGGCGGCCAGGCCGCCCTTTTCGCGCCTTATTTCGCAACGGTCAGCTCAGCTTGCCGTGGCAGTGCTTGAACTTCTCACCCGAGCCGCAGGGGCACATGTCATTGCGCCCCGGATTGCCCCAGGTCGACGGGTCGGCCTCGTCAAAACCCGCCAGGCGCGCGCCGGCCATTGCCGCCCGCGGGGCCGAGACCGGCGTGGCGGCAGGTGCCGGGGCTTCGGCCGCCGCCGGTTGCGCCTGCGCCAGCATCTGCGCCATCATCTGTTCCTGCTCTTCCTTGGTCAGCGGACGGATACGGCCCAGTTGCTCGGTCACTTGCACACGCAGGCCGTTCAGCAGGGTTTCAAACAGCTGGAAGGCTTCGGTCTTGTATTCGTTCAGCGGATCGCGCTGCGCATAGGACCGGAACCCGATGACAGACCGCAGATGTTCCAGCCGCAGCAGGTGTTCACGCCATTTGCCGTCGATGGCCTGCAACAGGATCTGCTTTTCGATGTTCTCCATCGTCGGCTTGCCGAAGGCTTCGGTCTTTTCCGCCATCATCTTGTCCGAAGCTTCGATGATGCGTTCCGACATCGCGCCCTGATCCACGCCTTCCTCGGCGGCCCAGTCGGCCAGTGGCATGTCCATGTTCAGCCGGTCGCGGCAGGCGTCGCGCAGACCTTCGATGTTCCAGGCGTCGGGATAGGTCTTCGGCGGCATGTATTCGTCGATCAGGTCGTCGATGACCTGATGGCGCATGTCCATGGCAATCTCGGTTACATCCTCGGCCTGCATGATCTCAAGCCGCTGGCCGAAGATCGCCTTGCGCTGGTCGTTCATCACATCGTCAAACCGCAACAGCTGCTTGCGGATGTCGAAGTTGCGGCCTTCGACCTTGGCCTGCGCCTTTTCAAGGCTCTTGTTGACCCAGGGGTGAACGATGGCCTCGCCTTCCTTCATCCCCAGCGACGACAGCACCTTGTCCAGTCGTTCCGATCCGAAGATGCGCATCAGATCGTCTTCCAGGCACAGGAAGAACGACGACCGGCCAGGGTCGCCCTGACGGCCCGAACGGCCGCGCAGCTGGTTGTCGATCCGGCGGGATTCATGGCGTTCGGTGCCCAGAACGAACAGACCCCCGGCCTTCTTGACGGCCTCTTCCTCGTCCTTGTGTTCGGCCTCGATCCGGGCGCGGATGGCGGAGTGATCGCCATCGGGTTCGGCGGCGATGGCCTCCATCACCTTGAATTCGACATTGCCACCCAGTTTGATGTCGGTCCCGCGGCCCGCCATGTTGGTGGCGATGGTCACGGCCCCCAGCTTGCCCGCATCGGCGACGATCTTGGCCTCCTGCTCGTGCTGACGCGCGTTCAGAACATTATGCGGGATGCCGGCCTGTTTCAGATGGTTGGACAGCAGCTCGGATTTCTCGATCGAGGTGGTGCCGACAAGGATCGGCTGGCCGGTTTCATGGGCCTCCTTGATCGACTTCAGGATGCCGTCGAACTTTTCCTTGGTGTTGCGGTAGACCTGATCGTGTTCGTCCTTGCGGGCAACCGCGCGGTTGGTCGGCACCTCGACCACGCCCAGGCCGTAGATCTGCATGAACTCTTCGGCCTCGGTGGCTGCCGTGCCGGTCATCCCGCCCAGCTTTTCATAAAGCCGGAAATAATTCTGGAACGTGACCGAGGCCAGGGTGACGTTTTCGGGCTGGATCTTCACGCCCTCTTTCGCCTCGATCGCCTGATGCAGCCCGTCGGACAGACGACGGCCCTTCATCATCCGGCCGGTGAATTCGTCGATCAGCACCACCTCGCCATCGCGCACGATGTAATGCTGATCCTTGAAGAACATCTTGTGCGCCCGCAGCGCCTGATTGATGTGGTGAACGATGGTCGTGCTTTCGGGATCGAACATGTGCTGGCCTTCGGGCAGGATGCCCGCAGCGCGCAGCAGCACTTCCATCGCGTCATTGCCGTCGTCGGTATAGGTGACTTGCCGCTGCTTTTCGTCCAGCGTGTAATGCGCCTCGGTCAGCTGCGGAACCAGCTTGTCGACGGCGGTATAAAGCTCGCTGCGGTCCTGGCTGGGGCCCGAGATGATCAGCGGAGTCCGCGCCTCGTCGATCAGGATGCTGTCCACCTCGTCCACGATGGCGAAGTAATGGCCACGCTGGGCCATTTCCTCGATGGTGGATTTCATGTTGTCGCGCAGATAGTCGAAGCCCAGCTCGTTGTTGGTGGCATAGGTGATGTCGCAGCGATAGGCGCTGCGCTTCTCGACCTCGCCCTGGAAGGGCACCACGACGCCGGTGGTCAGCCCCAGGGCGGCATAGACCTTGCCCATCCAGTCCGCATCGCGGCGGGCAAGATAGTCGTTCACCGTCACCACATGCACGCCCCGGCCGGTCAGCGCGTTCAGATAGGCCGGGAAGGTGGCGACCAGGGTCTTGCCCTCGCCCGTGCGCATTTCGGCGATATTGCCCTGATGCAGGAAGATGCCGCCCATCAGCTGCACGTCAAAGGCGCGCAGGCCAAGGGCGCGCTTAGCCGCCTCGCGGCAGTTGGCAAAGGCTTCGGGCAGGATCGCGTCCAGCTCTTCGCCCTGCTCCTGCACCCGCTTCTGGAATTCGCGCGTCTTTTCGATGATGCCTTCATCGCTCAGCGCGGCAAACTCCGGCTCCAGCGCGTTGATCTTTGCCACCAGCGGTCGGACAGATTTCACCTTGCGGTCATTCGGCGTCCCGAACACCTTCCGCGCGAGCGTTGCAAATCCCAGCATGTTTTCTCCGTGGGGCCGTCAGCGCGGCCTTTTGCCTGATCACGAGGACTTGGCCTTGCCGGACCCCGATGCCTTGCCTAGAAGGACCTGAAAGGGCCAGCGGTCCCGTCTTTACGCGACTGACGCGATGTAAGGGGCTGGTCCGGCATAGTCAACGTCGCGCAATGCGCGGCACGATCAGGAGAAGGTGAAAATGGCGAAAAAAACAGGGTTCTGGGCGGGTCTGGCCCTTGCGGCCACGCTGGCCGTCCCGGCGCTCGCCGAGGGCGAAACCGCCTCGACCGTCATCGCCACGGTGAACGGAACCGAAATCACCCTGGGCCAGATGATCGCGCTGCGCGAGAACCTGCCCCCGCAGTATCAGGCCCTGCCCGACGACGTTCTGTTCAGCGGCATTCTTGAACAGCTGATCCAGCAGGAAGTCCTGCTGCAATCCCACGCCGCGCTGACCGCGCGCGACGATGCCAATGTAACCAATGACCGCCGTACCTATCTTTCGGGCGTGGTGATTCAGGACGTGGTGACGGCCGCCGTCACCGACGAAGCGCTGCAAGCCGCCTATGACGCCAAGTTCAAGGATGCCGAGCCGCAGAAGGAATACAATGCCGCGCATATCCTGGTGGAAACCGAGGAGAAGGCGAAAGATCTGAAAGCCCAGCTGGACGGCGGGGCCGATTTCGCCGAACTGGCCAAGGCCAATTCCACCGATACCGGATCGGGCGCGATGGGCGGTGAACTGGGCTGGTTCGGTCTTGGCATGATGGTCAAGCCGTTTGAAGATGCAGTCGTGGGTGCCGAGATCGGCAAGGTGACGGAGCCGGTGAAATCCGATTTCGGCTGGCATCTGGTTCTGGTCAAGGAAACCCGCATCGCCGCCCAGCCCACGCTGGACGAAATGCGCGACGAACTGGCCGCCGACATCGAGACCAAGGCCATCGAGACCAAGATCGCCGACCTGACCGGGGCCGCGAAGATCGAGAAACCGGGCGAGAAGATCGACCCGACTCTGCTGAAAAAGACCGACCTGATCGACTGAAGCGCAGGCAAAAGGGGCGCCGCCATGGCCAAGACCGACTGGAAAGCCGAAGCAAAGGCCTTGAAGAAGAAGGTCCGCAAGCTGAAGGACAGCCTGACTGCCGCAGCCACCCCCGTGGCCGAGGCGGTGCAGGGGGCCGTGGCCGAAGTGGTGGAAACGGCGAAGAAGGCGTTGAAACCTGTCTCGCCGCTTGCCCCCGCCGCCTTTCCGCAGCTTCCGCAGATCGCGGGAGCCGAATTTGCCGCCGTGGGGGCCGGGATCAAGTATCAGAACCGCAAGGATGTGATGTTGGTCCGCCTTGCCCCCGGCACGGCCATGGCCGGGGTCTTTACCCGCTCGACCACCCGGTCAGGTTGTGTGCGCGATTGCCAGGCCAAACTGGCGACCAAGGTTCCCGCCGGAGCCGGTGCTGCGATCGTGGTGAACTCGGGCAATTCCAATGCCTTTACCGGCAAGATCGGCGATGCTGCCGTGGCAGCCGTCACCGGCGGCGTGGCCAAGGCACTGGGGCTGCCCGCAAGCCGGGTCTTCTCCTCTTCCACCGGAGTCATCGGCGAACCCCTGCCGCATGAAAAGATCACCGCCGTGATCCCGGCCCTTGCCGCCGACCTGTCCGAAACCGGCATCCAGATGGCAGCCGAGGCGATCATGACCACCGACACCTTCCCCAAGGGTGCCGCGGCGACGGTGCAGGGAGAAGGCGGCACCATCCATATCGCCGGTATCGCCAAGGGATCGGGCATGATCGCACCCGACATGGCGACGATGCTGGTCTACATCTTCACCGACGCCAGGATTTCCCCGGCCGCGCTGCAAAAGATGGTCGACCGCAACACCGGAGCCACTTTCAACTCGATCACCGTCGACAGCGACACTTCCACTTCGGATACGCTTCTGGTCGCCGCAACCGGCCAGTCCGCAGCGGCCGAGGTAAAGGGGCCCACCGCCAAGGCATTTGAAACCGCCCTTGCCGGCGTGATGCGCGACCTTGCCCTGCAAGTCGTGCGCGACGGCGAAGGCGCGACCAAGCTGGTCGAAGTCCGCGTGACCGGTGCCGCCAGCGACGAAGACGCCGCCCGCGTCGCCTTTTCCATTGCAAACTCGCCGCTGGTGAAAACCGCCGTCGCCGGCGAAGATCCGAACTGGGGCCGCATCGTCATGGCGGTCGGCAAATCCGGGGCCGCCGCCGAGCGCGACCGCCTGACCATCCGCTTTGGCGATATTCTGGTGGCGGAAAAGGGTTGGCGATCCCCCGCCTATACCGAAGACGCCGGGGCCGAATACATGAAACAGGCCGAACTGCTCATAGCGGTCGATCTGGGCATGGGCCGGGCGAAACGCACGGTCTGGACCTGCGACCTGACTGACCGCTATGTCGAGATCAATGCGGATTACCGGTCCTGATCTTTACCTTCTCCAAATATCCAACGGGGTGCGACAATGGTTGCGCCACTGGTTCAAGAAACCATTGTCGCGGGGGCTGTGAAACCCCCGGCCGAGGCCAGCCATGAAAACCCTTCTCGTCTCAGCCGTTGCCCTGATCGACGCCGACGGCCGCATCCTGCTGGCCCAACGCCCTGAGGGCAAGTCCCTGGCGGGCCTGTGGGAATTTCCCGGCGGCAAGGTCGAACCCGGCGAAACCCCCGAAGCCTGCCTGATCCGCGAGCTGAAGGAAGAGATCGGCATCGACACCTGGACCAGCTGCCTTGCCCCGCTGACCTTTGCCAGCCACAGCTACCCGGATTTCCACCTGCTGATGCCGCTGTTCGCCTGCCGCCGCTGGGAGGGCATTCCCGTCGCCCGCGAAGGCCAGCGTCTTGCCTGGGTCGCCGCCGACCGGCTGCGCGACTATCCGATGCCGCCTGCCGACCTGCCACTGATCCCGATCCTGCGTGACTGGCTCTAGCCGCCGCCGGATCGGGCAAAGAATCTGCCATTCACTCCAAGAATTCACTTCTTTTTAACCGAACTGTCGCTATCGTGGCATCAGCGCGTTTCTTGGGGGAGGAATGAATGCTTCGAACAATCGCTATCGGCAGTTGCGTGTCGGTTCAGGGTCTGGTCGTCGGCCAGACTGCAGATGGCAAGCTGATCGTCCGGGTCGATGAAAAGACCTATGTCGGCACGCCCATCGCCCAGGTCCGGGCCGCCTGAAACCGCTTTGCATCGCCAGAACGCCAAAGGCCGGGCATCTGCCCGGCCTTTTCCTTTCCGGTCCGTGGCCGGACGGGCCTCAGGCCAGCGTCCGCTCCACTTCCTCGCGTTCGAAGATCTCGATCACATCGCCTGCGCGAATGTCCTCGTAACGGTCGAAGGCCATGCCGCATTCGGTGCCGGACTGGACTTCCTTGACCTCGTCCTTGTGGCGCTTCAGCGTCTTCAGCGTGCCTTCGTGGATCACCACGTTGTCGCGCAACAGACGCACCCCGGCCGAACGACGGGCCACACCTTCGGTAACGATACAGCCCGCCACATTGCCGACGCCGGTAATCCGGAAGACTTCCTTGATCTGGGCATAGCCGATGAAATGCTCGCGCACTTCGGCCTTCAACAGACCCGAGGCCGCCTTCTTAATGTCGTCCAGCAGGTCGTAGATGATCGAATAATACCGGATCTCGACGCCCTTCTGCTGGGCGGACGCCCGCGCGGTGGCATTGGCCCGCACGTTGAAGCCGATGATCGGTGCGTTGCTGGCCTCGGCCAGGCCCACGTCCGAATCGGTGATGGCACCCACGCCGGAATGCAGGACGCGCACCCGCACCTCTTCGTTGCCCACCTTCTCCAGCGCCTGAACGATGGCCTCGGCCGAACCCTGAACGTCGGCTTTGACCACGACCGGCAGTTCGGCCACGTCCTGATCCGCCTTGGCCTTGGCCATCAGCTGTTCCAGCGTGGTCGCGGCCCCGGCGGCGGCACGTTTGTCCTTGGCGGCCTTTTCGCGGTAATCGGCAATCTCGCGCGCCTGCGCTTCGGTGCTGACCACGTCCAGCACGTCACCGGCACTGGGCGTGCCATTCAGGCCCAGCACCTCGACCGGAACGGAAGGTCCGGCTTCGGTGATAGTCTCACCCTTGTCGTTGACCAAGGCGCGCACGCGGCCCCATTTTTCGCCCACGACAAAGATATCGCCCTTCTTCAGCGTGCCGTTCTGCACCAGAACCGTGGCGACAGGTCCGCGGCCCACGTCCAGCTTGGCCTCGATCACGGCACCGCTGGCCGCCCGGTTCGGATTGGCCTTCAGTTCCAGAATCTCGGCCTGAAGCGTGATCGCCTCCAGCAGTTCGGGCAGGCCCTGGCCGGTCTTGGCCGAAACCTCGACATCCTGGACATCGCCCGACATCGCTTCGACGATGACTTCATGCTGCAACAGATCGGTCCGCACCTTCTGCGGATCGGCACCATGTTTGTCGACCTTGTTGATCGCCACGATCATCGGCACTTTCGCCGCCTTGGCATGGGCAATCGCCTCGATGGTCTGCGGCATCACCGCATCATCCGCCGCCACCACCAGAACGACGATGTCCGTGACTTGCGCCCCGCGCGACCGCATCGAGGTAAAGGCGGCGTGGCCAGGCGTATCGAGGAAGCTGATCACCGCCCCGTTCGCCGCCGTCACCTGATAGGCCCCGATATGCTGAGTGATCCCGCCAGCCTCGCCCGAGACGACATTGGTCTTGCGGATCGCATCCAGCAGGCTGGTTTTGCCGTGGTCGACATGCCCCATGATCGTCACGATCGGCGGGCGCGGCTGAAGATCCTCGGCCTTGTCCTTCACCGTGTCGATGGCCTGTTCCACGTCGGCATCGGTCACGCGCACGGCGCGATGCCCGAATTCCTCGATGATCAGCTCGGCGGTATCGGCGTCGATGGTCTGGTTCATCGTGACCATCATGCCCATTTTCATCAGGCTCTTGACCACATCGGCGGCACGTTCCGCCATCCGGTTGGCCAGTTCGCTGACGACGATGGTTTCCGGCAGCTGCACGTCGCGCACCTGCTTTTCAGCCTTGTGACCCAGACCCAGCGCCTTGGCGCGGGCCTTTTCCTGCTTGCGCTTCATCGCGGCAAGGCTGCGGGTCCGCCCGCCTTCGCCATCCAGCGCGGCAGTCAGGGTCAGCTTGCCGGTGCGGCGGGCATCGTCGGTCTTGCCCTTGCCGCGGTCGGTCTCGCGGTTCTCGCGCTCACGGTCGGTCTTGCGCGGGGCAAGACCGGGCTTGGCATCGGCACCTGTCGCACCGGGCTTCGGACGGCTTTGCCCGGTCGAGCGGTCGGTCGGGGCCGCTTCGGCCGGGGCCGGATCGGCAGGCTCGGCCGGTTTGGCGGGCTGGCGGCGCTGGGTGCCCAGCACATCGGCCTTGCGCGCGGCGGCACGGGCCACTGCTTCCGCTTCGGCTTCGCGCTTGGCACGCTCTTCCTCTTCGGCGCGGGCGCGCAGGGCGGCTTCGCGCTGGCGATCCTCGCGCTCTTTCGCCTCGATCTCTTCGCGGCGGCGCTGGCGGTCTTCCTCGCGCGCCTTTTCTTCGGCAGCCCGCTTGGCGGCGTCTTCCTGCTCGCGCGCCTTGGCCTGACGCAGCGCATCAAGCCGGCGCTGCATCTCGGCTTCGGAAATCCCGGCAGGGCGGCGCGACGGATCGCCCGCGGCCGAGGAGCCCGCAGCCGCAGGCGTTCCGCCCGCAGGCTTGGCCGCCGGAACGACCACGCGCTTGCGCTTGGTCTCGACCACCACCGCATGCGTGCGGCCATGGCTGAAGCTTTGCTTCACCGAACCGGAACGGGGGGCGCCACCCAAGCCCAGGGGTTTCTTGCCGTCAGTATCGCTCATGCGTCCTTCGTATCCTTCTCGGCGGGGGTTCCGCCGTCATGCTGGCCCGTGCTGCCTCGCAGCCCGGCCAGCCTTGCCGCTTCCTCTACAACACGGGTCGTGAGTCCACCAGCGCCAAGCGCCGCGTGTATTGCACGTTCGCGCCCGAAAGCCAAACCGATTTCCCCTGCTGTCAGGCAGGAAATCAGGCGGTTTTCACCTTCTGGCGGGCGAAGTTTGGTCTTCCCGCGTTCCGATCCGTCGCTGGCCTGGATCAGCACCACGGCGCTGCCCTTGACCAGCCAGTCCTTGACCTTCTCATAGCCCGTCACCGCACTGCCCGCCTTGCGCGACAGTGCCAGCAGATCGACCACCCGCCGCGCAAGCAGCGACTCGACCAGATCAGCCAGACCCTCCGGCACCTTCACCGGCTGCCGCGCAGCACGGCTGAACAGGTTCTTGGTGGCAGCCCGGTCCAGCGCTGCCCGGTCGGCAAGAACATAGATCCCCCGGCCCGGCAGTTTCGATGCCAGATCCGGCACCATCACCGACTCGGGCCCGACGACGAAGCGGATCAACCCCGCCTTGGGGTTGACCTCTCCGGTCGCAATGCACTTGCGTTCCGGTCCGTCCTGGTCCTTTTCCCGGCCGCCGCGCGTCATGGCGCGTGAACCCGAGGCCTGAAATCAGGCCCCGGTCTCCTCGTCAGCGGCTTCCTCGTCACCCTCGGGTGCCGCATCGGCCAGCATTTCGGTCGGATCGACCCAACCCAGCATGACCCGCGCGGTCATCACCAGGGTCTGCGCCTCTTCCAGAGACATGTCGAACGGTTCAAGGATACCTTCGTCTTTCTTGCGCTGTCCATTCTCGGTGGTCCAGCCGCCGGCCAGTTCCCAGTCGGCACAGGTGGCGAAATCTTCCAGCGTCTTCACGCCGTCCTTGGCCAGCGCCTCTACCATCTGGGGGGTCAGCCCCTCGAATTCAATGAGACTGTCCTCAGCACCCAGCGCACGCGCGTTTTCCAGCGCCTTGCGGGCCTGCTCTTCCAGATAGTCGCGGGCGCGGGCCTGCAACTCGTCGGCCGTGCCTTCGTCGAAACCGTCGATCGACAGCAGTTCGTCCTGCTCGACGTAGGCCACCTCTTCCAGGTTGGTGAAGCCCTCGGCGACCAGCAGTTGCGCCATCATCTCGTCCACGTCCAGCGTGTCCATGAACAGCTTGGTCCGCTCGGCGAATTCGGCCTGACGGCGGGTCGATTCCTCGGCCTCGGTCAGGATGTCGATGTCCAGCGCGGTCAGCTGGCTGGCCAGACGGACGTTCTGACCACGGCGGCCGATGGCCAGCGACAGCTGCTCATCCGGCACCACGACCTCGATCTTGCCGGCGTCTTCGTCTACGACGACCTTGGACACCTGCGCCGGTTGCAGCGCGTTCACAAGGAAGGTGGCCTGGTCCTGGTTCCACGGAATGATGTCGATCTTCTCGCCCTGGAGTTCATTCACCACGGCCTGCACCCGGCTGCCGCGCATGCCGACGCAGGCACCGACCGGGTCGATCGCGTTGTCATAGCTGATGACGGCGATCTTCGCCCGGCTGCCGGGATCGCGGGCCACGGCCTTGATCTCGATGATGCCGTCATAGATTTCCGGCACTTCCATCTTGAACAGCTCGGCCATGAACTGCGGGTCGGTGCGGCTGAGGAAGACCTGCGGGCCGCGGGCTTCGCGCCGGACATCCTTGATATAGCAGCGGATGCGGTCGCCGATGCGATAGGCTTCGCGGCCGATCTTTTCATTGCGGCGCAGGATGCCCTCGCCCCGGCCCACGTCGACGATGACGTTGCCGTATTCCTCGCGCTTGACGACACCGTTGATGATGCTGCCCTTGCGGTCCTTGAATTCCTCATACTGGCGGTCGCGCTCGGCCTCACGCACCTTTTGCAGGATCACCTGCTTGGCGGATTGCGCGGCGATCCGGCCCAGATCGACCGGAGGAACCTCGTCGATGATCTCGTCGCCGATCTGCGGGTCGGCCAGATAGTTCTTCGCCTGCTTCACCGTCAGCTGAGCATGGTGATTCTCGACCAGATCATCCTCGACCACAGTGCGGATGCGGGCAAAGCTGGCACGGCCGGTCTTGCGGTCGATCTTGACGCGGATGTCCATCTCGGCACCGTAGCGAGACTTCGCGGCGCGGGCGAGACTGTCCTCCATCGCCTGGATCACCAGATCCGGGTCGATCATCTTCTCGCGCGCCACCGCCTCGGCGGTCTGCAACAGTTCCAGCTGGTTGGCCGAAGTGATTGCCATCAGTTCGCTCCCTAGTGTTTCGTCTCGGGCGCGTCTTCCTCGTCGCCCTCGATTTCTTCGATCTCGTCAAAACCGCCGTCTTCCGGCAGCGCCACTTTCTTCTGCCGCAGCATCTCGGCAATCAGCTCATCGGTCAGGATCAGCTTGGCATCCGACAGCCAGTCGAACTGCAGCCCGATGGTGATGTCCTTGCCGCCCTCTTCGATCTCGATCAGCACCTCGTCGCCTTCGGTGCCCATCAGCCCACCCTTGAAACGGCGGCGGCCGTCGATCAGCTCGGTCGTCTCGATCCGGGCTTCCCAGCCCTTCCATATCTCGAAATCCTTCAGCCGGGTCAGCGGCCGGTCGATGCCGGGGCTGGAAACCTCCAGCGTGTACATGTCCTCGATCGGGTCTTCGACATCCAGCACGGCGGAAACCGCGGTGGAAATCTTGCTGCAATCCTCGACCCCGATGCCGCCTTCGGGCTTGTCGGCCATGATCTGCAGGGTGCGCTGGATCTTGCCATGGCCACCCATCAGCCGCAGGCGGATCAGCTCATAGCCCAGCCCTTCGATCACCGGGGCGACGATGTCGGCCAGGCGGCGGTCGATGGCGGTCTTGGCGATCAGATCGGTCATGGGATCCCTGGAAACAAAAAAGCGGACCCAGCGGCCCGCCCGTGACTTTCGGTAGCTTCCAGTTTGGACCCGGAAACAGCTGTTGAGGCGCATATAGGCGCAACCGGATGAGTCTGCAAGCCTTGTTCTACGTGTCCCTCTTGGGCCGTCTGACTGCATTGGCCAGCTCGGATATCGAAGCGTCTGCCTCCGCATGACGAACGGCCTTCTGCCGCCCCTTCCAGACTTCGAACTCGCGCAGTGCCTTTTCCTTCGCTGCCTCGTTCGAAACCCTGTCACCACTTCGCAGGACAACGCGCCCCAGTCCGGTCAACTGGTCGTCCAGCAACCTGCGGGCATCCGCCATCACCAGCAATCGCCCAAGGTCCGCCTGATCTTCGAAGATGTCCAGAAGGATGGTCGTCAGGCGGTTCAGTTCCCGGATCTCCTTCTCGGCCAGATAGTTCTTGGAAACCGTCACGTCAGTCTTGCGAATGTTCGTGTTGGGCCAGGATTGATTGCAGGCCCATGTTGTCCGACTGCCCGTCACTCCGCTCCCACACCACTTCGGACGGTGTCATCGAGACTACGGCATGGATCAGCTTCGCCTGCGTCTGCTGGAAGAACGCCCGCGCGGCATCGGAGTCGCGTTCATAATCCTGCGTCATGGCGCAGATGCGCTTCAGCTCACGGTAGAGATTCGCCTCATCCGAGCGGATGTCCCGAATGATCTCGCGCAGTTCCGCGAAACGGTCCGTCATATCGGGCTGCTTCAGCCGGACAGTGTCGATGACGAAGCCCTTTCGGGCGTATTGCACAAGGATACCTGTGGCCCAGCGCCGGAAGGCCGTGGCTTGCGCCGAAGAGACGCGGTAGCCCACCGAGATGACGACATCCAGATTATAGATTGTGGCGGGGCGTCCGACACTTCTTTGCGTTTTCTGCAAAGAAGTCTTCTCATCCAACTCTCCCTCGTCGAAGATGCTGGAAATGTGACGCGATATCGTCGCCACATCACGCCCGAACAGGTCAGCAATCTGCGCCTGTGTCATCCACAGCGTCTCGCCCTCGAACCGGATGTCGAGCCGCATCCCACTGCCTGAACCATAGACAAGGAAGCGGTCCCCTGTCGCCTCATCCTGCTCAAGATGGATGGGGTCGTCTGCCTTGTCAGCCATTGGACAATCCGCACACATGAACATTCAGGGAACAAGCTATGCGTCCGGCAGCAGCGGGTCAACCTTTGGCAAAGTGAACCCCTATGCCCTGGTGATCACATAAAGCTTGCGGACATGCTCGATCACCCGCCATTCGCCCTTCCAGCCCAAGGGCAGGTTCACCGTATCGCCGGGGCCAAGGGTTTGCTTGCGACCATCGGCATGGGTCATCTCGACCCGTCCGCTGATGAAATGGCAGAACTCGGCGCTGGCACTGCGGTCGGCAGTAAAGCGGCCGGGGGTGCATTCCCAGACGCCGATCTCGACCCGCCCGCCGTCATGGCTGCACAGGGTGACGGCGGCTTCGCGTTGGGCACCCTCGATACTGGTGGGCTTGGGTTCCAGCGGGCCAAGGTCCATGCCGACAAGGCCGGTAAAGCAGGCAAGGTCGATCATGACGCCCCCTTACAGCACAGGCGCACGGTCGATCCGCGACAGCGGCTCGTTCACGTCCAGCACCAGACCGCGGATGCCGGTGATGCCGAAACCGTTCAGCCGGGCAGTGTGCATGGTAAGATAGGCCTCGGCCTCGGCACGGGTGGCAAAGGCATAGACACCGCCCGCCAGACCACTGGCCTGATCCTCGGTCCAGTATTTGAACAGAAAGCCCGGCTCGGCGGCGATCGACTGGGCAAGGCCCTCGAAGACCGCCGCCATTTCGGCACCCCAGGGCCCCTGATGCGGAAAATCCACCTGAACCAATGTGACTGCCATCTCTGCCTCCGTGCCTGATCCGGGCCAGTCTAGGGTCGCCGATCCGGCAAAGGCAATCGTGATCAGAGCCGCCGGAACAGCATGACAAGACCACGGTCATCCTTGTGGGGATGCTCGGCCCCATCATAGATCGGGATGTCATGCCACTGCACCGGCGTGATCAGACCACGGGCGGTCATGCGGGCAAGGGCCGAGCCGAAACCCGCACCGTCCAGCACCGGGCCGATGGTGCCGCAGGCAAAGACCGCGCCGGGGCGGGTGATGCGGAGGAGTTCGGGAAAGCACTCGGGGCCGACATGGCCATGGGTAAAGGTGCCGCAAGAGATGATCGCGTCATAGCTGGCGTCCGGGATGTCCAGCGTGGCGGTCAGATCACCCAGCATCAGTTTGCGGTACAAATCCTTGGTACGGGCCACCTCCAGCATTTCGGGGGTGATGTCGATGGCATCGACGGTCAGGCCGCGCAGATGTTCGGCCACCAGCCCGGTACCGGCACCGATGTCGAGAATCTCGCCCAGCGGATCGACCTCACCCTTCAGGATCGTGGCAATCTCGCGCGGGGCGATATAGCCCCAGGCACGGCCAAAGCTGTCGTCATAGGTTTCGGCCCAGTCACCATACATCTGGCGGGCCTGATCGGGGCCGTCGATGTCATAGGCCTGATCCAGATCGTATCCGTCGAGAGCCATCAGATCCTCCTGTGCTGCCGGACCATATACGCGGCCTTGAATGACATCGGCGTGAAGGTCATGTGAATATGGTCTTGGATACGTTTCCCCTTCAAATTCAATATATTGAATCAATCCATATAATATTTCTCTACTCGATTCTTCCTGCGCGACACCCCGCTTTGATGTGTTGTGGCAGGTTGCCCTTCCCCGCGCCGCAACCCATAATCGCGCAAACCGGCAGCAGGTATTGCTTCTGGCATTCCGGGGGTTTGTTCCAGTGAGACGGTCAGCTTTGTCACGGCGCAGAACGGCCCCTGCATTCGCGCTGGCAGTGGCTCTGGCCGCCATGGCCCTGCCCGGCCCCGTTCCCGCGCTGGACCGGCTGGATTTTCAGGTGACAGGTGGCGACAAGGCGCTGACAAAAACCCTGCGCGGGGCCTCGCTTCTGCTGACGCAACAGGCCGACGGCGTGACCGATGCGCAGGATCTGTTCGCCGCCGCCCGCGCCGATTATGCCCGCATCCTGGGCGCACTTTATGCCGAGGGGCATTATTCGGCCACCATCTCGATCCGCATCGACGGGCGCGAGGCCGCGAATATCCCGGCGCTGAACGCACCCGGCCAGGTGGGCAGCATCCTTGTGGCGGTAGATCCCGGTCCACGCTTTGCCTTTGGCCGCACCGCCCTGGGCCCGCTGGCCCCGGAAACCCGGCTGCCCGAAGCCTTTGCGCCCGGCCAACCGGCCCGCAGCACGGTGGTCGGAGAGGCGGTGGACACCGCCACACTGGCCTGGCGCGAGGTGGGGCATGCCAAGGTCGCCATCGCATCCGAGGATGTGGTTGCCGATCACGCCCGCACCACCCTGTCGGCCGACATCCGGCTGGACCCCGGCCCCGTGCTGCGCTTTGGTCCGGTAACGGTGACGGGGCAGGAGCGGATGCGCGAACGACGCATCCTGAAGATCGCCGGGCTGCGCTATGGCGAAACATTCAGCCAGACCGAACTGGATCGTGCTGCGCAGCGGCTGCGCCGGACCGGGGTGTTCCGTTCTGTCACCCTGACCGAAGGCGATTACCCGGTCTCGGGCGACCTGCTGCCGATCGGGATCACCGTGATCGAGGAAAAGCCCCGCCGTTTTTCCATCGGGGCCGAGATCGCAAGCATCGACGGGCTGTCGCTGACCGGCTACTGGCTGCACCGCAATCTGCTGGGCGGCGGCGAGCGGCTGAAGATCGAGGGCAGCATCACCAATATCGGGGCCAGCGTCAGCGGTGTGGATTACGGCATCGGCATCACGCTGGACCGTCCGGCCACCTTGACCCCCGACACGACGGCCGGGCTGACCTTCGAACTCGGTCATCTGGACGAAGTGGATTACAGCGCCAATGTCGCGGCCTTCGGGCTGAACTTCACGCATTACTTTTCGGATGAGCTGACTGCGACGGCAGCGCTGAACTATGAATTCGCCGATGTCACCGAACCTTCGGGAACCTACCGGTTCCGCAGTCTGGCCTTGCCGCTGGGGGCCACCTGGGACAAGCGCGACAGCACGACCGATGCCCGCAAGGGATTTTATCTGAAGGGAGAGGTCAAGCCGTTCTGGGGCTTTGGCACCACCGGTTCGGGCGCACGGCTGACCTTTGACGGCCGTGTCTATCGCAGCTTTGGCCAGAATGACCGGGTGACACTGGCCGGACGGGTGCAGGCCGGCGCGGTTCTCGGCTCTGCGCTGCTGGAAACGCCGCGCGACGATCTGTTCTTCTCGGGCGGCGGCGGCACGGTGCGGGGCCAACCCTATCGCAGTCTTGGCGTCCTGGTGAACCGCGGCTTCGGTCCCGATTTCCTGATCGGCGGCACGCATATGCTGGTGGCTTCTGCCGAGCTGCGCACACAGGTCACGGAACGGATCGGCGTGGTGGGCTTTGTCGATGCCGGGCAGATCGGCGTTGACGGCTTTTCGGGGCCGCTCAGCAACTGGCATGCCGGTGCAGGTCTGGGCCTGCGGTACGAAACCGGCTTCGGGCCCCTGCGTCTGGACGTGGCGGCCCCGGTCGGCGGGGATACCGGAGACGGGGTGCAGATTTATATCGGCCTGGGGCAGTCCTTCTGATGCGCCCGTCCCTTGCCTCTGCGGCCCTTGCCCTTGCAACCCTTCTGCCGCCGGTGGCGCTGCCTTCGGCGGTGCAGGCGCAAGAAGATGACCGCAGCTATCTGGTGGCCTTTCTGGAAGACAACCTGTCGGGTGTGGGCCGCAAGGTCACGATCACCGGGTTTGAAGGGGCGCTGTCGGCACGGGCCACCATCGAAAAGCTGGAAATCGCCGATGATTTGGGCATCTGGATCACGCTGGAAGGCGTGGCACTGGACTGGTCGCGATCTTCGCTATTGTCGGGCGAAGTGGATGTCAGCGAACTGACGGCGGATGTGATCACGCTGGCCCGCCTGCCCGTGATGGCCGAGGACGGCACCCCGTCGGCCGAAGCGACACCCTTTGCCCTGCCCGAACTGCCGGTGTCGATTGCCGTCGACAAGGTAGAGGCCAGCCGGATCGTGCTGGAATCTGCCATTCTGGGCGAAGAGGTCGAAGGGCGGCTTGAAGCATCGCTTTCGCTGTCGGGGGGCGAGGGACAGGCCGCGCTGGTGCTGGAACGGACCGACGGGCCGGAAAGCCGGATCACGCTGGATGCCGGCTATTCCAACGCCACGGGCGCGCTGTCGATGGATCTGGCGGCAGTGGAACAGGCCGACGGAATCGCGGCCCGACTGCTGGATCTGCCGGGGCGGCCTGCGGTGGATCTGACGATCAAGGGGGCAGGCACTCTGGCGGATTTCACCGCCGAGGTGCGGCTGGCCAGTGACGGCGAACTGCGGCTGGCCGGGCCGGTGACGATCAAAGCGGGCGACAAGGACGAAACCCGCTTTGCCGCCGATCTGACCGGTGATCTGGCACCGCTGTTCCTGCCGGATTACGCCGCATTTCTGGGCGACCGGGTCGGATTGGGTGTGGCCGGCGCGCGCTGGCCCAGTGGCCGGGTGGTGCTGGACCGGCTGGCCTTGCAGACGCGCGCGCTGCAACTGTCGGGCAGCGCCACGGTGGCTGGGGATGGCCTGCCCGAAGCCTTTGACATCACCGCATTGTTGGCCGGACAGGATGGCCAGCCGGTGCTGCTGCCGCTGACCGGCGAAGGCCGCACATGGCTGCGCCGGGGTGAAATCGTCCTGGCCTTCGACGCCCGGAAAGACAATGGCTGGACCGGCCGCGCCAGTCTCTTGGGCCTTGAGACCGACAGCATGCGGCTGGGAACGGCCGAACTGAAAGGTTCGGGCCGGATCGCGCGACTGCCGGGGGGCAATTCTCTGGGTGCGACGCTGGATTTCGCCGCGCAGGGCCTTGCGCTGGCGGATGCAGCGATGCAGGAGGCGGTGGGCAATGCGGTCGACGGCAAGGCGGTGCTGACCTTCCGCGAAGGCAGCGGCGCGCTGAACCTGCCGCAACTGGAACTGCGCGGTGCGGATTACAGTGCCTCGGCGCGACTTCGTGTCGAGGGGCTGGACAGCGGGCTGAACACCAGCGGGACGCTCACGCTGAAGGCCGAAGACCTGTCGCGCTTTGCCGCTTTGGCCGGGATGGATCTGGGCGGCGCGGGCGAAGTGGTGCTGGAGGGCGAGGCAAGCCGCCTGTCGGGTGCCTTCGACGTGGTGATCACGGCCGTGACACAGGGGTTGCGCAGCGGAATACCGCAGGCGGACCGGCTGACGGCAGGCGAAACCCGGCTGGCACTGTCGGCGGTGCGCGATGAGACCGGCACAACCCTGCGGTCGCTGGATCTGACTGCGGGCGGGCTGGCGGTCACGGCGGGCGGCAAGGTCTCCAGCAAGGGCAGCGATCTTGCGGGGCAGGTCAGCCTGACCGACCTTTCCGACCTGGATCCGACATGGGGCGGCGGCCTGACCGCCGACGCGCGTTTCACTGGCACGCCCCAGGACGGCACGCTGACACTCTCCGGTCAGGGCCGCAACCTGCGCGTCGGACAAGCGGAACTGGACCGGCTTTTGACCGGACAAACCGCCGTGGCGGTCACGCTGGCGGCACGCGATGACGGGTTCTTCCTGACCGAAGCGCGGCTGGACGGATCGAACCTTCAGGCCGTGGCGCAGGGCTCGGCAGGCAGCGAGGATCTGCAAGTGACGGGGCGCCTGCGCGACCTGTCTCTGCTGGCTGCGGACTATCCCGGTCCGGTCAGCCTGTCGGGGCGGCTGACACCCACGACGGGCGGTGCCACGATGGATCTGCGGGTTCTGGGTCCGGCCGCCATCGACATGCGGGTGGCGGGGCGTGTCGGCGGCGACACCGCTGATCTGTCGGTGCAGGGCACGGCGAATGCGGCGTTGCTGAATGCCACGGCGGACCCGCTGACGCTGGCGGGCGCGGTGCGGGTGGATCTGACGCTGCGCGGACCATTCGCGCTGTCCTCGCTGTCGGGCCGGGTCACGCTGTCGGGCGGACGCGTGGCCTATCCCCTGACCGGCTTTTCACTGAACCGGACCGAAGTTCTGGTCGATCTGGCCGCCGGCCGGGGCCAGGTTTCCGCCACGTCCGAGCTGACCACCGGGGGGCGGTTGCGCGTGGATGGCAGCATCGGCCTGACCCCGCCGCTGAATTCGACGCTGGATGTCGAATTGCAGGCGCTGCATTTGCGCGACCCCGAGCTTTATGACACGACGATCAGCGGGCAGCTGCGGATTGCCGGGCCGCTGCTGGGCCGGGCGCTGCTGTCGGGGCGGCTTACGGTTGGTGAAACCAATCTGATCGTGCCTTCGACCGGCTTTGCCAGCGCCGCCGATCTGGAAGCGATCCGTCATATCAACGATACCGCTGCCGTCCGCACGACACGCGCACGGGCCGGGGTGGGGGTCAGGACTGCGGGCAGCGGCGGCCGGGACGGAACCGGTGGCGGGCCGGACTGGGCGCTTGACCTGCTGATCGACGCGCCCAACCGCATCTTCCTGCGGGGGCGCGGGCTGGATGCCGAACTGGGCGGCCAGGTCCGGCTGGGGGGCACCCTGCGATCGGTGTCGCCATCCGGCGCGATCGACCTGATCCGGGGCAGGCTGGACCTGCTGGGCAAGCGGCTGGAATTGTCGGAGGCAAGCCTGGTGCTGGAAGGTGATCTGGTGCCCTATCTGACCGTAGTCGCGGCGAACGAGACCGATGGCGTGACAAGCATGGTCACCATCGAGGGCCCTGCCAATGCGCCGGAGATCACCTTCAGCTCAATGCCCGAGATGCCGCAGGAAGAGGTGCTGGCCTGGCTGCTGTTCGGGCGGGGGCTGGACACGATTTCCCCGTTGCAGGCGGCGCAGCTGGCCAATGCGGTGGCCGTTCTGGCGGGCCGGGGCGGTGAGGGGATCATCTCCAGGCTGCGCAAGGGCTTTGGCTTTGACGATCTGGATGTGCAGACCGCCGAAGACGGCACGGCCTCGGTCAGTGCCGGAAAGTATATTGCGCGCAACGTCTATACCGAGATCGAAGTGGATCAGGACGGCCAGTCGCAGATCAACCTCAACCTTGATCTGAAACGCGGGCTGACGGTGAAGGGACGGGTGGCATCGGATGGTGACAGCGGGATCGGCATATTCCTTGAGCGTGATTATTGACCCGGCTGCACGGAATGCCCCGAAACAGAAAAAGCCCCCTGACGGGGGCTTGATCTTCTTGGCCGGTTCTTGATCACCCGCGCCGAAGCGCGAATGTCAGATCACGAACCCGACAGGGCCGCGCCCAGGATCAGGACACCCAGAGCCAGCGGCAGCAGGGCACCGCTGCGGGGCTTGGTGGTGACAACTTGGACTTCATCATCGTCCGGAACGACAACGGGACCACCAGCGGAGGCGACCGAAGCAGAAACAGACATAAACGCGGCGAGAACAAGAGCTTTCTTCATGGTACACTCCATTGGCTACTGCCGGTATTGCTACCATTGGCAGAGAAGATTGAAAAGGCAAACCTGCGGACCTGGCCCGTCATCGGGCCCGGTTCTGTTGCCGAATGATCAACATTCCGCAGCTGTTCGGCCCGAATGCCGAAAGGATCGGCAGATTTCCACCGATCCTGCCCGCACCATGGCCCGCACAGCTTTGGGCTCAGTCGATGATGCGGACAAAGATGCCCGGCCCGGCCAGCGGGCTGATCCACTGTTTCGACTTGCGGATGCTGCCGCCTTCGAACCAGTAGTCATTGGTCAGACGGCCGCCGTCGCGCTGACAGGATTCCACGATGTGCCGGGTGCTGTGGCTGCGGCCATAGATCATCAACGTCTCGGCCCCCTGTGTCGCCGGGGTGCAGCTGTAATCCCGGCGCTGGTTTGCATCATTCTCCCAGGTGTAGAAATAGCTGCGCCGGGTGACAGCGCCCGAAGCGATCTGCCCCGCAGCCGGAACCGAGGCTGACATCAGATCGGGGCCAAGACCGCGGGTTTCGATCAGCACCCCGTCCCGGAAGGTAAAGGTATAGCCGTCCGCTGCCTCCCAGGTGACAATATCACCCTTCGAATCACGCGGAGAAATCAGCACATCAATGCCCAGCCCAGGGATGGTGGCGCGCATGATGGGGCTGCCGAAGGCCCGCAGCTTGTCGCGCGGCACGCTGTCCAGATTGACCTGCTGCACCCGGTCCATGGCGGCGGGCAAGGACGGCAGGTTCCCGCAAGCGGCAAGAAAACCGGCGGCAAGGACCGCGACAACCGGCAAGACAGCCCGCATCAGCGCCATACCCGGCCCCATTGTGTATCGAGAATGCCAAGGTGGTAGTCGCGGACCGATTCATACAGCCGCCCGTCGATCTCCAGCCGCGCCCCGCCATCGCGCTGCATGGCCCGCAGGGTGGTGGAGAATTCCCCCCGTTGCGGCTGCCCCAGCAGCCAGTTCATCGGAATGGTGATCCGCAGCCCCTTGTCGAAAGACCCTTCGCCGAACTCTTCGGCGCTGGCATCGGTAAAGGTGGCATAGGCCCCCAGCCTGACTCCGTTGGCAAATTCGCGGTCCAGCGCGAAGGTGGCACCGACATCGCCCGCAAGATAACGGCCGACATCAACCTGCCCCAGATAGCCGCCGCCAAGATCGTAATAGGCCGAGACATGGCCGGTGGCGATGCCATAGTCATATTCGCCAAAGCCAAAGCCGTCGCGGTCGCGTTGCCTAGTGTAGTTCAGCTCTGCCCCAAGGGCGAGCCTACTGTCGACGGGCTTCCACAGCAGCTCGGTCGAAATCCCGGCGTGCATCCGTTCCAGAAAGCCGAAGGTCACGCGGGAATAAAGATTCTCGGCCGGTTTGGCATACCAGGCCAGTTGCAGCCGGTTCAGCCCAAAATCGCTTTCGCGGTTGTAATAGGCCAGATCGCTGCGCACGGGCGGCAGAAGCGACGGCTTGCACCGTTCGCAATCATCGAAGTTGCTGGCCAGCGCCTGATAGAGAGAGCCCGACAGCACCAACCCCTGCCGCAGCTCATAGCTGGCCTCCAGCCGCAGCCCGACATCGCCGCGCATCACCTCGGACATGCGCAGGGCGGGCATGACCCCCCAGGAAAACCGCGGATAAAGCGAGTCGTCGCGCAGCCCGCCTGCGGGGGCGGGACCGGCCTCGGAAATCCGAACACGGCTGCGCAGGGTGGCGTCATTGCCGGGGCTGTGTTCCAGCCCCTC
Source organism: Paracoccaceae bacterium (assembly GCA_036745335.1). Taxonomy (GTDB): domain Bacteria; phylum Pseudomonadota; class Alphaproteobacteria; order Rhodobacterales; family Rhodobacteraceae; genus Pseudogemmobacter. The sequence goes on from DAIOGH010000007.1 coordinate 53,534, forward strand.
AAGATCGCTGCGGCGGATGGTGACTTTGGACACGCCCATGCCCCGAACCACCGGCACGATTTCAAAGACTTCGACCGAAGCCGGCATCACCCGGCTCAGGGCGCGGGCAGCACGGCCGATCGCCTGCGGACCCGAATCGATCTGGTCGTTGCGGATGCGCAGGTGAACCTTGTCGGCGGTATAGGACAGATGTTCGATGGTGATTCCGTCGGCGGCCAGCACCTGCGACAGCGTTGCGCGCAGGGTTTCGCCCGCCCCGGCCTGCGTCGTCCAGCCGCCGCCATAGGCCCCCGGATCGGCGCTGCGAGACGGGCGCTGACCCACCGCTATGGGCGCAGGCCCAAGGATGCCACCCGCGGCGCGCCGCTTCGGATCCATCACCATCTGGATGTTGAAGCCGATTTCAGCGCCATACATCGAGTAGAGACCAAGGCGCATGACATCGCCGCGCTGATACTCGACGCCAAAGTTGAACGGGCTGCGGCGGTCAAAGATGCGGCGGTCGCCCGACACCTCGTCATAGGCATCCGACGAATATTCGGCCTTGACCGTCCATTTGTCGTTGACCTGCCATTCCACCCCGGCAAAGGGCGCGACAGGGCCGCGGAACCAATGGTCGACCGAAGGATTGCCGCCCAGATCCCCGTCATAGACCGGGGGTCGTTCCCCGAATGATCCGATGTCATTGTAGGAGCCGAACCGACCCCAACCCAGACCTGCCGTCACCTTGAACCGATCGCCAAAGCTCTTGGTCGCGGCGATGTATTCGGCCGAATTCTTTCCGGTGCCGACAAAATCCTGCAAGCCCACAGTCACCGAGGGCAGGTAATTGCCTTCCTCCAACACCAGGATGCGCAGATCGAAACTGCGGTCGTTGTATCTGGTATAGCCATCATCCAGCGGATCGCCCGGCGCGATGGCATCGTTCCAGTTCCCGGTCGAGGTGAAACGATAGCTGCCCGAAATCCTTGGCGTGATCTGAAAGGTCAGCGTGGTGCGGAACTGCGATCCGAAATAGCTGGTCGTCAGCGCAACCGAACCATCCTTCATCGCCTCGCCCGATGGCATGTCGATCACGCCGGGAACGCCATAGAAGGACAGGCTGGGCCGCATCTCGGCAATGGCAGGGGAAGCCGCCACAAGGGCGGCGGCCGACAGGGCTGCCCAACGGATGTTCCGGCGGTTCATTCTGACCTGCATTCGTTCTTGCCTGACTGCATCCTATGCCGTGGTGCCCGGCCCATCACAAGCCCGGCAGCACCCTTGCCGGAAAACTCGGCAAGGCTATGTCGCCAAAGCCGCAATCTGAACCGCTTCCTGGCGGGGGCGCACCAGCCGCATCGTCAGCGCCCGCATCACCTCGGCATCGCCGGTGGCCAGATGGCCGCCCAGCTCTCGCAAGGCATTGGCCATTTCCAGCTCGGTCAGGCTTTCCTCGGCTGCGCGCAGGATCTTGGGGTGCGGCGTGGTCAGAAGGCCCTGACCGATCAGCAGTTCCTCGTGCAGCTTTTCACCGGGGCGCAGGCCGATCACCTTGATCTCGATATCCCCATCCGGGTTCAGGGCATCGCGGACGGTATATCCGGCCCCATGGATCATCTGTTCGGCCAATTGGCGGATCCGCACGGGTTTCCCCATGTCCAGCACGAAGACATCGGCCAGCCGTGTTCCGCCACCCAGGCCAACCACATCCCCATCCTCAAGCGACCCGGCCAGCAGAACCAGCTTGGACGCCTCGGCGATGGTCATGAAATAGCGGGTCACATCCTCATGCGTCAGCGTCACCGGTCCGCCCCGCGCGATCTGTTCACGAAACAGCGGAATGACCGAACCCGAGGACCCCAGCACATTGCCGAACCGCACGATGGAAAAACGGGTGGTGCGGCTGCGCTTGGCACGGTCCTGCACCACCATCTCGGCCAGCCGTTTGGAGGCGCCCATGACATTGGTCGGCCGCACGGCCTTGTCGGTCGAGATCAGGATGAAGCGTCCGACATCCATCTCGGCGCAGGCATCGGCCAGCGTCCGGGTGCCAAAGACATTGTTGGCGATACCGGCGACCGGGTTTTCCTCGACCAGCGGCACATGTTTGTAGGCCGCCGCGTGAAAGACGGCATCCACCCGGTGCTGCGCCAGAACCGCCCGCGTCAGCCGCGCATCGGTGACAGAGCCCAACACGGGGACAATCTCGGTCATAGCCGGGGCACCCGCTGCCGCCATCAGCTCTCGCAGATCGCGGTCGATGGTGTAAAGCGCCAGTTCCGACACTTCGTAAAGCACCAGCTTCGCGGGTTGCTGCACGACCAGCTGGCGGCACAGCTCGGACCCCACCGACCCCCCGGCACCCGAGATCAGCACGGTCTTGCCGGCATAGCTGGAGGCCGAGGTCGCCAGCACGTCATCCAGATGGCTGCGCCCCAGAAAGCGCCCCGTCGGAACGGTGGTCAGCGTCTCGACCAGTTGTTCGGTCCCGACCAGCTGCGCAAACGAGGGCAACGCCTGCACGCCAAGCCCCAGCGCCTGCAACTTGCGTGAAACCTGCGCCTGCTTGGGTGCCGAAAGCGACGGCATCGCCAGCAGGACGCGGCTGATGTCGAATTGCGTCATCAACCGTTCGATATGCTGCGCGGGCAGGATTCGTTTGCCGAGAAGACGCTGGGCATGCAGCGACGGATCATCGTCGATAAAGGCGACGACAAAGATCGTCTCATGCGATTGCAGGGCCGAGGCCAACTGCTGCCCGGTCTTGCCCGCGCCATAGATCAGCACCCGGACCTGCGGCTTGTCTGTGGTCAGGACCCACAGCAGCAGCCGCAGCATCGCCACCCGCGCCAGAATGGCCGCGAGAAACAGCGACATCGAAAAGGTGATCGTGCCGACGATCGGAAACTGCATCCCCGGCAGCAGCGTCAGGACCAGCGTCGCCCCACCGACGATTGCCGCGAAACTGCCGATCCCGTTCGCGCCAAGCGAGGCATAGGTCTTCAGCTTGATCCGGGGCAGGCCCGTGGCCAGCGACGCCAGCGCCCCCACCATCGCCAGCGCCGGGAACAGCATCTCAAGCCGGTTCAGCTGTGCCTGTGGCCAGAGCGAGCCATAGACCAGAAGGATGGTCAGAAAGAACGTCAGCGGAACCAGAAGCGCATCCGCAACGAGAATGAACGCCTGTTTATGGCGCCGGGTCAATTGACGCTCGAACCCGAGCAAACGCGTACGAACCGATGTCATCACTGTTTACTGTTCCATCCTCGCGTGAAGGAACCACCACCCATGGATCATTGCAACCAGAACGGCTGTCTGTGCAAGACCCAATAGCGGCAGACAGGCGACCGGTCGGCAAACTACCGCCGCCTGATCATCTGCAATGCGGTTTCAAGGATGATCGCACAATCCATGCACAGGCTGCGATTGCGCTGATAGATCAGGTCAAGCGCCGCCTTTCGGGGCACGCAGCGGCGGGCATAGACGGCATCGGTTTCCTCGGGCGTGCGGCAACGGGCCAGCATCCGCTCTTCATGCCTGCGGAACTGCAGGGTCGCCAGCCCGGTCAGACCGGGGCGCGACCGAAGGACCTGCCGATAGACATCTGGAAACCGCTCGACATAGCTGCGCAGCGGCGGGCGGGGACCGACAAAGCTCATATCGCCGCGCAGGATGTTCCAAAGCTGCGGAATCTCGTCCAGCCGAAACTTGCGCAGGATGCGGCCGATCCGGGTGATACGCGCGGCCTTGTCGCCGCCTGAAACACCAGAATCGCCCGCGGCCACCGCCATGGTGCGGAACTTCCACAGCCGGAACGGGCGGCCCGGCCCGCGCATCCGCTCCGACACATAGAACACCGGGCGACCGTCCTGCAAAAGGATGCAACCCGCGATCAGCGCAGCCGGCAGCAGCAGAACGGCGGCCAGCAGCAACGCCACCGCAACATCGAACAGGCGTTTCGCAAATGTCATCCCAGCACCCCCCGCGCCCAGGCGGCTTCGGCCGCAAGCTGGACAGGCGCGGCGGCTGGCAGCGGACAGATCGACTGAAGCCGCGAGACATCCAGCGTTGCCACCGGCACCACTGCCGGATTGAACGGACCAAAGCACCAGTCCAGCCCTGCGGCCTCCAGCAGATCGGCCATCGCCAGCGGCGGGGGCTGGGCGATGTTCAAGACGGCTGGCAACTGGCGCAGACACAGGACGGCCAGCAGACGGGCAAGCGTCCTGGCCCCGATCCAGGATCTTGTCGGCCCGCCGGGCACCTGCGGCACCGGGTCCAGCACGATCTGCCCGCCCACCGGACGGGGGCCAAGAAGCGCATCCGCCCCGGCAACATTGCCCAGGCGCAGCACCGTCACCGGCACATCTGTTTGTGCCCGGACCAGCGCTTCGGCATCCGCCTTGCTGCGACCATAGGCGCTGGCGGGCATCACCGGCAAATCCTCGGCCATGGCAAACGGGCCGGGCGCATAGACCGCGGCTGTCGAGACGAACAAAAGCCTGCGGGCCCCGATCCGGCGGCAGGACTCCAGCAATCCGGGCACGATGGCGGAATTCTGCCGCAGGTCTTCCCCGGTCCCCCGCGTCATCCCGGCCAGATGCAGCATCACCGCCCCCTGCGGCAATCCCGCAGGCGGAGAGGACAGCATATCCCACTGAAGATCAACGTTTTCCCTGCGCCCCGTCCAGAATGGGCGCAGCTCCGGCGGCGGCTCTTCCGCCCAGGCCGCCCGTATCAGACGACCCAGCCTGCCGCCTGCGCCAGTGACGATCAGATCAACAACCCCCAGAGTTACCCCCAGCTTTCTTGTGCCACCACCTGTGGGGCGATTGACCCCGGTTCGATACAGATTATGGTCCGCAAGCCCGTCTTGTCCATCAGCCGGACAGGGCGGGGCCGGAGTTGATATGAAGTCTGCCAGTGCCCTTTCCGTCTCCTGTTTGGTGGCGTCCCTGCTGCTTGTTGCCGGTTGCGGAGTGCCGAGGGGCGCGGGAGATACCCGGCAGATCCTTGCAGGTGCCGAAGAGGAAACTGCCGATTTCGCCGTGTTCCATGTCACGAAATCATCCGTCGGGGCGATTGCGAAATGGCCCGGATCGGGCAAGGGCGGGCTGGCGGGATCGGGCTGGATCTCGCGCAGCCGGGGTCCGGCGGGCAACCTGATCGCGGCCGGTGACAAGGTGGACATCACGGTCTGGGAAACCGGTGACAGTGCGCTTCTTGCGCTGCCGGGACAGAAGGTGGTGGCCCTGCCCGGCATGACGGTTTCGCCCGATGGCAGCGTGTTCCTACCCTATGCCGACAAGGTCTATATCGCCAAGATGACCCCGGACGAGGCGCGCGAGGCGATTCAGGCCAAACTGCTGCCCATCGCGCCGACGGCGCAGGTTCTGATCGCGCATTCGCCGGGCCGCAAATCCACGGTGGATCTGGTGTCCGGCGTGCCCAATCCGGGGACTTTTCCCCTGCCCGACCGCGACTTCACCGTTCTCAGCCTGCTGGCCATCGGCGGAGGCATTCCGCAGGGCATGGTCAACCCCTATGTCCGGCTGATGCGCGACGGCAAGCTTTATTCCATTTCGGCCGACCGGCTGCTGAAGGACCCGGCGCTGGACACCACCCTGCGCGGCGGCGACAAGGTCTATGTCGAGTCGGACGAACGCTATTTCCTGTCTCTGGGTGCCGCCGGGCGCGAAGCGCAGGTGCCCTTCCCGCAAGACCGCATCACGGCGCTGGATGCGCTGTCGCTGATCGGCGGGCTGAACGAATCGCGGGCGGATGCCAAGGGCATCCTGATCCTGCGCGACTATCCCGCATCGGCCCTGCGCAGCGATGGCAGCGGCCCGACGAAGCAGCGCACGATCTTCGTGATCGACCTGACCACGGCGGACGGGCTGTTCAGCGCCGGAGAATTTACCGTGCAGGCCAAGGATGTTGTCCTGATCGCGGAAAGCCGCCTGACCACCACCAATGCCATTCTGGGCATGCTGGGTGCTGTTGTCGGCATTTCGCGGACGGCACAGGTCGTCGCGCGGGACGAATAGCGCTCAGACCTCGCCTTCCAGCCGGGCGCGCAATTCGCGCAGCACCGGCAGGACCTGCCGGACCCGGTCTGCGCCCAGCGCATCGACCACATCGGCGATCAGCGGCACCACCGCCTGCACGGCTGCATCGCGCGCCGCCCGGCCCGAAGGGCTGATCGCCACCATCTTGCGCCGGGCGTCGTCCCAATCGGGCCGGATATGGACATGGCCCGCCCATTCCAGCTTGGTCAATGTGTTGGTCATCGCCCCACGCGTCACATGGAAGGCCTTGGCCAGCTGGGCAGGCGTGCGTTCATCGCCGATCCGCGCCAGATGGTTCAGCACCGAAAAATGCGACAGCTCCATCCCCCTGGGCAGAACCTTCGACACCCGGTTGCGCGCCAGCTGATCGGCCATGAACAATTCACCGAACAGGGCGACGGCGATATCATCGGTGCGGTCAGGCGCGCTCATGGCCCGGAAAACTCCCGGTCGTGCGACAGGGACGGAACGCGGCCGCGGGCCTGTTCGACGCGGGCAAGATCAAGATCGACCAGCGTCACGCCGGGATCGGTGCCCGCATCGGCAAGGATTTCGCCCCAGGGTGCCACGGCCAGCGAATGCCCGTGGGTGCGGCGGCCCTTGCCATGCTGTTCGGCATGAAAGCCGGTCTGCGCCGGGGCCAGCACAAAGCACCCGGTCTCGATCGCGCGGGCGCGGACAAGTGTTTCCCAATGCGCGGCCCCGGTGATGTGGTTGAAGGCGGCCGGGACGGTGATGATCTGCGCCCCGCCCTGTGCCAGACGGCGGTAAAGCAGTGGAAAGCGCAAGTCATAGCAGACCGTCAGCCCGATCTTCGCCCAACCCGCATCGGCCAGCACTGCCTGCGCCCCCGGCCGATACCCGGCGCTTTCGCGGTAAACCTCGGTCTCGGTCACGTTCACATCGAACATGTGGATCTTGTCGTATCTGGCCGCAATGCCGCCATCCGGGCCGATCAGAAAGCTGCGGTTGGCAAAGCGGCCATCGGCATCCGTGGTCAGAAGGCCCAGAGAGCCGATCAGCAGCCAGATGCCCTGTGCCTTCGCCTCTGCGCGCAGCGCAGCAAGGGTCTGATCCGTCTCTCCAGGCCGGAACACCGCACGCTGATGATCGCGGCTGGAGGACAGGCAGTTCGTCATCTCGGGCGTCAGGACAAAACCCGCACCCGCCTGCACCGCCTGCCGAATCAGGCCCAGCGTCACCGCCAGATTGGCGGCGGGGTCGTCGGTGACAGTCAACTGGATCAGGGCGGCGCGCATCAGTCGGCCAGCAGCGGATCAAGCCGCCCCTGATGGTCCAGAAGGTGAATATCATCGCTGCCGCCGACATGCTGGCCGCCGATGAAGATCTGCGGCACGGTATGGCGGCCGCCGGCGCGGCGCATCATCTCTTGCCGCTGCACCGGATCGCGGCTGACATCGGTTTCGACGAAAACCGCGCCCTTTTTCTGCAACAGCCGCTTGGCCGCGTGGCAATAGGGGCAGAAGGGGGTCGTATAGATCTCGACGGTTTTCATTGCTTTTCCGTGGGGCCTTCCCTGTCCGGCATGGACTATAGGGATTTAGGCGTCCTTCGCAACGCGCGCCAGCGCCAGCACATTCACCTGCGCGGCCCCCGCCGCCAGACAGGCTTCGGCCGTGGCGGCAAAGGTGGCACCCGAGGTCATGACGTCATCAACCAGAAGAACCGGCCGACCTGAGATACGCGCCGCACGCCGGGGGTGGACAGAAAAGGCACCCCGCAGATTGGCAAAACGGTCGTCGCGGCTGCGGCCTTCCTGACTGCCGGTGTTGCGTTGGCGCAGCAGGGCGTCCGGGCAATGCTCCAGCCCGGCCGCGCGGGCCAAAGCGGCCGACAAAAGCGCCGATTGGTTGAACTTGCGCCGAATCAGCCGCCACCAGTGCAGGGGCACCGGCACCACCACCGTTCCCGGCAGCAACAGCGGCCCCGCCGCCTGTTTCAGCCAGTGCCCGGCGGGGCGGGCCAGCTCCATCCGGTCGCCGTGTTTCAGCGCCAGAATCATCCGCCGGGCATTGTCGCGGTACAGCATCGCCGCCCGCCCGGCGGTCCAGGGGCGGGCAATGTGCAGGCAATCTTCGCAGATCGCCTCCTCGGCCGGATCACCCGGCACCGGCGTGCCACATTTGGTGCAGACCAGCCCGGCGATGAACGGCGTGTCGCGCCAGCAATCCGGGCACAAGCCGAAATCACTGGCGACAAGGGCATTGCAGGTCATGCACTGCGGCGGGTAGATCGCCGCGATTGCCCTTTGCAAGCTCATCCCCGCCCCCTATGGTCCGCCGCCATGACCGCCAGCCCGCTGACCGACCGCCGCGCCCTGATGCGCAACCGCGCCCGCGCGCTGGCCTTGCCATCCCCGGCCCTGTTCCTGCACGAAGCCGCCGTTGATGAGGTCAAGGAAAGGCTGGAAACAGTTAACAGAACCTTTACGGATGCGGCCGTGGTGACGGGTTTTCCGGCGCTGTGGCAATCGGCCCTGCCCGGCGCGCGTCTGGTTGCGGATGCCGATGTGCTGGATCTTCAGCCCGGCAGCCTGGATCTGGTGGTGCATGCCATGGCGCTGCACTGGGCCAATGATCCGGTGGGCCAGATCGTGCAATGCCGCCGCGCCCTGCGTCCCGACGGGCTGTTTCTGGCGCTGATGTTCGGCGGCCAGACCCTACAGGAACTGCGCGCAGCCCTGGCCGGGGCCGAGGCCGAAGTGACCGGCGGCCTGTCTCCCCGCGTGCTGCCGATGGGGGAAATCCGTGACCTGGGGGCATTGTTGCAGCGCGCCGGTCTTGCCCTGCCGGTGGCCGACAGCTTTATTCAGAACGTCAGCTACCGCGACGCCCTGCATCTGATGCAGGATCTGCGCGCGATGGGCGAGGGCAATGCCCTGGCCGGACGCCTGCGCCACCCCACCCGCCGGGCGGTGCTGCTGCGCGCCACCGAAATATACGCCGAGACCCATGCTGGTCAGGACGGCCGCATCCCCGCAACCTTTGAGGTGATCTGTCTGACCGGCTGGGCATCCCACGACAGCCAGCCAAAGCCGCTGCGCCCCGGTTCGGCGCAGCAACGGCTGGCCGAAGCCCTGAACACGGCCGAGCTTCCCCTTGGCAAAGGGTCGCAGGGCGGTTGACCCACCGGCCAAAGCCTATATTTCCGGCACAGCCACTGGAAGGACAGAAGATGCCGATGGACCTGCCCGCCGACCACCCGCCCCGCCGACAGCCGCGGATCGGCGTGTTGCTGGCCAATCTGGGCACCCCAGATGGCTATGACTACTGGTCAATGCGGCGGTATCTGAGCGAATTCCTGTCTGACAAGCGGGTGATCGACTATCCCGCCTGGAAATGGCAGCCGCTGCTGCAGACGGTGATCCTGGCGAAGCGCCCCTTCACCTCGGGCGCGAATTACAAGCTGATCTGGAACCACGACCGCAACGAAAGCCCGCTGATGACCATCACCAAGGCGCAGACCGGCGCGATTGCGGCCGCGCTGTCGGCGCGGCACGGCGATGGGCTGATGGTCGATTTCTGCATGCGCTATGGCAATCCTTCGACCGAATCGAAAGTGCGCGAAATGGTGGATGCGGGCTGCGAGAAGATCGTGTTCTTCCCCCTTTACCCGCATTACGCAGGCGCCACATCGGCCACGGCGAACGATCAGTTCTTTCGCGCCCTGATGCGGGAAAAACGCCAGCCCGCCGCCCGGATTGTGCCCGAGTATTTCGAGAATCCGCTTTATATCGAAGCCCTGGCGCAATCGGTGGAGAAAGCCTGGTCCACGCTGGAGCAGAAGCCGGATGTTCTGGTGGCCAGCTATCACGGCATGCCGATCCGCTATCTGACGGAAGGCGACCCCTATCATTGCCAGTGCCAGAAAACCTCGCGCCTGCTGCGCGAAAGACTGGGTTGGGGCAAGGCGATGATCGACACCACCTTCCAGTCGGTCTTCGGCCCCGAGGAATGGCTGAAGCCCTATACGGTTAACCACGTCGCCGATCTGGCCAGACAGGGCAAGAAACACATTGCCGTGATCGCGCCCGCCTTTTCGGCCGATTGCATCGAAACGCTGGAAGAGATCAACGGCGAGATCCGCGAATCCTTTGAACATGCCGGGGGCGAGGTCTTCACCTATATCCCCTGCCTGAACGACGATTCGGCGCATATTCAGGCGCTGGTCGCGGTGATCGAAGAGAACCTGGCAGGCTGGATCGCCCGCTGAAGGCCGCAGGACAAAAGAAAAAGACGGCAGCCAGGCTGCCGTCTTTTCTTACAAAGCAGATGCTTCGAACTCAGTTCGCAGCAACAGCGGCGATGATCACCAGCAGCAGCAGCGGAACGATGATGCCGCCAGCCGACGACGAGGTCGCAGCTTCAACGACTTCCGGTTCCATCACCGGCTCGACCACACCACCAGCAAACGAAGCGGTGGCGACAGCGGTCAGCGCGGCAGCGAGCGCGAGTTTCTTCATGATAACCTCCAGTTATTGCATGCCATCAGATTTTGCAGAGGCGACGGCACACACCCAAGACTGTTCCTCGTAAGCCCCTCTTAATCCTCGGAGGCCAGAGAATGCAACGTGACTTGTCATGCGGCAGCGCGCTTGCCCCCCATGTCGTCAAATTAGCAACACTTGCGTGCCAACTTGCGCCATGCCGAAAAGTTCTTCGATATGCTCGTTGTAAAGCCCGATGCAGCCATTCGACGACCGGCGGCCGATCTTGCGGGTGTCATGGGTTCCGTGGATCCGATAGTAGGTCCAGCTCAGGTACAACGCGCGGGTGCCCAGCGGGTTGTCAGGCGCTCCGCCTTCCACCACATCCGGCCATTCGGGATTGCGTTCCTTCATCGAAGGGGTCGGCCGCCAGCTGGGGTTCACCACCTTCTGCACCACCTCGGTCCGACCGCGGCGGGTCAATTCGTCCGAAAGCGGCACCGACGTGGGGTAAAGCCGATAGATCGACTGGTCTTCCGACCAGTAATGCGCCGCGCGCGAGGTGATATCGACCAGAATCGCGCCCTTGCGGGTGTTTTCGAAATAGCCGCGCCAGTCCAGCATGCGGAAGCTGGAGATGTTGTTGCGGACGGTGCTGGAGGCCGCAGGCATCATTTCAGTGCTGCCGTCCTGTGCCCAGACGGGCAGGGCGGCGGCCCCCAACGCGGTTGCTGCGCCACCCAGAACGGTGCGGCGGGTCAGCCTTTCGGCGGTCATCACAAGCTCCTGCAAGATCTGCTCTTTGGCGCGACCATAGCGATTCCGGCGGCATTCCGCAATTCACAGCCCCTTCATCAGGCGGACAACCGGCGGGATCACGCAGACTTGGGTTTGAACCTTGACGACGATTTCGCTAAACCTGCCGCGGAATGCGCCCGTTTTGCGTGCGTGGCATCGTGGTGGATTGAATGAACAGACGCAGTTTCGTGCTTCTTGGATCAACCCTTGCCCTGGGGGCCTGCATGTCCTCGGGCCAGGTGCAGCTTGGTGCGGATGGCAAGCCGCTGCCGCAGGTCTACCGGATCGATGCGGCCACGGCCGCGAAAATTCCGTTCCGCCTGCTGGATTCGGTCAATTCGCTGCGGGCAGCCAAGGGTGCGCAGCCCCTGTCCTACAATGCGCAGCTGAACGCCGCCGCCGAGACGCATTCGCGCGACATGTCGTTGCAGAACCGGCCCTGGCATTTCGGTTCGGACGGGTCGTCCCCGCTGAGCAGGGTGCAGCGCATCGGCTATCCGGGTCGCCTGATCGGCGAGAATATCTCGGAAACTTATCAGACCGAGCTGGAAACCCTGTCGGCCTGGATGGCGCAGGCCGACACCCGCGCCGTGATCATGGAACCGGCGGCCCGCGAACTCGGCTTTGCCTGGTTCCAGGAAGAAAACGGCAAGATCTGGTGGACCATGGTCACGGGCGGCTAGGAAACCGCCAGGACTTCAATGACTTCAAAGGGGCCGCCACGGCCCCTTTTTTCATTACGGCAGGATATGGATGACCGTGCCGGGTTTGATCATCGAATAGATCTTCTCGATTTCCTTGTCCGATACGGCGATGCAGCCTGCCGTCCAGTCGCGCTGATAGATCTTCTTGTTCGGGCCGCCGTGGATGAAGATGTCGCCGCCCGGTGGCTTGTTCTGTTCCCTGGCAAAGGCGCGGTCCTGATTGTTCGGATAATTCACCCGCAAGGACAGATGGTATTCCGAATTCGGGTTCTTGTGGCTGATCGTATAGGTCCCTTCGGGGGTCTTGCCATCGCCTTCGAACTGCTTGTGACCAACCGGCGCAAAGCCCAGCGCGATGTCATAGGTCTTCAGAACCTTGTCGTCGTGCAGAAGATACATCTTGCGGTCGGCCTTGTGGACCTGGACCGACGTGACCTCGGGCCCGTTGTATTTCTTGAACTTCGACGATCCGCAGGCCGCAAGGGCCAGCATCAGAACCGTCACCAGAAGAAGTTTCACTGCCCGCATCGCCGCCATCGTCCGTCTTGTCTGTCTGCTTTTTGCAGATCGGATAGCGGATTTCCGCCGATCTGGCCAGCCTGCGATGCATCGCAGGCGGATCACGGATGCGTCAGATGGCGCGCGAGAATCGGGCTGCAAGCTCGATGTGATGCGACCAGCGGAACTGATCCACCACCTGAACCCAGTCCTGCCGATAGCCGCCTGCCAGCAAAATCCGCGCATCGCGGGCAAAACTGGCGGGGTTACAGGACACCATGGCAATCACCGGCACCGCGCTGGCGGCCAGACTGCGCGCCTGCGCCTCGGCCCCGGCGCGGGGCGGATCGATCACCACACCGGTCAGGCCTTTCAGCTCATCCGGTTCCAGAGGGCGGCGGAAGAGATCGCGCTTTTCCGTCGTGATCCGCTTCAGCCCCGATGCGCCGCGCGCTGCCTTGTCCAGCGCCGCAATCATCGCGGTCTCGCCCTCGACCGCCAGAACCTCGGCCTCTTCGGCCAGCGGCAGGGCAAAGGTCCCCAGACCGGCAAACAGGTCGGCCAGCCGATTCTGCGGGCCGAGAGCCTGTTTTACCAGATCCAGAAGTGCGGCTTCCCCGGAATCGGTGGCCTGAAGAAAGGCGGCCGGGGGCATCTGTACCCGCGCCTTACCAAAAACCTGTTCGGGCAACGCCCGCAAGGCCACCGTCTCATCCCCCCAGGTCAGCCGCGCCAGCACAAAGCGTTCGGCCAGCCGCGCAAGATCCATCTGCAGGGCCGCATCCAGCGGCTTGCCGCCTTCCACCCGCACATCCGGGCCGGTCTGGCTGTGGGTCAGCGTCACCGAAAGCGTCTGGCTGCGCGACCCGCCAACCTGGGCCAGCGCCTCGACAGCCGGCAGCAGCGCCATCAGTGACGGATGCAACAGGATGCAGCCAGGCACGGGGATGATCACGTCCGACCCACGGGCGTGAAACCCGATCAGCGCCCCGCCCTTGGTCCTGCGGGCGGCCAACGTGGCCCGGCGACGGGATCGGGGCGGCGAGGTCCGCACCTCGGCCCGAACCACATCGGGCGACAGACCCTGCGCCGACAGCGCCGTCCGCACCACATCACGTTTCCATCCGGCGACGAAATCGTCTGACGCATGTTGCAACTGACAGCCACCACAGGCGCGGGCATGGGGGCAAGGCGGTTTCACCCGCTGCGCGCTGGGGGTGACGATCCGCACATTCTCCAGCCGATCACCGACCGGATCGCCCTCGACCACTTCACCCGGCAGCACGCCCGGCACATAAAGCGGACCCTCCGGCCCGGTTGTGATGCCGTGGCCCAGATGCCCCAGCCGTTCGATGGAAAAGCTCACGTCGCTTCGTCTTCCTCTGTGCCGATGAAGCCGCCGGACTGGCGTTTCCAGTAGCGCGCATACAGCCCGTCCCTGGCCAAAAGCGCTTCATGAGAGCCAGTTTCCACGATTCGCCCGCGATCCAGCACGATGATGCGATCCATCTCGGCGATGGTCGACAGGCGGTGCGCGATGGCCAGAACGGTCTTGCCCTGCATCACACGGCTCAGCGCTTCCTGAATGCTGGCCTCCACCTCGGAATCCAATGCCGAAGTCGCCTCGTCCAGCACCAGGATCGGCGCATCCTTCAGAAAGGCGCGGGCCAGTGCGATCCGCTGGCGCTGGCCGCCTGACAGTTTGACCCCGCGTTCGCCCAGAAAGGCATCATAGCCCTTGCGGCCCTGATGGTCGATCATATGGGCGATGAATTCATCCGCCTCGGCGGCCTTCGCGGCGGCGATGATCTCGGCCTCGGCCGCATCGGTGCGGCCATAGGCGATGTTGTCGCGGGCCGATCGGTTGAACATCGCGGTTTCCTGCGTGACCATGCCGATCTGCCGCCGCAGGCTTTCCTGTGTCACATTGCGCAGGTCGAAACCGTCAACGGTGATCCTGCCCTCTTCCGGGTCGTAAAGCCGCAAAAGCAACGAGACGAGTGAGGATTTCCCCGCGCCGCTGGCCCCGACGATGCCCAGCTTTTCGCCTGCCTTCACCGTCAGCCGGATGCCCTGCACGCCGCCGCGCTGACGGCCATAGGCAAAGCTGACACCGTCAAAGACAATCTCGCCCTTAACCCGCGGCAGATCCACCGCATCCGGCGCATCGGTCAGGGTATGCGGGGCCGACAGGGTGCGCATCCCGTCCTCGACCTCGCCAACCGAGGTATAGATGCCCATCAGTGTAAAGCTGACCCAGCCCGACATCTGCGCGATCCGCAGGGAAATGGCACCCGCCGCCGCAATCTCGCCCGCCGTGGCATGTCCGGCCTGCCACAGCACCACCGCGCCGCCGATCAGCAGCACAGGCAACACCCCGGCCAGCAGCATCAGGCTGAACCGGAACCAGGTGGAAATCACCCCGAATTCCAGCGAGCGGTCGCGGAACACCTCCATCGCGCCCAGTGCCACACGATCTTCGAACGCGGCGTGGGCGAACAGCTTGACCGTCTTGATGTTGGTGATCGTATCCACCACCTGCCCCGAAACCATTGCCCGGCTGGCCGCCCGCGCGGCCGAGTTTTCGCGGATCACCGGCAGGAAGAACCGGATCAGCAGGACATAGACCACCAGCCAGACCGTCAGCGCGATGGCGATCTTGTAGTCCACCGCCACCAGGAAGGCGACCGAACCGATCACCGATGCCAGCGCGAAACAGACCGTATTGATCACCTCGGTCGCCACATCGGTGACGGCCCGCGCCGCCTGCATCTGTTTCTGCGCGATGCGGCCAGCGAAATCGTTGTCAAAGAAAGTGACCGCCTGCCCCAGCGTCCAGCGGTGCAGGCGCGACAGGACCAGAGGCATCACATTTGGCCCGATGACGATGCTGTTCGAGGCAGAGGATACCGCAAAGGACAGCGGGCGCAGCACCAGATAGAAAGCAAGGAACCAGACCACCAGCGACCAGTGCTGCTCAAAGAACCCCTGCGGCCCCGATGACACCGCCGCATCAATCACCCAGCCCAGGATCAGGGCACTGACGACTTCGGTCACGCCGGCCAGCGAGGACAGGACCCCCGCCAGAACCAGCATCGGCCATGACCCGGAAAGGCACCAGCGCATGAAGGCACCAAGGCGCTGCGGCGGATTGCCCGCGGCCGGGCGAAAGGCGTCGATGGCATCGCCCAGCCGGATCAAGGCACTCATTCCGCGGCATCCTCTTCCAGACCGATGAAACCGCCGGACTGGCGAGCCCAGAACCGGGCATACAGCCCCCCTTTGGCCAAAAGTGCCGTGTGAGTGCCTTCTTCGGCAATGGCCCCGTCTTCCAGAACGACGATCCTGTCCATCGCCGCAATGGTCGACAGCCGGTGCGCGATGGCAATCACCGTCTTGCCCGCCATGACACCATAGAGCGCCTCTTGAATCGCGGCCTCGGCCTCGGAATCCAGCGCCGACGTTGCCTCGTCCAGGATCAGGATCGGCGCATCCTTCAGGATCACCCGCGCCAGCGCCACCCGTTGCCGCTGCCCGCCCGACAGTTTCACCCCGCGCTCTCCGACATGGGCGTCATAGCCCTTGCGGCCCTGCGGATCCTCCAGCGTCAGGATGAAATCATGCGCCTCGGCCCGTTTCGCCGCCTCAATCATCTCGGCTTCGGTCGCCTCGGGCCGTCCATACAGGATGTTGTCGCGCACAGAACGGTGCATCAGCGAGGAATCCTGCTGCACCATGCCGATCTGCCGCCGCAGGCTGTCTTGCGTCACCTGGGAAATGTCCTGGCCATCCACCAGAATCCGCCCGTTTTCGGTGTCGTAGAACCGCAGCATCAGCTTGACCAGCGTGGATTTCCCCGCACCGGAGCGCCCGACGACACCGATCCGTTCCCCCGGCATCACGGTCAGCGTGACATCGCGCAATCCGCCCCAGCCGCGGCCGTAATGGTGGCTGACGTTCTGCAACTCGATCAGACCGGCACGGAATTCCAGCGCCTTCGCGCCGGATGCGTCAACCAGCGTCACCGGCTGCGCAATCGTCTCCATCCCTTCGGCCAATGTGCCAAGATTCTGCACCAGATTGGTCGAGGCCCACATGATCCAGTAGGTCATCGAATTGATCCGCAGCACCAACGCCACCGCCGCCGCCACCACGCCCACCGAAGCCGATCCCTGCACCCAGAACCACAGGGCCAGCCCGCCGACGCCCAGGATCATCAGCCCGTTGATGAAGGTCAGCGCGACATCCATCTTGGTGACGATCCGCATTTCGGCCTGAAAGGTCTGGCGCGCGCGTTCGATCGCTTCCCTGGCATAGTCCAGTTCGGTCTCGCGATGCGCGAACAGCTTCACCGAATGGATGTTGGTATAGCTGTCCACAACCCGCCCCGTGACAGCCGACCGCGCCTCGCTGGATGCGGTCGACGCGGGTCCGGCGCGGCGGATCGTCCAGCGCATCAGTGCCAGATAGGCCAGCACCCACAGCAAGAGCGGCACCATCAGGCGCGGATCGGCCTCGGCCAGCATCAGAAGTGCCCCGATGAAGGTTGCCGCCGCAAAGGCCGCCATGTCGAAGACCTGGAACACCGCCTCGCCCGCCGCAGGGGGGGCCTGCATGATCCGGTTGGCGATACGCCCGGCGAAATCGCTCTCGAACCAGCCGACCGGCTGGCGCAGCACATGCCGGTGCGCCCGCCAACGCATCATCGTGCCGAAATTCGTCAGGATCGTGTTGTGCAACAGCCCGACCGACCCGCCCGCAACCAGCGGCCGGACGAACAGGATCACCAGCGCGGCCACCACGATCTCGACCCAATGGGCCGACAGAAAAGCCTGCGGTGACTGGCCGGTCATCAGATCGACCAGACGGCCCAGATACCAGATCAGCCCGACATCCAGCACCGCATTGCCCACGGAAAACAGCGCGGTCACGATGAAAACACCGCGGAAGGGCCGGATGTAATCCTTCAGGAACGGCCAAAGACGGCGCGGCGGCGCGTCGGTCTGCTGATAGGGGGCATAGGGATCGACAAGGTTTTCAAAGAAGCCGAACATGACGGGACTTTCGCAGATATGACGCAGACATGGAAGATTTGGCGGCTTGAACAGGCCGCGCCGGATGGGTCACGAACCTGTCAGATCAGGTGTCGGATATTCCCATCATCCATGTCGGTCTCCCTCTGCTGGCTGGGCTTTTCCTAGCGCAACTTCCCCGGCTTGTCACGCCAGAAGCTGTGCCTTCGTCAGCCGCAGATCCGATTCGCACCATCGGCGCTCCAGCTCTTTCAGCCGCGCACCAAGCGCCGCGCCTTGCAGTTGCGGCAGGTCGGCGGCCCGCACGGGAAAACCCGCAGCCGCCCCGCGGGACACATCGGCCTGCCAGCCCTTTGGCGGTGCCGTTCCAAACAGCGCAGCGCGCGCAAGCACGGCATCCGTCGCAAGATCGGCACCCAGACGCCAGCCCAGTACGGCCACCGATTCCATATCGGACAGGGCTTCTTTCAGCTGCATCAGATCGCGCCGTTCCGGGTTCGACAGGCGCAGCCTTTCTGCCGGATCTTCCCCGCCCAACAGCGCCAGCCGCCTTTGCCAGCGGGGTGTCAGCCCCGCTTCAAGATGAACCAGCGGTGCAAGTCCACGCGGATCGGCCCCCGGCAGAATCCGCTGCAAAACCCCGGTCTGAGCCATGGCCGCAACGGCGGGTGCCGGATCGGCTGCGGCCAGCAGCTTGCGCATCTCGGCGCCGATCCTTTCGCAGGAAATCGTCTCTAATCCTGCCGAAAGCGTGGCACAGGCGGCCAGACCGTCGGCATCCAGCCCTTTTGCCGGGTCGCCATACCAGGCGTGGAAGCGAAAGAACCGAAGGATCCGCAGATAATCCTCGCGGATACGGGTTTCCGCATCGCCGACGAAACGCAACCGCCGTTCCAGCAGGTCGGGCAAGCCACCCAGCGGGTCGATCACCCTGCCATCCGCCAGCGCATAAAGCGCGTTCATGGTGAAATCACGCCGGGCCGCATCCTCTTCGATCCGGTTCGCATAGGCGACAACCGCCCGCCTGCCATCTGTTTCCACATCGCGGCGAAAGGTGGTGATCTCATGCGGGATACCCCCGGAAACCACAGTCACCGTGCCATGGTCGATTCCGGTCGCAACAACACGAAATCCTGCGGATTCGGCAAGGTCAGTCACGGTTTCTGGCCGCGCATCGGTGGCGATGTCTACATCTGAAACCGCCTGCGCCAATAATGCGTTCCGCACGCATCCCCCGACCAGCAGCGCCTGCCAGCCCGCAGCCGTCAGGCAACCCAGAACAGCCTGGGTTTCGCGCCGTTCCAGCCAGTGTCCGGTGATCCGCATCGACTATTCGCCCGCCATGCCGCGCAGGATACGCGCCGTTGCACCCCAGATGTAATGCGCACCCCAGGGCACAGCATAATATCGCCGCCACTGCCCGCGCCAGAGCCGCCGCTCGATCGCATAGTTTTCCAAGTTTAGCAGATGCGCCAGCGGGACCGAGAACACCTCTTCCACCTCGCCCGGTTCGGGCACTGGCTGAAAATCCTTGGCCACCATCGCAAGGATCGGCGTAACCGAAAATCCGGTCACGGTTTCATGCGCGGGCAATCGGCCCAGAATCGTCACCAATCCAGCGGAAAGCCCCACCTCCTCGGTCGCCTCGCGCAGGGCTGCCGCTTCGGGCGACCCGTCTTCCTCCTCGACCTTGCCGCCGGGAAAGGCCACCTGGCCGGGATGGTGTTTCAGATGCGACGACCGCTTGGTCAGGATCACCCGCGGCCCGTCGGCCCGCTGCCAAACCGGTACCAGCACCGCCGCGGGCCGCAAGATGCGTCCCGGCGGCAGGCTGAAACCGGGATTCAGATCGTAATCCGACGTTTCGCCATGACGGCGATCCAGAGCCGTCAGAAGCCGATCCTCAATCGCCGTTCGGGGCATCGGACGGTGTCTCGGTCTTCGCCTCGAAGCCCAGCGTATTCGGGTCCAGCTCGTAATGCGCGCCACAGAACTGGCAATCGGCGGTGACGACGCCCTGATCCGTGGTCATCCGGGCAATGTCCTTCCGGCTGTAGATCGACATCGTATTGCGCACCTTTTCGGCCGAGCAGGAACAGCCAAACCGCACCGGTTGCGGATCGAAAACCCGCGGCCCCTCTTCGTGGAACAGCCGCACCAGAAGATCGGTGGGCGCAACCGAAGGCCCGATCATCTCCATCTGTTCGACCGTATCCAGAAGCAGGCTCACGCGGTTCCAATCCTCGGACGCGGCACCGGAAAGAATATCGGCATGGGTCAGAAGGCCGCCTTCGCCGCTGCCGCCTTCGGCCGCGACACCACCCACCTGCGGCATGTGTTGCAACATGACACCGCCAGCACGCCAATGTTCCGGCCGCCTCGGTTCGGTGCTACGGCCGAAGGCCAGCGAAAATCGGGTCGGGATCTGCTCGGATTGCGCAAAATACGTCTCTGCACAGGCGGAAAGCGAACCGCCTGCGATCGGGGTAAAGCCCTGGTAGGGTGCCGTGCCCTCTCCCTGATCCAGCATGACCGCGAAATACCCTTCACCGATCTGGCTGAACGGATCGGCGTCACTCTCCAGCCGTTCCGCATCATAGCTGGCATAGGCGCGCAGCCGCGCGGGTTCGCCTTCCTCGGACGGGCCATAATAATCGGTCGCAATCAGCCGTGCCGCACCCTTGCCCCGCACCTGAATCGACAGCTTCCAGCGCAGCTTGATCGTCTGGCCGATCATCGCGGTCAGCACGGCGGTTTCGGCCACAAGGGCCTCGATCACCGGCGGATAGGCATGCTGCTTCAGCACCTGATCCAGCGTGCCGTCCAGACGCGCAACACGGCCACGGATACCCGAGACGTCAAGCTGAAAGGGCAGGACGGTATCGTCCCATGCGAGTTGAGAGCCGATGGCCATTTTCCGGGGTTTCCTTGACGCAACTGGTCTGGCAATCCGCGCTATATAGGCACATCCGCCGCATTGACCAAGGGCCGACCATGATCCGCCGTTTCGGAGAGGCCGTGAAACCCGGCCAGACCTACCGCCGCCGCCCCGGCGTCTATGCCGTTCTGCGGCTGGGCGATGATCTGCTGGCCACCCACCAGCAGGCCCCCACCCCCGAATTCCAGCTGCCCGGCGGCGGGATAGATCCCGGCGAACATCCCATCGCCGCGCTGCACCGCGAGGTTTATGAAGAAACCGGCTGGCGGATTGCGATTGATCGCCGGATCGGGGCCTATCGCAGGTTCACCTATATGCCGGAATACGACCGCTGGGCCGAAAAGATCTGCACCATCTATCTGGCGCGACCGGTGCGCCGCCTTGGCCCGCCGTCCGAACCGGGCCATACGGCGGTCTGGATGTCGGTCTCGCAGGCGATGGAGCTGCTGGCGAATGACGGAGACCGGGCGATGCTGGCCCTGACCGGCAGTCAGCCCCGGTAATCCAGCACGACACCAGATACGTCATCGGCGAAATGATCGCTGCCCGCAAACCGGGCCAGATCCCAGACCAGCGCCTCCAGCAGGGCCGGACTATCCAGATCCGACAGGCGCAACAGCATCTGCGCCAGCCCCTCTTCGCCCAGATCGCGCCCGCTGGTGCCGGGGCATTCCGTCAGGCCATCCGACATCAGGAACAGCCGGTCCCCCGGAGCAAGCGTCAGGCTGCTGTCCTCATACTCTGCCCCCGGAATCAGCCCGATCGGCAGACCGCCCGCCCCCACCCGTTCAAGACTGCCATTCCGGCGCAGAACCATCGGATGCGGATGGCCGGCCTGGGTCAGCACAACCCGCCCCGAGGTCAGGTCGATTTCGGCATAGGCCATGGTGAAATACTGTTCGACCTGAATGTCCTCCAGCATCAGCCGGTTGAAGGCATAGGCAAGTTCGGCCGGGCGCCGCACGCCCCGGCTGCCGTCTGACAATTGCTGGAAGGCCAGATTCTGATCCGGCGAGCCGCCGGACAGATAGCCCGCCAGCCGCGCCGTCATCATCGCCGAGGCCACGCCATGACCGGACACGTCGACGGAATAGACCGCGATCCGGTTTTCGTCGATCTGGAACGATCCCACAAGATCGCCACCGACATGGCCCGAGCTGCGAATCATCAGGCTTGCCGCGGCGGTGCCGAAGTCACGCTCTCTTTCCCGCACCAGCGTCTGCTGAAGTTTGCGCGCCTCGATCAGATCGCGGTCCAGCGAATCATAAAGTTTTTGCAATTCCTTCATGTTGGCGGCAATCAGGCGGTTCTTCTCGACCAGCTCCGACCGCATGGAAAGAATACGCTGCCCCGCCCGCAACCGGGCGCGCAGCTCATCGCTGCCCACGGGCTTTGGCACGAAATCATCCGCCCCGGCCAAAAGGCCATCGGCAATTTCGGATTTTTCGGACTTGGAGGTCAGAAGGATGAAATAGCCATAGTCTTCCCGCGGCAGGGATTTGAATTTGCTACAGAATTCCACGCCCGTCATACCAGGCATCATCCAGTCGGAAATCACGAATCCGACGGGAACCCTGGCGCAGATCGCCAAGGCCTCTTCGCCCGAAGCGGCTTCAAGAACCTCATATCCCCATTTGCGCAGATACATGGTCAGCACATGGCGCTGGGCGCGGCTGTCATCCACCACCAATACGCGGAATGCGGCATCGCCGTCATCCTTCGCCGGTATCATGTCCGTTACTGGCCTTGCATCATGCACCTGGATCACCCGCACCTCTATATCCCGGAAGGTCTGCGCCTTGCGGGTTAAGCCAAGGTGAAACCTAAAATTCGCCGGGCCTGACCACTGGCGGATTACCGTTCGTTAAGGCGGGGCTGAAATCCTGCTGCCGGGTGTAACTGCAAATGCAGAGGGTGACATGATCGACTGGGGCAGACTGGCCGAACTGCGGTCCGAGATCGGCGATGACGATCTGGCCGATGTGGTGACGATGTTTCTGGCCGAGGCCGATGAAACGGTGGCGGTTATCGCGGGCGGATTGCCCGATTCCCAGATGGAAGCGCAGTTGCATTTCCTGAAGGGTTCTGCGCTGAACCTTGGCCTGAAAGACCTGTCCAGCCTGTGCCAGGAGGGAGAGCGTCAGGCAGGCCGGGGCAATGGCGCGGCGGTTGATCCGGCCCGTATCGTCAATGTCTATCAGGCATCGAAAGCCGCCTTTCTGGGGGCGCTTGCCAAGGGCAGCGCCGCCTAGATCAGGAATTCGGCCAGCGCTTCGTCATGGGTGATGTCGCGATAGGTGAAATCGGCCGCTTCCATCCGGCCGGTGAAATGGGCGAAGTTCTCGGCCCGCTTCGTCTCAATCCCGATCAGCACAGACCCGAAGTTGCGCGCCGATTTTTTCAGATATTCAAATCGGCTGATGTCGTCCTCCGGCCCCAGCATCGACAGGAATTCGCGCAAGGCACCCGGCCGCTGCGGCATCCGAAGGATGAAATACTTCTTCAGCCCGGCATAGCGCTGGGCGCGTTCCTTGACCTCCGGCAACCGCTCAAAGTCGAAATTGCCGCCGGATGTCACGCAAACCACCGTCTTGCCGCGAATCTCGTCCGCCAGTTCGGGCAGCACATCCACCGACAGCGCCCCCGCCGGCTCCAGCACGATGCCTTCGACATTCAGCATCTCCAGCATGGTGATGCAGATCCGGTCTTCAGGGGCCAGATGCACCAGATCGGGCCGCGCCCAATCCAGCCGCCGGAACGTCAGATCCCCGATCTTTGCCACCGCCGCACCATCGACAAAACTGTTCACCCGCGGCAGCTTGACAGGCCCGCCCTGCTCCAGCGCCGTCTTCAGGCTGGCCCCGCCCAGAGGTTCGACAAAGCGGAACCGCGTCTCCGGCGCCACTTCGCGCAGATAGCTGGAAACCCCCGCAGCCAGACCGCCGCCACCCACCGGCAGCACCACCAGATCGGGCGCGCGGCCCAGCTGTTCAACGATCTCGACCGCAACGCTGGCCTGCCCTTCGATCACATCGGCATCATCGAACGGGGCCAGGAAATGCGCGCCTTCATCGCGGCAGAATGCCTGCGCCGCCGCCAGCGTCTGATCGAAATAGTCACCCGTCAGCTCGATCCTGATGGCATCGCCGCCAAAGGTGCGGGTCTTGTCGATCTTCTGCTGCGGCGTCGTCACCGGCATGAAGATGGTGCCGCGCACCCCGAAATGCCGGCAGGCATAGGCCACGCCCTGCGCGTGATTGCCCGCGCTGGCGCAGACAAAATGCTGCTGATCCGGCGTCCTGGCCCGCACCTTGCGCATCGCATTGAACGCCCCGCGCAGCTTGTAACTGCGCACGGGGGTCAGATCCTCGCGCTTCAGCCAGATTTCGGCACCGTAGCGGGCGGACAGATGGTCGTTCCGCTGCAAGGGCGTTTCGGGGAAAAGCCCCCGGATGGCTTCGGTGGCGGTGCGGGCATGTTTGGGAAAATCGCTCATGCGGGCGACCCTACAGCGCGGGGCGGCCAAGGCCAATCGGTCTTGTTTAGGCCCGCGAAACCCAATAGACCCCGGCTCCAGTTTCGCCCTGCGGAGACCGGACATGCAGAAGCCCAAGAAAGTCGTCCTTGCCTATTCGGGCGGCCTCGACACCTCGATCATTCTGAAATGGTTGCAGACCGAATACGGCTGCGAGGTGGTGACATTCACCGCCGATCTGGGCCAGGGCGAAGAGCTGGAACCGGCGCGCGAAAAGGCCGTCCTTCTGGGCATCAAACCCGAGAACATCAACATCCTTGATGTCCGCGAAGAATTCGTCCGCGATTTCGTCTATCCGATGTTCCGCGCCAATGCGCTGTATGAAGGCGAATATCTGCTGGGCACCTCGATCGCGCGGCCGCTGATCGCCAAGCATCTGGTGGAAATCGCGCAAAGGACCGGCGCCGATGCCGTGGCCCATGGTGCCACCGGCAAGGGCAATGATCAGGTCCGGTTCGAACTGGGCGTTGCGGCGCTTGATCCGTCGATCCGCGTCATCGCGCCCTGGCGGGAATGGAACCTCAGCAGCCGCACCAAACTGATCCAGTTCGCCGAGGAAAACCAGATTCCTATCGCCAGGAACAAGCGCGGCGAGGCTCCGTTCTCTGTGGACGCGAACTTGTTGCACACCTCATCGGAAGGCACCGTGCTGGAAGACCCGGCCATCGAGGCCCCCGATTATGTCGCACAGCGCATCGTGCCGGTGGAAGACGCACCGGACACGCCCGAATTCATCGAGATCGCGTTTGAACGTGGTGATGCCGTTGCCCTGAACGGTCAGGCGCTGTCCCCCGCCACCATGCTGACCCGCCTGAACGAACTGGGCGGCAAGCATGGCATCGGCCTGCTGGATTTCGTGGAAAACCGCTTTGTCGGGATGAAGTCGCGCGGGCTTTATGAAACCCCCGGCGGCACCATCCTGCTGGCGGCCCACCGCGGCATCGAACAGATCACCCTGGATTCCGGCGCGGGCCACCTGAAAGATTCGATCATGCCGCGCTATGCGGAACTGATCTACAACGGCTTCTGGTTCAGCCCGGAACGTGAGGCATTGCAGGCCCTGATCGACAAGACGCAGGAACATGTCACCGGCACCGTGAAGCTGAAACTTTACAAGGGTGTTGCCCGTGTTGTGGCACGGTGGTCGGACCATTCGCTTTACAGCGAAAAGCATGTGACCTTCGAGGAAGACGCCGGAGCCTATGATCAGAAAGACGCGGCCGGCTTCATCCGCCTGAACGCCCTGCGCCTGCGCCTTATCGCCACCCGCAACGCGCGGGTAGCGAAGAAGTAAGGTCAGGCTGGCGGCATCACTTCGCCGCCAGCAGCGCCTCTTCCGCCTGCAAGATCTGGCCCGCCAGATCAATCGGATGCGCCAGTTCGGTCGCGGCGGCGCGGATCTGCCGGATCACCTGATCCTCGCTGCTCAACATGCCGCCGATGCGGAACAGATCGCGCTTGTGGCGCAGGCTGATGTAGTAATACCTCCCCGTTGAAACCAGCGAGAACAGGGTGGAATTCCCCAGAACGCGCGGGCCCAGCGCGATCACCCGGTCCATGAAGGCGCGCAGGCCCACCATCCGCCCCGGCGCATCGGATCGGGCCCAAAGACCATAGGTTTCGCCATTGTGGCCGGTGGCCTGATGCACAAGCTGCATGTCCTGCACCTGCACCTTGCCCTTGAAGAACAGGAACCCCTTGGTTTCCTTTTCAGAGGCGATCAGGAACTCCGGCACGGTGCCGCTGGCCTGAACCTCGATCACCACGCCCTGAAACAGCGTTGATGAGTTCTTGCCCCCCGTCTCGGTCTTGCATTCGGCAAAGCGGAAGGCCCGGCCTGCGACCTTGCCGTTCATCATGTCGTCGACCGTCCGCCTGCCGCCCTGCGGGATGAAATTCTTCGGCAGGGTTTCAAAAAACCCGCGTGGCGACTTCTCATGAAGCAGACCGAATGCCTCGGAGATGGTTGGCAGCACGGCGCGTTCATGACTGCGGCGAACCCAGCGCACCGTTGCGCCGACCGCAAAGAAGCCGGGAAAAGCTGCAAACAGCATGAATTGCAGCCTGTCACCGGGCGCAGTGGCAGCCAGCATCATCAGCGCAACCGTCACCACCACGGCCGCGGTGCAGATCAGCCAGCCCTTGATCTTGACTGCCCGCATGTCCGGCAAGGCCGCCGCCAGCATCCGGGTTGCCGGATCGTCTTCCACCGCGGGACCGGGAAGATCTGTCATGATCCTCATCTTTCAAATCGGCGCAGCTGCAAATGCTGCGCCGATCCTAGGCCCGAATCGACCGATCCACCAAGTCCGGCCTTCAGTCGCCTGCCCGCAGGGTGAACTGGGTCTGCACCACCTGCGCCGCCATCTTGCCATCGCCCCGATAAAGCGTCGTCTGCACCACAATCGTCTTGCGACCCAGATGCAGCGGAACCGCCTCGGCGCGGACCACATCACCCGGCGGAACCGCCCGGAAAAAGTTGGTCTTGCTTTCCATCGTCGTGGTGCCCTCGCCCGGCCCCAGATGAAGAAAGGCCAGCGTGCCGCCGATATTGTCGGCCAGACCCATCAGAGCCCCGCCATGCAGAACGCCGTTGCGGTTGATCAGCGCGGGCCCTGCAACCATCGTGGCGACCACCTTTTCTGCCGTCGCAGAGACGATTTCCAACCCAAGGTGCCGGGCAAAGGGCGGCTGATCCAGGGCAACGGGATGGATCTTTTCCGCCATCATCCCACCCGGCAGGCAGCCATCACCGCCATGTTCAGGATGTCGTTCACCGTGGCGTTGGTGGAACAGATCTGGATCGGCTTCTTCACGCCGGTCAGGATCGGCCCGATCACCGTCGCCCCCGCCATTTCCTGCATCAGCTTGACCGAGATCGAGGCCGAATGCCGGGCCGGGACCACAAGGATATTCGCCGGGCCGGTCAGGCGGCAGAACGGATAGTGCTTCATCTGTTCCGGGTTCAGGGCGACATCCACCGTCATCTCGCCTTCGTATTCGAAATCCACCTTCATCGCATCCAGCACGGCCGGAGCGCGGTGCATCTTGGTTGCGCGTTCGCTGACCGGATAACCGAAGGTCGAAAACGACACGAAGGCAACCCGAGGCTCCAGCCCCAGACTGCGCGCCACCCCGGCGGCGCGGATGGCGATGGTGGCCAGATCGTCCGGTTCCGGCCATTCCTGCACCAGCGTATCGCCGATCAGCACGATCCGCCCCTTGTGCAGAAGGGCCGTCACCCCAACGGCCCCATCCGCCGCCGTGGCGTCGAACACCGTGTTGATCAGGTTCAGCACATGCGCCGATTTGCGGGTGGCCCCCGTCACCAGCCCGTCGCCATGGCCGTGTTGCAACATCAGCGCGGCAAACACATGGCGGTCGCGGGCGGCAAGCCGGTGGATGTCCTGCCGGTCATGGCCCTTCCGCTGCAACCGCCCATAAAGAAAATCCTTGTAGGCGTCGAGATGCCGCGAATTGGCGGCATTCACCACCTCCAGCTCGCGCACCGCATCGCCAAGACCGGCGGCATCCAGCTTTTCCTTCACATCCGCCTCGCGCCCCACCACCAGCGCCTTGCCAAGACCGCTGCGCTGATAGGCCACCGCCGCCCGCAGCACCCGCGGATCGTCGCCTTCGGCAAAGATCATCCGCGCCTGTGCCTGCCGCGCACGGGCATGAACCCCCTGCAGGATGCTGGCCGTCGGGTCCATCCGCGCCTTGAGCCCCGCCTCATAAGCCTTCATGTCGATGATCGGGCGGCGGGCAACGCCGGTGTCCATCCCCGCCTTGGCCACGGCGGGCGGCACCACATAGATCAGCCGTGGATCAAACGGCGTCGGGATGATGTAATCCCGGCCAAAGGCCAGCTTGCGGCCATAGGCCATCGCCACCTCATCCGGCACATCCTCGCGCGCCAGGGCGGCCAGGGCACGAGCGCAGGCCAGCTTCATCTCGTCATTGATGGCGCGGGCATGGATGTCCAGCGCGCCCCGGAACAGATAGGGAAAGCCCAGAACATTGTTCACCTGGTTCGGATAGTCGCTGCGCCCGGTGGCCACGATGGCATCGGCGCGCACGGCATGGGCCTCTTCCGGCGTGATTTCCGGGTCGGGGTTCGCCATGGCGAAGATCACCGGATTGTCGGCCATGCTGGCCACCATATCGGGCGTCACCGCGCCCTTGGCACTGACCCCCAGGAACACGTCGGCGCCGACCATCGCCTCTTCCAGTGTGCGCAGGTCGGTCCTGGCGGCATGGGCCGATTTCCATTGGTTCATGCCTTCGGTCCGACCCTGCCAGACCACACCCTTGGTATCGCACATGATGCAGTTGTCTGGCCGCGCGCCCATGGTCTTGATCAGCTCAAGACAGGCGATTCCGGCCGCCCCCGCCCCGTTCAGCACGATCCGGCAATCTTCCAGCCGCTTGCCGCTGATCTCCAGCGCATTGATCAGCCCGGCGGCGCAGATCACGGCGGTGCCGTGCTGGTCGTCATGGAACACCGGGATGTCACACAGTTCCTTCAGCCGGGATTCGATGATGAAGCACTCGGGTGCCTTGATGTCTTCAAGGTTGATGCCGCCGAAGGTGGGCGACATCAGATGCACCGCCTTGATGATCTCGTCGGCGTCCTCGGTGGCCAGTTCGATGTCGATGGCATTCACGTCGGCGAACCGCTTGAACAGGACCGCCTTGCCTTCCATCACCGGCTTTGACGCCAGCGCCCCCAGATTGCCCATGCCCAGAATGGCGGTGCCATTCGACACCACGGCCACCATGTTGCCCTTGACGGTATAGTCATAGGCGGTCGCCGGATCATCGGCGATGGCCTGCACCGGCACCGCAACGCCGGGGCTGTAGGCCAGCGACAGATCGCGCTGCGTCGCCATCGGAGTCGAGGCAACCACATCATATTTCCCCGGCCGGGGTTCCAGATGATAGGCAAGCGCCTCTTCCGGCGTGATTTTCGTACGGGTCATCAGGGGGCCATCCTGTCTGCACTGCAAGCCTTCGGGTCATAGACCGCCGCGCCCCCGGCTGAAAAGCACAGATTGCGGGCTTTCCGCCGTTCGCGGCGTTTTGTAGGGTCGGTCCGACGCAGGGGGATGCATGACCGACGACGCCGTGACGCCGATGATGGCGCAGTATCTGGAGATCAAGCGCGACAACCCCGGCGCGCTGCTGTTCTACCGGATGGGCGATTTCTACGAGATGTTCTTCGACGATGCCCATGCCGCCGCCGAGGCGCTGGATATCGCGCTGACCAGACGCGGCTTTCACCTGGGCGAGCCGATCGCCATGTGCGGCGTACCGGTCCATGCCGCCGAGGGCTATTTGCTGACGCTGATCCGCAAGGGCTTTCGCGTGGCGATTGCCGAGCAGTTGGAGGATCCGGCCGAAGCGAAGAAACGCGGCTCGAAATCCGTGGTCAAACGCGGGGTGGTGCGGCTGGTCACTCCCGGCACGCTAACCGAAGATTCCCTGCTTGAGGCACGGCGGCACAATTACCTTGCCGCCTTTGCCGAGGTACGCGACCAGGCCGCGTTGGCCTGGGCCGATATCTCGACCGGAGAATTCCGCGTGATGTCCTGCCCGTTGGCCCGGCTGGCCCCGGAACTGGCCCGCCTGTCCCCGCGCGAACTGCTGGTCAGCGAGACGCGGGATCGGGATTTGGCCGGATTGGTGACGGAATCCGGCGCGGCGATGACCCCGCTGGCCCGGTCCTCGTTTGATTCCGCCGGGGCGGAGACCCGCCTTCGCAGCCTGTTCAACGTCGGTTCTCTGGAAGGCTTCGGCACCTTCGACCGGGCCGAACTGTCGGCCATGGGTGCGCTGACCGATTATCTGGAGCTGACCCAGCGCGGCAAGCTTCCGTTGCTGCGCCCGCCAGTGAAAGAGACCCCCGGCGGCACGGTGCAGATCGACGCGGCAACACGCCGGAACCTGGAGATCACGGCCTCCTTGCAGGGCGGCCGGGAAAACTCGCTGCTCTGGGCTGTGGACCGGACCGTCACCGCAGGGGGCGCGCGACTTCTGGAGCGGCGGCTTTCCGCCCCGTCGCGCGACCTGCCCCTGCTTCACGCCCGGCTGGAAACCGTGCGGTTTCTGCTGGATCAGAGCCGCTTGCGGCATGATCTGCGCGATGCCTTGCGCCGGGTGCCGGACATGGACCGCGCCCTGTCGCGGCTGGCGCTGGATCGTGGCGGACCGCGCGATCTGGCCGCCATCCGCGCCGGGTTGACCCAGGCGCAGGCCGCAGCCAAGCTTTTGCAGAACACCCCGCCGCTGCTGGCAAGGGCCGCCGGATCGCTGATCGGCCATGATCCGCTGATCGACCTGCTGGATCGCGCGCTTGTGGCCGAACCGCCCTTGCTGACGCGCGATGGCGGCTTCATTGCTCCCGGTTTCGATGCCGAACTGGATGAAACCCGCGCGCTGCGCGACGAAGGCCGCGGCGTGATCGGCCGGATGCAGGCCCAATATGCTGAACTCTCCGGCGTTGCGGGCCTGAAGATCAAGCACAACAACGTGCTTGGCTATTTCATCGAAGTCACCACGACCCACGAAGAACGCCTGCGCACCCGCCCCGATCTGTTCATCCACCGACAGACCACGGCCGGGCAGGTGCGCTTCACCACCGTCGACCTCAGCGCGCTGGAAACCCGCATCCTGAATGCGGGTAATCATGCGCTGGAACTGGAAAAGCGTCACTACGACGGCCTGAAGCAGGCCATTCTGGATTGCTCCGGCCCGATCGGCACCGCAACGCGGGCGCTGGCCGAGGCCGATCTTGCCGCCGCTTTCGCCGATCTTGCCGCTTCCGAAGACTGGACCGAACCGCTGATCGACGACAGCCGCGCCTTTTCCGTCGAAGCCGGGCGTCACCCCGTCGTCGAACGCGCCCTGCGCCGCGTCGGAGAATCCTTCGTCGCCAATGACTGCGCCCTGACCAGCGGCGAAACCCCGGCACTCTGGCTGCTGACCGGGCCGAACATGGCCGGGAAATCCACCTTCCTGCGGCAGAATGCGCTGATCGCGCTGCTGGCGCAGGCGGGCAGTTTCGTCCCCGCCCGCCACGCGCAGATCGGCCTGGTCAGCCAGATCTTCAGCCGCGTCGGCGCCAGCGACGATCTTGCCCGCGGCCGCTCAACCTTCATGGTGGAAATGGTGGAAACCGCGGCCATCCTGAACCAGGCCGATGACCGTGCCCTGGTGATCCTGGATGAGATCGGCCGCGGCACCGCCACCTGGGATGGCCTGTCGATCGCCTGGGCCACGCTGGAACATCTGCATCAGGTCAACCGCTGCCGCGCCCTCTTTGCCACGCATTACCACGAGATGACGGCGCTGGCAGGCACGCTGAAAGGCGTCGTCAACGCCACCGTCACCGTGAAGGAATGGGAAGGCGATGTCATCTTCCTGCATGAGGTCAAACTCGGTGCCGCCGACCGCAGCTATGGGGTGCAGGTTGCGCGGCTGGCAGGCCTTCCCCCGGCCGTGGTCGACCGGGCGCGGGTGGTTCTGGAAGCGCTGGAAAAGGGGGACCGCGACGGCGGCAAGGCGGCGACCCTGATCGACGATCTGCCGCTGTTCCGCGCCGCCCCCGCCGCACCCGCGCCAAAGCCGCAAAAGACATCGGCCCTCGAAGACCGCCTCCGCTCCCTGCATCCCGATGAGATGACACCGATGGAGGCGCTGAAACAGCTCTACGACCTGAAAGGGCTGCTGAGCCAATAGCCCGCAGCCCTTCATCTTTGCGAAAATACCCCACGGGGGGTCCGGGGGGTGTGAAACCCCCCGGCCGTCAGCCAAAGTCAGCCCCGGTCTTAACCCGGAGTCGACGAAACCCCCACCTGTGCCGGTCGCAGCAGCCGGTCATGCAACATGAAGCCTTCGGCCATCACCTGAATGATCTGCCCGGCCCTGGTGCCCGGCAACGGGGCCTCGAACATCGCCTGGTGTTGCTGCGGGTCGAACAGATCACCCACTGCCGGAGACACCGTCCTGACGCCGTGCTTGTCCATCACATTGGTCAATTCCCGTAGCGTCAACTCCACCCCTTCGATCAGCGCGGCCGAAGCTGCCCGGCTTTCTTCGGGTATCGCCTGAAGCGCGCGTTGCAGGTTGTCGTAGACAGGCAGAAGATCACGGGCCAGCCGGGTGCCGCCGTATTGTTCAGCCTCGCGCCGGTCGCGGTCAGCCCGCTTGCGGCTGTTCTCCGCATCCGCCAGCGCACGCATGAACTTGTCGCGGAATTCATCCCGCTCGGCCTTCAGCGCCTCGATCTCATCACCCGGAGCCGGTCCGTCAATGAAGTCCTCCAGATCGGGAAGATCGGCATTCTCCGCCGCCGCCTGGTCCTTGGTCATCCTTCCACCTCTTGTCCTACACCCGCCCGCGATCGGCCATCAGCCGCCCGACAAGCTGTGCGGTGTAATCGACGATCGGAACAACCCGGCCATAGTTCAGCCGCGTCGGCCCGATCACGCCCACCGCACCGATGATCTTACGGTCAGCGTTCATATAGGGAGAAACCACCAGAGAGGAACCCGAAAGTGAAAAGAGTTTGTTCTCGGAGCCGATGAAAATGCGCACGCCATCGCCCTGCTCGGCCAGGTTGAGGAACTCGGCGATGTCGCGCTTGCGCTCCAGGTCGTCAAACAGGCTGCGGACCCGTTCGACATCGGCCACCATCGCGGTATCCAGCAGGTTCGACTGGCCCCGAACGATCAGCCGTTCCGAAGATTCGCCCGCGTTTTCCCAGACCGCAAGCCCGCTTTCCACCAGGTCTCGTGCCAGCGAATCGATCTCCTGCCGCCGCCTTGCGACCTCGGCTCCCATCACCCGGCGCAGCTCGGCCATGGTGCGGCCCTCGGCCAGCGCATTCAGGAAATTCGCCGCCTCACGCATCGACGAAGGCGTTTGCCCCGGCGGCGGGCGGAACAGCCGGTTTTCCACCTGCCCATCGGCAAAGACCAGCACCACCAGCGCCCGGTCGGGGGCCAGGCTGACGAATTCGATATGGCGGATCGGCGCTTCGGCCTTGGGGGCCAGAACGATGCTGGCCCCGCGCGTGATGCCCGAAAGCGCCGTGCCGACATGATCCAGAAGCGCGGTCACATCCTGATCATTGGTTCCCAGCGTCGCGTCGATCCGCTCGCGGTCCGGGGCGGCAGGTGTCGCCATTTCCAGGAATCCATCCACGAACAGCCGCAACCCCGCCTGTGTCGGCACCCGCCCGGCCGAGACATGCGGAGAATCCAGAAGGCCCAGATATTCCAGATCCTGCATCACATTGCGGATCGTCGCGGCCGAGACCTGTTCGTTCATCGTCCGCGTCAGTGACCGCGACCCCACCGGCTCTCCGCTTTCCAGATAGCCTTCGACCACGCGGCGGAACACTTCGCGCGAACGGTCGGTCATTTCTGCCAGAAGTCGGGACGCAGTGGTCATGGGCCTGCCAGTCGCTGTAACATGCCCAGAATAAAGGCCCGCCACCCGCTTTCGTCAATCCGCGTTGCGGGCGGGGTTGCAGGACCGCAGCCAGAGGCATATCTGGCCGCATCTATCGAAAGGACAGCACATGCGACCCTCGGGCCGGGCACTGGATCAGCTGCGCAGCATCTCCATCGAAACCGGCGTCTCGCGCCATGCCGAAGGGTCGTGCCTGATCCGCATGGGCGATACCCATGTGCTTTGCACCGCCTCGGTCGAAGACAAGCCGCCGCCCTTCCTGCGCAATTCCGGGCAGGGCTGGGTCACGGCCGAATACGGCATGTTGCCCCGCGCCACCCATACCCGTGGACGGCGAGAGGCGGCTTCGGGCAAGCAATCTGGAAGAACACAGGAAATTCAACGTCTTATCGGTCGGTCCCTGCGCGCGGTGGTGGATCGGCAGGCGCTGGGCGAACGGCAGATCGTGGTTGATTGCGATGTGATCCAGGCCGATGGCGGCACCCGCTGCGCCTCGATCACCGGGGGCTGGGTGGCGCTGCAACTGGCGCTGAACCGGCTGCGCGACAAGGGCATCGTGATCAGCGATCCGATGCTGGATCACGTCGCCGCCGTGTCCTGCGGCATCTATGCCGGGCAACTGGTGCTGGATCTGGACTATGACGAGGATTCCGCCGCCGGCACCGATGGCAATTTCGTCGTCACCGGGCGCGGCAAGCTGGTCGAAGTTCAGGCTTCGGCCGAAGGCGCGCCGTTTTCGACCGATGAGCTGTCTTCGCTGCTGGCACTGGCCGCCAAGGGCACGGCCAAGCTGGTGGCTGCGCAAAAGGCGGCGATCGGCAAATGAGCAGGCGCTTCACCGGCGAAAGGCTGGTGATTGCCAGCCACAACAGGGGCAAGCTTGAAGAGTTTTCGGCGCTTCTCTTCCCACTCAATGTCACCTGCATTTCCGTCGCCGATCTTGGCCTGCCGGAGCCGGAAGAGACCGAAACCACCTTCATCGGCAACGCCCGGATCAAGGCACAGGCCGCCGCGCTGGCCTCTGGCCTTCCCGCACTGGCCGATGATTCCGGCCTGACCGTCGATGCCCTGGATGGTGCCCCCGGTGTCTATACCGCCGACTGGGCCCAGACCCCGAAGGGCCGCGATTTCGGACTGGCGATGGAAAAGACCTGGGCGCTGTTGCAGGCCGCAAACGCGCCCTTCCCCCGCCGCGCCCAGTTCCGCTGCACCTTGCTGCTGTATTGGCCCGACGGGCATGAAGAGATTTTCGAAGGCGTCGCCCCCGGCCAACTGGTCTGGCCGTGGCGCGGGACCGAAGGGCACGGCTATGACCCGATGTTCCAGCCCGATGGTCATTCGCAGACCTTCGCCGAGATGGATGCCGCGGAAAAGAACGCGATCAGCCATCGCGGCAAGGCGGTGGATGCGCTTCTGAAGGCCTGTTTCACGTGAAACTGCAAGATTGGCAACATGGCGGCTTTGGCGTCTACGTCCACTGGCCGTTCTGCAAGGCCAAATGCCCCTATTGCGATTTCAACTCCCATGTCCGCGCCTCTGTCGATCAGGCCCACTGGCAAACGGCCTATCTGGCCGAGATCGACCGCACTGCTTCCGAAACCGGCCCGCGCGCCGTGCAATCGGTGTTCTTCGGCGGGGGAACGCCGTCGCTGATGGATCCCGCCCTTGTCGGTGCCGTGCTGGACCGCATCGCTGCCCGCTGGTCGATGTCGAATGATGCCGAAATCACGCTGGAGGCCAATCCGACCTCGGTCGAGGCCGGCCGGTTCCGCGGATACCGCGATGCCGGGGTGAACCGCCTGTCGCTTGGTATTCAGGCGCTGAACGACTTCGATCTGCGGCGCCTGGGCCGGCAACATTCTGCGGATGAGGCTTTGTCTGCTCTGGCCCTGGCCCGCGACGTGTTTCCCCGCGTCTCCTGCGACCTCATCTATGCCCGGCAGGATCAAACCCTTGTCGGCTGGCAGGCCGAACTGTCGCAGTTGCTGGCTCTGGGGCCGGATCACATGTCGCTGTATCAACTGACCATCGAGGATGGCACCGCTTTCGGCCGCCTCTTTGCCGAAGGCAAACTGCGCGGCCTGCCCGACGAAGATCTTGCAGCCGAAATGTATGAGGCCACGGAAAACCTGTGTGCCGATGCCGGGCTGATGGCCTATGAGGTCTCTAACTATGCCAAACCGGGATCGGAATCGCGCCATAACCTGATCTATTGGCGGATGGGCGATTATGCGGGCATCGGCCCTGGCGCACATGGCCGATTGACATTCGAGTCCGGCCGCTATGCAACCAGCACGTTGCGCGCGCCTGAATCCTGGCTGTCCGCCGTCGCCACCACGGGCTCTGGTGAAGAGCCACGCGAAGCATTAAGCGATGAAGACCGCGCTGTCGAATATCTGATGATGTCGATGCGGTTGTCCGAAGGCACCGATACCGGCCGCTTTGCCGCATTGCGCGGATCCTCCTTGCCAGAAGATCGGATCAATACATTGATTAAACAAGGGTTTTTGACCAAAAGCAAAGACCGGCTGAAAGCTACGCCAGCCGGCCGTCTTGTGTTGAACCGGCTTCTGCTGGAACTTTGCGCCTAATCCATCTGCGCCGGAACAGTGGACAGCGCCTGGCACAGCCGGTCCAGATCATCCAGAGATTTGAACCGCACCAGAACCGATCCGGCCTCTCCCCCTGCCATGTCGATCTGCACCTGCATCCCCAGATGCGCCGTCAGATCTGCCTCCAGCGACCGCGTATCGGCATCCTTGTCGCGCGGCTTCCCGGTGCCCTTCGCCGCCTTGCTTTCGCCTGCGCGGCGGACCAGACGCTCGACCTCTCGCACCGAAAGCCCCTTGGCCGCCACTTCCCGCGCCAGCGCCTCCGGCTCTGCCGTGCCGATCAGCGCGCGGGCATGACCGGCGGAAATCCGGCCGTCGCGCACCATGGCCAGAACCGACTCGGGCAGCGCCAGCAGACGCAGAAGATTGGCAATATGGCTGCGGCTTTTCGACAGCGCCTCAGCAATCTTCTCTTGCGTATGGCCGAACCGATCCATCAGCTGACGGATACCCAGCGCCTCTTCAACCGCGTTCAGATCCTCGCGCTGGATATTCTCGATGATAGCGATTTCAAGGACTTCGGTGTCGTCCATCTCGCGGATGACAACCGGAACCTCATGCACCTGCGCCATCTGCGCCGCGCGCCAGCGGCGTTCGCCGGCAACGATCTCATAGCCGTCACCGCTGGGCCGGACGATCAGGGGCTGGATCACGCCTTTCTGTCGGATCGAATCCGCCAGCGCCTGCAAAGCCTCCGGTTCAAAATCCTTGCGCGGCTGCAACGGATTGGCCCGCAGCTTTTCGACAGCCACACGCGCATCCGCCCGCCGCGGCGTCGCTTCCGAAGCGGCACCAAGGTTCACATCCGACATAAGCGCCGAAAGCCCGCGGCCCAGACCTTTTTTCTCGGGTTTCTTTTCCATGGCCTACCTCTTCAACCTGGCCGCAATTTCCGCCGTCAGCGCCCGATAGGCTTCGGCCCCCTTGGAGGCCGTGTCATAGGCCAGCACTGGCAGCGCATGCGACGGCGCTTCGCTGACGCGGACATTGCGCGGAATCACCGTGTCGAACACCAGTTCCCCCAGATTGTCACGCGCGTCCGTTTCGACTTGCTGGGACAAGTTGTTGCGTCCGTCATACATGGTCAACACAATCCCTTCGATCCGCAGATCGGGGTTAGCCGAACGCCGCACATCGCGGATGGTCAACAAAAGCTGGCTCAGCCCCTCCAGCGCGAAAAACTCGCTTTGCAGCGGCACAAGAACCGAATGCGCAGCCACAAGCGCATTCACTGTCAACAGGCTCAGCGACGGCGGACAGTCGATCAGCACGACATCAAAGGCCCAGCTGTCGATTTCCGGCTGCCGCAGCGCATCATGCAGCAGGAAACTGCGCTTTTCATTCGCCACAAGATCGATATCGGCCGAAGCAAGGTCGGAATTCGCGGGCGAAATCCACAGGTTCGTAATATTCGATTGTCGAAGGACAGACCCGATGGGCGCTTCGGACAACAGCAGGTCATAGGTTGTCACTGCCCGGTCCTTGGCCCCGATCCCCAGCCCGGTCGAAGCATTGCCCTGCGGATCCAGATCCACCAGCAGAACGCGAAATCCCCGCTCGACCAGCCCCGCCGCAAGGTTGATGGCCGTCGTCGTCTTGCCGACACCGCCCTTTTGGTTGGCGATGGCGATGACGTGGCCGGGCGGTTTGGGCGCGGGGTCAGGCACGGCGCAGATTCCTTAGCACAAGCAGGGCAGAGCCCTTATGGCCCGGATTCTCGGCCGCCTCCAGATCGAACTGCCAGGATCGGCGCGCTGCATCAACTTCATCGGAGAATTTCTCCCCCTTGGGAAAAAGGCATGTGCCGCCCGGCGCCAGATGCCGTTCCGCCAGGACACAAAGCCCATCCAGCGCCGTCAGCGCCCTGGCCGAGATGATATCTGCCCCCAGCGGGGCCAGGGTTTCCGCCCGCTCGCTGCGGACATCGACCGAAAGCGCCATCTGCCGCGCCGCTTCGCGCAGGAATGTCGCCTTGCGCAGGTCAGATTCCACCAGAACGATACGCGTTTCCGCCGCCCTCTCCTGCGCGATAGCGGCAATGACCAGCCCCGGAAATCCGCCGCCTGATCCGAAATCCGCCCAGATCCTTGCCGATGGCGCATGCTGCCAGAGAAAGGCCGAATCCTCGATATGCCGTGCCCACAGATCGGAAAGCGTGGATTTCGCAACAAGATTGATGTGCGGGCTCCACTTTTCGACCAGCGCCTGAAACAGCCGCAGCTTCTCAACCGCAGCCGGCTGCAAGTTCAGCGCATCCAGAACCCCCATCACCCGGCCTTCCGTCCACGATCCTTGCGCAGATTCGCCAGAATCAGCGTGATCGCAGCCGGAGTCATGCCCTCGATCTGCATCGCCTGATGGATGTTTTCGGGTCTGCTGCGCTGCAACTTGCCCTTCAACTCGGTCGACAGGCCGGACAGTGCATTGAAATCAAAGCTGTCGGGGATCATCGTTGCTTCCGACCGCTGCAAATCTTCGGCATCGGCGGCCTGCCGGTCGGCATATTGCGCATAAAGCGCTTCGATCTCGGCCTGACGACGAATCTCTTGCGGCCAGGAAAAGGCCGGGTCCAGCACGGAATCCAGAAACTCGGGCGCATAATCCGGCATTGCCATCAGGTCAAAGGCTGACCGTCGCCCGCCGTCCCGGCTGACGACAAAGCCCGACTGTCGCAGATCGCGCGGGCTGAAGCTCTGCGCCTTCAGAAAATCGACAGCCTGGCCCAGGGCTTCGGCCTTGGCCTCGAACGCGCGCTGCCGCGCTTCCCGCACACAGCCAAAGGCCAGCCCGACCGGCGTCAGCCGCTGATCGGCATTGTCCGCCCGCAACGACAGCCGGAATTCGGCACGCGAGGTGAACATGCGATAGGGTTCCGTCACCCCGCGCCGCGTCAGATCGTCGATCATCACGCCGATATAGCTGTTCGACCGCGACAGGCGCAGCTCCTCTCCGCCCCGCACTTGCGCCGCAGCATTCAGCCCCGCGACAAGCCCCTGCGCGGCAGCTTCCTCATATCCCGTCGTGCCATTGATCTGGCCTGCCAAAAACAGCCCCGCCATCGCCCTGCTTTCCAGCGTGCTGCGCAGATCGCGCGGATCAAGGTAATCATATTCAATCGCATAGCCCGGCTGAGTGATCATAGCCTGCTCCAGCCCTGCAATCGTCCGCACATAAGCTTCCTGCACTTCGGCAGGCAGCGATGTGGAAATTCCGTTGGGATAGACCGTGTCGTCGTCCAGACCTTCCGGCTCCAGGAAGACTTGATGGCTGGTCTTGTCGGCAAATCGCACGACTTTATCTTCGATCGACGGGCAATAGCGCGGCCCGACACCTTCGATATGCCCGCCGTACATCGCCGATTTCGACAGATTGTCGCGGATGATCTGATGCGTTGCATCGCTTGTATGGGTGATGCCGCATGAAATCTGCCGTGCAATCGGGCGCTTGTTCAGGAACGACAACAGCACGGGTTCATCATCCGCCGCCTGCATCTCCAGCCGCGCCCAGTCAATCGTCTTGCCATCCAGGCGCGGCGGTGTGCCAGTCTTCAGCCGTCCTGTTCGCAGCCCCAGCCCCCTGATCTGCTGCGCCAGCTTGACCGAAGCCGCATCGCCGACACGCCCGCCTTCGCTGCGCTTGTCGCCGACATGCAGGATGCCGTTCAGGAAAGTGCCCGTGGTCAGGATCACTGCTCCGGCACTCAGTTCTGCGCCATCCGCCAGCACAACGCCGCAAGCCCTGCCCTGCCGGATAATCATCTCGGCGGCTTCGCCTTCGACAATGCTCAGGTTTTGCTCGCGCGACAGCAGATCCTGCACGGCCAGCCGATACAGCTTTCTGTCGGCCTGTGTGCGCGGACCCTGCACGGCGGGACCCTTGCGCCTGTTCAGCAAGCGGAATTGAATCCCGCCCCTGTCGGCCGCAACGCCCATGATGCCGTCCATCGCGTCGATCTCGCGCACAAGATGGCCCTTGCCCAGCCCGCCAATCGCCGGGTTGCAGGACATCACACCGATTTTCGCGGCGCTCATGGTGACAAGAGCTGTCCTGGCACCAGCGCGCGCTGCGGCGGCGGCGGCTTCTGCGCCAGCATGCCCGCCGCCGACAACGATGACATCAAAATGTTTCACGTGAAACATCCTCACTTCCCGATGCAGAAGCTGGAGAAGATTTCATCCAGCACGTCTTCTACATCCACACGACCAATCAGGGAATCCAGCGCGCGGATCGCTTGCCGCAAATGTTCCGCCGCAAGCTCCACGCGATCCGGCCCTGCCTTTACTTCACTTTCCGCCGATTCCAAAGCGCGAATCGCCCGCGACACAGCATCCAGATGGCGCGCGCGGTTTATCGTCGCTGCCGAGGCCATTCTGCTGTCCAGTGCCGATCCAATCGCATCGACAAGCTGCGGCAGCCCTTGGCCTGTCTTGCCAGACACGGCCAGGTCAGACCCTTCGGCCAGGTCAGCCTTGCCGCGCACAACCAGATCGCCCGCAACAGGCGAAATCAGCGGCACGTCATCCCCGTCCAACAGAAACACCCGCAAATCTGCCGCCGTCGCGCGGTCGACAGTCCTGCCGATGCCGATCTTTTCAATCTCGTCTTCGGTTTCGCGCAGGCCGGCCGTGTCCAGCACAGTGACAGGCAGGCCCCGGATCGACATGCGGACTTCGATCACATCCCGCGTGGTTCCGGCAATCTTTGACGTAATCGCAGCCTCTCGGCCCGCCAAGGCATTGAGAAGCGTAGATTTTCCTGCGTTCGGGCGGCCAACAAGCGCAACTTCGAACCCGTCGCGCAAACGTTCCGCTGCGTCGTAGCCGCGAACTTCCTTGCCAAGACCGGACAGCACAACCCCGATCAGCGCCCGCACTTCAGGAACGACATCCACAGGAACATCTTCCTCGACGAAATCAATCGTTGCTTCGATCAGCGCTGCCGCCCGGACAAGAGATTGCCGCCAGTGATCCGCCAATTCGCGCAAACGGCCCTGCATCAACCCCAACGCATGCCGACGCTGCGCTTCGGTCTCGGCTTCGATCAGATCGGCCAGACCTTCGACTTGCGCCAGATCCAGCTGGCCATTCTCCAGCGCGCGGCGGGTGAACTCTCCGGCCTCCGCCGGTCGCAAACCCTGTTGCGCCGACAGAGCCGACAGCATGGCAGACAGCACCGCCTGGCTGCCATGCAACTGGAACTCTACGGCTTCTTCACCGGTAAAGCTGGCTTTCTCGGCAAAAGTCAGCACCAATGCTTGATCCAGAACTTCATCATTCCACAAGATATTGCGCAGGGAGGCCCGTCTTACAGCCGGAACATCACCGCACAGCGTGGAACACGCCGCCCAGGCACCTGGACCGGAAACCCGCACAACCGAAACGCCCGCCCTGCCGCGGGCCGAGGCCAGCGCAAAGATCGTGTCCCGCATCGGCTTCGGTCCGTCAGGTGTTCATCGAGTCGAAGAACTCGGAATTGGATTTGGTCTGCTTCAGCTTGCCGATCAGGAATTCGATGGCATCGGTGGTGCCCATCGGGTTCAGGATACGGCGCAGCACATAGGTCTTTTGCAGATCGGTCTTCTCGACCAGCAGGTCTTCTTTCCGGGTGCCGGATTTCAGGATGTCCATCGCCGGGAACACGCGCTTGTCTGCGACCTTGCGGTCCAGCACGATCTCGCTGTTCCCGGTGCCCTTGAACTCTTCAAAGATCACTTCGTCCATCCGGCTGCCGGTGTCGATCAGCGCCGTTGCGATGATGGTCAGCGATCCGCCTTCCTCGATGTTCCGCGCCGCACCGAAGAACCGTTTCGGCCGTTGCAGCGCATTCGCGTCCACGCCGCCGGTCAGCACCTTTCCGCTCGACGGCACCACCGTGTTGAACGCCCGGCCCAGCCGGGTGATGGAATCCAAAAGGATCACCACGTCGCGCTTGTGTTCCACCAACCGCTTCGCCTTTTCGATCACCATTTCCGCGACCGCAACGTGCCGCGTCGCCGGTTCGTCGAAGGTCGAGGACACGACTTCGCCCTTCACCGACCGCTGCATGTCGGTCACTTCCTCGGGCCGCTCGTCGATCAGCAGCACGATCAGATAGCATTCCGGGTGGTTGGTCGCGATGGAATGCGCGATGTTCTGCAACAGCACGGTTTTCCCGGTGCGCGGCGGGGCCACGATCAGCCCGCGCTGTCCCTTGCCGATCGGGGCCACCAGGTCGATGATCCGGGCCGAACGGTCCCTGATCGTCGGATCCTCGACTTCCATCTTCAGCCGCTCATCCGGGTAAAGCGGCGTCAGGTTGTCGAAATGAACCTTGTGCTTGGCCTTTTCCGGGTCGTCGAAGTTGATCCGCGTCACCTTGGTCAGGCTGAAATATTTCTCGTTTTCCTTCGGCGCTGCGATCACCCCTTCGATCGTATCTCCCGTGCGCAACGAGAACTGCCGCAGGATATCGGGGCTGACATAGATGTCGTCCGGGCCTGGCAGATAGTTGGCCGAAGGGCTGCGCAGGAAGCCGAACCCGTCCTGCAAGACTTCCAGCACGCCATCGCCGCCGATCTCATAGCCTTCCTCGGCATGCTCCTTCAGGATCGAGAACATCATCTCGCCCTTGCGCATCGAGGGCGCATTCTCGATCTCCCATTCCTCGGCCATCGCCAGAAGATCAGCCGGGGTCTTGGCCTTGAGATCGGAAAGGTTCAAACGTTCGGTCATGAAGATACCTTTGGTCGCGTCCTGCCCCGAAGGCAGCCGCAAGATCGGTCAGAGATGGGAAGTGCATGGGCCGGACGGCCCCGCAGCGCCGAGGTAAGGCGCATCACCGCAAAAGTCAACGGGCGCGACGAAACCCGACTGAGCCACACTTATTCTAAAAGAAAGAATCTTTAAGGATTGATGTTATTGGCCCTGTGGAAAACGGGATTTCCCGGCTTTTCCCGACCTTGCCCACAACCGGCCCGGCATGTGGGTAAGCTTGGGAAAATTCCGTTTCCTTTGCCAATGTCCAATATTATTTGAATTAATTCAATGCTTTGAAGGAATTCAGATCAGAACCCTGTCCACAGCCACGCCTCGTGGACAATTGCCACGGCTGCCGGATGTCCCAAGGGGCGTGACAAGCCTGTCCTCAACGGGATAGGTCTGGCCGAACGCGGCGAAACCGGCCGGGCCCCGCCGATAACCCGCTTACCCCCGGTTTCGCCCCGATGCGGCGCGCAGGAACAAAGCGGAATTATCCCCAGATGCCCCCACAGACAATTCTTCTCGCCTCGGCTTCGGAAATCCGGCTGGCCCTTCTTGCGGCGGCAAATGTGCCCGTCATCGCGCGCCCGGCGCGAATCGATGAACAGGCGATCCGCGCCGCGATGGAGGCCGAAGGCGCTTCGCCCCGCGATCTGGCCGACACGCTGGCCGAGATGAAGGCCCGCAAGATCTCCGAGAAAAACCCTGCCGAACTTGTCCTCGGCTGCGATCAGGTGCTGGAGATGAACCGCCGCACCTTTGCCAAGCCCGAAACCCCGGCCGAGGCCCGCGCCCAGCTGCAATCCCTGCGCGGCCAGACCCACCGCCTGCTGTCCGCCGCCGTGCTTTATGAAAACGGCCAGCCGCTCTGGCGCCATGTCGGAGAGGCCCGTCTGACCATGCGCGCATTTTCCGACGCCTATCTGGACGATTATCTTGCCAGAAACTGGGACAGCATCCGCCACTCGGTCGGCTGCTACAAGATCGAGGAAGAAGGCATCCGGCTGTTTTCCGCCGTTCAGGGCGACCACTTCACCATTCAGGGCCTGCCCTTGCTGCCACTTCTAGCCTATCTTGCCACCCGAGGAGCAATTCCGGCATGACCGATCACCCGCGTATCCCGTTGGCCGGCGTTCTCGGCCACCCCATCGCCCACAGTCGCAGCCCGGCGCTGCATGGCTACTGGCTGCGCCGTTATGGGCTGAAGGGGCATTACATCCCGATCGACGTGGCCCCCGCCGATCTGGCCGATGTGGTGCGGATGCTGCCCCGCATGGGCTTTGTCGGCGTCAACGTGACGATCCCGCACAAGGAAGCGATCCTTCAGATTGCCGACATCATCACCGACCGCGCGGCGCTGATCG
Organism: Paracoccaceae bacterium; assembly: GCA_036745335.1. Classification (GTDB taxonomy): domain Bacteria; phylum Pseudomonadota; class Alphaproteobacteria; order Rhodobacterales; family Rhodobacteraceae; genus Pseudogemmobacter. The sequence goes on from DAIOGH010000007.1 coordinate 97,727, forward strand.
GGGCCGCCAATACGCTGATCTTCCGGGCGGATGGCAAGATTCATGCCGACAACACCGATGGCACCGGCTTTATCGCCAACCTGCGCCAGCATGCCTCGGCCTGGCAGCCGCAGTCCGGCCCCGCCGCTGTTCTGGGGGCCGGGGGCGCTGCGCGGGCGGTTGTCGCCGCGCTGATCGAACAGGGCGTGCCGGAAATCCGCATTGCCAACCGGACCCGTCCCCGCGCCGATGCGCTGCGATCTGATTTCGGCGCCAAGGTGGTGGTGCAGGAATGGGTCCAGGCCGGCAACATGATCGAAGATTGCGCCACCGTGGTGAACACCACCTCGCTGGGCATGACCGGCAAGCCGGATTTCCGCGTTCCGCTGGATGGGCTGAACCCGAAAGCCCTGGTCACGGATCTGGTCTATACCCCGCTGAAAACCCGGTTGCTGATCGAAGCCGAAGACATGGGCTGCACCGTGGTCGATGGTCTGGGCATGCTGCTGCATCAGGCTGCCCCCGGCTTTGAACGCTGGTTCGGCCAGAAACCCGATGTCGACGAGGCCACCCGCCATGCGGTGCTGTCGGCATGACGGTGTTCCGCCTTGGCCTCACCGGCTCGATCGGCATGGGGAAATCCACCACCGCCCGGATGTTTGCCGATGAAGGCGTGCCGGTCTGGGATGCCGATGCCACCGTTCACCGGCTGTATGGCCCCGGTGGGGCGGGTGTGGCCGCGCTGGCCGCCGATTTCCCCGATGCCATCGTCGACGGCGCCGTCTCGCGCCCTGCGCTGTCGAAACTGATCGGCCTGAACCCGCAAAAGATGAAACGGCTGGAACAGCTGATCCACCCGCTTGTCACCGCCGACCGCGCCGGGTTTCTGTCCCGGACCACCGCCGATCTGGTGCTGCTGGACATTCCGTTGCTCTATGAAACCCGCGCTGAAGGCCAATGCGATGCCGTCCTGCTGGTCACGGCCCCGGCCGATCTGCAACGCGCCCGCGTCCTGTCGCGCCCCGGCATGACCGAATCGCAGTTCCAACACCTGCATTCCCTGCAGATTGCCGACCGGGAAAAGCGCAAGCTGGCCGATCACATTGTCGAAACCCTGTCCATCGACAGCACCCGCGCCTATGTTCGCGCCCTGATCGCCCATATCCAGACCCGCCATGCGTGAAATCGTCCTTGATACAGAAACCACCGGCTTCGATCCGGCGACCGGCGACCGCATCGTCGAAATCGGCGGGGTCGAGCTTTTCAACCACATGCCCACCGGGCGCACCTATCACCAGTATATCAACCCGCAACGCTCCATGCCGGCCGAGGCTTTTGCCGTTCACGGGCTGGGCGACGATTTCCTGCGCGACAAGCCGGTTTTCGCCAGTATCGGCCAGGCCTTTCTCGACTTCGTCGGCGATGCGAAGCTGGTGATCCACAATGCCAGCTTCGACATGAAATTCCTGAACTTCGAGCTGACGGCCATCGGCCTGCCCGAAATTCCCTGGGCCCGCGCTGTCGATACGCTGGCCATTGCGAAACAGAAATTTCCCGGCTCCCCGGCCTCGCTCGATGCGCTTTGCCGCCGCTTCGGCGTCGACAATTCGATGCGGGAAAAACATGGCGCCCTGCTCGACAGCGAAATTCTGGCCGAGGTCTATCTGGAGTTGATCGGCGGCCGGCAGCCCGATCTGGTGCTGGCCCCCACCCAGGGCCAGGCCCGCGGCGGTTCGGGCGACGCCGCCGACTGGCGCCCCCGGCCCCGCCCCGAACCACTGCCGCCCCGCCTTACGCCCGCCGAAGAGGCAGCGCATCAGGCCTTTGTCGCCAAGCTGGGCGAGGGGGCAATCTGGCTGAAACGCCAGTGATCACTCGATCCGCGTCCAGCCCGAAGGCGGCTGCTGTTGCGGGCGGATTTCGGTGAATTCGCCGTCGATCACATCCGCTTCGGCTGGTCGTGGCCGAACCACCAGCACCCGCGCGGCAATGGCCCGCGCGACCAGCGCCTGAACCGGCGGCAACAGCAGCACCAGCCCCAGCGCATCGGTCAGGAATCCCGGCAGGATCAGCAGGATGCCCGCCAGCAGCGACATCAGTCCGCCCGCAGCCAGGCGGGCCGGGTCGCGCACCGCCCGCAGCCCGTCGCGCATCGCCAGCGCCTGCCGTCCGGCGGCCAGCTTCATCACCAGCACGCCCAGCACGGCCGACAGCACCACCCAGCCCAGCACGGCCCACAGTCCGATCTGCCCGCCGATCACCACGAACAGCGCGATCTCGACCAGCGGCCAGATCAGAACGGCGGCGAAAATCCTCATGATGGCGGTCCTTCCCGTCAAACCTGCCCCGGTGCGGTTTACTTGCCGGGGGTCGCATCCTACATAGGAAGGAACAGGGCAGGCTGAAAGCCGCGCCCGGATGACTTTTGGAAAGGTGAAGGATGGACGGCAAACTTCTGCAGCTTCTGGTGCTTGCCGGGATCGCGGTTTTCCTGATCCTGAAACTCCGCTCCGTTCTTGGCACCCGCGAAGGGTTTGAAAAGCCTCCCCTGCCGCCGGAACAGGCCAATGACCGTATCCGCCGTGACTTCGAGGTGATCGAAGGCGGTGCAGACCGCGATATCCTGGACCATGCCGCCGAAGGGTCGTCCACCGCCAAGGCGCTGGCCGCGATGAAAAAGGCCGAACCCTCGTTCCAGGTTGGCCCCTTCCTTCAAGGCGCGCGCGGCGCCTATGAGATGATCCTGACCTCGTTCGAAAAGGGCGAACTGGACCAGATCCGCCCCTTCCTGTCCGATGATGTCGAGGCCTCCTTTGCCGAGGTGATCGAAGCCCGCGAACAGCAGGGCCTGACGGTCGAGGCGAATTTCGTCGGGCTGAAGGAAATGGCGCTGCAAGAGGCGACCTTCGATCCGGCTTCGGGCTTTGGTGAAATCACCGTGCGCTTCGTCGGCGAACTCACCTCGGTCGTGCGCAACAAGGCGGGCGAGGTCGTCGAAGGCGACGGCAAGACCGTCAAGCGGCAGCGCGATGTCTGGACCTTCGCGCGCAAGATGGGGGCCGATGATCCCAACTGGCAGCTTGTGGCCACCGGCGATTAGGCCTTGGCATGCGGGGGCTCTGGCGCAACCTCTGCCTTGCGGTGGCCCTGATGGCCGCCGCCCCGGTGTCCGCGCAGGTGCTGGATTTCGAATCGCTGGACGGCTGGCGCGACGATGACCACGCTGCCGCGCTGCAAACCTTTCTGGCCACCTGCGATCTGATCGACGCCCCCGACTGGCGTCCGATCTGCAAGCTGGCCGCCGATGTGCCTCCCGATACCGCTTCGGCCCGCAGCTTTTTCGAACTGGTGTTCAAGCCGGTGGTGATCGGCGATCCGCCCGCCCTGTTCACCGGCTATTATGAGCCGGAACTGAACGGCTCCCCGGTCCGCACGCCGCGCTTTGCCTGGCCGATCTACCGCAAGCCGCCTGAGCTGACCGAAGGTCAGGTCTGGCACAGCCGCGCCACCATCGACGCCGGGCTTCTGGCCGGGCGCGGGCTGGAAATCGCCTGGCTGGACGATCCGATCGACGTCTATTTCCTTCAGATTCAAGGCTCTGGCCGAATTCGCATGACCGATGGCCATGTCATTCGCGTTGGCTATGGCGGCAAGAACGGCCAGCCTTACCGCTCGATCGGGCAGGAACTGGTTCGTCGCGGCATCTATTCGCTGGATCAGGTTTCGGCCCAGGTGATCCGCGCCTGGGTCCGGCGCAACCCCGGTCCGGGACAGGACCTGATGAACCATAACCCGTCCTATGTCTTCTTCCGCAAGCTGGCCGATCTGCCCGCCGACAAGGGCCCCATCGGTGCCATGGGCCGGTCGATCACCACGCTGCGTTCGGTCGCAATCGATCCGGCCTTTACCCCCCTCGGTGCCCCGGTCTGGATCGAAAAGGCCGGACGCGGCCCGTTGCGCCGCCTGATGGTGGCGCAGGATACCGGCGGCGCGATCAAGGGCGCGCAGCGCGCCGACATCTTCTATGGCACCGGGGCGCAGGCGGGCGATGATGCCGGTACTGTCAAGGATGGCGGCCGCATGGTCCTCTTGCTGCCGATCGACCGCGCCTATGCCATGTTGCCCGAAGGCTGACGATGCGCCGCCGCCGTACCCTGCGCCCGGACGAGGCCGAGTTGTGGCAGGCCGTGGCCCGCACCACCCGGCCGCTGCACCCAAAACCCCTGCACAACCCGCACCTGCCCTTGGCTGACCCACCGCCAACGGCCCCGGCCGCGCCGAAACAACCCGCCACCCCGCGCATTCCACATTTCCATCTGGGCGAACGTGCCCTTCCCGCGCCCCCCGCGCCGCCGCAACCCGCGCTGCGGATGGATGCGCGCACGCATGACCGGATGACTCGTGGCAAGCTTGCGCCCGAGGCGCGACTGGACCTGCACGGCATGACTCTGGCCGAAGCCCAGCCCGAACTGGTCCGTTTCATCCTGAACGCACAATCCGCCGGGCTGCGGCTGGTTCTGGTCATTACCGGCAAGGGCCGGATGACGCATGAACCCGTGCCCCGGCCCATCGGCGCGCTGCGGCATCAGGTGCCGCACTGGCTCCGCCTGCCCCCGCTGGCGCAGGCGGTGCAGCAGGTTGCCGAGGCGCATCTGAAACACGGCGGCGCTGGCGCGCTTTATGTCTATCTGCGCCGCCGCTAATCCGCCGATGAACTGCCGCCGCCGGTTGCAACAGCCTCGACCGGTGACAGGATGATGGCCGTCGCGTTCTGCACCGTCAGCACCACGCCCGGCAACAGCCCCACCCGGCCTGCCGCTTCGGCGCGGAAGGCGGCGTCGATATTGGCGATTCCGCCCAGAAGCTGAATCAGCGCGGGCGAGGTGCCAAGATTGAAATGCCCAGCCCCTTCGCTGAACGCCGCCGTATCCAGATAGGTCACTTCCAGATCGGCGATCTGGCCGATGTCCTTCAGATTGCCCAGCCGGTCCGGGTTGCCCGAAAGCCGCGATGACAGCCCCAGAACGGTATCGCGTCGGCTGCCGAAGATCAGGAACGGTTGCGGCAGCCCGCCCATCGCATGCGCCTGGGCCCGGAACAGATCGACATCCAGATCGGGCGAGATCAGGATCACCCCGCCCAGCGACTTCGACAGTTTCCTGTCCCCGCGAATGGCCGCCTGCCGCAGGGTTTCCATCGCAACGGCACTGCCCATCGAATGCGCCACGATCACCACGCGCTGCGCGCCCGCTTCGGCCACCTCATGCAGCAGGGTCTCCAGCCCGTCGCGGGCGAACAGCGCGGAATCCCGGTCATAGACATAGCCCAGCGCCGAGCCCCGGCTGGGCCAGGCGTAATGTACCGCCACGCCGGGCACCTTCAGGTCATAATGCATCTGCGCCACGCGATAGATGCTTTCTGCCATGGTGTTGTTGAAACCATGGACATAGACCACCACGTCGCGCTGCCCGCGCAGCTGCATCGCCCCGCGCAGGGCTTTGCGGAACCCGGCCCCATCGGCATATTTCTCATCCGCCAGGGTCAGGAAATCGGTTCTGGGATCGGCCCGCCGCGCATTCGCGGGCCAGGTCACTTCTCCCGGCTCGCGGTCCCTGGGCACCAGGATGTCATAGCGCAGGAAGCTTGCCCTTTCGGCGCGGCCAAAGCCGAAACTTCCGTCCTCCTCGCGCCGGGTCGTGCCGACGAAAACCACCTCGCGCACGCCGCTCTCGGGGGCCAGCGCGGCCTTTTCCGGCGGCAGATCGTCCAGCATGACGAAATCTCCGCGCGGCGAACAGCCGATCAGCACAAGGGAAAACAGGACAGTCAGAACCAGCCGCACCATCCTCTGAGCAATGGCGCAATTCGCCCCACGGTCAAGGGTCCACCCACCAGGACGTGAGGACCGGACAGCGCTTTTCCGCCGTGACCTTCGCAGTTTTGAAACATATCAAGGAAAACAGGCAGAGCAGGAGATCCGCATGAGCCAGATCCTTTCCGGGCGCACCGCCCTTGTCACCGGTGGCGCAGGCGGCATCGGCCGGGCCACGTCCCGCGCCCTTGCCGAGATGGGCGCCGAAGTGACCTTCACCGCCCGCAGCGCCGAAAGCCTGGCCGCCACCGAAGAGGCGCTGGAAGGCATGGCCAAAGGCGTTGTCTGCGACATCACCGACCGCGCCCGGCTGGCCGAGGTTCTGGCCCCCGGCTTTGACATCCTGATCAACAACGCCGCCACTATCGCGCCGATCGGCCGAATCACCGATCTGGACCCGCAGGCATTTTCCGCCAGCATAGAGACGAATCTGACAGCGCAGTTCGATGCCATCCGGCTGGCCCTGCCCGCTATGGTCGCGCGCGGCGCAGGCACCATCGTCAACGTGTCATCCGGTGCCGCGCACCGCCCGCAAGAGGGCTGGTCCGCCTATTGCGCGGGCAAGGCCGGGCTGGCGATGCTGACGAAATCCGTGCATCTGGAATATGGGGCGCAGGGTATCCGCACCTTCGGCATCGCCCCCGGTGTGGTCGATACGGCGATGCAGGCGGCCATCCGCGCTTCGGGCATCAATCCGGTGTCAAGGCTGTCGCGCGACGATCTGGCCCCGCCCGAACACCCCGGTCAGGCCATCGCCTGGCTTTGCACCCCCGATGCCAATGCCCTGATCGGGCAGGAACTGGACATCCGCGACCCCAACCTGCGCGATGCCGTCGGCCTGCCGCCGCTATAGCACATAGCGCGAGATATCGGCCGATTTCGCCAGCGCACCCAGATTCGTCTCGACAAAGGCGGAATCGACCACCACTTCCTCGCCGCCCCGGTCCGGCGCGGTGAAGGACAGCTCCTCGAACACCCGCTCCATTACCGTATAAAGCCGCCGCGCCCCGATGTTCTCGACGCTGCGGTTCACCTCGGCCGCGATCCGTGCCAGCGCCGCAATCCCGTCGGGCGTGAACGCCACCGCCACATCTTCGGTGCCCATCAGCCCGGCATATTGCCGGGTCAGCGCGTTTTCCGTCTCGGTCAGGATGCGGACGAAATCCGCCTCGGTCAGCGGCGACAGTTCCACCCGGATCGGCAGCCGCCCCTGCAATTCCGGCAGCAGGTCCGACGGCTTGGCGATATGGAACGCGCCCGAGGCGATGAACAGCACATGATCCGTCTTCACCGGCCCGTATTTGGTGGACACCGTGGTGCCCTCGATCAGCGGCAGCAGGTCGCGCTGCACGCCTTCGCGGCTGACATCGGCCCCCCGCGCATCCGACCGGGCACAGATCTTGTCGATCTCGTCCAGAAACACGATGCCGTTCTCCTGAACCGCCTCCAGCGCCGCCGCCTTCACCGCCTCGTCATCCAGAAGCTTGTCAGCCTCCTGCCCCATCAGCACCTCATGGCTTTGCGCCACGGTCATCTTCTTGCGGGTCCCGCGCTGACCAAACGCCTTGAACAGATCCTGCAGGCCCTGCATCTGCTGCTCCATCCCCGGCCCACCCAGCATCGGCATCTGCGGCCCTGCCTCGACCACCTCGATCTCGATCACAGTATCGTCCAGCTCGCCCCGCCGCAGCTTGGCCCGGAACATCTCGCGCGTCTGTTCGCGGGCATCCTTGCCGGCAATCGCCTCCACCACGCGCTCTTCGGCCTCGCGCCGGGCGCGCTCCTGCACCTCCTCGCGCATCCGGGCGCGGGTGTCGTTGATCGCCACATCGACCAGATCGCGCACGATGGAATCCACATCGCGCCCGACATAGCCCACCTCGGTGAACTTGGTCGCCTCGACCTTCAGGAACGGCGCCTTCGCCAGCCGCGCCAGCCGGCGCGAAATCTCGGTCTTGCCCACCCCGGTCGGTCCGATCATCAGGATGTTCTTCGGGTAAACCTCGTCGCGCAGCACCTCCGGCAGCCGCTTCCGCCGCCAGCGGTTGCGCAGCGCAACCGCAACGGCGCGCTTCGCCTCCCTCTGCCCGATGATGAACCGATCCAGCTCGGAAACGATTTCACGCGGTGTCAGGTCGGTCATTCAGCCCTCGCATAAGGCGGCAAGCGGTCCTTGCCCGGAAAATTCGGCAGCGTCTTCATCACGAAGGCGCGCAGCTGTACCCACCAGGTGCCGATCGCGGTGATCAGCCCGCCCAGCACCAGCAGGATGAACACCCAGGTGCCGAAATTGCCCTCATCCCCGGCAACCCAGGAAATCACCAGCGCGATATAGGCAATCGCCGCCGTCAGGAAAGACCGCCGGTCGATCACCAGCGCCAGAACCGTGATCACCAGCAGGGCCAGCGCCAGCAGCGCCATGCCGCCACCGTTCAGCAGCGTCACCGCCACCGTGTTCACCAGCGCGGGCGCCGCCATCAGGTGACACCAGAACGCCGTCGCCGCATGGCGGCCCAGCCGGTGCGGGTCGCGCATGTCGAACGCCATGCCCACAAGAAACATCCCCACCCCGAACAGCAGGGTCGACGCGGCAAAGACCGGGCTTTCGCGCAGGTCGAACATCGCGTTCCAGCCGCCGCGCATCGTCATCAGGTCGTCCACGCCGCTGGTCGCGGCATAGATCGCCCCCAGCACCGCCGCCCCGATCAGAAAGGCGGTGAACGGCAGCCGGAACCGCCGGTACCAGGCCACCAGCGCCGCTGCCGCCAGGGCAAAGGACAGCACAGCCACCGCGCGGCCGCCCAGCCCCACCCGGTCCAGCACCGTGCCCGCAAACAGGAACACCCCCGCCCCATAGGCCGAGGCCAGCACCATCGACGGCAGCGTCATCCGCCGTTTCAGCGTGAAATAGGTCGCCCACCACCAGGCCACCCCGGCGCAGATCAGCGGCACCACCAAGAGCAGCGCCAGCCCGCCGAACCACGACAGCAGCACCAACACGCCCGACAACAGGATCACCAGCCCGATCGAGATGAAGATCTCGGAAAACCCGCGAAAGAACTCGAACGGTTCATCCTCGGCTGGCATCGCCACCCGCGTCCCGGCCCGGTTCTCGCCCAGCACCTTCAGCCGCGCCGCCTGCGCCTCGTCGATGATGCCCGCCGCCACGGCGGCACGCAGATCCTCGGCATTCACCATAATACACTCCGCCCTTCATCTTTGCCGAAATACCCCAGGGGTCCGGGGGCTGGCCCCCGGCGCTGTCCACAGGGATCACCCCTTGCGGATGCTCTCCACCGTCAGGTTGCCGTTGGTGTAAACACAGATGTCCGCCGCAATCGCCATCGCCTTGCGGGCAATCTCCTCGGCCTCCATCGCGGTCTGCATCAGCCCCCGCGCCGCGGCCAGTGCGTAATTGCCGCCCGATCCGATGGCGGCCACGTCATGCTCCGGCTCCAGCACGTCGCCCGCGCCGGTGATCACGAACAGATCCGCCCCGTCGGTGACGATCAGCATGGCTTCCAGATTGCGCAGGTATTTGTCCATCCGCCAATCCTTCGCCAGATCGACGCAGGCGCGTGCCAGTTGCCCCGGCGCGGCCTCCAGCTTCTTTTCCAGCCGCTCCAGCAGGGTGAACGCATCGGCGGTGGACCCGGCAAAGCCGCAGACCACATCCTGCCCGCCGGGCGACAGGCGGCGCACCTTGCGGGCGGTGCCCTTGATCACGGTCTGGCCCAGGCTGACCTGTCCGTCGCCCGCCACCACCACTTGTCCGCCGCGGCGGACGCCAAGGATCGTGGTGCCGTGCCAGCCGGGGAATTTGTCTTCCGCCATTGTGCCCTCCGTTTGGCCTTATATGGCCCGCAGCCTCTGGCTGCACAAGCCGGGCGCCCGATTCGGCCCCACTTGGTTAACGGCCGATCGGTGCCGGAACAGCCATACGCGGGCCATACGTGAACCATACACGGGCCATATGTCGTGCAGATATGAAAAGGGGCCACGAAGGGCCCCATTAACGCAGCGTTCCCAAGGGTTTGTCAGATCGCCGACTGGATCCAATTCGCCAGCGCCGCCTTTGGCGCGGCACCGACCTTGTTCGACACCACCTGACCATCCTTGAACAGGAACAGCGCCGGGATGCCACGCACCCCCAGAACCGCCGGGCTGTCGGGATTCTCGTCGACGTTCACCTTCACGATCTTGACCTTGCCGGCATATTCGGCGGCAAGTTCCTCCAGCGCCGGGCCGATCTGGCGGCAGGGACCGCACCATTCGGCCCAGAAATCCACCACGACCGGGATCGCGGAATTGCGGACTTCGGCGTCAAAGGTGGCATCGGTGACGGCGACGGTATTCGCGCCCATGATCATCTCTCCTACGGGGAATATCAGGGCATTGAACCTAGGGATGGCTCACGGTCCCGTCAAGATATGGCGGAGCGCGCCAATGCCGCACTCACGATCTCGGGATCAAGCGCCATCAGCAGCGGTGCCTCGGTCCACAGGATCGCCACTTCGATCCGCTGCCCCGGATAAAGCTGCGCTGCGGCCAGCGCATAGGCCCCCATCTGCCGCAGATAGCCTTCCGGCACCTCTGCCGCCGTCGCCGGAACGACCGCGTTGGATTTGAAATCCACCACCAGCACCCGATCCGGCCCGACAACCACACGGTCCATTGTCCCTGCCAGCAGCGCCCCGTTCCACGGCACCACAAAGCCGACCTCGGCCAGGGTATCGGGGCCGAACAGCGCCGCAAGGTCCGGTGCGTCGACCAGTGCCGCCGCCCGCGCGGCCAGATCGGGCATCGTGGCACCCAACACCGCGCGATCCTTCGGCGCAAGCCCCGGAAATCGTTCCAGAAACCCGTGAAGCGCCGTGCCCTTTGCCATGGCATCCGGGTCGCCCGCCGCCTCTCGCTTCAGGGTTTTCGCCCCGCCAAGATCCGAAGGCGACAGCACCCGCATCTCCTGCGGGGCCGGGGCGGGATCAGTCATCAGCCAGCCCGGCAGGACCACGGCTTCCCCGCTCTTCTCCGCCTGCGCCAGCGGGGGGTGCCAAAGCCCCATCTCATGCCGCATCCGCCCTGCGGTGCCCGGCAGCAGCGGCAGATCCTCCGCCGCTGCGCGCAACAGCCCATACCATGATGCCTCTCCGGCTGTTCCCGCCGCCGCCACGATCAGCCAGCACCGCGCCCGCGTGACCGCAACATACAGAAGACGCAGGCTTTCCGCCTCGCGCACCGCCTTGCGGGCCCCGGTCGCCAGCTGTTGCAAGGTCCCCGCCTCGTCCGCCGTGACCGACCACAAGGGCGGCCCGCCTTCGGGCAGGACGATGGCGCTTTCGTTCGGCGGCCGCCGGTCCGCGCAATCGGGCAGGATGACGATCGGCGCTTCCAGCCCCTTGGCCCCATGCACCGTCATCACCCGGATGCGGTGGCCTTCGCTTTCCGCCTGCCGCTTGGCCTCCACCTCGCCGCTGGCCATCCAGACCAGAAAGCCGGTCAGGCCGGGCACATCAACCTGTTCATAAGCCAGTGCCTGCGCCAGCAATTCGTCAATTCCGTCGGCCGCCTCTTCCCCCAACCGGCCAAGCAGCTTCTGCCGCCCGCGATGCCGAGTCAGGATGCGGTCTATCAGCTCGAAGGGTCGCAGATACTCGGCCTGATCGCGCAGATCCTCCAGCACGGCGCGGGTCTCGGCAAAGCCTTCGGCGTGGCGCAGCATCTCCCAGAGAAAACCCTTGCGGCCCTGCGCCAGCCGGAACAGCGCATCCTCGGACAGCCCGAACAGGGGCGAACGCAGCGCGGCGGCCAGCGACAGATCATCCTCGGGCGTGTCCAGAAAGGCCAGCAGGGCAAGGATGTCCTTCACCGCCAGCTCTTCGGTCAGCGTCAGCCGATCCGCCCCGGCGATGTTCAGGCGCTGCGTCTTGCAGGCCCGGATCAGTTCGGAAAACAGTCCCTTGCGGCGGCGGACAAGGATCAGGAAGTCGCCCTCATGCACCGCGCGCAATTCGCCCTTGTCGGTGATCCGCTCGCCCCGGTCGATCATCGCGCGGATTTCGGCGGCGATCTGCCGGGCCAGCATCACCTCGGCCCCCTCGGCGGCGGTGCGGTCTTCGGGCACATGCCAATCCCCCGGCTCTTCGGCCTCGGGCATCTCGACCGGCGGCCAGAAATCCACCCGCCCCGGCAGATCGGCATGAAAGGCCGCGTGTTCCAGTGCCCCGCCCATAGCCGCCTGCCGGTCGCCCATGAAGCACAGGTCCACCAGCCGCAGGATTGCCGGAGAAGACCGGAAGGAATGGATCAGCGGCCGTTCGTTCAGCGCCGATCCCGCCTGTTCAAAGGCGGTGCGGAACCGGTCGCGCATCTTGTCGAAGGCGGTCACATCCGCGCCCTGAAAGGAATAGATCGACTGTTTCTTGTCGCCCACCACGAACAATGTGCGCGGGCCTTCGTGCAAGCCTTCGCCCGCGGTGAATTCCGCCGTCAGCAGCTCGATCAGCCGCCATTGCGGTGGGCTGGTGTCCTGCGCCTCGTCCACCAGAACATGCGAAATCCCGCCGTCCAGCCGGTAAAGAACCCAGGCGCTCAGCGAGGGATCGGTCAGAAGCCCGGTCGCCAGTTCGATCAGGTCGTCGAAATCCAGCCAGCCGCGCCGATCCTTCGCCTCACGATACCGCGCCAGAAACACGCGGGCAAAGCGGTGCAACGCTTCGGTCCGCCGCAACAGCGCCAGCGCCACCCGATCCGGCCGCGCGGCTTCAACCCGCAGCATCAGCGATTCAAGCCGGGGCATCAGCGGGGCCGCGGTCTTCTGCATCGGCTTGGTCGGAAAACTGCCGATCTTGGCCGCCAGCGGGCTCTTGGTCCTGGGGCCAGAGATGAACAGGTCTTCCAGAACCTCCAGGGCGGGAATCGAGGGCCGCAGCGGCAGAATCTCGGCCAGCCGCCGCCCCGCCCTGCTGTCGCTTGGCCCGCCCGTCAGCAGCAGCGGCACCAGCCCGGCCATCAGATCGGCTTCGCCCCCGATAAAGACCTGCGCCAGCAGGGCCGCTTCGTCCAGACCGGGGCGCAGGCCCAAAGCCGCAGACAGCGCGTCGCCTTCGGGCAGATCGGCAAAGGACGCCCGGCGGGTGATGATTTCGTCCAGCAATTTCCCCAGATCGCCGCCCTGCACCAGCAGGCCATCCAGTGCGGCGGCATCCGGCCCCAGCGCCATTGCCTCAAGGATTTCCTCGCGCAACAGCAGGGCAGAGCGGTCGTCAATCTCGGTAAATCCGGGGCTGACCCCGGCTTCCAGCGGGAACCGCCGCAACAGGGCCGCGCAAAAGCTGTGGATGGTCTGGATGCGGATGCCGCCCGGCGTTTCGATCGCCTTGGCGAACAACTGCCGCGCCCGTGCCAGACGGCCGGGCGCAAGATCGGCCTCTTCGCCCAGCTGCGCCAGCGAGGCGCGCAGCGCGGCATCCGGGGCCATCGCCCAGGCCCCCAGCGTCTTGAACAGCCGGTTTTGCATCTCGGCCGCCGCCGCCTTGGTATAGGTCAGGCACAGGATCGACAAAGGCTCGGCCCCGCCCAGAAGCAGTCGCGCCACCCGGTCGGTCAGCACCCGCGTCTTGCCCGAGCCGGCATTGGCCACCAGCCAGGTGTTTTCTGCCGGGTCCGCCGCCGCAATCTGGTTGCGGCTGGCTTCGTTCAGCTCAGTCATCGCGGTCCCCCACATCCAGCGCCGTGGCGCTGTCGGAAAGGCTCCATTCCCCGAACCGTGCCAGATGGTCGAAATCACTGCCCCAGGCCGAGTCGATCGCCGCCCGCCGCGCGGTATATCCGGTGTCTTCATCCTGATAGGCGCGGATCAGTGCTTCCAGCTGGTCGCGCAGGTCCAGAATGGCCTCTTCGGTCAGTTCGGCGCTCTGCTCCTTCAGCCCCGGCTTCATCGCCTGATAAGTCACCCGGCTTGTCACCCTTGGGCCCAGATCGCCAAAGGCCCCGCCCAGTGCCATCACCGCCGCCAGATGCAATTGCTTGCGATGCTGCGCCATGTCTTTGGCTTTCGGGGGCTCTCCGGTCTTGTAGTCGATCACATGCAGGCTGCCGTCGGGCAACAGGTCGATCCGGTCGGGCTTGCCGGTCAGGGTGAAATCCGGCCCCGGAAGGTGCAGCGCGGCGCGCTTTTCCAGCAGAACCGGGCGGCTGTCGCGCCGCAGAACGGCTTCGGCAAAGGGCAGGGCGATCCGCCGCATCCGCGCCATCCAGTCGGCACGCGCCACCGGCCAGGGCACGTCTTCGGCCAGAACCCGCCCGGTGATCCGCAACAGCAAATCGGCCGCCTCGACCGGATCTGCGGGCAGCGGGTCGCTGCGCAGGAAATCCTCCAGCACCCGATGCACCACCTCTCCGCGCAACCGGTGATCGGCCTGGGGCCGCAGCGGGTTCAGCGCCCGCAGCCGCAGCACCTCTTCGGCGTAGATGTCATAGGGGCTCGACACCAGCCGCTCGATCTGGGTGATCGACAGCTTTGCGGGCCGCACCCCCGCTGGCGGGCGCGGCGAAGGCCGGGGGGCGGGGTCCACGGGTTCGGGCGCATCCAGTGCCTCGGCCAGCCGCATCAGCCGCCTGCCCTGCGCCTTCATTGTCTCCAGCGCCTCTGGCCCACCATTGCCCTTCAGCCCGGACATCAGGTTCATCAACCGGTTCAGCCAGCGCGACGGCACGGTCTCGGCCTCGGCATCGCGCTGGGCCCGCGTCAGGATGACCCGCGGTGCCGCTACCGCCATCTGGAAATCATGCGCCGACAGCCCCACCCGCCGTTCCGGCAATAGCAGTCCTGCCTCGCGCCGCAACCGCCGGTTCAGCCAGGGGTCCGCCGCCGGGCTTTCCGGCCAGGACCCTTCGTTCAGCCCGCCCAGGATGACCAGCTCGGCCCCCTGGATCCGGGCCTCCTGCGCGCCCAGGATCTGCACGCGGGGATCGGTCAGCACGGCCGATCGCGCCTCCTCGCGCGCAAGCACGGCCGCTAGAAGCGGTGCATAATCCACGGTCGTCAGGATCAATCCTTGCGGCGCATCGGCGGCCAGCGCCTGCATCACCGCCAGCGCCTTTTCCCCGGTCTCCTTGTCCCACAGCCCGCCGCTGCCGGACGTTGCCGCGCCCCGCGCCAGCTGTTCGGTCAGCGCCAGATGATGCGCCACCAGCTGCGGCAGCGGTGCGCGGGGCAGGGTGGTCGCCGCCTCCAGCACTGCACCGACGGCAATGCCCCAGCCTGCCGCCCCCTGTTCGGGCCGCGCCGCCGCCCATTGCCGCAGAAAGGCCGCATCGGGAAAGGCCGGGCCCTTGCGCCGCAGATGCAGTTCCAGATCACGGGTCAGCTTCAGATGGTCGCCCCGTTCCGGCCCGGAATGGGTCAGCGGATGTTTCAGCAACGCCAGCAGCCGATCCACCGTGACCGGCCCGGCCATCGCTGCCGCCACCATCCGCAGCAACCGGCCCGGAGCCGTCTGCTGCAACGGCTGTCCGCCGGAATCATCGGGGCGGATGCCCCAGCGGTCCAGCATCGCGGCCACCCGCCGCGTCAGATTGCGGTCGGGGCTGATCAGGCAGGCGGAAATCCCGGTCTCGACCGCCTCGCGCAGCGCCACCGCCACCGCCACCGCCTCGGCACGGGGCGAGGGGGCCTCGACCAGTGTCATTCTGCCGGTTGCCGCCCGAAGATCGCCCAGACCCGGCCCATCCGCAATCCACTGATCCGTCACCGGCGCGGGCCGCAGCGCCAGCGAAACCAGCCGGTTCCGCGCCGGATCGGGAGGTGGCGCATCGGTCCAGCGCTGCACCTGCCGCAGATCCAGCGCCCGCAACAGCCCGCCCAGCCGGAACTGCGGATGCGCCTCATGCACCAGCGGTTCCTCCATTCCGTCCCAGACCGCGCCGGGCAGGTCGAAGTCGAAACCGGGCAGCACCACGGCCCCCTGCGGCAATCGCGCCACTGCCTGCATCAGCAGCGCCGTCGTGCTGCGCGATCCGGTCGACCCGGCAAGGATCACCGGATCCTCGGACGGCTGCTCTTGCCAGCGTGCGATCAGGGTCTGCACGGCTTGCCTTTGTCGCGCCTCGGTATCCGGGCGCGCATCCTCGGCAAAGAACCCCTGTGCCAGCGCCAGAAACCGCTGCGCCCGCGCCCAATGGGCCGAATGGCCCGAGACATCCAGTGCCGCCAGGGCCTGCGGGCTGACCCCTTCGCCCCGCATCTCGTCCATCAGCCCGGCCAGCGAATCCGCCAGATCGAACAATGCGCTGCGCGGGGCCAGCGTCGGATCGGCCGTCAGCAGCCGGTCGATCAGGACCGCCAGCTCCAGCCGCCGCCCCAGCGCCGACAGGGGCGGGGCCGTGCCTGTCAGCAACGGGTCGTCGGCCAGTTCGGTGATCAGCCGGAGCCTTGGCAGAAAACTGGCCCCGCTGGCGGCGAAGGCGGCCTGCACCCGCCGCCGCAGCCGCGCGGTGTTCAGGAACAGCGTCACCCGTGCCAGTGCCTCGGGCGGCGCGCCCCGCAGGCGCGTTTGCAGGCCGCGCACCAGTTGCGCCGGAACATCCGCGCCGGGCGGCAGGCCAAAGACGCGCGCGGCCGCCGTGTCAAACATCGCCCGTTCCCAGCATCGCTTCGGCCGCCTTCAGGCCCTCGGGGCTGCCGACATCGCACCAGTCGCCGTCATAGGGCAATCCGTAACACCGGCCCGCCGCAATCATCCCGTCCCAGATGGCGTTCAACGAAAACGCCTCGTCCGGCCATGCGGCAACCGGGGCCGTCTTCACCACCTGCGCGCCCAGATACAAAACGCCGGGGCGATCCTTCGCCCGTTCGATCCGCCCATTGTCGTGCAGAACGAAGTCGGCCTTTGCCCCGCGCCCCTTTACCCGGTCCGCCTGTTGCACCAGCAGCAGCGCATCCATCCGCGTCGGGTCCCAGGCCGCCCGCAGGGCCGCCAGAGGATTGCCGCCGCACCACACGGCATCGGGATTCAGCGTCATCGCCACTTCTGCGCCCAAGAGCGGCAATGCCCGTTTAAGCCCGCCGCCGGTTTCAAGAATCCGCCCGGCCTCGTCGCTGATCAGAACCCCGGTTCCCGCCAGATGATCGCGGATCATCCCGCCCAGATAATGCGTGTTCACCACCACAGGCGCGCATTCCGCATCCCGCGCCAGATCCAGCGCCCGGTCGATCAGCGGTCGGCCCAGCACCGGGATCAGCGGCTTCGGCCGGTTGGCCGTCAGCGCGCGCATCCTTGTGCCGAAGCCGGCCGCGAACAGCATCAGGGGGAAAGTGTCGCGCATTTCGCCGCAATCCGGTTCAGGGTTTCATCCGTCGGTTCCGGCAGCAAGGCCAGACATTCGGTGCGCAGGGCGGTCAGCGCCGGATGGGCAAGGTTGCGCCTCAGCTGTGCCCAGACCCGCGGGATCAGCGCCACATAGCCCGGCTTGCCCGACACCAGACACAGCCGCGCAAAGATGCCGATGATCCGCAATGCGCGCTGGGCACCAAGGATTGCATAGCCCGCAGCCAGCTCTTCGGGGCGCAGTCCATGTCCGGCGGCAAACCGCGCCAGACCTGCCGCTTCGGTTTCCGGGGCCACATCGCGCCGCGCATCCTGCAACAGCGAGATGAGGTCATAGCCGGGCTGGCCCAATTGCCCCTGCTGGAAATCCAGCAGGCCCACCCGCGCCGCGCCGCTGCGATCCGGCAGCCAGATCAGATTGCCCGCGTGATAATCGCGCAGGATCAGCACCCGTGCCGCATCGGCATGATCCGACAGCGCCTGTGTCAGCGTCTCGGTGAAGCGTCCGGCCTCGGGGGTGGTTCCGGTGGCCGCCGCAACGTAGAACTGCGGCGCAAAACCGGCCGCTTCGGCCCAATCGCGCGCGGAAAGATCAGCCAGGGCACCCGGTGGCGCCGCCTGTTGCAGCACCAGAAGCACATCCACGGCTGCCGCATAGAGATCCGGCTCCAGCCCCGGATCGGTCTGAAGGACGGCCGTGAACAGCGCATCGCCCAGATCTTCCAGCAGCAGCAGCCCGCGGTCCGGCTCGGCCTCCAGAACCTGCGGCGGTGACAGGCCCAGCCCGGCCAGATGCGCGCCGATGCGCAGGAAATCCGCCGTGTCGTCGCCGGGGCCGGGCGGGCTGTCCATCAGAACCGCGGTCCGGTCCCCCTGCCGCAACCTTTGATAGCTGCGGGCCGATGCGTCGCCGGCCAGATGCGCCCGTGCCGCCCCGCCCCAGCCCGCCCGCGCCAGGAATGTCTGCTTTTCCGCATCGCGCCCGGTCATTCCAGCGCCCCGCGCAACGCTTGCGCCATCGCGGGTGTCGCCCCCGAAAGCACCGCCCGCCGGGCATTGCCCGCAGATTCCAGCGTCAGCCGGATTGCGCCTGCGGGCAGATAGGGACCCAGCCGGTCGGGCCATTCCACCAGTACGATGGCCAGGCCCATCGCATCGGTCAGGCCCAGTTCCACCACTTCATCCGGGTCGGTCAGCCGGTAAAGATCGGCGTGCCAGATTTCGCAATCCGGCCCGTCATAAACCTGCACCAGCGTGAAGGTGGGCGAAGGAACCTCGGTCCGCTCTCCGCACAGCGCCCGGATCACCGCCCGCGCGATGTGGGATTTGCCCGCCCCGACAGGACCTTGCAGCAGCAGGGTATCTCCGGGCCGCAGCCGGGCCGCCAGAGCAGCCCCGAAGCGGCTGGCCCGCGTCTCATCCTCCAGCAGGAATTCGGCGGTCGCGGACAAGAGGTCTGGCGGCAAGGGATCGGACGAAGGCAGCATGCGCCCGAGTCTATCCGCCCCCCGGCCAACCGCAAGCCATATGCGTCCCGGTCAGGCGATCAGGACGGCGCGTTCCTGCGGCTCGTCCGCCTCGGCCACGGGTTCGATCCGGGCGATCCGGGCGGCAAAGGCCACCAGTGTCGCGCCATGCGGCAGGGGCGAGACCCGGCAGCACAGCAACCGCCCGTCCAGCAGCCGCACCTCGCCATCCCAGGGGTCACGCTCTCCCAGCGCGCCGATGTATTCGGAAAGATCGGTCCACAACAGCGACGGGGCCGCAAGCTGACGCCAGCCGTCCAGCGTCAGCGTCTTGCCGGAACTGCCCAGCGGCGGCACTTCGGGCCTGCCCCACAGCGACAGATAGGCGCGGTTTGTCATCACCAGATTGCCATCCTGGGAAAAGACCGCAACCGCCTCTTCCATCGCGTCGATCACGGCCTGACCCAGTTCCAGATCGGCGCGATAGCGGCGGGTGCGCATCATCTCGTTGGAAATATCCTCGAACAGGAAGGCCAGCGCCCCGTTCGGATGCGGCCGCCCCGTCACGCGATAGGTCTGGCCGGATGGCAGGCTCCATGTCTCTTCGAACAGGCCCGAGGCGGCGGCCTCCTCCAGAGCCGACATTTGCCTGCGCCAGCTGCGGTAATCCTTTGGCTCGGGGATCATCGCAGCTTCGCGCATGGCATCCAGCACGGCCGACAGGCTGGGCCGCCCGATCAGGAATTCCGGCGGCAGGCCAGTCAGATCCAACAGGGCCGGGTTGAACAGTTGCAGCACCCGGTTGCGGTCGAAGATCGCCAGCCCGATGGGCAATTGCGCAAAGGTCTTGGTCAGGGTCTGCATGAAATCGCGCAGCGAGGATTCGGCCTGCACCAGCCGATCGGCCGGAAGGGCGTAGAACAGCAGTTCATCCTGGTCCTCGACGGCCGAGATTTCATACCAGCGCAACGCTTCCGCCACCCGGACAGAACGGCGTAACGGCAGCGACAGCGGCAGATCCCCGATCTCGAAGAGACGCGGCAGCGGCCAGCCGAGATCCTGCCCCGGTTCCAGCGTGGCGGCGGCGGCCAAGAGATAGGCCGCGTTCGCCCAGATCACCTGCCCGTCGGTCCGCGTCCGCCAGATCAGGGCGGGGGCCTGGGCCACCACATGCCGGACCGCGGCCAGTTCATCCTGCAAGGCAATGTCGGCGGGGCCGTCCCGTCCCGCTCCGCGCTGATCGGTATCGGCATCCATCAGTGTCAGCCGTGTCAACCCGCCCAGCGTTTCCGCCCGCAGCACCAGCGGAGGTTCCAGATCGGCGCGGGAACACAGCACGAAACGGCCCTCGCGGTGAAGCCCTTCGATCCGCAGCGTAAGGCCGGGGAACATCGGCTCCAGCCGGGACAGGACGCGGAACCAGGCGGCGGTGCTGTCTGCCCCCCCCGCCACCATTGCCCGTGCGGCGGGTGTTGCATCCAGAAGGGCATCGCCATCGAACAGAAACACGGTCGACGGGGTCTGTTCGGCAAAGATGGATGCCCGCCTTTCGGCACCGCGCGACGCAAAGGCGGCAAGGGCAAAAAGGCTGGAAAGGGCAACCAGCATGGCCGTCACCACCAGACCGAAGGCAAAAGTCACATCCATGCCGAAGCGCATCCAAGATTCCAGACCGTGCCAGCCTAGGGTGCGCTCGGTTAACGAGTCGTTAACTGCGTGACGCAGACGACCGGCAAAGGTCGGTCAGACCTCGAACTTCTGGTTCGGGCTGCCGGTCAGGCCGGGCGGTGCCGCAAGTGCCTCCAGCGGCCACTGCGCCTGGACCACGGCCCCGCACCGCTCGGGCCGTTCTTCCGGCTTCAGGAACGGATCGGCCGCATTGGCGAAGGTCAGCCTTGCGCCGGACCGTTCCAGCAATGTCTTGGCGATGAACAGACCCAGACCCATGCCTTCATATTCCGGGCGACGGGTCAGGTCCTGCTCGGAGCGCCGCCGTCGCACGAAGGGATCGCCGATGCGGCCGATCAGGCCGGGCGGATAGCCGTCACCGTTGTCGACGATCCGCACGATCACAGACTGATCGGTCCATTCGCCCTCGATCCAGACCGTGCTGGCGGCGAAATCCACCGCATTCTGCACCAGGTTGCGCAATCCATGGATTACCTCGGGCAGGCGCAGGACCACCGGCTGCCGGTCGGCTCCGCCCGGCCCCGGCGCAAGGTGAAAGTGCAGGATCTTGCCCCGGTTCGCATGGGGTTCGGCCGCCTCGCGCAGCACCTGCTCCAGCGGGGATTGCCGCAGCTGAAGGTCATCCTTTCCGGCCCGGCCCATGCCGCGCAGGATGTCCCGGCAGCGGTCGGCCTGTTCGCGGATCAGTCGCACATCTTCCAGCAGCGCGGGTTGCCCGTCCAGTTCGTCCATGAGTTCGGAGCTGACCAGCTTGATCGTGGCCAAGGGTGTGCCCAGCTCATGCGCGGCGGCCGCAACCACCCCGCCCAGATCGGTCAGCTTCTGCTCGCGCGCCAGCGCCATCTGGGTGGCCAGCAGGGCCTCGGCCATCGCGCGGATTTCGGTCGCCACCCGATGCGCATACAGGCCAAGAAACAGCACCCCGACCACGATCGACAGCCAGAAGCCAAAGCCGAACAGCGGCGGCACCTCCAGCGGCCTGCCGTCGGCAAAGCGGATCGGCACATGCCACAGTGCCGCCGCCGTGGTCACGGCAATCGCCCCGGACCCCAGGATCACCGTCGGCCGCAGCCCCAGCGCGCTGGCCGAGATCGTGACTGGGGCGATCAGCAGCAGGGCGAAGGGATTGGTCAGCCCACCGGTGACAAAGATCAGGAAGGCCAGCTGCGCCATGTCGAACAGCAGCACCAGCAGGGCCTCGGCCTCGGTCAGCCGGCGGTTTTCGGGAAAGACGAAGACGGAAACCAGATTGGCAATGATCGAAACGCCGACGGCCATGTAGCACAGGCCCAGAGGCAGGATCAGGCCGAAATACCTGTCTGCCATGGCGATTGCAGCGATCTGGCCGACAATCGCCATCCAGCGCAGCAGGATCAGCGTGCGCAGCCGCATGGTGGGGCTGCCGGAGCGAGAGGCCGTCAGGCCCGGCGTAAGGCTGCGCTGCATTGTCCGATTGCCGTTGGTGTCTTCGATGGTCATTGTTAGGGATCATGGAACGCGCAATCAATGCGCGGCATGGCTTTGGGCGCGGGCGACGCGGTTTGCCGCCCGGAAGGGTTGGAGAAAGATGGACAAGACCTGGGCATTTGTGGCGGCCGGTGCTGTGGCGGCGCTTCTGGGGGGAACGGCGTTGTGGCTGGGACTGAATCGCGGTTCAGACCCCTTCGCCCAGTGCCGCGCCGGGCAGGCAGGTGCCGATATTGGCGGCCCCTTCACGCTGGTCGACGGCGCCACGGGCAAGACCGTCACCGACAAAGAGGTGATCGACCGGCCGACGCTGGTCTATTTCGGCTATACGTTCTGCCCTGATGTCTGCCCGCTGGACATGTCGCGCAATGCCGAGGTTGCCGATATTCTGGAAGAGCAGGGGCAGGATGTGCGGCTTGCCTTCATCACCGTCGATCCCGGTCGTGACACGGCGCAGGTGGTGGCGGATTTCGCCTATAACATCCACCCCAAGGCCATCGGCCTGACCGGATCGGACGCGCAGATCAAGGCGGCTGCGGGGGTTTACCGCGCCTATTACAAACTTCAGGACACCAGCGAGGAATATTACCTCGTCGACCATTCGGCCTTTACCTATCTGATGCTGCCCGGTACCGGATTTGCGGATTTCTACAAACATGCCGCCCCTGCGGATGAGGTGGCGCAGAGCGTTTCCTGTTACCTCCAAGCCAGCGCCGCGCAAAATTGACCCGGCCGCGTCAAAGCCCTAGAACGGGCTGGAACGGGGAAAGGAATGCGCATGGCTGACGACCTGTCTGCCCAAATCGGGCCGGATCGCACGCTTCTGCTTGTCGATGATGACGAGCCTTTTGTGAAACGGCTGGCCCGTGCGATGGAAAAGCGCGGCTTCATCCCGGAAACGGCGGAAAGCGTGGCAGAGGGCAAGGCCATGGCCCAATCCCGCCCGCCCGCCTATGCGGTGGTCGATTTGCGGCTTGAGGATGGCAACGGGCTGGATGTGGTGGAAACCCTGCGCGACAAGCGGCCCGATTGCCGGATCGTTGTGCTGACCGGCTATGGTGCGATTGCCACCGCCGTGGCGGCGGTCAAGATCGGCGCGATAGATTACCTGTCGAAGCCGGCCGATGCGGATGACGTGACCAATGCCCTGCTGGCGCGCGGCGAAACCATGCCGCCACCGCCGGAAAACCCGATGTCGGCCGACCGGGTGCGCTGGGAACATATCCAGCGCGTCTATGAAATGTGCGACCGCAATGTTTCGGAAACCGCCCGCCGCCTGAATATGCATCGTCGCACGCTGCAACGCATTCTGGCAAAAAGAAGCCCGAAATAAACGGGTTTAATTGCAGAAGACGGGTCCTTGCTATAAATGGGCCGTTAAGGACTGCAAAGGAATCTTAGATGACCGTCGATCTTCACGCGCTTTCGCTTAAAGAGCTGAAAGCCCTTCAATCTCAGGTGGCAAAGGCCATTGCGGAATTCGATGACCGTAAGAAGGTCGAAGCTCGGGCCGAACTGGAAGCGCGCGCGCGCGAACTTGGCTTTTCTTTCGCCGAACTGGCGGGCGTTGCCCAGGGCCGCAAGCGCAGCGCTTCGGTTGCGAAATACCGCAATCCGGCAGATCCTTCTGACACATGGTCCGGCCGGGGCCGCAAGCCGCGCTGGTTTGCCGATGCGCTGAAAGCCGGGAAATCAGCCGAGTCGATGGCGATCTGATACTGTCGCGGCTGCCGGTTCAGGCCGCCGCGAACAGCCATTTCACAAAGGCCTTCGTCGCGGCCCGTTGCGGGCCGGGCGGCGTGACAACGAAATAGGCCGGCAAGACTTCGCGGCTGTCGCGCACCAGAACCAATCGGCCTGCATCAACGTCATCCTCGATCAGCGCATGGCTTTCGACGACAAGTCCCAGCCCCTGTCGCGCGGCAGCCAGTGACAGATCTTCGGAGTTGAATTCGGTCCGGCTCAATTCCCCTGGCCGCAATCCCAGCGATTTCAGGTAATTCTCCTGCTCGGGCCAGTCCCGTGTCAGGATCCATTCCATATCCTGCATCTCGGCTGCACTCAGGCTGTCGCGCCCCTCCATCAGCTCCGGCGCGCCCGCCACCGCCATCCGGCCCGAGGCGAGAAACCGCGCATCCACACCCGGCCAGTCACCGTTGCCATAGCGCAGACCCAGATCCATGCCGTCGCGGCGCAGATCCGCCACGCGGGCATCGGGGTGCAGCGACAGCGCGATGTCGGGATGCAGGTCCCAGAATTCCTTCAACCGCGGCATCAGCCATTGCGTCGCAAAGCTGGGGGTCAGGGTGATCCGCACCGGCCGTGATGCGCCGCCTTCGCGCAGGGCCTCGATCCCGGTCTGAATGGTGGCGAACCCGTCGGTCAGCGCGCGGGCCAGATCAGCCCCCTCGGCCGTCAGGGCCATGCCCCGACCTTCGCGGACCACCAGCGCCACGCCCAGATGCGATTCAAGCGCGCGCACCTGCTGGGCCACGGCGGCATGGGTGACGTTCAGCTTTCGCGCCGCCTGGGCATAGCCGCCGCTGTCCGCCACCGCCTGAAACGCGCGCAGGGCCGACAGCGGGGGCAGCGTCTTCCATTCCACTGCCATATGATAGATTTCCTAACAGTCTGGAAAAGTTTCTGACTCACGCAGGTTATTAATTTCCGCTAGAAATCAGCATACCGCAAGATGCGAAAGGAGAAGAAAATGTTGAATATCTTTGCAGACGCCCTGCTGATCGCCGTGCGGATGGAACCGCGCCGGACCGACCACAGCCCCCGCCGCGCCAGCCCGGAATCGGAAGAAAAGGCGCAGCGTCGCTGGTTTTCGCTGACCGGGATGCGCCGCTAGATGCAATCGGCCAGCAACACCGCATGTCGTGATACATAATCCGCCCGCACCACCGCGGGCGGACGCAATTTTATCTCCAGCCCCCGCAGCAGCGCATCCGCCGGTCGGCCAAAGAACCTGTCGGCCTCGGCTTCGGAAAATCCTGCGATCTGCACCGCTTCCAGCCAGGCACTGACCTTGTCCGCCGCCTTGATCTGCTTTTTCACCGCCACAGGCAGCACCGCAGGCAGGCCAAAGCGCAGATGCACCGCCGCTGTCAGCCGTTCATCCAGCGCGCCATAGCTCGGCCCCACGGCTGCCTTCACCGGGCTGATCATGTCGCCGATCACATATTCCGGCGCGTCATGCAGCAGGGCCGCCAGCCGCCAGCGCACCGCGATTCCGGCGTTCTGACGGGTGAAGATCTGTTCGACCAGCAGCGAATGCTCGGCCACCGAATAAGGCCAGTCGCCCCGCGTCTGCCCGTTCCAGCGCGCCACGAACGCCAGCCCATGCGCGATGTCTTCAACCTCGATATCCATCGGGGTCGGGTCCAGCAGATCCAGCCGCCGCCCCGAAAGCATCCTTTGCCAGGCTCTTGGCTGTTTCATGAAATGCGCCCGCACCTTTGTTGTCTGCACACGGGAACAATGCTATCTGCCCCGCGACCACGGGATCAAGGAGTGCGCCGCATGGCTGCGGATTACATCGTCAAGGATATCGCTCTGGCCGATTTCGGCCGCAAGGAACTGACCATTGCCGAAACCGAAATGCCGGGCCTGATGGCCTGCCGCGAGGAATTCGGGGCCAGCCAGCCGCTGAAGGGCGCACGCATTTCCGGCTCGCTGCACATGACGATCCAGACCGGAGTTCTGATCGAGACGCTGAAGGCGCTGGGTGCCGATGTGCGCTGGGCGTCGTGCAACATCTTCTCGACCCAGGATCACGCCGCCGCCGCGATTGCCAAGGCCGGCACCCCGGTTTTCGCCGTCAAGGGTGAAAGCCTTGAGGAATACTGGGATTACACCGACCGCATCTTCCAGTTCGGCGGTGAGGGCGGCACCTGCAACATGATCCTGGATGATGGCGGCGATGCCACCATGTATATCCTGATCGGTGCCCGTGTCGAAGCCGGCGAAACCGGCATCATCGAGGTGCCGACCAGCGACGAAGAGGTTTGCCTGTTCAACCAGATCAAGAAGCGGCTGAAGGCCAGCCCCGGCTGGTTCACCAAGCAGCGCGCCGCGATCAAGGGCGTGTCCGAGGAAACCACCACCGGCGTGCATCGCCTGTATGAGCTGCACAAGAAGGGCCAGCTGCCCTTCCCGGCGATCAACGTCAACGACAGCGTCACCAAGTCGAAATTCGACAACAAATACGGCTGCAAGGAATCGCTGGTCGACGGCATCCGCCGCGCGACCGACACGATGATGGCGGGCAAGGTTGCCGTGGTCTGCGGCTATGGCGATGTGGGCAAAGGCTCTGCCGCGTCCTTGCGTGGCGCGGGCGCACGGGTGAAGGTGACGGAAGTCGATCCGATCTGCGCGCTGCAGGCCGCGATGGACGGCTATGAGGTGACGCTGCTGGAAGACGAAGTTGCCAGCGCCGACATCTTCATCACCACGACCGGCAACAAGGATGTGATCCGCATCGAGCATATGCGCGAGATGAAGGACATGGCCATCGTCGGCAACATCGGCCACTTCGACAACGAAATCCAGGTCGCCTCGCTGCGCAACCACAAATGGACCAACATCAAGGACCAGGTGGACATGATCGAGATGCCTTCGGGCAACCGCATCATCCTTCTGTCCGAAGGTCGCCTGCTGAACCTGGGCAACGCCACCGGCCACCCCAGCTTTGTGATGTCGGCCAGCTTCACCAACCAGACGCTTGCGCAGATCGAACTGTGGACCAAGGGGCAGGATTATGCCCCCGGCGTCTATATCCTGCCCAAGGCGCTGGACGAAAAGGTTGCCCGCCTGCATCTGAAGAAGATCGGCGTCAAGCTGACCGAGTTGAAAGCCGACCAGGCCGCCTATATCGGCGTCAGCGTCGAAGGCCCCTACAAGGCGGAACACTACCGCTATTGATTGCCGAAACATGGCCTACCAAAGGTGCCCCACGGGGCACCTTTTGCATTTTTGCCCGCCATTTCATGCCTGTCGCAACCGCGCAACACCCTGCGCGGAGATGCACAGGAAAACCTGACTCTTTTACTTGACGTTTAGCCGCCGCTCCGTCACTGCCGGGTCAAGCCAGTTGTCCCCGCGCCCATGTGGGCCGGGATGCGCAAGCCGGATCAGCCAGGTCTGACACCTTGCGCGCGCGGGCAACTGCCGCCTTTCCGCACGACCGTCACGCTTCCTGATCCTTGGGGTCCGGGTCCGCCCCATGCGCGGACCTATAAGGGGATTGGGAACATGACCACGAAACGAATTCAAACCACCACCGCGATGGCGCTGTGCCTGGCCGTCCTTGGCCTGCCCGTCATGGCGCAAGAGACCGCAATCGACACGCTGTATCTGGGCCAGATCATCCTGGGTTACACCACCGACGGCACGCCGATCTATGCAGGCGAAAACACCACCTCGCTGGATGAAGACGATATGGAATCTGCCGGAGGCACCGGCGGCTTGAACCGTGTGTTGCGGACGCAGACCTCGGTCTTTACCCAGATGGACATCGGCAACCCCGGCGTTGCCGTGAACATCCGCGGCTTCGAGGGATCGGGCCGCGTGGCGATGTCGGTTGACGGCGTGCCGCAGAACTACCGCCTGACCGGCCACACCTCGCAAGGCTCGACCTATGTGGATCCCAACTTCCTGGCCGGGGTCGACATCACCCGCGGTGCCGTCATCACCACCGGCGGTTCGGGCATCGCGGGCGCGGTCAACTTCCGCACCATCTCGCCCGAGGATCTGGTGCGCGACGGCAAGACCTGGGGCAGCATCGTCAAGCTCAGCTATGGCGACAACGGATCCAAGGATTCCGGCATGGTCGGCACCGCCTATATGGATGACAGTTTCAGCGCCCTTTTCGCGGTCAGCCGAACCGTGGGCGACAATTACAAGGACGGCAGCGGTGCCACCGTCGCAAACACCTGGGAAGACACGGGATCGGGCCTGCTCAAGCTGGGCTACACCATCGATGACCGGCAAAGCATCACCTTCTCGGCCATGCGCTACAACACCGATTTCTTTGCCACCAGCTATGTCCAGGATCTCAGCAACACCACCTATGCGCTGGGCTATTCGCTGGATAACGGCGACGGCATCATTGATCTCGACGTGAACATCTATTCCGGCAAGAACGAGGTGGAATGGGTCCGGGGCGGTGCGTCCGTGGGTCGCAAGATGTCGACCACCACCACCGGCTTCAACGCCACCAACATCTCGGAACTGTCCTTCGGTGACTGGGATCTGGTCAGCGTCAACGGCATCGACTATTCCCAGGACAAGCTGGGCGGCACCCGCGGCGGCGTGAACCCCACCGACGGCACGGCCAGGCGTTTCTCGATCTTCACCGAAAACATCTTCACTTCGGGCGCGTGGGAGATCACGGCCGGCTTGCGCGCCAACAAATATGGGCTTGAAGGCACGACTGCGCGCGGCTCACTGGATGTCGACTTCGACTCGATCGACCCCAAGCTGACGGTTGCCTACCGTGTGTCCGACTGGTTGCAGCCCTACGCCACCGTGTCGAAATCCACCCGCATCCCGACCTTGCAGGAAACCATGCTGGGCGGCACACATCCCGGCGGCGGTCTGGGCATGGTCGGCAACCCCGAACTGCTGCCCGAAGAATCGACCGGTTACGAAATCGGCTTCAACTTGGCGCGCGAGGGGCTGTTCACCGCAACCGACAGCCTGACGGGCCGGGTGAACTACTACAGCATGGATGTGAAGAACTACATCACGGCGTCTTATCCCGGCAGCATCACGAACGCCTGGGGTGTGACCGGTATCGCCTTCATCAACCAGCCGGGAACCGCAGAAACCAGCGGTCTGGAGGTTGAACTGAACTACTCGGACCGCCTCTTCGACGTCGGCATTTCCTACACCAAGAACGATTCCGACATGCCGGGGCAAACGCCGGGCCTAGGGGCCGGGCAGTATCTGCCCGACTCCACTCTGTCGCTCAGCGCGGCCGGACGTTTCATGGGCGAGAAGCTGACCGTCGGCGGGATGTACAACTATGTTTCGGGCGGGCTTTACAACTCGCTTTACAATCCGGTCGCCGTGCAGCGCGATCAAAGCTATGAGACCGTCGATCTCTATGCGACCTATGAGGTCAACGAGAACTTCACGATCAATGCCCGGATCGAGAATATCTTTGACAAGACCTATACGCCCTGGTTGTCGCTGGATGAGAATGGTCCGGGACGCAGCGCCTATATCGGGGCCGAAATCCGGTTCTGATCGGGCCGAAACGGCACGGCGGCGGGGTGGAGTGATCCATCCCGCCGTTTTTTCCCCTGTCTCCGCGCAGAATGCTTGCTATCCCGGCGCTAAGCGCGAAACATCCAGTCACCGACACAACGGGAGAACAGCGACATGGGCAAGAGAGACGAACTGATCGCCAAATATGCCGACGATCTGAAGGACAAGTGCAAGGTCAACCCGGACATGGATCTGTTGACCAAAGTGACGATCGGCTGCGGCCCGTCGATCTATGACAACGACGCTCAGACCGTCGCGGCCTCGGACTCCGAAGAGCTGGAGCGGATCAAGAACAACTTCCTGATCAAGAAGCTTGGCCTTAAGGACAGCCCGGCGCTGATGGAAGGCATCAACGCCGCCGTCGATACCTATGGCAAGTCCGAGCGCAACAAGTATCGCGCGCCGTTCTACTATCTGCTGGTCAAGCATTTCGGCCGCGAAGCCGCCTACAAGTAAAGTTGCATTCCTGCCATTGAACTTTCCCGAACGGGCGGCCACAGTGCCGCCCGTTCGCATTTGCGCAGGCGGCCATGACCACCCAGCCCCAACCCCAATCTTCCGGTGCCGAATCCACGGTTGTCCCCGTCATCTTCGGCGTGGCGCTGGGCCATTTTCTGAACGATCTGATGCAGTCGCTGATCCCGGCGGCTTATCCGCTGCTGAAGGACAATCTTGCACTGACCTTTACCCAGATCGGGCTGATCACCTTTGTCTTCCAGGGCACCGCGTCGATCCTGCAGCCGCTGATCGGGCTTTATACCGACAAGCGCCCGCTGCCCTATGCGATGGCGGCCGGAATGGCCTCGACCGGGGCCGGACTGATCCTGCTGGCCCATGCCGCCAGTTTCGCGGTGGTGCTGGTGTCGGTGGCGCTGATCGGTCTCGGCTCGGCC
The DNA here is from genome assembly GCA_036745335.1 of Paracoccaceae bacterium. Taxonomy (GTDB): domain Bacteria; phylum Pseudomonadota; class Alphaproteobacteria; order Rhodobacterales; family Rhodobacteraceae; genus Pseudogemmobacter. The sequence continues at coordinate 127,698 of DAIOGH010000007.1, forward strand.
ATCTTCCACCCCGAGGCGTCGCGCATCGCGCGGCTTGCCGCCGGCATGCGCCCCGGTTTCGCGCAATCTGTGTTCCAGGTCGGTGGCAATGCCGGATCGGCGCTTGGCCCGCTGGCAGCCGCCTTCATCGTGCTGCAACGGGGCCAGACCTCGATCGAATGGTTCGCCGCCGTGGCGCTGGCCGGGATGCTGCTGCTTTATGCCATCGGCCGCTGGTATCAGTCCACCGGGGCCACCCGCGCCGCCAGCCGCAAGGCACGCGCCGCCGCAGCAGCTCCGGCCCCGCATCTGGTGCGCCTTGGCATGACGGTGCTGATCATCCTGATGGTATCGAAATTCGTCTATTCGGTCAGCTTCTCCAGCTATTACACCTTCTATCTGATCGAACAGTTCGCCCTGACCAAGGCCGAGGCCAATCTCTGCCTGTTCATCTTCCTGGCTGCGGTGGCCGCTGGCACCATCATCGGCGGCCCGATCGGCGACCGCATCGGCCGCCGCCGCGTGATCCTGTGGTCCATCCTGGGCATCCTGCCGCTGACCATCGCCGTGCCGTGGCTACCGCTGATCCCTTCGGTCATTGCCGCCGCGCTGGCCGGTCTGATGCTGGCCTCGGCCTTCCCGGCCATGGTGGTCTATGCACAGGATCTGATGCCGCGTCACACCGGCATGGTCGCGGGCCTGATGTTCGGCGTGGCCTTCGGCATCGCCGCCTTTGGCGCGGCCATTCTGGGCGTGCTGGCCGATCAATGGGGCATCGTCGCGGTCTACAGGATCTGCGCCTTCCTGCCACTTCTGGGCCTTGCGGCATTCTTGCTGCCGGACGCACGGCATTAACCGTGTCGTCTGCATTCGCTTAAAATCGCGGACACTTGCCCTTTGCCAGCGTGGCGGGATTCGGGTTATCAGGATCAGGACGCAGGGCAGAACGGCCCGGGACCTTTTCAGAACACATGCGGTGCTAGGGGAGCATGTGGGGTGGATGGAGGGTCCCGTAGGGGTGCGGGGCCCTCCATTTTGTGCTGTTGAATCGCAACTGATGGTGCCGCAACACACGCGGGATTCGAGTCTGAACCCGAGGATCGCCTGTTCCGCGCCACCGACAGCTTCGCCTGAGCGTCGGTCAGAACAGCCCCAGCACCAGCCCCATCAAGGCGCAGCCGATCAGCGCATAGCCGCCGTCGATCACGGTCAGCAGGAAGGGCCGCCCCGGATAGGCGTTGGTCATCATGATCCAGGGTGCGATGAAGAACAGCCCCACCCCGCCACCTGAAACCATGCCTTTCAGTGCCGTATCCACGCCGGACATGGCAAAGATATGCCGCATGAAGCCTGCCACCAGCAGCATCGCCACCGCCGACAGCAGGAACGGCAGCGCCGAGCCGTTGCCCTGCGGCTTGCCGTCCGGCCCGACACTGATCCCCGCCGCGCGAATCCAGGGCTTTGACAAGGTCATGTAATGCGCGGCCCCATAGGCAAAGCCTACCGCCGCCGCCACGATCACGCTCAGGATTTCCATGTCACCCTCCCGACAGATCCTGCGGCAAGAATGCCCGAAAAGCGCGGATTGGGGAATCCCGCCCGGACCATCGTGGCGCTCAGGGGTCCACCCCGCCCAAACGGCAGAGGATCTCCCATTCCGCCGCAGTTACCGGCTGAACCGACAGGCGGGCGTTGTTGACCAGCACCATCTTTTCCAGCCCCGGCGTCACCTTGCATTCCTCCAGCCCCACGGGCCGGGCGAAGGCCGTCACCGCGCGGATGCAGACGCAATCCCAGCGCGGATCGTCGGTCGTGCTGTCGGGGGCGCTGGTCCGGCAGACCTCGACCACGCCGACAATCTCCTTGCCGATGTTGGAATGGTAGAAGAACCCGCGATCGCCCACCTTCATCGCCCGCATGTTGTTGCGTGCCTGATAGTTGCGGACCCCGTGCCATTCCTCGCCTTCGGCCCCCTTGGCAACTTGGTCGTTCCAGCCCCAGGTGTCCGGCTCGGATTTGAACAGCCAGCGGTTCATCCGATCACCTTCTTCCATTCCCGGATGTCGACCGACTGGAACAGACCGGCTTTGGCATAGGGATCGGCCGCCGCCCAATCTCGCGCCGCCTGAAGATCGGCCACCTCCAGCACCACCAGAGAACCCGCCATCTCTCCGGCGTCCGACAGGAACGGCCCGGCCATTTCAACCACGCCAGTCTCGCGGATATGCGCCAGATGCGCCTCGCGATTGGCCTTGCGCACCTCAATATGTCCCGGCTTGTCGATGCAGATCAGCGCCACGCGCATGGATTACTCCTGTTTCAACGGCCGCGACATCAGTTGTCGCACGGCCTCGTTCACATCAATATCTCTGGCCACCAGACGGGCCACCATGACGGCAACGGGCATCTCGATCCCGCGGTCGCGGGCCAGCCGCACCGTAGCCTGCGCCGTCGCCACACCTTCCACCGTAGCCTGCGCCGTCGCTTGTCCCGCCCCCAGCGCAACCCCATGCGCAAAGTTCCGCGACTGGGCCGATGTGCAGGTCAGGATAAGGTCGCCCAGACCCGACAGACCCGCAAGCGTTTCTGCCCGCGCACCCAGGGCCAGCGCCAGCCGCTGCATCTCGGCATAGCCGCGCGTCACCAGCGCGGCACGGGCTGAATCGCCCAGACCGGCCCCGACCACCACGCCCGCCCCGATGGCAATCACGTTCTTCAGCGCACCGCCAAGTTCCGCCCCCACCACATCTTCGGTGCGATAGAGCCGCAGTGTGGGGGCCGACAGGGCGGCCTGCAAAGACTCGCCGCGTTCCCCGGTAACGGCCAGTGTCAGGGCCGTCGGAAGACCGCGCGCGATATCGGCGGCAAAACTCGGGCCGGTCAGCACGCCGCAGGCCCCGCGTGCCCCGGCATCCCGCATCACTTCGGCCGGGCCTTGCAGCGTTGCCAGATCAATCCCCTTGCAGCAGGCAACAAGGTCGCAGCCCAACAGGGCAGCCCCGGTTTCCTGCAGGAAACCGCGCAGCTGTTGCATCGGCAGCGCCAGCAGAACAACCGCACTTTCCGCAAGATCAGAGACGTTTTCGACCAGCGTAACCGCTTCGGGCAGCTTTACGCCGGGCAGGCGTGGGCTTTGCCGGTTGGCCCGCAGCGAACTGTCCCGCCCCCAAAGCGTGACCCGCCGTCCGCCCGCCGCCAGGGCGACGGCCAAGGCAGTGCCGAAGGCACCTGCTCCTGCAATCCCGATCATGCCTTGGCTCCCCTTTTCCCCCACCCAAGCATCGGGGCTGCGGTTTCATCCAATGGCCAGCGCGACCGGGCGGCCAGATCGGGCCCATCCGTCAGGCCCATGCGGAAGCGTTCGATCCCCGCCCAGGCGATCATCGCGGCATTGTCGGTGCAAAGCGCCAGCGGCGGGGCAAGGAAACGGGTGCCAGACGACGCACAAACCGTCTCTAACCTTGCCCGAATCGCCTTGTTCGCCGCCACACCCCCCGCAACTGCGATTGCAGCCACAGGATTGGCCGCCAGGGCGCGCCGGGTCTTTTCGGCCAGCACATCGGCCACCGCGGCCTGAAACCCGGCACAAAGGTCCCGCCTGTCCTGCGTGGTCAGCCCGCCCTGCGCCGCAACCAGCTCATCCCGCGCCCGCAGAACCGCGGTTTTCAAGCCTGAGAAGGACAGGTCGCAACCCGGCCGATCCAGCAACGGACGGGGAAAGGAGAACCGCCGGGGGTCGCCGCCCGCAGCCTCGGTCTCGACATGCGGGCCGCCGGGCTGGGGCAGGCCCAGCAGTTTGGCGATCTTGTCGAACGCCTCGCCCGGCGCATCGTCGATCGTGCTGCCCAGACGGCGAAAACTTTCGGGGCCGTCGACGGACAAAAACTGGCAATGGCCGCCCGAGACCAGAAGCATCAGATAGGGAAACGCCAGCCCGTCGGTCAGCCGGGGAGTCAGCGCATGGCCGGCCAGATGGTTTACCCCAACCATCGGCAGCCCGGTCGCAACCGCCAGTGCCTTGGCCGTCATAAGACCGGACAGCACGCCGCCGATCAGCCCCGGTCCGGCGGTGACGGCTATGCCGTCGAGATCGGCCAATGCCATCCCGGCCTGATCCAGCGCCTGCGCGATGCAGCCATCCAGCCGCTCGACATGCGCACGGGCGGCGATTTCCGGCACCACGCCCCCGAAATCCGCATGAAGCGCCGCTTGACCTTGCACCACGCTGGAGCGGATTTCGCCGCCCCCCGACCCGGTCGCGCGCACGACGGCAGCGGCGGTATCGTCGCAGCTTGATTCGATGCCCAGAAAGGTCAGACTGCGTGTCATGGTTCCGGCTTGTGGCGGGGTATCCCTCGCAGGTAGCATCAGCCCGGCCCCCGCACAATGCTTGGGGCGGGCGCCGGGGAGGTGTAGGCTGGACCGGATGCCGACAGTTTTGATCACCCGCCCGCAACCGCAGGCCGACCGGTTGTCGCAGGATCTGGCCGGGCAAGGCATGAAGACGCTGGTCTCGCCGCTGATGCGGACCGAATTTCCGTCCGTTGTCCTGCCCGAAGGCCGGTTCTCGGCACTGATTCTGACGTCGGAGGCCGGGGCGCAGGCGGCGGGGCAATTGCGTCCCGACCTTCCGCCGCGCGCCTTCTGTGTGGGCGAGCGGACCGCCGCCGTGGCCAGGGCAAAGGGTCTTGACGCGATCTCTCTGGGCAACACCGCCGATCAGCTGCTGGCGGCCCTGAGGACCGAGACCGGCCCCTTTCTCTATCTGCGCGGGCAGCAGGTTTCAGCCGACATATCGGCGATCCTTTCCGCGCGCGGCCAGCCCGCGGCAGAAGCCGTGGTCTATGCGCAGCTTCCGCAGAGCCTGACGGCGGATGCGCGGGCACTGCTTGCCCGGCCTGGCCCTGTGGTGTTGCCGCTCTATTCCGCCCGCTCGGCCGGGCTGTTTCTGGCGGCCTGCCCGCCCGGTATTCGCGCCACGCTTCATCCCTGTCTTATCGCGCCCGCTGTTCTGGATGCCCTGCCAGAGCCGCTCAAACGGCAGGCCGTCGTGGCCGACAACCCGGATGGCCCGACGATGCAGGCGGCGATCCTCCGCGTCATTCGGTCCCTCGTGCCTTGAAGCCGGGCGGATGCGGTGCTTAGGTGGTGGGGAGCCAGGCGCAACCGAAGGAAATCCCCCGCATGTCGTCGCAGGACACGCCCGAGACCCTGACGGAGCCGGAAAGCCCCGCGCCTGTCGCAGGGATTGACGCGGTCGAGACCGAAGCGGTGCGGAACGTGCCGCCCGCGCGCCGTGGGGGGCTGGGGCTGGTGGCGGTGGCCTTGTTGCTGGGTGGGGCGGGCACGGCCCTGGCCTGGTATGATCCGCTGGGCTGGCGCGGAGAAAACCCGTTGCAGGCCGAAATCACGGCGCTTGCGGCCCGGCTTGATGCTTCGGACTCTGCGGGAAAGGCACTGGCCGACCGGCTGACGGCGCTTGAATCGGTCCCCGAACCGTTGCCTGGCGTCAGCCCCGAAGATCTTGCGGCGCTGGCTGCTGCGGTCAAGGCGAACGAAATGGTGCTGGCCGAGTTGAAGGCCGCACCCGCGCTGGGCGACGAGGTTTCCGCCGTGCAGGTTGCTGCCTTGGCCGAGGCGGTCGATCATCTGAAACAGCAGGTTGCCGGGCTGGGCAACGGCCCCGGCGATGCCGACGCGATCAAGGCTGCCGTTGATGCTGCCTTGGCCGAGCGTGCCGTTGCGCAGGAAAACGAAGCAAAAGCCGCCGTCGAAGCTGCGCAACAGCAGGCTGCCCGGATCGAGGCCGTGGAGCAATTACGCCGCGCCGCCCGCACCGGAGCGCCCTTTGCCGATCTTCTGCCCGCACTGGATGGCCTGCCGCTGGCCCCGGTTCTGACGGAAGCGGCCGACAGGGGGCTTGTCACCCAGCAGGCGCTGGCCGAAGCCTTTCCCGCCGCCGCGCGGAAGGCGTTGGACAGCGCGTTGCGGGCCGAAACGGGCGATGGCATCGGAGACCGGCTTTACAGCTTCCTGCGCATCCAGACCGGTGCCCGGTCGCTGGAACCGCGCGAGGGCAACGATCCCGACGCCGTGCTGTCGCGGGCCGAGGCGGCGGTGCAATCCGGTCAGGTTCAGGTTGCGCTGGATGAACTGGCGGCCCTGCCGCCCGAAGCACAGGCCGAGATGGCGGATTGGACCGTCATGGCGCAGGGCTGGCTTGCCGCAGAACAGGGGCTGGCCGAACTGGCTGCCGCCGTCGGTGTGCAAGGAGGGTAACAGGTGCTGTGGTCGCTGACGAAGATCGTCCTTTTCCTTCTGGCCGTTGCCATGCTGGCGGTGCTGGGCGGAATGCTGTCGGATACCGGAGAGGCGCTGCGCATCAGTGCGGCGGGGCAGGAATTCACCCTTGGCCCCTTGCAGGCCGTGGTCGGGGTTCTGCTGCTGTTCGCTCTGGTCTGGCTGGCGCTGAAGGCGCTGGCGCTGATATCCGCCACGGTGCATTTCCTGAACGGCGATGAAACCGCGATCAGCCGGTTCTTCGACCGCAACCGCGAACGCAAGGGCTATGCCGCGATGTCGGATGCGCTGGTGGCGCTGGCCTCGGGTGAACATGCGATGGCGATGCAGCGCGCGCGGGCTGCGGAACGGCTGCTGAAAAAGCCCGAGTTGACCACCCTTCTGGTGGCGCAGGCGGCCGAAGCCGGGGGCGACCGCCGCGCCGCTTTGACAGCCTACAAATCCCTGCTGGGCAATGAGCAGACCCGCTTTGTCGCAGTGCGGGGGCTGTTGCGGCAAAAGCTGGCGGATGGCGACACCGACACCGCGCTGAAGCTGGCGGAAAAGGCCTTTGCGCTGAAACCGCGCCACCCCGAGACGCAGGACATCCTGCTGAAACTTCAGGCCGATACCCGCGACTGGAAGGGCGCGCGGGCCACCTTGGGCGAAAAACTGCGGTCGGGAGAATTGCCGCGCTCGGTCTATCGCCGCCGCGATGCGCTTCTGGCCCTGCAGGAAGCCAAGGGCATCACCGACGAGGGCAGCAGCATCGAGGCGCGCGAAGCGGCGATCGAGGCCAACAAGCTGTCGCCTGACCTGATCCCCGCCGCAGTGATTGCGGCGCATGCGCTGGTGGAAAAGGGCGACCGCAAGGGGGCGGGCAGGGTGCTGAAAAAGGCATGGGAGGTGATGCCGCATCCCGATCTTGCCGCCGCTTTTGCCGCGATCGAACCGGACGAAACCCCGGCCGAACGCCTGAAGCGGTTCAAGCCCCTGTTGCAGACCCGCCCGCAGGATGAGGAAACCCGCCTGACGCGGGCCGAGCTTCTGTTGGCCAACAAGGATTTCACCGGTGCCCGCAATGCACTGGGCACCCTGGCCGAGGATCACCCGACCCAACGGTCGCTGGCCATTCTTGCCGCGGCCGAGCGCGGGACGGGTGCCGAAGACTCCGTCGTGCGTGGCATTCTGGCGCGGGCGCTGACCGCGTCGCGCGGGGCGCAATGGTGCTGTGACAAATGCCAGGCGATCCAGACCGAATGGGCACCGATCTGCCCGGATTGCGGTGGCTTCGATACGCTGTCCTGGCGTGAACCCGCGCGGCCGACACACCAGCGCGCCGGTGCCGCCGCCGATCTGGCCCCGCTTCTGTTCGGTCAGGAGGTGCCCGAACTGATCGAGGCCGAAGAGATCGAGGATACGGCACCCGCGATTGCAGAGCCCGAGCCTGACCCGGAACCACAACCCGAACCTGCCAGCCCCGCCGAAGACCCCGGCCTGACCCCCGACGAAATCCTGCGCCGCGCAAATTAGGGCTACACAGCCACCGGAAGCGGTGCTAAGTGCAGCCCCGTTGTGGCAATGCCGTGCCATGACAGAGAAGCGTGCCGGTGTAGCTCAGCTGGTAGAGCACGTCATTCGTAAGTAGCGGGTCCGCTCGTGAAAGGTGTGTGAAGCCAACAGGTTAGGCAGGGGGTTGAATTGTTAGTAGGGCCATAGTAGGGCCTAGGCCGAGAAGGATGCCGCTGTAGCTCAGCTGGTAGAGCACGTCATTCGTAATGATGGGGTCGGGGGTTCGAGTCCCTTCAGCGGCACCATCCTTCTCAAGAATCCAAGAACATTCAATAATGTCATTCCGCTTTGATTTTAAGTGGATCGAGTTCGTCTCGAATAATGAAATCATCAAGTCGATTTGCTCTAAGGCAACATCTAACGGCTGCACTGAACTCCGACTTGCAAGAAGCCATAGTTATTATTTCTTGCGCTAGTTCTTGCATGGTCTCAGCTTCCTCCGGAGTGCGCAGCCCTTTTGGTTTCTTGAAGAATCTATTATACTGCGCGATTTTCTGGCGCACTCTCTCCATTTGGCGCGCCGTTTCCCGTTCAATTGATCCTGCCGAATTCCAAGAATAGAGATCGCTTTATTAACTAGGGGCCTTTCTGCATCTGATAGATTGTCAGCGGGGTGTGCCTCACCATTATCGTTGAACACAATTTTACCGGGATCAGAAGGGTCAACTGGATCAATCAGGATGGGTGTTTCATTTGCAATAGATCTATTAAAAAGCGTCGCACGTTTTTCCGGTTCGAGCAGTGGAAACCAATCAGCCTTGCCTATCGTCTCATCCGAGTACTCTTGATTCTGTGTGTTAGCTAGCACTCCAACGATGCGAAAGTTATCAATATCAAATGCGAGCCAGCAATAGCCTTCTCGGAAATCCTTATCTGCCTGCTTTGCCCGGCCATGTGGTCTAAAGTGATCAGTTTGGTACCTGGAAACAGCCTCTCGGTAATCCTCCCCATGGTTAAGGGGATGCAGAAGTAGAATTTTCTCGGCAGGA